>NZ_JAAQTO010000059.1 GCF_011742165.1 Billgrantia bachuensis | reverse complement strand
AGGTCGACGAGCGTGAAAGGCTCTTTTCGGCCATCTCCCATGACCTCAAGACCCCCATTACTCGCATGCGACTGCGCGCCGAGATGCTCGACGATCCGCTGCAGCGCGAGCGCTTCTGCGCCTCGCTCGACGAGCTCGACCTGCTGGTCAAGGGTGCGCTGGCATCGGTCAAGGGCTTCGACCTGCACGAGGCGGTAGAAGCGGTCGACCCCCGAGCGGTGCTGGACGAACTGGCGGAAGAGCTGGCGCTGCAGGGAGGTCAGGTGAGCCTCTCGGGGGACGCCGAGCCGCTGGCGGTGAAACCGCTGGCGTTCAAGCGCTGCCTGGCGAATCTGGTGGAGAATGCCGTCTTCTATGGCAAGCGCGCCGAGGTGACGCTGGACGATTCTCCGCAGCAGCTCTCGATCCACATCCGCGACCATGGGCCGGGCATTCCCGAGGCCCAGCTCGGGCGAGTCTTCTCTCCCTTCGTTCGCCTCGAACCCTCACGCAGCCGCAACACCGGTGGGAGCGGCCTGGGGCTGGGGATCGCCCGACATATCGCCCGTGCTCTGGGCGGAGACATTGCGCTCGCCAACCATTCCGAGGGCGGCCTGCTCGTCACTTTGTCCATTCCCCGATGGGATGCGAGCAATACTTTGCAGCACTAGGAAACATGGCGTGGTCGGAGCGATCGGTTAGGTTAAGAGTTTCGCCGCTCTCAAGGACTCGATCATGGACTGCTACGATATCGCCTCTCTCGAAGCTCATGTCCGCAAGACCATGGCGTTTTACCATCCGCGGGCCATCGATCCCCGGGGCGGCTTCTTCCACTACCTGCGTGACGACGGCGAGATCTACGATCGACGCCATCGCCATCTGGTATCCAGCGCACGCTTCGTCTTTACCTACGCTCGCTACGCCGAACATTTCAAGCGTCCGGAATACCTGGACGGTGCGCGGCACGGCCTTGACTTCCTCGAACGCTGCCACTACCAGCCCGACTACCAGGGTTATGCCTGGACGCTGGCCGACGGACGGGCCGAGGACGACACCAACCACTGCTACGGACTGGCCTTCGTGCTGCTGGCCTATGCCACGGCGCTCAAGGCCGGCATCCCCGAGGCGCGCCAGGGCCTGTACCGCGTGCATGAACTCCAGACGAACCGATTCTGGGAAGCGCAGTGGCAGCGCTACGCCGACGAGGCGGACCGCCACTGGCAGGTGTCGGACTACCGTGGCCAGAACGCCAACATGCATAGCTGCGAAGCGCTGATTGCCGCTTACGATGCCACGGAGGACCGAGCTTTCCTTGAGCGTGCGCTGCAGCTGGCCCGCGCCTTCTGCCTGGAGTCAGCGCAGCATGACGCGGCAAGCGAGCGCAAGCCCGAGCAAGGAGGCTGGATCTGGGAGCATTACGATCGCCAGTGGCGGCGCGATCTGGACTATCACCTCGACGACCCGCGCCACCTGTTCCGGCCTTGGGGCTACCAGGTGGGCCACCAGACCGAGTGGGCCAAGTTGCTGTTGCTGCTTGAGCATCGCGCGTCCGAAGCCTGGCTGCTGCCCACCGCCAGCCGACTTTTCCTGAGCAGCGTGGAGGCCGGCTGGCACCCCGAGCACGGCGGGCTGGTGTATGGCCTGGATCTGGAGGGCAATCTCTTCGATGAGGACAAGTACTTCTGGGTACAGGCGGAATCCCTGGCCTGTGCGGCTATGCTCGGTCAGCGTACCGAGGAGCCGGTATTCTGGCAGTGGTACGAGCGGCTATGGGACTACAGCTGGCGTCACATGATCGACCACCGCCATGGCGCCTGGTATCGCATCCTGACGCCTGACAACCGTCGCTACTCCGACGAGAAGAGCCCGGCGGGCAAGGTCGACTATCACACCATGGGGGCCTGTTACGATGTCATCGAAACCCTGCGGAATGTTTCAGGCTCGTAATATTGGCGCAACACTATCCATTACTAGGTAACCCTGGCCTTGATCCGAATGGGCTAACGTTGTTGCTGTCCGTCTCTCACGGTCAATCAAATTTCTAACAATATCGGAGACACGCCTGATGCGCACGAACATGCCAACATCACTGTTTCGCAAGTCCCTTCTCGGCCTGACCGTTGCCGCGGCCATGAGCGCGGCTCATGCCCAGACCGCCGAGGTGGAGGTGCTGCACTGGTGGACCTCTGGTGGCGAGGCCCGGGCCGCCAATGTGCTCAAGGAGCTGATGGAAGCCGAAGGCTACGGCTGGGAGGATTTCGCCGTGGCCGGTGGCGGTGGTGAGACCGCCATGACCGTACTCAAGTCCCGCGCCATGTCCGGTAACCCGCCCTCGGCGGCCCAGATCAAGGGGCCCGAGATTCAGGAATGGGGCGAGCTCGGCCTGCTCGGCAGTCTCGAAGAGGTTGCCATGGCGGAGGGCTGGGACGACTTGCTGCCAGCGGTGGTGTCCGACGTGATGAAGCATGACGGCGAATACGTTGCAGTACCGGTCAACGTGCATCGGGTCAACTGGCTGTGGGCAAATCCGGAGGTGCTCGATGAGGCCGGCGTCGAGATGCCGACCACGCTGGATGAGCTGTTCGCCGCCGGCGAGGCGATTCGTGAAGCGGGGTACATACCCCTGGCCCACGGTGGCCAGGCCTGGCAGGATGCCACTGTCTTCGAGAGCGTGCTGCTGGCCACCGGTGGCACCGAGTTCTATCAGCAGGCACTGGTCGAGCTTGACGAGGAGGCGCTGGGCAGCGAGCAGATGGTCGAAGCGCTCGAGACCTTCAAGCGCCTGCGCGAACTGATGGACGAAGACATGTCGGGCCGCGACTGGAACATCGCCACCTCCATGGTGATCAATGGCGATGCCGGCATGCAGCTGATGGGCGACTGGGCCAAGGGCGAGTTTACCGCCGCCGGGCTCACCGCCGGCGAGGACTACCTCTGCGCCGCGGCGCCGGGTACCCAGGAGGCCTTCACCTTCAACATCGACAGCCTGGCCATGTTCCGTGTCGAAGGCGAGGAGCAGGAGGCCCAGCATGCCTTGGCGCGCCTGGTGCTGGAACCGACTTTCCAGGAGACCTTCAACCTGGCCAAGGGCTCGATTCCTGCTCGTCCCGATCTCGACATGAGCGAGTTCGACCAGTGCGCTCAACAGTCCCTCGAGGACTTCCAGCGCACCGCGGAAGCGGGTGGCCTGGTGCCCAGCATGGCCCATGGCATGGCCGTGCGTGCCGACGTGCAGGGTGCCATCTTCGATGTAGTGACCAACTACTTCAACTCGCGTGACATGGCTGCCGAAGAGGCTGCCCGGCGCATGGTCAATGCCGCCCAGGCTGCGTTGTAACCCGCAGTCGAAAGGTGGGGCGGGCCTGACCAAGCAGGCCCGCCCCCGGTAGCACGCCGTTCAGTCCGAGGTTTCCCCCTATGTCCCTCTCAAGTCCCGCGGTGCAGCCGGCCGCCGGTCCCGGTGCCCGACGCAGTTCGGCCGGCCTGCTCCAGGCCTGGCTGCCCAAGCTGGTGCTGGCGCCGTCCATCGCCATTTCGCTGTTCTTCGTCTACGGCTTCATGCTGTGGACCTTCATTCTCTCGCTGACCAGCTCGCGCATGCTGCCCAGCTACGAGTTCGTCGGCTTTGCCCAGTACGCCCGGCTAATGGTCAACGACCGTTGGTGGGTGGCCTCGACCAACCTGGTAGTGTTCGGTGGTCTGTTCGTTGCCATCTGCCTGGCGCTGGGGCTGGTGCTGGCGATCCTGCTCGATCAGCGCATCCGTCAGGAGGGGGCGCTGCGCACCCTCTACCTCTACCCCATGGCACTCTCTTTCATCGTTACCGGCGTGGTGTGGAAATGGCTGCTCAATCCGGGGCTCGGCATCCAGGCGATGGTACGTAGCTGGGGCTTCGAGAGTTTCCGCTTCGACTGGATCATCGACCCCGACATGGCGGTCTACACGCTGGTGATCGCCGCGGTGTGGCAGGCTTCCGGCTTCGTCATGGCGCTGTTCCTGGCCGGGCTGCGCGGCATCGACGACAGCATTCTCAAGGCGGCCCAGCTCGACGGTGCCAGCCTGCCGCGCATCTACTGGCGGGTGGTGATTCCCTGCCTGCGGCCGGTGGTGTTCAGTGCGGTCATGATCCTCTCGCATATCGCCATCAAGAGCTTCGATCTGGTGGTGGCACTCACCAATGGCGGGCCCGGCTACGCTTCCGACTTGCCGGCAACCTTCATGTACGCGCACGCCTTCACCCGGGCACAGATCGGCCTGGGTTCGGCCAGCGCCATGCTGATGCTGGGCGGCGTATTGGCGATCCTGATTCCCTATCTCTATTCCGAGCTGAGGAGCCGTCGCCATGGATAACGTGATTCGCCGCCGTACGTTCGGCGCTCGTATTGCCCGCTTCTCGCTCTATGCCGTGCTGATCGTGGCGGCACTGTTCTACCTGTTGCCGCTGGCCGTGATGCTGATCACCTCGGTGAAGCCGATGGCCGAGATCACCCCCGGTACGCTGCTTTCACTGCCGCAGGACCCCACACTGGCGCCGTGGGTCAAGGCATGGGGCGAGGCCTGTACCGGTATGCGCTGCGAGGGCGTGGGTGTCTACTTCTTCAACTCCATCGCCATCGTGGTGCCCGCCGTGCTGATCTCCACCACCATTGGCGCGCTCAACGGCTACGCCCTGACCAAGTGGCGCTTCAAGGGTTCGGAACTGCTCTTCGCGCTGATGCTGTTCGGCTGCTTCATTCCCTTCCAAGTGGTGCTGCTACCCATGGCGCAGACGCTGGGCTGGCTGGGGCTGTCGAGTTCCCGGGCGGGGCTGATCCTGGTTCACGTGATCTTCGGCATCGCCTTCACCACGCTGTTCTTCCGCAACTTCTACGTGGCGGTGCCCACCGAGCTGATCTCCGCGGCCAAGCTCGACGGTGCCGGCTTCTTCCGCATTTTCTGGCGCATCCTGCTGCCGGTCTCGGCGCCGATCATCGTGGTCTCGGTGATCTGGCAGTTCACCCAGATCTGGAATGACTTCCTGTTCGGCGTCGCCTTCTCGGCCCACGACACCCAGCCGGTGACGGTGGCGCTCAACAACCTGGTCAATACGTCTACCGGTGCACGCGAATACAACGTCGACATGGCGGCGGCGATGATTGCCGCGCTGCCCACGCTGGTCGTCTACGTGCTGGCCGGCAAGTATTTCGTGCGTGGGCTCACGGCAGGCTCGGTCAAAGGCTGAGCGCAAGAACAATCAAGAGGTTTTCGATATGGCAGCGCTTGAAATCAACAATGTCTGCAAGGACTTCGGCAGCGAGCAGGTGCTCAAGGACGTGAGCCTGGCGATAGATTCGGGGGAGTTCCTGATCTTGGTGGGCCCTTCGGGATGCGGCAAGTCGACGCTGATGAACGCCATCGCCGGGCTCGAGCCGGTCACTTCAGGCGAGATCCGCATCGCCGGGGAGGAGGTCACCTGGCAGACCCCGGCGGAGCGCGACATCGCCATGGTGTTCCAGTCCTATGCGCTCTATCCGAGCATGACGGTGCGCCAGAACATCAGCTTCGGCCTGGAGATGCGCAAGGTCCCCAAGGCCGAGCGCGAAGCCGCCGTCGAGCGGGTCGCCGACCTGCTGCAGATCTCGCACTTGCTCGAGCGCAAGCCGTCGCAGCTCTCCGGTGGCCAGCGTCAGCGGGTGGCGATGGGCAGGGCGCTGGCACGTGAGCCCAAGGTGTACCTGTTCGACGAGCCCCTCTCCAATCTCGATGCCAAGCTGCGTGTCGACATGCGCACCGAGATCAAGAAGCTGCACCAGCGCCTCGGGACGACCATCGTCTACGTCACCCACGACCAGATCGAGGCCATGACGCTCGCCGACTGCATCGCGGTGATGCGCGATGGCCGCATCCTCCAGCTCGGCTCGCCCGACGAGGTCTACAACAATCCGGTGGACATCTTCGTGGCCGGCTTCATGGGCTCGCCGTCGATGAACTTCATTGCCGCCACGCTCGAGGAGCAGGCCGGGGAGTACCTGCTGCGCATCGAGACACCGTATGAACCGTCCCTGGCGTTACCCTGGCCACGTGAACGAGCTACTGCGGCCATGGCCGAGCGAGTCGGAAAGCCGGTGATCCTGGGGCTGCGTCCCGAGCATTTTGCCGAGGATGACGCGCGACTTGGCGAATTCTCCGAGGGCGTGCTGCTCACGCCGCGCATCACCGTGGTCGAGCCCACCGGCGCCGACATCCTGCTGCAGCTGCAGCTGGGTGAAGGGGAGGCGACGGCCCGGGTCGGACCCAAATGTCGAGTGGCTGCGGGAGAGCGCCTGGCGCTGCGCATCGACATGGCCCGTGCGGTGCTGTTCGATAGCGAGACGGAGAAACGTTTGGCTTGAGTCCACCCGTGAGGCCGCCAGCCGAGGGCTGGCGGCCTAGAGCCAAGATGTTCAGCGAACCGTGATCACGGTGCACTCGGCCACGTGACTGACCTTGTGCGACACGCTGCCTACCACCAGCCCACGCAGGTCGCTCAGGCCGCGGCTGCCCATGACGATCGCCTCGACGCCGCGGCGCTTGGCTTCGCTGACGATGGTGCGAGCGGGGTCGCCCTGGCCGATGATCGTCTCGACCCGGGTCACGCCCTTGGCGCGTGCTGCCTTTTCCGCCCTGTCGACGATCTGCTTGCCGATGTCCTGGCGTGCCCGGGGCTCCTGGGGCTCCTGGCGCGACGCCTCGATGGCAATGGCGCCGATGCCCCACACCAGCGTCGTTTCGTGAGTGAGTTCCTCGGGGATGTGCAGGATATGCAGGGTGGCATCGCCCTGGCTGGCCAGCTGACAGGCGACCTCGAGGGCTTTCTTGGCTCCTTCGGAACCGTCGACGGGGACCAGGATGGACTTGTACATGGCGCGTTCCTTGTTTCGTAGTGGGGCGGATCAGTTCCCACGAGCCTAGACCTTCGTATTCAGAACGTCATGACCCCGATCAAGGTCTCTGCAGATCGGCTTTTCCTCACTTGGTTTCCTCCAGCCGTCGCAGCTGCTGCCAGAGCTCGCTGCGCAAGTCGGCCATGCGTGGCGCCTCGCCTTCGCCGAATACCAGCGGGCGGGTCAGGCGCAGGGTGCGCAGGCCGAGGCGGGCACTCAGCAGACCTACCCCCATGCCCTGGCCGGCGCGCGCCGAGAGGCGGCCGGCCAGGTTCAACGACAGCAGCTCCATGCCGGCATCTCCGGCCATCTCGGTGGCGCCGGCAAAGGCCATGTTGTAGAGCACGTTGCGCAGCAGGCGCAGGCGGCTGGCATAGCCCAGTTCCAGCCCGTAGAGACGGCAGATGCGATCGATCATCGCCAGGCTGCGCCACGCCACCAGGAACATGTCGACCAGCGTCAACGGGCTGACTGCCACCATGACGGCCGTTTCGCCGGCCATGCGTGAGATGAGACGGCGGGCCTGGCGATCGCGCGGTGCCAGCAGGTGGTGAGCCAGCAATTGCTGGATTTCCGCACCGGCGTGGTGCGGTTCGCGGGCGGCGAGAAAAGCCTGCCAGTGGGGATGGTCGTCATCGAGCCCGAGCTGGCGCTTGAGTACACGGGCCAGCTCGAGCGCCTGCCTGGCGTCGGCCTGGGGCAGCCCGGCCAGTCGGCTGCGCAGGGCATCGTGGCGCTTCAGGCGGCGCAGGCGCCAGGCCTCGCGGACGAGCGCCGCAGCGCCCAGGGTGATGGCACCGAGTCCCAGCAGGTGCCAGCCGCCGCTGAGCCAGTCGCCGCCGAGCAGCGCATCGGGCAGGTTCATGGCCAGTTCGGCCGTGCCCAGTGCGATGCCGCCTCCCAGCAGGGTCAGTAGCCCCCAGCGGCGCTTGCGCGGGCGGCCGAGGCTTGCCTCCAGATCGCGCTCGGTGCGGCTGACCGGGGCCTCCTCGACGGGGCGTGTGGGCAGCTGGCTGTCGAAGTCCAGGCGCGGCCGCGGCGACTCCAGTCCTGGCGTTGCCGGTTCGTCGAGAGTGAAGCGGCGGGCTGGCCGCGGGTCGTCGCCCTGTGGCTCGTGACGATGGTCGCTCATTGCAGCTTGTCTCCGATCAGCCAGTCCAGTGCGGCGTCGAGGCGGATGTGGGGTAGTGCGCCGCCTTCACGCGGGGCGGGGCGAAAGGCGTGGAAGTCGAACCCTTGGCGGGTCCAGAACTCGGTCTCGGGCAGCTTCGCCGGCACCTCGCCGGGGAACACCAGCACCTCCTCGCCCCCTAGCGTCGTGCCGCGCAGGGCCGGCGTTCTTTGGCCCTTGTGATTGACTTCATGCGCCTCGGTGGCGCGGATCGCCGCCAGCGACAGCGCCTTCACCGGCACGTTGGCGTAGCGCAGGTCCTGCAGCGGTTCGGCGAGCAGGGCCTCGAGCAGGGCGGACAAGTTGGCGTGCTGCTCGGGAGTGACGTGGTCGGCCTTGGTCGCGGCGATCGCCAGGCGGTCGATGCGCGGCGCGAACAGCCGCGAGAGCAGGCTGCGCTTGCCGTAGTCGAAGCTCTGCATCAGCGTGGTCAGCGCCCGGGAGAGATCCTCGAAGCGCTCCGGGCCGGCGTTGAGGGCGCCGAGCACGTCGACCAGTACGATCTGCCGGTCGAAACGGCGGAAGTGATCGCGGTAGAAGGGCCTCACGATACGCTGCTGATAGTGGCGAAAGCGTGCCGCCAGGGTGGCGTAGACACTCTCCGGCGGCAGCTTGGCCAGCGCTGCGTCGTCGACCTCCGCCAACGCAGGCAGCGGGAAGAACTGCAGCACCGGGGCGCCTTCGAGGTCTCCCGGCAGCAGGAAACGACCCGGCTGCAGGTTGGCGAAGCCCGCCTCGCGTGCCGCCTGCAGGCTACGCGCGTAGAGCGCGGCGATGTCGGCGAGTTCGGCTTCGTTGGCCTCGGCGGCGGGGTCGAGCCTGGCCGCGGCACGCTCCCATTCGGCGAGCAGGGCGTGGCGCTGCTCGCCGGCGCCGGCCAGCATGGCACGGCTCCAGCCCGGGTAGTCATGGCCCAGCAGTGGCAGATCGAGCAGCCACTCGCCAGGGTAGTCGAACAGGGCGAGGCTGAGCTCGGCGGTTTCGCTGCGCAGCAGGCCGCGCCGCGCTGGGCGATAACGGATCGACAGGCGCAGCTCGCTGATGCCGCGGGTCGGTTCGGGCCAGCGTGGCGGCTCGCCGTCGAGCGCCGTCATGGCCTGGTCATAGGGGAAGCGCGGCACCCCGAGGTCGGGCTGGCTGACCCGGCGGGCACCCAGCAGGCGCCCTTCGCGGGCGGCCGGCATCAGGTCGAGCCGCGCTTCGAGCCCGGCGTGGCGCAGCTGGTTCACCAGCGAGGTGAGAAAGGCGGTCTTGCCCGAGCGCGAGAGCCCGGTGACCGCCAGGCGTAACTGGCGGTCGCGGCCGCGTTCGATCAGGTTGGTCAGCTCCCGAGTGAGCGACTGGCGCATTGGCGAGGAATCCCTTCACAGCAGTGTCAGCCGCTAATGTGAGGGTCTTGGCGGCGTCTGGCAAGGCGCTGCCAGGCCAGCAGCGCCATCGGTACCAATGCCAGCGGCACCAGCAGGGCATTGAGCAGCGTCCAGCCGAGCAGGTTGACCAGCGGCCCCGCCAGCAATGCCGTGACGGCCACGGTGGAGAAGACCAGAAATTCATTGGCGGCCTGGGTGCGGGCCTTCTCCACCGGCCGATAGGCCTCGGTGAGCAGGCCGGTGGCCGGCAGGAAGGTGAAATTCCAGCCCAGCCCGAGCAGGATCAGGGCGAAGTGAAATCCCGCCACGCCGGCCTCGACCTGGGCGGCCATGCCGCTCGCCGCCAGCAGCAGGCAGCCCGCGGTAATCATGCGTGGCGCGCCGAAGCGTGCCGTCAGGTGGCCGGTGGCGAACGAGGGCAGGAACATCGCCAGCACGTGCCACTGGATCGTGGTGGCGACGTGATCGAAGTGGTGGCCGGCGCCGGCCATGGCCAGTGGAGTAGCGGTCATCGCCAGGTTCATCACGCCGTAGCCGATCAGCGCCGAGAGTACCGCCACCAGGAACACCGGCTGGCGCACGATTTCCCCGAGCGGCCGTGGCTGGCCCTCGCCATGGGTTTTCTCGGGGGGCGGCAGCCGGGTCGCCAGCAGCACCAGCAGGGCTACCAGATAGAGCGCTCCCAGGCCGAGGAAGCTGCCGAGAAAGGGCGTGGTGGCCGCTTCACGGCTGATACGGGCCAGCCACGGGCCGAAGAAAGCAGCCAGTACGCCGCCACCCATGACCAGGCCGATGGCCCGATCACGCAGCGCCATTGGGGCGGCTTCCACTGCGGCAAAACGATAGAGCTGACCGAAGCCGATGCCGATGCCGATCAGCCAGGTACCCAGCATGAAGAGAAAGAAGGCCTCGGCCACCAGAGCCTGGGCGGCGACGGACACGCCGACGAGCCCCAGCAGGTTGCCCAACAGAAAGCCCCGCTTGCGCCCCAGCCGCGCCATGATCAGCGAGGCGGGGATGGTCGCACACATCAGTCCCAGCCACTGGGTGGCGACCGGCGCGGTGGACCAGGCCGGGTTGGGAGCGAGGTGGGCGCCGATCAGCGGCGAGACCGCGATGAGCAATATATTGCCGCTCACCAACAGCGCCTGGCACAGCGACAGCAGAGTCACGTTGAAGGGCATGGCAGCCTCCTGGGCAATGCAACCATTATGGTGCAAGAGATAAGGGTGAAGCTCGGCCTGCGGGGCCGAAGCGCTGGTAGTACAGGCTGGGAGAAATTCCGTAGTGGCGTTGAAACAATCGCCGCAGCTGCTCCGCACTGCCCAGACGCCACTGTCGCGCCAGGGGCTCCAGCGGCGGTGGTTGCTCGCTGGCCACTAGTGCCAGGCGAGCCTGCTCCAGGCGCAAGCGGGTCAGGTAGGTGCCGGGCGTGGTGTCAAGCTGCTGGCGGAACAGGCGCGTCAGGTGGCGCGGCGTGACCCCGAGCGACTCGGCCAGCTCTTCCAACTGGTGGGGGGCGGCGGGGTCGGCGTGGAGTCGGTCGATCAGGCGTCGCAGTGTGCCGCTGGCGCGGTGCTGGCTGGCCAGCACTTCGCTGAACTGCGACTGCCCGCCGGGACGGCGCAGGAACAGCACCAGTTCGCGGGCGACCTGACCGGCCAGGGCGCTGCCATGGTCGGCCTCGAGCAGTGACAAGGCCAGGTCGATGCCGGCGGTGACCCCAGCGCTGGTGAAGCGCCCCGCCGACTCGATGTAGAGTGCATCGGGAAGCACCTGGATCGCGGGATAATCGCTGGCCAACTGGGCGCAGTGCCGCCAGTGGGTGGTGGCCTGGCGTCCGTCGAGCAGACCGGCCGCGGCGAGCAGGAAGGCACCGGTGCAGATCGAGCCCAGTCGACGTACCTGGCGGGACCGCTCACTCAGGGCGTCAAGCAGCTCGGGCCGCTGGCACTGGGTTGTCACGCCGCGGCCGCCGGCGACGAGCAGCGTATCCACGGGGCCGAGCGAGGAGAGGTCACGCCAGGCAACGTCGGCCTGCAGTGCCAGGCCACCGTTGGTCGCCACGCTGCCCGGCGCTTCGGCGACCAGATGGATGCGGTAAAGCGATTGACCGCTCACGTCGTTGGCCGAGGCAAAGACCTGCCACGGACCACTGACATCCAGCAGCTGGCAGTCGGGATAGGCAAGAATGGCGACGGTACGCGACATGGCGGCTCCCTGTGAAGCGAGGCCCTGTCAGTCTCCGCCGATCATGGGATGTCTGCAATGACGAATATCCCACCGATACGGACATTCCACCGCCGGGTCATGTCGCCACCAGCCACTGCCCCCAGATCGGTATCGTGGCAATGAAGAAGCCCAGCCCGGCCAGGGCATAGCCTGGCCAACGCTGCTGCTTACGTTTCCCCCGGCGCTGGGCCAGGGTCAGGCCGGCCAGGCAGGTCACCAGACCGATGACGTTGAAGACGAAGGTGAACATGCCGAGCACTGGCGTCATGGCGGCTCCCGTGGCGCGTGGAGGGTGAAAAATCCGAAACCCAAGTGCATGATATCAGGAGCGAAGACAACGAGGACACGACATGAGCGAGAGGTTGCCCGGCCGCGACGCGGTGATTGCCTTCTGGTTCGAAGAGCTCGAGCCCGCCCAGTGGTTTCGCAAGGATGCCGCACTCGATGGGAAGATACGCGAGCGCTTCGCCGCCCTTCACCATGCCGCAGCCGCAGGCGAACTGTGGCAGTGGCGCGATACGCCGCGGGGACGGCTGGCCGAGATCCTGGTGCTCGATCAGTTCTCGCGTAACCTCTATCGTAATGACGCGCGCGCCTTCGCCCAGGACCCTATGGCGCTGGTACTGGCTCAGGAGGCTGTGGCCCAAGGGCATGATCGTGAGCTCGAGCTGCCATGGCGCAGCTTTCTCTACATGCCCTACATGCACAGCGAATCGCTTGCGGTCCACGACGAGGCGCTGCGCCTTTTCGACCAGCCCGGGCTGGAGGACAACCTGCGCTTCGAACATCTGCATCGTGACATCCTGCTGCGCTTTGGCCGCTACCCGCACCGCAATGCCATTCTCGGCCGTGAGTCGAGAGAAGAAGAGCTGGCCTTCCTGAAGCAGCCCGGCTCGTCATTTTAAGCTACCCTTTGCAGTGAAGCCGCGCTTAGGCATCATCGAGGCTCCCCAAAGGGGCAAGGAAAGACCTAAAGGAAAGGAGAGACGACATGGGACTTATTGCCTGGCTGATCATCGGCGGTCTGGCGGGCTGGATCGCCGGCAACATCATGCGCGGCGGTGGCTTCGGTATCCTGCCCAACATCGGCGTGGGCATTGTAGGCGCCGTGATCGGCGGCTTCCTGTTTCGCCTGCTGGGGCTGCAGGCCGGCGGTTTCATCGGCTCGCTGGTCACGGCTACTGTCGGCGCGGTGGTGCTGCTGTGGGTCATTGCCAAGATTCGAAAATCCTAGGCTGCGTGGATAGGATGAATCGGCCCGGGCAACTTCCCGGGCCGATTCGTTTGTGCCCACGCGATTTCAGAACGTATAACTGACGCCCACTACCGCGACCGGGTAGACGGGCCACTCATTGGCTTCGTCCTCGAGCCGCTGCTCCTCCTGGCGGATCTCTCGGCGCAGCTGGGCAGACAGGGGGTTATCCCCGTTCTCGAATCCTTCCGATGTCCTCAGCGACACGTCCGGATCGGTGGGGATGACCCCGACTTCGGCGAAGACACCGAAGCCGCTGCGATGCGATTGACGCCAGCCGAGGCCGGCATAGGGCTGTACGCCGTCGGCGAGGGTCACTGTGCCATGCAGGGTGCCGAGCGCATCGGCAGGGTATTCCTGTCCATTGAACTGGTAGGTCGAGTTGCGCGGTCGGCCTACCACGTCGGCATCGATATCCGGCAGCATGAGACCGGCGCTGAGAAAGAAGCCGCTGGTGAAGGGGTAATAGTCCAGCGTCAACTTGCTTGCCGCCAGGTTCACGTCGCCATCGTAGTTGACGTCGTCGGTGCTGTAATCGGTACTCCAGTCCAACCCGCCGGTATAGCGGGCAGAGACGCCCAGGCGCTCGCTGAAGCGCCACGCGAGGTCGGCGCCCGCGCCGGTGGTACCGGCAACGGCACCCAGCGTCATACGGTTGTCCTGCGCGTACGCCTGGGTCGTGCCCAGCAGGCACAGGGTGGCGATCATGCCGGTGGCCGTCATCCTTTTCATCAACTTACTCCTCGGTTTGCCATCGTTCGCGGTGGTGCGCCGCCTCGTTGAGTTAGCCAGTATCGGTTGTGATCGTCGGCAGCTTAAACCGATTAATGTTTTCTTTTGTTGCCATAGCCTGGCGCGATTGGCGGCCTTTGGGCGCGGAACTACCTTGTCAAACGAAGCAGGCAGCTCGCAGCCGCCGGGTCAAGGCGGGCGCCACGTACGCAGCGGAGGGAAGCAGGAACCATACGGACTACAGGAGCTCGATCATGGCGAACAATCCCCACACCTCACCCAACAGCGGTGCGCCCAACGACACCGACTTCAAAACCAACGAGCACAGTAAGTCGGAGAATCTGGAGAAGTACCGCAGTGATGCCACCGGTCACGACTTGCGCACCAATCACGGCGCGCGCATTGCCGACAACCACAACTCGCTGAAGGCGGGCGAGCGAGGGCCGACGCTACTCGAAGATTTCGTCTTTCGCGAGAAGCTCAACCACTTCGACAATGAACGCATTCCCGAGCGCATCGTGCACGCCCGCGGGGCCGCGGCCCACGGCTATTTTCAGCCCTACGACAATGCCGCCCAATACTCCAAGGCAAGCCTGTTTCAGGACGCCAAGAAGAAGACGCCGGTCTTCGTGCGCTTCTCCACCGTACAGGGCTCGCGCGGCTCCAACGACACCGTGCGCGACGTGCGCGGCTTCGCCACCAAGTTCTACACGGACGAGGGCAATTGGGATCTGGTCGGTAACGACATGCCGGTGTTCTTCATCCAGGATGCGATAAAGTTTCCCGACTTCGTTCACGCGGTGAAGCCCGAGCCGCATAACGAGATTCCCCAGGGGCAGTCGGCCCACGACACCTTCTGGGACTTCGTCTCGCTGATGCCGGAGTCGACCCATATGGTGCTGTGGACCATGTCCGACCGCGCCTTTCCGCGCCACTACCGCAACATGGAAGGCTTCGGCGTGCACACCTTCCGCCTGATCGACAGGCAAGGCCAGGCACGCTTCGTCAAGTTCCACTGGAAGCCGCTGGCCGGCACCTGCTCGTTGATCTGGGACGAGGCGCAGAAGCTGTGGGGTCGCGACCCCGATTTCAACCGACGCATGATGTGGGAGGACATCGAAAACGGCGACTTCCTCGAGTACGAGCTGGGCATCCAGATCGTCGAAGAGGAGGACGAGCACAAGTTCGACTTCGATCTGCTCGACCCTACCAAGATCATTCCCGAGGAGCTGGTGCCGGTTACGCCCATCGGCAAGATGGTGCTCAACCGCAACCCGGACAACTTCTTCGCCGAAACCGAGCAGGTGGCCTTCAATCCGGCCCACGTGGTGCCGGGCATCGATTTCACCAACGACCCGCTGCTGCAGGGACGGCTGTTCTCCTATCTCGACACCCAGATGCTGCGCCTGGGCGGGCCCAACTTCAACGAGCTTCCGATCAACCAGCCGGTGTGCCCGTTCCACAACAACCAGCGCGACGCGATGCACCGCCAGACGATCAACAAGGGACAGGCTTCCTACGAGCCCAACTCCATCGACGGCGGCTGGCCCAGCGAGACGCCGGCGGCGCCCGAGAATGGCGGCTTCGAGTCCCATTGCGAGCGTATCGATGCGCACAAGATCCGTGCCCGCAGCCCCTCGTTCGGCGATCACTATTCGCAGGCCACGCTGTTCTGGAACAGTCAGACCGAAGTGGAGAAGGAGCACATTATCGCCGCCTATACCTTTGAGCTCTCCAAGGTGCAGCGGCCGTGGATTCGCGAGCGAGTGATCCAGCAGATCCTGCCCAACATCGACTTGGAGCTGGCGCGCCGGGTCGGCGAGAATCACGGCATCGAGGCACCGACGGAGAAGCCGGCAGCTCCCGAGGAGCTGGGCAGGAGTTCACAGCTGGAGTCGCCTGCCTTGAGCCTGATGGCACGCCTGCCGGGCAATATCAAGTATCGCAAGGTGGCGATCCTGGCGGCCGACGGCGTCGAGGCCGACCAGGTCGAGGCGCTAAAGAAGAAGCTTGAGGCCGAAGGTGCGCAGGGCATCGTGATCGCACCCAGCATGGCCCCCGTCAGGGCCGCGAATGGCAAGAGCGTGACGCCCGACGCCATGCTCAACGGCATGCCCTCGGTGGCGGTGGACGCGGTAGTGGTGCCTGGCGGCAGCGATAGCGTGGCTGCGTTGGCCAGGTCGGGGCAGGGTCGGTACTACGTGCAGGAAGCCTACAAGCACCTCAAGGCGATTGCCGCCGTGGGCGAGGGCAAGCTGCTGCTGGACGCGGCGGACGTGCCCACCGGCGAGGAGGGCGTGCTGACCGGCGCCGCGGTGGATGACGTCTTTACCCCACTGCGGGATGCGATGGGGCAGCATAGGGTATGGGCTCGCGACCCCAAGGCCAACGACATGCCGGCCTGACAAATGCCTGCGCGAGCGAATCACTGCGCTATAGCCGCCATCCCTGGCGGCTACCCTTCGGGCCAGCCTGAAGGCTGTTCAAATTCGTTCCCGGCGGATTTGTGCGCGGTGCTGGAGCGCCAGCCCGGTCGGAATCCTCGGCTTCTCGCTCCTCCGGAGCCGTCCTGCAGATGTTTGTCGCTTCGCTCGGTTCTGTGCTCCGTGCACCTTGCGACCCACAGGGATGTGGGAAGTCGTTGGTTCGTAGGGAACGAACCTAGCCGCTTCATCTCGCTCGGCGATTTGTTCAGCTCTTCCAGCGCTCGAAGAGAAGGGGCTAACGAGAACGCCCGCCGGCTAGTGCCAGCGGGCGTTTTGCTACGCAGCCGAAATCAGGCGGTGGCCTTGCTGCCGACCAGCTCCTTGAGTGCGGCCTCGACGATATCCAGGCCCTCTTCGAGGATCTCGTCCTCGATGGTGACCGGCATCAGGAAGCGGATGGTATTGCCGTAGAGGCCGCAGGAGAGCAGGATCAGCCCCTTCTCGCGGGCCTTCTTGCACAGCGCGGCGGCCAGGTCGGCGTCAGGCGTGTGCTTGGCCTTGTCCGTCACCAGGTCGATTGCGGCCATGGCGCCCATGTTGCGGGCGTTGTCGACGCAATCGAAATCGCTTTGCCACTGGCCGAAGCGCTTGGCCAGCTTGTCGCCGAGTGCCAGGCTCTTCTCGAGAATTTTCTCCTCCTCGAACACGTCGAGTACGGCCAGGGTCGCGGCGCAGGAGAGTGGGTTGCCGGTATAGGTGCCGCCCAGCGAGTTGGCACCCGAAGCATCCATTACCCGATCGGTCCCCACCACGGCCGAGATCGGCATACCGTCGGCCATGCTCTTTGCCATGGTGATGATGTCCGGCTCGACGCCGCTGTGCTCGATGGCGAACAGCTTGCCGGTGCGACCGAAACCCGACTGCACTTCGTCGACGATCATCAGCATGCCGTGCTCGTCGCAGATCTCACGAATCGCCTTGAGGAAGCTGGTCGGAGCGGGGTAGAAGCCGCCCTCGCCGAGGACCGGCTCGAGCACGATGGCAGCGGTGTCGCGGGGGTTGGCGTCGGTCTTGATCGCCATCTTGAGGCCGCGCAGCGCCTCGTCCTCACTGACGCCGTGGTAGGGCACGGGGTAGGGGGCGCGGAAGACATTGCCCGGCATGGTGCCGAAGTCGGTGGCGTAGGGCGCGACCTTGCCGTTCATGGCCATGGTCATGAAGGTGCGGCCGTGGTAGCCGCCATCGAAGCAGATCACGTTGTTCTTGCCGGTGGCGGCGCGGGCGATCTTCACTGCGTTCTCGAGTGCCTCGGCGCCCGAGTTGGCCAGCATCACCTTGGCGTGGCCGCGTACGGGCGTGACCTTGCTCAGACGCTCGGCGACCTTCACGTAGCCCTCGTAGGGCATCACGGTCTGGCAGGTATGCATTACCTTGTCGAGCTGTGCCTTCACCGCTTCGACCACCTTGGGATGGCGATGGCCGATGTTGAGCACACCGATGCCGCCGGCAAAGTCGATGATGCGGTTGCCGTCGGCGTCCCAGATCAGCGCGTTCTCGGCGCGATCGGCAAACTGAGTGGCGGGGCTGGCCGCGCCGTTGGCGACGTAGCGCTGCTTGAGTTCGTTGAGCTGTGCGTTATTCATCTAGCCTCCCTTCATACGTGAACGTTGCGGGCGATCAAAGGCCGCCGACACAGACGTATTTTAGTTCAGTGAATTCATCCAGGCCGTGATGTGAACCCTCACGACCCAGGCCCGACTCCTTGACGCCGCCAAAGGGCGCAAGTTCGGTGGAGAGAATCCCTTCGTTGACGGCCACCATGCCATACTCCAGGCCCTCCATCACATGCCAGATTCGGCGATAGTCGCGAGCGTAGAAGTATGCCGCCAGGCCGAACTCGGTGGCGTTGGCCATGGCGATGGCCTGATCGTCGGTATCGAAGCGAAATACGGGTGCCAGCGGGCCGAAGGTCTCCTCGCGTGCCACGCGCATCTCATCGGTGACATCGGCGATCACCGTGGGCTGGTAGAAGGTGCCCCCCAGTGCGTGGGGCTCGCCCCCGCACACCAATCTGCCGCCCTTGGACAAGGCATCGGCAATGTGGGATTGCACCTTGTCCACCGCAGCCGCATTGATCAGCGGGCCCTGCACCACGCCGTCTTCGAGGCCATTGCCCACCTGGAGCTCGCCGACCCGGGCGGCCAGTTTCTCGACGAAGGCATCGTAAATGCCCGATTGCACCAGCAGGCGGTTGGTACACACGCAGGTCTGGCCCGAATTACGGAACTTCGAGGCCACCGCACCCTCGACTGCGGCGTCCAGGTCGGCGTCGTCGAAGACGATGAAGGGCGCATTGCCACCGAGCTCCAGGGAAGCCTTCTTGACCGTGCCGGCGCACTGCGCGAGCAGGCGCTTGCCCACCGGGGTGGAGCCGGTGAAGGAGACCTTGCGCACCCGCGGGTCGGTAGTCAGCACCTCGCCGATCTCGGCAGGACGGCTCGCCGTGATCACGTTGAGCACCCCGCTGGGGAAGCCCACCTGCTCGGCCAGCCTGGCCAGGGCCAGGGCGGTCAGCGGCGTGGCCTCGGCGGGCTTGATCACCACCGGGCAACCGGCGGCCAGTGCCGGAGCGCACTTGCGCGTGATCATCGCCAGCGGGAAGTTCCACGGTGTGATTGCCGCCACCACGCCGATCGGCTCGCGGAAGACCAGAATGCGCTTGTCGGCGCCATGGCTGGGCAGGGTTTCGCCTGCCGTGCGCTTGGCCTGCTCGGCGTAGAACTCGACGAACGATGCCCCATAGGCGACTTCGCCGCGGGATTCCGCCAGCGGCTTGCCTTGCTCGAGTGTCATCAGGCGGGCCAGCGATTCCTGGTGGGCCATGATCGCATCGAACCAGGCGCGCAGCAGGCCGGCACGCTGCTTGGCAGGCTGGCGGCGCCATGCTGTCCAGGCTGCTTCTGCCGCCGCCACGGCATCACGCGCGTCGTTCGCGGTAAGGTCCGGCACGCTGGCCAGCGTCTCGCCGGTGGCGGGGTCGGTCACGTCGAAGCGGCGCTCGGCGTCGCGCCACCGGCCATCGATGAAGGCCTTGTCGATGAAAACGTCGGCAGGGAGTGACATGGGGGCTCCGTGTGTTGATTATCTTGTCTTGCGAGTGTGCATTATTTAAAACGTTTCGCCAAGACTCCGTTAAACAGCCCTCCCGGCTTTTTTTAGCCGTCCAGGGCCATCGGCGTGCGCCGCGCTTTCCGCTACACTAGGCGCCGATTTCCCTGGTGTGGCAGTGCTGCACTTTTATCTCTGCTGGTTGAACGTCGAGGTGAGACTTGGTCGATCCCCTTTACGCCTGGTGGGCTCAGCAGCTGGTTCTGTGCGAGTGGGCCTTCGAACCCGAACCCAATACGATCGAGGCCAAGGCGGCCAGCGCCAGGTTGCAGGCGCTGGGCGTCAATGATCGCGGTGAGTTGGGCTGGCGTCTGGTCGAGGCCTTCGGCACCGGTACTGCCGATCCGGCGCGCCTGTTGGCGACACTCGAGCTGCTCGCCCTGGCCGGCTCGGTCGGCTGGCTCGGCGAGCCGCGCTTGCGTGGCTGGCTGGTGCGCCTGACCGATGAGATCACACGTCTCTACCCCAACCTGGGAAGCTGGCTCGAGGCGCTGCGGCATGCCAAGAGCGCCGAGGGCTGGGTGCGCGGTGACGATGGCTTCTGGGAGGCCTGCGAGGCCCTGGCGGCCCTCGAGCGTGACGGCGAGGGCATCACCTGGGACACCCTGACCGAATGGGTTGCCAAGCAGAGCAAGGACCGCACGCTCACGCTCTGGCCCGATGCCCCGCAGGCCCGCGCCTGGCGTCTGAGAGCAGTCTTTTCCCCGGTGGTGGAAGAGCCGCCTGGTGAGATGGACTGGCCCGAAGCGAAGGAGTGGCTATGGCGGAACTGGCAGATCGAAGACCGCACCGGGCTGGTCCAGAGTCTGCTGTGGCTGGCTGGCTATGGCCATCGGCAGGGCTGGGATCTCGATGCCACCCGCTTGTTGACGGCGTCGGGTGACGAGCGCCAAGCGTGGTTCGAGGGACTCTCCAGCGCTGAGCGTGACTATGGCCGGGTGTTGCTTGATCTGATTGAACGCGGCGAGCCGCTGGAGTGGGCCGCCTGGGATTGGTTGCGGCTGATCGACCTGGCCTGGGCCGGTGCCTGTGCGGGCTGGCTCGACGTGGCGGAAGCCCAGGATTTCGCCACCCATGGTGCCGACCTGATACTGCGCCGCTACAGCGACTGGTCGGCGCTGGCGCGAGCCTATCAGCGGGGCTGTAGCCTGTTCGAAGGGCATGATCGACTGGCTGACATGCAGCGTGACTGGAGCCTGTTGCTCAACTCGCCCGTGAGCCCCTGGCGGGCACCGCTGCAACAGTTGCTGAGCGAGGAAGAGAAGGAGAGGTCGCGGCACTCCATCATGGCCTGGCGGCGTTCGCCACGTCATTGGGTACTGGCGTTGGCCTCGGTACGCGAGCCGGAGTTCGGTATGCGCCAAGGGCCGGCCGTGCCTGTCGCCGTCGAGCGGCGTGACGATGCCCTGCGTTACCTCGACGAAACCCTGGGGCTACACCCCGATGAAGGCGTGGATGCATTGACGCGTTACTGGTTGCCGGCCCAGGCACATCACCTCAACCAACTGGCGGCCGATGCCGCCCATGGCGCCTTGCCCGCGGCCGACACTCCGTTCGGGCGACCCGAGGCCGAAGACCTGGGCAGCCTCGTAGCGCTGAAGCAGGGCAGCCGGCATGCGGCGACCATCCACATGGCCGAGAAGTATGCCTTCTACCTGCAGATGGCGATGGACAGCGAGGCGTTCGATGCCGAGGCGATGAATGCGTTGGCCGAGGCCCTGCGTGGCACCCTGTGTCGCTTCTACCCCGGTGCACGCCGTCTGCTCGAGGCCTGGACCCAGTGGGAGCGACTGTTGCCGGAGGGGGAGCATCCGCCGCTGATCAGCGAGATCCGCTGGCACCTGGACGATCCGGGCAGCCCGTTTCATTGGCTCGATTGGCATTCCGCCCAATGGCACGAGCCAGGCCCGCGTCCGACCCTGTCGCGCTTCACCGCCATGGCCTTGGTGGGGCCGCTCAACAATGCCGCCTGGAGCGAACCGCATGTAGAGAGCGCACGGGAAGCGGTCTCGATCAGAGAATGGATAGATGGGCACTATGGCCTGCATGGCCAAGCCGAGCTCAACGAGTTTCTCGATTTTCTGCTCGAAGCGGGTGACCGGCAGGAGTACCAGATCAACTATGCGCCCTATACGCTCAATGCCCAGCGACTGGCCTCGGAAATCGCCATGTTGGAAACCGGTGAGTGCAGTGAAGAGGATCGTACTCACCTGTTGCGCTTGCAGCGCGTGCGAGACAATGCCGATGGCTGCAACGAGCTGGACATGACCGCATGGGACGTGGCTCAGGCGGTGGACTTGGCCATTGCCGGCCGCCAGCTTGGCTGGCTGGATGGTGCCGCTTTCAGCATCATGCTGGAACGCGCCCATGCGCTGGCAGCCGAACACTACGGCAGCTGGGAGGAATACGCCCGAGGCCTCTATGCGGGATTCTCCTTCTTCATGGGGGAAACGCCCGAGCGCGAGGGTTTCCTTGCCGGTTTTCGCCAGGCTCTGGTTGCTTGGCTGTCTGGGGCGCCACCGCTGGCCGGCTCCTGGGCGAGCCTGGATTTCCCCGGGGCCAGGCCGCGCCATTGGGCGCCTATGCATATCGACACGCTACCGGGCGACATAAAGACGCTACATTAGGGCTCGCCCTGGTCAGGAAGTGTGGTTTATAGTCAGTTGGTTTATAAATGGCTCCCTGTGTGGGGCCTTCGTGCAGCAATGAACGTGAGCCGGCGCAAGGCCGCTCTGGCAGTGGTACGGGCATCGAAAGGCCAGGCACCACTGCCACAGCGATCCTCTCGGGTTTGTCAGGTAGGGCTTGTTTGCTCGACCCGGGCATGCGTGCGGCTCAGGGAATGAGGACTTCGCAAGTATGTTGGCCACGGGATCGAGTCGTATCGCTGTGCTCGTTGTGTTGCTGGCATTGCTGTCCGGATGTGCTGGATCGTCGACCTCGTCGCTGGAAGCTCCAGACGACTACTTTGCGCGGCAGCTGCCGGGCATGTCGTCTTCCTACAGCCCGCTGATGTCCCCGGTGGACAATCCTATCCTGCGGGTGAGCAGCCTGCACAATCCGCCGCCCGAGCTGGTGCGCGAAGCGCTGCTGGCTCAGCATGAGCGCTGGGCCGGGACGCCTTATCGGCTCGGCGGTACCGGCCGAGGCGGGATCGACTGTTCGGCGCTGGTACAGCACGTATTCAGTGAGACCTTCCGCCTCGATCTGCCGCGCTCCACCGGCGAGCAGGTACAGCAGGGCACACCGATCTCCCGCGATGATCTCCAGGTGGGCGACCTGGTCTTCTTCCGTCCGCCGGGGCGCTACGACCATGTCGGCATCTACGTCGGCGACGGTTATTTTCTTCACGCCTCCACCTCCCAGGGCGTGATGCTCTCCGAGCTCGACAACTCCTATTGGCAGCGCTACTACTGGCAGGCCCGCCGGACCCTGGAGCCGACCACCCTGGCGCAGCGAGTCGTCATTCCCGAAGGCTGAAACCAAGCCGGCCTGACCCGCCTGGTTGCTCGAACCCAGCCCGGCTTCTGAACGAGCGCTTGCGCTTGGCTCTCACAAGACTCCACGATGCGAGATGGCATACTCCACGAAGGCGCTCTCCGCTCGCGACAGGTAGGCGTCCTTTGCCCAGGCCAGCGACAGGTCGAGCCAGGCCGGGGTATCGAAGGAGACGGCGACCAGTTCCGGCTCGTCCACGACTCGACGCAGGAAGGTGGTGATGCCGAAGCCCTGGCGTACGATGGCCTTGGTCAGCGGTATCAGGTTCGACTGGAAGGCGATGTTGGCGGCAAGACCTGTCCGCCGCGAGAGCGCGTCGACGAATTCGCGATGGAAGTAACCATCCTGGAACAGCACCAGCGGCTCCTGAAAGAACTCCGAGGCGCTCACGCGGCTTCGCAGTGCGAAGGGGTGTGAGCGCGGCACGCATACCACCATCTCTTCACGGGTCAAGTGCCGCCTTTCCATGTAGCGACTCTGCTCGTCGTCGATTACCACGCCGAGATCCAGTTCGCCGCCGGCAATCATGTTCTGCAGCCGTCGCGCGCCCGCCTCCACCACGGTCAAGCGGATTCCCGGGTGCTGCGCCTTGAAACCCATCAACAGCGGCGGGAAGTAGTAGGAACCGAGCATAGAGGGAATGCCGATGCGTACCTCGCCCTTGACCAGTCCGTGAAGCTCACGCATGGCCAAGTGAGTGGCCTCGGCGCGTTCGAGCAACTCGCGCGCGTGGGCATGGAGCGCTTGGCCCTCCGGCGTCAGGGCGATACGTCGCTCGTGACGGTGAAACAGGGTCAGCTCCAGGTGACGCTCGAGATTGGCGATGGTCTGGCTGACGGCAGATTGGGCCACGTGGAGCTCGCGCGCGGCGGCACTGAAGCCGGCTCGCTCAGCCACCGTGACGAAGACACGCAGGGCGCGCAGATCGAAGGGCAGGGCCATGTGAAATGTCCATAAGCTAAAGAGATGGCTCTAATCTTTTTATGCTGTTTGGCTTATCGTACTGCATGGTCGATCATGACTGACAGTTTTCCGGTGCAGGTATTCGCATGATCGTCGCTCGTTCCCCTGCCTGGTGGCGTGCCACACTGGCGCTCTGTCTCGGCTCTATCCTGGTGTTCGTCAATCTCTACGCGCCGCAGCCGCTATTGCCCGACCTGCGCCAGGCCTACGGCGTCTCGACGCTGGGCGTCAGCCTGGTCATGTCGGTGGCTACCCTGTCGCTTGCCGGTGCGCTGCTGGTCTTCGGACCACTATCGGACGCCATCGGCCGCGGTGGCATCATGCGCGTGACGCTACTGCTGGTCGGGCTCTGTTCGCTGGCGCTGGCCTACGCGCCCACCTTCGAGGTGCTGCTGGCGCTGCGTCTGGTACAGGGCTTCCTGCTCGGCGGGCTGCCCGCGGTGGCTATCGCCTGGATGGGCGATGAGTTCGACCGCCCGGCGCTGATGGCGGCCGTGGGGCTCTACATCGGTGCCAATACCTTGGGTGGTATCGGTGGGCGGCTGATCGGTGGAGGCGTCGGCGAGATCGGTGGGGCCAGCGCCGGCTTCCTGACGGTGGGCCTGGTAACTCTGGTCGGCGTGGCGCTGTTCTGGAGATTGCTGCCGCCGCCGCGTCAATTCACGCCGCGTCGCTTCGAGCTGCGTGGTGCGCTGACGGACCTGGGCGGTCACCTGCGCCATCCGCTGCTGCTGGCTGCCTACCTGCTCGGCGGCATCAACTTTCTGATCTTCATCAACCAGTACAGCTACATCACCTTTCGCCTGGCCGAGGAGCCGTTCGGGTTGGGCGCACGCTGGCTGGGCATGATCTTCCTGACCTATCTGGGCGGTACCTTGAGTTCAGCGTTCTCCGGCCGACTGGCTCGCTACCTCAGCCAACCGGCCTGCATGGCGCTGGGTGTGCTCATTCTCATGATCGGTACCTTCGTCACGCTGGCGGATTCCCTAGCATGGATCATCACCGGGCTGACCATCAACGCGGTAGGTTTCTTCCTGGCGCACTCCATGGCCTCGAGCTGGGTCGGTCGCCAGGCTCAGCGAGCACGGGGCAGCGCCTCGGCGCTCTACCTAGTCTTCTATTACCTTGGGGCCAGCCTCGGCAGCGTCTGGCTGGAGCCGTTCTGGCAGCGGGGCGGCTGGCTCGGTGTGGCCGTCGGCTCCTGGCTGCTGCTTGGCATCACTCTCGCCATTGCGATGTGGCTGTGGCGCTGTGAACGCTACCTCGGGCAGGCATCACCGGCTCCCTAGGCCTCCCGCTTCATCCCCCCACACTTCCTCGAGGCGCTCCTCGCGACCACAGGCCGACTTGTAGAAGTTGTAGCGCACCGGATTCTTGCGATAGTAATCCTGGTGATAGCCCTCAGCGGGATAGAACGCCTCGAAATCGCTTATCTCGGTGACGATCTCCCTATCGAAGCGCTCGCTGAGTTCGTCGCGCGTGGCCTCGGCCAGCTCGCGCTCTTCTTCACTGGCGGTGTAGATCACGCTGCGGTAACTCTCGCCCTCGTCACAGAACTGGCGATCGACGGCGAAGGGGTCGACATTGCGCCAGAACACGTGCAGCAGCGTGGCGTAGTCGACCGCCGCGGGATCGTATTCCACCCGCACCACTTCGACATGGCCGGTACCGCCATCGACTACCTGTTCGTAGCTGGGGTTCTCGACGTGGCCGCCGCTGTACCCCGAGGTGGTCGAGACGACACCTTCCACCTTGTCGAATGCCTCCTCGACACACCAGAAGCAGCCACCGCCAAAGACGGCACTGGCCGTTTCCTCGCTCGCCATGGCCATGCCGAAGGGCGGCACCAGTATCAGCCCACACAGCAAGACATTTCGTATCCTGAGCATGACGGGTTTCCTCGTTTCACTGAGTTGCAGTCTGTAAGGTTGGAAGCTGTCAGGCGACACAGGTTCCGTATAACCTCTGTTTAAAGTCTATCTCCAACTCGGGAGTCGCCCGTGACGCGTCGTCGTCTTTTCCTTGCGCTGGTGCTGGTCGTCGTCGTGGCGGCCTATTTCCTCAGCGGTGCCGACGAGGCACTGACGCTGACCAACCTGCAGTCCGAGCAGGCGCGCTTCCAGGCCTGGCTTGCCGATGACCCACTCACGGTAGTGGGTGGCTTCTTTCTTCTCTACGTGATCATGGCGGCGCTGTCGCTACCCGGTGCCGCGCTGCTGACGGTACTGGGTGGTGCGCTGTTCGGGCTCGGCTGGGGGCTGGTGATCATCTCCTTCGCCAGTACTTTGGGGGCAACCCTGGCTGCGCTGATTGCCCGCACCCTGCTGAGAGGCCCGTTGGAAAAGCGCTTCGCGCCGCAACTCGAGCGCATCAATGCCGGCATTCGGCGTGAAGGCGCCTTCTACCTCTTTACCCTGCGGCTGATCCCTCTGTTTCCCTTCTTCGTCATCAACTTGGTGATGGGACTGACCCGCATGCGCCTGTGGACCTTCTACTGGGTCAGCCAGTTGGGCATGCTGCCGGGCACGGCGCTGTACGTGAATGCCGGCCGCGAGCTTGGCAACCTGCAATCGCTATCCGACGTTCTATCGCCGGGTCTGATCGGCTCCTTCGTGCTGATCGGGCTGTTTCCCTGGCTGGCGCGCGCCCTGGTGGCCATCGCCAAGCGCCGTCGGCTGGCGTTGCGTTTCGCCAGGCCGACGCGATTCGACTATGACATCGTGGTCGTCGGTGGTGGCTCGGCGGGCCTGGTGGCGAGCTATATCGCTGCGGCGGTGAAGGCCAGGGTGATGCTGGTTGAGCGTGACAAGCTGGGTGGTGACTGTCTGAATACCGGCTGCGTGCCGTCGAAGGCGCTGATTCGAGCGGCACGGCTGGCGGAGGAGATTCGCGACGCCGGCCGCTATGGCATCCATGCCGGCGAGCCACGCGTCGATTTCGCCGCGGTGATGGGCCATGTGCAGCGCGCCATTCACCAAGTGGAGCCGCACGACAGCCGCGAGCGCTACGAAGGCCTGGGCGTGGAGGTACTCGCCGGCGAGGCCTGTCTGCAGGATCCGTGGCGAGTGCGCGTCAGGGGGGATGAGGGAGAGCGCGTGGTTACTACCCGGCATGTGATCATCGCCAGTGGGGCGAGGCCGAAGGTACCGCCGCTACCCGGGCTCGAGGCCGTCGAAGTGCTGACGTCGGACAACCTGTGGCAGCTCACGACCCTGCCCGGGCGCCTGGTGGTGCTGGGCGGCGGCCCCATCGGCTGTGAGCTGGGGCAGAGCTTCGCTCGCCTGGGAAGCCGTGTCAGCCTGGTCGAGATGGGCCCGCAGCTGTTGCCCCGGGAGGACCTCGACGCCGCCGATGCACTGCGATTGCGCCTCGAGAGGGAGGAGGTGACGCTCTGGCTCGATACTCGCGCCGTTCGCGTCGTACCGGACGAGGCGCCAGAGGCCGGCCACTTGCTCGAGGTGGAGCGCCGTCTGGCCTCGGGCGAGCTCGAAACGCATCGGCTGCCGTTCGACCGTCTGCTGGTGGCAGTGGGGCGCCAGGCGAGCGTGGCCGGCATGGGGCTCGAGGCGCTGGGGGTGGAGACGCGCCCGGATGGCACCTTGGCGGTGGATGAAAACCTGCAGAGCGTGCTGCCCAACGTCTGGGCCTGCGGCGACGTGGCCGGCCCTTTCCAGTTGACCCATGCCAGTGCTCATCAGGCGTGGCATGCCACGGTGAACGCGCTGTTCGGTGAGTTCAAGCGCTTCCGGGTCAGCTACCGGGCATTGCCTGCCGTGACCTATACCGAGCCGGAGGTGGCGCGTGTGGGGCTCAGCGAGCGCGAAGCGCGTGCCCGCGGCATCGACTTCGAGGTGACGCGCTACGAGCTTGCCGAGCTGGACCGGGCCATTGCCGAGGGCCAGACCGAAGGCTTCGTCAAGGTGCTCACGGTGCCCGGGAGGGATCGGATTCTCGGGGCGAGCGTTGTGGGGCGGGGCGCAGGCGAGCTGCTGGCCGAGTTCACTCTGGCGATGACCCACGGCATCGGCCTGAACAAGCTGCTGGCTACCGTTCATCCTTATCCCACCTGGTCGGAGGCGGCCAAGGCCACAGCGGGGGTATGGAAAAACGCGCACAAGCCCGAGCGCCTGCTGGGCTGGCTGGCCCGTTACTTTGCCTGGCGCCGAGGAGCTCACCAGGCAGCGTCGACCGGGGCGCAAAGCGAGACGAGGAGGGAGAATGCTTGACCGTTGGACCATGCCCCTGACACAGGCACCACTGGAACTCATTGCCAGACGGCTCATGTCCCGGGGAATCCGGCCTGACAAGATCACGTTGGTGGCCTTCGTCATCGGCATGCTCAGCCTGCCATTGCTGGCCATGGAGTGGTATGCGGTGGCTCTGGCGGCGATCCTGCTCAACCGCCTGGGTGATGGCTTGGATGGTACCCTGGCTCGGCTATCCGGCACGGCAAGCGATGCGGGAGGTTTTCTCGATATCGGTCTCGACTTCGTCTTCTATGCCGCGGTGGTGCTGGGCTTCGCGCTGGCCGACCCGGCCGCCAATGCGCTGTCGGCAGCCTTCCTGCTGTTCGCCTTCATCGGTACTGGCACTTCCTTCTTGGCCTTTGCCATCATGGCCGCCCGGCACGGGCTCGAACGGCCGCGGTTTCAGAAGAAGGCATTCTATTATCTGCATGGTTTGACCGAAGGGACGGAGACCATCCTTGCCTTTGTGCTCTTCTGCCTGCTGCCGAGCTATTTCCCTCTGCTGGCCACGCTCTTCGCTGTGGCCTGCCTGATTACCACTTCCACGCGACTATGGGGAGGCTACCGTACGTTGCGTGGCCTCGATGCCAGGGTATGAAACACAAAAAGGGCAGCCTGGAGCTGCCCTTTTCAGTACGCCTGCTGAACGTGAAGTGCTCGATCAGTGCTCGACGCCGCCTTCGCCATGTACGTGGCCGTGCTCGATCTCTTCCTGGCTGGCTTCGCGCACTTCGGCGATTTCGACATCGAAGTTGAGCTTCTGGCCGGCCAGCGGGTGGTTACCGTCGACGGTCACGGTGTCGCCTTCCACCTGGGTAACGGTGACCATCAGCGGGCCGCCCTGGGTCTGGGCCTGGAACTGCATGCCCGGCTCGACGGCCTCGACGCCCTGAAAGGCGTCGCGCGGTACTTCCTGTACGAGTTGAGGCTGCACCTCGCCGTAGCCCTCTTCCGGAGAGACGGACACATTGAGCTTCTCGCCGGCTTCGCGGCCTTCGAGCTGTTTCTCCAACCCGGGAATGATGTTACCGGCGCCGTGGAGATAGGTCAGCGGCTGGCGGCCTTCCGAGCTGTCCAGCACCTCACCTGCATCATTGGTCAGGGTGTAGTGGAACGCGACAACGGAATTTTGCGCAATCTGCATTGATGAACCTTTCGGTGAGTGCATGTAGACACCATGGTAACGCGCGATACCAGGGCTGTCAGGGGGGATGCGGTTTTTTCAGCTTATCGAGGCTGGTCCTGAGCGTCATTCACGCCTTTTGGCGTGGTTGCACGCCCAGTGCCCCGCGGCTACCCTAGCGTGATCCCATTATTGTCCAATCCGAGCCAACTTCTTGCCTGGAGCAAGCCCATGACCGTAACCGTGATCTGGCTGATTGCCTTCGCCCTCATCCTGTTTTTCAGCCTCAGGATGTGGGAGTCCTCCGTCAGTGCCGGTCTGAACAAGGTGGTGCCTCGCGCCATCAAGAGCGACGACGACAACCGCTGGGTCTGGAGCGTCGCGCTGGCTATCCTGGGCGCCACGACGCTGGTGCGTCCCATCGACATGCTGCTGACTGCGATCGTCATCGCCGTCCTGGTGCTGATCGTCAAGAAAGTGGCTGGCTGGGCGATGGATCGAGCTCACTTCCACTGATGCGGTGCGCGTCGCCTGAACAGGCGGCATTCAATACGTCAAGGGCCCGTGGCATGCGCCACGGGCCCTTGTTATGTTGCACTTCGATGACTGCTGCGGCCAACGAAACAAGTTGGCTCAGTAAGGTGCCACGCTGACGTTGGCGCCGCTGCCGATCATGCGCACGCGCTGGCCGACCTGGTAGGGACGATCGGCCTTCTGCACGATGACTACGTTCTGGCCGTCGTCACGGCGGATCTCCATCTCCCAGGCGCGCACGCGATTGGCCGAGTCCTCGGCGGCACTACCCGCCACGGCGCCGCCGATGACACCAGCGGCCGTTGCCAACTGCCGGCCGGAGCCACCACCTATTTGGTTGCCCAACAGTCCGCCGATCACGGCGCCGCCACCGGTACCGATGATACCGCCCATGCGGCTGTCGGCCTGGATCTGCACCTGACGCAGTGCGGTAATGGTGCCGAAGGTCACGGTCTGGGCGGTCTGGGCCTGGTTGCCGCGGTAGACGTCGCCACCCATGGTCGAGGTGTTGGCGCAGCCGGCCAGGGCCAGCATGCCGATGGCTAGTACGGGGAGAAGACGCTTCATATACACCTCCTGTGGCAAGCCGATGCGGGGCTGAGGATCATCGTTGCCAAGTTTAGGGAAACACTGTTTGCTAATCAGCTTAACCACTCATGCTGCATTTGACCAGCGCGTCGCTGTGCCGGTGCCGCTCAACAGCGGCGCAAAGCGGGTAAAGAATGTGAAAGTACTTGATCAGGATGGGAGCTGTCATCAGCGCTGGCTGTCGCCAACGAAAAAAGGGAGGCACGAGGCCTCCCAGGGGTTCCAGTCGTTCTTACCGTGTCGCCATGCTCAGCCGAACTGATTCATGGTGTTGTCCTTGCCGCCGGCTTTCAGTGCCGCTTCGCCGTGGAAGAACTCCTTGTGGTCGTCGCCGATGTTGGAGCCGGCCATGTCCTGGTGCTTGACGGTTGCGATGCCTTCGCGAATCTCGCGGCGCTGCACGCCCGCCACGTAGGCCAGCATGCCTTCGTCGCCGAAGTAACCCTTGGCCAGGTTGTCGGTGGACAGGGCGGCGGTATGGTAGGTCGGCAGCGTGATCAGGTGATGGAAGATGCCCGCTTCGCGCGCGGCGTCGCGCTGGAAGTTGCGTGTCCACTCGTCGGCCAGCTTGCCGAGTTCGGTGTCGTCGTACTCGGCGCTCATCAGACCGGCACGGTCGTAGGCGGAGACGTCCTTGCCTTCCTTTTCCCAGGCGTCGAACACCTGCTGGCGGAAGTTCAGGGTCCAGTTGAAGGAGGGCGAGTTGTTGTAGACCAACTTGGCGTCCGGCACCACTTCACGGATGCGGTTGACCATGCTGGCGATCTGGCCGACGTGGGGCTTCTCGGTCTCGATCCACAGCAGGTCGGCACCGTTCTGCAGGCTGGTGATGCAGTCCAGCACCACACGATCCTCACCGGTGCCCGGCTTGAACTGGTAGAGGCCGGAAGCCAGGCGCTTGACCTTGACCAGCTTGCCGTTCTGCTTGATGACCACGTCGCCGTTGTCGATGTCGGAAGCCGAGGTGATCTCTTCGCCGTCCAGGAAGCTGTTGTACTGGTCGCCCAGGTCGCCCGGCTCCTTGGTTACGGCGATCTTCTGAGTCAGGCCGGCACCCAGGGAGTCGGTGCGTGCGACGATTACGCCGTCGTCCACACCCAGTTCGAGGAAGGCATAGCGCACGGCGTTGATCTTGGCCAGGAAGTCCTCATGCGGCACGGTGACCTTGCCGTCCTGGTGACCGCACTGCTTCTCGTCGGAGACCTGATTCTCGAGCTGGATGCAGCAGGCACCGGCTTCGATCATCTGCTTGGCCAGCAGGTAGGTGGCCTCGGCGTTACCGAACCCGGCGTCGATATCGGCGATGATCGGCACCACGTGGGTCTCGTGGTTATCGATCTTGGCGATCAGCTCGTCGGCCTTGGTCTTGTCGCCGGCCTTCTGGGCGGCTTCCAAGTCGCGGAACAGGTGGTTGAGCTCCCAGGCGTCGGCTTGACGCAGGAAGGTGTAGAGCTCCCCGATCAGGCCCGATACGGAAGTCTTCTCGTGCATTGACTGATCGGGCAGCGGGCCGAACTCGGAGCGCAGCGCGGCGACCATCCAGCCGGAAAGATACAGGTAGCGGCGCTTGGTGGTGCCGAAGTGCTTCTTGATCGAAATCAGCTTCTGCTGACCGATGAAGCCGTGCCAGCACCCCAGCGACTGGGTGTATTGGGAGCTGTCGGCATCATAGGCGGCCATGTCTTCGCGCATGATCTTGGCGGTGTAGCGAGCGATGTCCAGGCCGGTCCTGAAGCGGTTCTGGGCGCGCATGCGGGCGGCATTCTCGGGGCTGATGCTGGCCCACTTGCCTTGCTGGGCTTCACGCAGTTGAGCCAGTGCCTTGATGTCGTCTTTGTATGACATGGTGCCATCCTTCCGATCAGAGGTTGGGTCGTCGGCATCGATCGCCAGCGGCGGCGTTCGTTACCTTGTCGAAGCTTGCTCGTTGCATTCAGCCGAATGAACCGGAGCTATGCTGCAAGTGCGAAGTAGTGTCAGGTTCAACCAGAACGATTTGCTTGTCTCTACGGCATTGGTCGAATCCAGTCGACGCTGAAACGCTTCCGTTGTGCCAGACTTTTCTGGGTATTATCGAACGGTCGTTTTAACGTCGTCTTGGAATCACTATGCCGCATGATGACGGAACTTCACAATCATCACTTGGGGGCAAGAAGGGTTGTAGTTCGACTACAGGAGACACTGGGAGGTATCCATTCCTGTAGTCGAATTTCGTCGGGGAGGGGTGGGAGGACGTTAAGGGCTCTTCAGCGAGAGGCGCATGTTGCGATGCGGAATGCCGGCATCCATGAAGGTTTCGCCAAAGGCGCTGAAGCCGAGGTTCTCATAGAAGGCGAGGGCCTGGGTCTGGGCCGCGAGTTCGACCTGGAGATGGCCTCGCTGGCGCGCCGAGTCGATGGCGGCGCGCACCAGCGCCGCACCTATACCCAGGCCACGCGCTTCGCGCAGCACGGCCACGCGGCCGATATGGCCATCGGGCAGCAGTCGGGCGGTACCGAGAGCCGTGTCGCCGCGCCTGGCGAGGAAGTGGCGGCATGCATCGTCGCGGCCGTCCCACTCCTCTTCCAGGGGCACTTGCTGTTCCTCGATGAATACCACGCGACGTATCTCGCTGGCGATTTCGCCGAGTTCGGCCCAACTGCCTTCGCGTATCTCGATGGGGCCGGTCATGGGTTACTCCTCCTCGTCGGGCCAGGCGAGGCTGCCGGCATCGAGCAGGGTGGCCATCAGCTCGGCGGCGCCGGGGAATTCGAGGAGCTCGGCGTCCAGCGGTGCATCGGCGGCGACGGCGCGGGCCAGGGGCAGCACGCAATCGATGCCATCGCCATCGACGTACAGAGTGGCGCGGCTCCCGTTCAGGGCGTGCCAGGCGAAGCGAGATCCGGGGCTACGCAGCAGCTCCTCACCCTCCTGTAGTAGAGCGACAAGCTGATCGACGTCGGTAGGGGTTTCGCTGGGCACCAGTTGGTCGACGTACTTGGGCTGGGTCATAACGCGACCGAACCACTGGGCGAGCTGGGCCGGGTCGTCGAGCGTGTCGAGGATCAGCCGACGCACGCGTTCGATTGCGGCGTCGTCGAGCTCCGTCGGGTCGGCAGGAGGCACCATGCCGGCGTCGCCATAGCGCAGCGAGGAGGGAAGCTGCTCGCCGAGATAGTCGGCATACGAGGTGATCGCCTCGTCCGCCGAAGGCGCGCGGAAGCCCACCGAGTAGGTCATGCAGTCATCGGATTGGCTGACGCCGTGGTGTGCCCAGCCGGGCGGCAAATAGAGCATGTCGCCCGGCTCCAGCACCCAGTCGTCGCCCGGTTCGACTTCGAAGCGCTCGAGGATGCGCAGGTCGATGCCGGGGATGATGGAGGCGTCGTCGGCCACCTTGCCGCCGAGCTGCCAGCGCCGCCGACCGCTGCCCTGCAGCAGGAAGACGTCGTACTGGTCGACATGCGGCCCGACGCTGCCACCCGGCGGGGCGTAGCTGATCATGACGTCGTCGAGCCGCCAGCGGGGCAGGAAGTCGAAGCGGTCGAGCAGCTCGGCCACCTCCGGCACGTAGTGGTCCACGGCCTGTACCAGCAGGGTCCAGTCGCGCTCCGACAGCTCGCCGAACACGGCCTCGTCGAAGGGGCCATGGCTGACCTGCCAAGGGCCGTCGGGGCCCTGCTCTTCCACCAGGCGTGCCTCGACGCCCTCCTCGCAGGCGAGCCCGGCGAGCTCGTCGGGATCGAGTGGGCTCTCGAAGTCGGCCAGAGCCCCGCGGATCAGCAACGGCTGGCGCTGCCAGTAGTCGCGCAGGAACTCGGCAGGCGTGAGGCCGCCGAGCAGGGGCAGGGGCGTGTCGCTCGCCATGGTGTTCTCCTGGAGAAAGCTCATCGATTGGCGCCGGGTACCCATAGCACGTCGTTATCGCCGTTGCCATTGGCTCGGCGGGCAAGCACGAACAGCAGATCGGAGAGCCGGTTGAGGTAGCGTAGCACCTCGGGGTTCACTGACTGCTCGATCATCAGTGCCGTGACCAGGCGCTCGGCCCGGCGGGTGACGGTGCGCGCCAGGTGCAGGTGGGCGGCCAGCGGCGTGCCCCCGGGGAGAATGAACGAGCGCAGGGTGGCGAGTTCGGCGTTGTAAGCATCGATCCTGCTTTCGAGAGTCTCGACCTGAGCCGCCGTGACCCGCAGCGGTGGGTACTTCGGGGCCTCCTGCTCGGGTGTGCACAGATCGGCACCGACGTCGAACAGGTCGTTCTGAACGCGGGCCAGAACGTCGTGCAGCTCGCCCTCGGCATGCAGTTGGGCCATGCCGATGACGGCGTTGGTCTCGTCCACCGTACCGAAAGCTTCCACGCGCAGGTCGTGCTTGGCCACCCGGCTGCCGTCGCCCAGGCCGGTATCGCCCTTGTCACCGGTACGGGTGTAGATCTTGGTCAGCTTTACCATGCTGCGCTCCTGAGGCGTCGGGATCAGAGTCGGCGAGCCTGGGTCTCGGCGTTGCCGATGTAGGTCGCCGGCGTCAGCGCCTTGAGCTCGCTCTTCACCTCGGCCGGCAGTTCCAGCGTATCGATGAAGGCAGCAAAGCCGGCCTGGTCGATGCGCTTGCCGCGGGTCAGCTCCTTGAGCTTCTCGTAGGGTTTCTCGATACCGTAGCGGCGCATCACCGTCTGGATCGGTTCGGCGAGTACCTCCCAGCTGTTGTCGAGATCCTCGGCCAGGCGCGCCGGGTTGGCCTCGAGCTTGCCGATGCCCTTGAGTGCGGCTTCGTAGGCGATCAGGCCGTAGGCCAGGCCCACGCCGAGATTACGCAGTACCGTGGAGTCGGTGAGGTCGCGCTGCCAGCGCGAGATCGGCAGTTTCTGCGCCAGGTGGCCGAGCACGGCATTGGCCAGGCCCAGGTTGCCTTCGGAGTTCTCGAAGTCGATGGGGTTGACCTTGTGCGGCATGGTCGAGGAGCCGATCTCGCCCTCGACGGTCTTCTGCTTGAAGTAGCCCAGCGAGATGTAACCCCACACGTCGCGGTCGAAGTCGATCAGCACGGTGTTGAAACGGCACACGGCATCGAACAGCTCGGCGATGTAGTCGTGAGGCTCGATCTGGGTGGTGTAGGGGTTGAAGGTCAGCCCCAGGCCCTCGACGAAGGTTCGTGCGTTGGCCTCCCAGTCGACCTCGGGGTAGGTGGCCAGATGAGCGTTGTAGTTGCCCACCGCACCGTTGATCTTGCCGAGTATCTCGACGCTCTCGATCTGCGCGAGCTGGCGACGCAGGCGGTAGGCGACGTTGGCCATCTCTTTGCCCAGGGTGGTGGGGCTTGCCGTCTGGCCGTGGGTGCGCGACAGCATCGGCAGGGCGGCATGCTCCTGAGCCAGCTTGGCGACTTCGTCGGCGATCCGATGCATCACCGGCAGCAAAGTTTTGAGACCGTCGGACAACATGACGCCGTAGGAGAGGTTGTTGATGTCTTCGCTGGTGCAAGCGAAGTGCACGAACTCGGTAACCGCATGCAGCTCCGGCTGGTCGGCGATCTTCTCCTTGAGGAAGTACTCAACCGCCTTGACGTCGTGGTTGGTGGTGCGCTCGATCTCCTTGATGCGCTCGGCGTCGGCCAGCGAGAAGTCGCGGATCAGTGTCTCCAGAAAGGCAGTGGCTTCGGCGGAGAGCGGCGGTACCTCGACGATACCGCCCTGCTCGGCAAGACGCTGCAGCCAGCGGATCTCTACGATCACCCGGGCGCGGATCAGGCCGAACTCGCTGAAGTGCTCGCGCAGGGCCGCGGCCTTGCCGGCGTAGCGACCATCGACGGGAGAGAGGGCGGTTAGAGCGGTAAGGGGCAGGGAAGCGGCTTGCATGGGCGTTTGTCCGGTACGTGTAGGGAAAGGGTTCAGCCTAGTTGGTCCAGGGCGTGCTTCAGGGCGCCGCGCTGGAATACCAGCTTCCAGCGGCGGCCGCCTTGCTGGTGCCAGAGCAGGGCGAAGCGAATGCCGCCGAGCAGAATGGCGCGCACCCGCTCGGGCATCATGCGGCTCTGCAGCAGCGAAGGATCGCCCTGCACCACGATGCGTGTCTTGAGAGTCGAAAGTGTTTCCTGGTAGGCCTCGCCGAGGCTGGCGATGACGTTCTCATGGGTGGCGCCGAAATGCTCGGCCTGGCCCTGGATGCGGTTCAGTTGCTGACCGAGGGCGGCCATCATGTCGTTGTCGCTGCGTAGCTTGTTCATCAGCAGCAGCAGCGAGAAACCGTAGCGCAGTACCGCCGGGTTGGCCTGCTTGCGTCCCACCACCGCTTCGAGCACCTCGAGGCCACGGCGCAGGTTGTTGGGGTGGCCACCGTAGATCGCCTCGAAGCTTTCCGGATTGGTGTCCAGGGTGGCACGGATCAGCGTCTCCCAGGGACGGTTGTCGACCTGTCCGGTGCGGGCCAGCTCGTCAACCAGGCTGGCGGCCTGGAACACGCCGGCGAGCGCCAGCGTCTGGCGCGCCGTGGCGGAGTCGGGGGCGCGGTGAATGGGAGTGGTGTTCATGCGCCGCTCTCCGTGGCATTCCAGGTGCTGCGGATCACGCCGCCGCCGAGGCAGATGTCGCCGTCGTAGAGCACCAGCGACTGGCCTGGGGTGACGGCGCGCTGGGGATCATCGAAGCGTACCTCGACGCCGCCGTCGGGCAGCGTGTGCATGTGGCAGGGCACGTCGCTCTGGCGATAGCGGGTCTTGGCGGTGTAGCGACCCTCGGCTGCGGGCGGTTCCCCTGCCACCCAGTCCATCGCCTCGGTGGCCAGTGAGTCGGTATACAGCAGCGGGTGGTGCTTGCCCTGCACGGCGATCAGTACGTTGCGTTCGAGATTCTTGCCTGCCACGTACCACGGCTCCTCGGGGTGATTGGCCAGGCCGCCGATGCCGAGTCCCTGGCGCTGGCCCAGGGTGTAGTACATCAGGCCCATGTGCTCACCGATGATTTCGCCCTCGGGTGTCTCGATCACGCCCGGCTGGGCCGGCAGGTATTGCTGCAGGAAGTCGCGGAAGCGTCGCTCGCCGATGAAGCAGATGCCGGTGGAATCCTTCTTGCGCGCGGTGACCAGGCCATGGCGCTCGGCGATGGCGCGCACCTCGGGTTTCTCCAGCTCGCCGACGGGGAAGAGCGTACGGGCGATGGCGGCCTCCGGCACGGCATGCAGAAAGTAGCTCTGATCCTTGTTGGCATCGAGTCCCTTGAGCAGCCGCGGCCGCCCGCCGCGATCACCGCCGCGTACGTAGTGGCCGGTGGCGATCTTCTCGGCGCCGAGCATCTCGGCGTATTCGAGGAACACTTTGAACTTGATCTCGCGGTTGCACAGGATGTCCGGGTTCGGCGTCCGCCCGGCCTTGTACTCGGCCAGAAAGTGCTCGAATACATTGTCCCAGTATTCGGCGGCGAAGTTGGCGCTGTGCAGCTTGATGCCGAGTTTCTCGCACACGGCCTGGGCATCCGCCAGGTCGGCCTTGGCGGTACAGTACTCGGTGCCGTCGTCCTCGTCCCAGTTCTTCATGAACAGGCCTTCGACCCGATAGCCCTGCTCGAGCAGCAGCAGGGCGGAAACGGAGGAGTCGACGCCGCCGGACATGCCGACGATCACCTTGGCTGAGGTGGCGGTCATGGGCGCTCTCGAGTTGGGTGGCCGCAAATGGGCGGGAATTATACCCTATCTTGCCCAAGGGCTTCATCTCGTGCTGCGGCTTCGCGGGGAGCGATGCGTAATGGATGGGATTTAATTGACCGGTCGACCAGTTAGGTTTATCGTCGACGACATGACCAACCGAATCCAGACCAGAGATCCCGAACTGACCCGCGCCCGCATCCTCGATGCGGCAGAGGCGCTGTTTGTCGAGCAGGGCTTCTCGGCCGTCAAGCTCAGCGCGTTGGCGCGCTCGGCGGAGGTGACCAAGAGCCTGATTCACCACCATTTCGGTAGCAAGGAGCAGTTGTGGGAGGCAGTCAAGAATCGTGCCTTCGAACGCTACTTCACGGCTCAGATGGCGATGCTCGAGGAGGCCGGCGAGCCGGATGCCGCCCTGCTGCGCAGCTCGGTGGAAGCCTATTTTCATTTCCTGCGCGACAACCCCGGCGTGGTGCGGCTGTTCGCCTGGACCCATCTGGAAGGAGACAGCCACTGCGGCGAGCTCGACAACCAGCTCGTCGGAGCGGGGGCCGAGTGGGTTCGCCAGGCCCAAATGCGTGGCCTGCTGCGCCAGGACATCAACCCTACCCACGTCATTGCACTTTTCGTGATGACCTGCACCCAGTGGTTCGAGGCCAAATGCCATCACCAACACTGGCCGGGCATGGGGTCCGACGAAGCGTTCCTGGAGGATTTCCTGAAGATCTTCATGGAGGGGGTTACGCCCCGCGTATGAGTTTTTTTGAACCAATAATTGACCGGTCGGCCAGTTTGTCGGAGGGAGAACAATGCGGAGGGTGGCGAAAGAGAGTCTGGTGATCTCGCTGATGCTGACGGCGGCGATACTGGTGGGCTGCGATGCGGCCCCCGCGCAGATCGCGCGGGACGAGGAGCCGCTGCCCAGCGTGCGCGCTGAAGCGGTGCGCCTGTCCCAGGATGTGGTGAGCTATCGCTTTCCCGGCACGGTGCGGGCCAGTGAACGCGCGGCTCCCGCCTTCCTGCACGGCGGTGTATTGCAGGAACGGCACGTGGAGCTTGGGCAGCGAGTCGAGCGGGGTGAGCCGCTGGCGACGCTACACAATCCGACCATGGCTCCGGCGCTAGCGGCCGCAGAAGCACGGGTGCGTGAACTCGATGCCAGCTTGAGCCGCCTGGGGCGGGACGTCGAGCGTTCGCGTATGTTGCGTGAGCGTAACCTCAGCGCCGAGGAAGAGCTGGACCGCCTGCGCTCGGAGCGCGAGGCCCTTTCCCAGGCTCGCGAACAGGCTCTGGCGCAGCGCGACGAAGCCCAGGCACAGCTGGACGAGCTGACTCTGCGTGCACCATTCGATGCCGAAGTGACCGACTTGCTGGTCGAGCCCGGTGATTTCGTCGCTGCGGGACAGTCCGTGCTGGGTCTGGCCGGACTCACGGGGCGCGAGGTGGAGATTCGGGTGCCGGGCCGCCTTGTCGTTCAGTTGGAAATGGGACAGGAAGCAAGCTTGATGTCGTTATCCGGGGCGCGGCGTCTTACGGGCCGGGTCGCTCATGTGGGTCGTGCGGATGATGCCATGGCTCCCGTCATCGTCGCCATTGGGACTGAGCCTGGCCCGGCGCTAGGGGAATCGTTACGCGTGCAGCTTGCCCTGGCTGCCCAGCCGGTCATGCAGGTACCGCTGGCGGCGGTGGTCGACTCCGGTGGTCAAGACCCGCATGTGCTGGTACTGACAGACGACGATACGATCGGACGCGTGCCAGTGACGCCGGGGCGTCTGGCCGATGGCTGGGTTACGGTATCGGCCGCGTCGCTCGTCTCGGGCGAACGAGTGGTAACGGCGGGTCAGGGGCGTCTCGAAGAGGGTGACCCGGTGAGGGTGCTGCGATGAGCTGGCTGCTCTCCTCGCTGCGCTACAAGCGGCTCATTCTCAGCATTACGCTGCTGCTGGCCCTGCTCGGCCTGGCGGCCTGGCTGGCGATGGATCGTCAAGAAGATCCCTTCTTTCCCTATCGCTTCGGCCAGGTGCTGGTGCCCTATCCCGGCGCGGAACCCGAGCAGGTCGAGCGGCTGGTGCTCAATCCGCTGGAGGAGGAGCTGGCCCAGATCGAGCAGGTCAACGACATCATCGGGACCGTCCGCCTCGGTGTGGCCCACGTCACGGTCGAGATGCACGAGCACGTCTACGACACCGACGCCGCCTGGGAGCGGGTGCGAATTGCCGTCGACAGGGCGAGCCGGGAATTTCCCGATGGCGTCGGCGAGGCCGAGATCAGCGACCGGGATTCGGATGCTCATGGCATCGTGCTGTCGGTGACTGGCTCTGACGATCTGCTCGAGCTGCGCGAAGCGGCCAAACGGCTGCGCCGGGACCTGTTCCGGCTCAAGGAGATTGCTCGTATCGACCTACTGGCCGACCCGGGACAACAGGTGGTGATCGGTTGGGACGATACCCTGGCCGAGCTGACCGGTCTCGACGCCCGCGCCTTGGGTGAACAGCTCGCCGCACGCAACCTGACCTCGCCTGGCGGAAGTCTGACGATCGGTGGGCGCTCGCTGGTGCTCGATCCGCGCACCGAATTCGGCTCGCTGGAGGAACTGGCCAATACGCCGATACGTACCCTGCGGGGCGATCAGCTGCCGCTCGGTGAGTTGGCCGACGTGCATCTCGCGCCCAGGGAGCCCGCCACCGAGCGCTTGTGGCACGATGGCCGGCCGGCGGTGGCGCTGGGGCTGGTGCTCTCCAATGACCGTGTCAACGCCGTGCGCTTCGGCAATCGGTTGCGTGAGCTGGTGGAGGAGTTACGCCCGGCCTATGCGCCGTTGAGCATCGAGGAGACTTTCTACCAGCCGCGCTGGGTCGAGCAGCGGCTTGCCGAACTCGGCTTCTCGCTGCTGCTGGGTATCGGCATTCTCGGCGTGCTGCTGTTTCTGGCCATGGGCATACGGCTGGGGTTAGCGGTGATGGTGGTGGTGCCGCTGGTGACCTTCTCCTCCCTGGCGCTTTACGCCATGGGTGGCGGCGTACTGCACCAGATTGCCGTGGCCGGCATGGTGATCGCGCTGGGCATGTTGGTGGACAACGCCATCGTCATGGTCGAGAACATCCAGTGGCATCGCGACCAGGGGCGCTCGGCGGCCCAGGCCGTGACCCGCTCCGTGCGCGAACTCGCCACGCCGCTGCTGGCCGCCACGGGCACCACCCTGGCGGCCTTCGTTCCGCTGCTGCTCTCCAGCGGCAACACCGCCGACTTCACTCGCGCCATTCCGATCATGGTGATGCTGACGCTGGCGGTGAGCTACGTCTATGCCGTGTTCGTCACGCCGGTGTTCGCCGCGGGTATCCTCAAGCCGCGCCTGGGTGCGCGGCGGGAGCGGCTGCAGGAATGGGGTGCGCGAATCGGTCGATTCGCGGTGCGCTGGCCGGTCTGGGTGCTTGGAGGGGCCGGTGTGCTGCTGGTGGGTGCCGTGGCGATGATGCCGCTGCTGGACCAGAATTTCTTTCCCGACACCGATCGCAACCAGTTGGTCGTCGATCTCAATTTCCCCGAGGGCACCCACCTCGACACCACCGCGCATCAGGCTGAGGTGCTGGCTACCGCGCTGGCCGAGCGGCCAGCCGTGCGGGCAGTGCATCGCTTCGTTGGCTTCAGTGGGCCGCGCTTCTACTACAACCTGGTCGAGCAGCCGCGGCAGCCGCACCTAGCGAGGCTGGTGGTGGAGGCAGAATCAGCCGACGACCTGGGGCAGCTGATGGCTTGGGTGCGAACCGTGGCACCGGAACGATTGCCCGAAGCCGAAGTCGTTGCCCGGCGCCTGGGCCAGGGGCCGCCGCTTGAGGCTCCGGTGGAGATTCGCGTCTATGCCGAGGACCGCACCGCGCTGGCCGAAGCCGCCGGCAGGATCCTCAGCGTGGTGCGTCAGGCCGATGGCGCGCGCGACGCACGCCATCGCCTGGGTGAGGGTCTAGCCACGCTACGGGTCGAGACCGACGACGCCCGAGCCGCCGAGTACGGGCTTTCTCGGCGCGATGTGGCCACGGCTCTTGCCGGTGCCAGCCGTGGGGTCGAGGTCAGCACCTGGCGTGCCGGGCGCGATCCGGCGCCGCTGCTGGTACGTGCGCCCGAGGGCGAGCGCTTCTCCGTCGACGGGCTGGAGGGACTGCGCCTTGCCGCCGACGACGGACGCGCAGTGCCGCTCGGTGAGATCGCCAGTCTGGAGCTGGCCTGGCGCCCTGCGGTGGTACAGCATCGCGGGCTGCGCCGCATGACGGCGGTGCTGGCAGAGGTGGCCGATGGCTGGACCTACGACGGCGTGCTCGGAGAGATCCTGCCGCGCCTCGAGGCGCTCGAGCTTCCCGCTGGGGCAAGCTATACCGTCGGTGGGGCGGCGGAGTCGGCCGGTGATGCCAACACCGCGCTGTTCCAGACCCTGCCGTTCGGTGGTCTGCTGTTGGTGATCTTCCTGCTGGCGCAGTTCAACTCCTTCCGCCAACTGCTCATCGTATTGACCACGGTACCGCTGTCGATCATCGGTGTGGTGCCGGGATTGTGGCTGACCGGGCAGCCGTTCGGCTTTACCGCCATGCTCGGCGTGGTGGCGCTGGTCGGCATCGTGGTCAACAACGCCATCGTGCTGATCGACTTGATGAATGCCAACCGCCGCCAGGGGTTCGACGTGGGCGAGGCCGTAGTCACCGCCGTGGCCCGCCGCACGCGACCGGTGCTGCTCACCACGGCCACCACCGTCGCCGGGCTGGTGCCGCTGACTCTCACGCAGTCGACGCTGTGGCCGCCGATGGCTTGGGCGATCATCGCGGGGCTGGTCGCCTCCACGCTGTTGACGTTGCTGGTGATCCCGGCGTTGTACCGTCTGCTGATAAGGAATTAACGCTCGTGGACGACATCCATGGGGTAGAAGCGCTCGGCCAAGGCGTCGCGAATGCGCTTGAGTACCAGCGGGCTGCGCATCCGTCCCTGGCGTTCCAGCTCCTCGACCTCCTCCAGGGTCAGCCAGTGCACGGCGACTACGGCGGGGTCGAGGGCGTTGCCCAGGTGAGCCAGGGCCATGCCGAAGAAACCATGACTGTGAAAGGTCTCGCCGCTGGGCGTCCGGTACACGTAGAGCCCGAGGTAATCGGTGATACCGACCTGCCAGGCGGTCTCTTCGCGCAGTTCGCGCAGCGCCGCCTCCTGGATTCGTTCGCCGGGTTCGAGATGTCCCGCAGGCTGATTGAACAGGGTGGTCTGGCTGCCTCTCGGGGATTCCTCCACCATCAGGAAGCGGCCGGCGCGCTCTACGACGGTGGCCACGGTAACGTGCGGGTGCCAACGGCTCATCGGTGACCTCCTTGACGGCGCGGCGAGCGCCTTGGCGTGTTGCGCGGGGCGTGCAGGATTTCCCGGCGCCATTCCCCCGGAGCCAGCCCGTCCAGGCGCCAGGGGCCGATGGCTACGCGAACCAGGCGCAGAGTGGGGTAGCCGACATGAGCCGTCATGCGCCGGACCTGGCGATTGCGACCCTCGCTGATGGTCAGTTCCAGCCAGGTCGTGACCGGATGTCGCTTCGGGTCCACCGGCGGCGTGCGCACCGGAAGGCCGCTTGACGCCAAGCGCCGGACCTTGGCCGGCCGGGTCCGGCCATCGTTGAGCTCGATACCTTGGCGCAAGGCGGCCAAGGCGCTCTCGTCGGGGTTGCCCTCCACCTGTACGCGATAGGTCTTTGGCTGCTTGTGACGTGGGTCGCTGATGCGCTGGATCAGTGTGCCATCGTCGGTCAACAGCAGCAGCCCTTCTGAATCATAGTCCAGCCGCCCGGCCGCGTAGACGCCCGGCACGTCGAGGATTTCAGCCAGCGTGGCCCGCGGCGCTTCCCCCGCGTTGCGGCGATCGGTGAACTGGGAAAGCATGCGATAGGGCTTGTGCAATAGATAGATGGCGCTCATTCGACGAAGGTCTTGCTACCATGGATTGTCGACAAATTATGGAGGCAAGCCTACTCCGGGAGTCGGGGTGAATGCTATACTCCGCGCTCCACTGAATAGACCAGACAGGGGAGTTCTCAATGGGGTTCCAGAAAATTGTCGTCCCTGAAGGCGGCCAGAAGATTACCGTCAACGCTGACAACACCCTGAACGTGCCGAACAATCCCATCATCCCGTTTATCGAGGGTGACGGTATCGGTGTTGATGTGACGCCGGCGATGAAGATCGCCATCGATGCCGCCGTGCAGAAAGCCTACAACGGCGAGCGCAAGATCGAGTGGATGGAAGTTTACGCCGGCGAGAAGGCCACTCAGGTCTACGACGCCGATACCTGGCTGCCCGAAGAGACTCTCGAAGCCGTCAAGGATTACGTGGTTTCCATCAAGGGCCCGCTGACCACCCCCGTGGGCGGTGGCATTCGCTCTCTGAACGTGGCGCTGCGCCAGAAGCTCGCCCTGTACACCTGCCTGCGTCCGGTGCGCTGGTTCGAGGGTGTGCCGAGCCCGGTGAAGAAGCCTGCCGACGTCGACATGGTGATCTTCCGCGAGAACTCCGAAGACATCTATGCCGGCATCGAGTGGAAGGCCGGTAGCGCCGAAGCCGACAAGGTGATCAAGTTCCTGCGTGAGGAAATGGGTGTCACCAACATCCGCTTCCCCGAGAACTGTGGCATCGGCGTCAAGCCGGTTTCCGTGGAAGGCACCAAGCGTCTGGTGCGCCAGGCCCTGCAGTACACCGTCGACAACGACCGCGAGTCGCTGACCCTGGTGCACAAGGGCAATATCATGAAGTTCACCGAAGGTGCCTTCAAGGATTGGGGCTACGAGGTCGCCAAGGAAGAGTTCGGTGCCGAGCTGCTCGACGGCGGCCCTTGGATGCAGTTCAAGAACCCCAAGACCGGCAAGAACATCGTGGTCAAGGACGTCATCGCCGATGCCATGCTGCAGCAGATCCTGCTGCGTCCGGCCGAGTACGACGTCATTGCCACGCTGAACCTCAACGGTGACTACCTCTCCGACGCCCTGGCGGCCGAAGTGGGCGGCATTGGCATTGCGCCGGGTGCCAACCTGGCCGACGCCGTGGCCATGTTCGAGGCTACCCACGGCACCGCGCCGAAGTATGCCGGCCAGGACAAGGTCAACCCCGGCTCGCTGATTCTCTCCGCCGAGATGATGCTGCGCCACATGGGCTGGGTCGAAGCTGCCGACCTGGTGCTCAAGGGCATGGAGAAGGCCATTTCCAAGGGCGAGGTTACCTATGACTTCCATCGCCTGATGGACGATGCCAAGCTGCTCAAGTGCTCCGAGTTTGGTCAGGCCGTCGCGGACAACATGTAAGCGGCTCGCCGGATCCAACGGGGCCCCCGTTCGCCACGCGGACGGGGGCCTTTTGCGTATCAACCTGAACCCTGCCGGCCCTGCAACGTCTAACCGTTGATTCGAAATGGCCGGCTTGCCGAGATGGTGTGTGGCTTTTATGTTCAAGACAGAAGACCCGAACGTGTGGGAGTCGGTCGGTGTCGCGGCAGGCATGACGCGGCCTCCGCGTCCCGAACAGGAGGACGATGGCGATCTGGCGGTTCAGCCGGCCGATCCCGAGGTGGCCCGCCCGCCGATGTACAAGGTGGTGTTGCACAACGACGACTACACCCCCATGGAGTTCGTGGTGGAAGTGCTACAGAGCTTCTTCCTCATGGACAGTGAGACCGCCGTGCAGGTCATGCTCACGGTGCACACCCAGGGCAAGGCCACCTGCGGCATCTTCACTCGTGACATTGCGGAAACCAAAAGCCACCAAGTCAATCAATATTCAAGAGAGTGTCAGCATCCGCTGCTCAGCGACATCGAGGCGGCGGACTGACTCCCGGTCTGCTAGAGACGGGGTAGGAATGGCAGTCGTTGAGTGAAGAGACTTGCAACGGCAGCGTTTGTGCCCGATGTTGAAGGTGCCGGACCACGAAAGATCCGATGCAAGCCCTAAGCGGCGAGAAGGGGACTGCCATGCTGAGCAAAGAACTTGAACTGACCCTGAACACGGCGTTTACCGTGGCCCGCTCCAAGCGCCACGAGTTCATGACCGTGGAGCACCTGCTGCTGGCACTGCTCGATAACGCATCAGCGGCAGACGTGCTGAGAGCCTGTGGGGCCAACCTCGACAAGTTGCGGTCCGACCTGCAGGATTTCATCAATTCCACCACCCCTCTGATTCCGGAGGACCAGAGCGACCGCGAGACCCAGCCGACACTGGGCTTTCAACGCGTGTTGCAGCGTGCCGTTTTTCACGTGCAGTCCTCAGGCAAGAGCGAGGTCACCGGGGCCAACGTGCTGGTCGCCATCTTCTCCGAGCAGGAGAGCCAGGCGGTCTACTTCCTGAAGCAGCAGAACGTGGCCCGAGTCGATGCGGTCAACTACATCGCCCACGGCATTTCCAAGGTGGCCGGCCACGGCCAGAACCCCTCGTCGTCGCCCAGCGATGCCGAGGAAGCCGAGGAGGGCGGCGGCGAAACCAGCGCCAACCCGCTGACCGGATACGCCACCAACCTCAACGAGCAGGCGCGGATGGGCAAGATCGATCCGCTGATCGGCCGTGAACACGAGCTTGAGCGGGTAATTCAGATCCTGGCCCGGCGGCGCAAGAACAATCCGCTGCTGGTGGGCGAAGCCGGCGTGGGCAAGACAGCGATTGCCGAAGGATTGGCCAAGCGGATCGTGGAGGAAGACGTCCCCGAGGTGATCGGTGATGCCGTGGTCTACTCCCTCGACATGGGCGCGCTGCTGGCCGGTACCAAGTACCGTGGCGACTTCGAGAAGCGCTTGAAGAGCCTGCTGGCGGAGCTCAAGAAGCAGCCCAACGCCATTCTGTTCATCGACGAAATCCATACGGTGATCGGTGCCGGGGCGGCCTCCGGCGGGGTGATGGACGCTTCCAACCTGCTCAAGCCGTTGCTCTCCTCGGGGGACCTGCGTTGCATCGGTTCCACCACCTTCCAGGAGTTCCGTGGCATCTTCGAGAAGGACCGTGCGCTGGCGCGCCGCTTCCAGAAGGTCGATGTCATGGCGCCCTCGGTGGATGACACCATTCGCATCCTGAAGGGGCTTCGTTCGCGCTTCGAGGAGCACCATCGCCTCAAGTACACCGACGCGGCGCTGGAGAGCGCGGCGCGCCTGGCGGATCGCTACATCAATGACCGCCACCTGCCCGACAAGGCCATCGACGTGATCGACGAGGCCGGTGCCCACCAGCGGTTGCTGCCGCCGGAGGTGCGGGTCGAGACCATCGACGTCGACCAGGTCGAGGCGGTAGTGGCCTCCATCGCGCGGATTCCGCCGAAGAGCGTCTCCAGCTCCGACCGCAAGCTGCTAGAGAATCTCGACCGCGACCTCAAGATGCTGGTGTTCGGCCAGGACGAGGCCATCGACAGCCTCTCTGCTGCCATCAAGCTGTCGCGGGCCGGGCTCAAGTCACCCGACAAGCCGGTGGGCAGTTTCCTCTTCGCCGGCCCCACCGGGGTAGGCAAGACCGAGGTGGCCCGCCAGTTGTCGCGGATCATGGGCATCGAGCTGGTGCGCTTCGACATGTCGGAGTACATGGAGCGGCACACCGTGTCACGGCTGATCGGCGCCCCTCCGGGCTATGTCGGCTATGATCAGGGTGGCCTGCTCACCGAGGCGATCACCAAGCAGCCGCACTGCGTATTGCTGCTCGACGAGATCGAGAAGGCGCATCCCGAAGTCTTCAACCTGCTGCTGCAGGTCATGGACCACGGCCGCCTGACCGACAACAACGGCCGTGAGGCGGACTTCCGCCACGTGATCCTGGTCATGACCTCGAATGCCGGGGCCGAGCAGCAGGCGCGTCGTTCCATCGGCTTCCAGACCCAGGATCACTCGACCGATGCCATGGAGGTGATCCGCAAGACCTTCTCGCCGGAGTTCCGCAACCGCCTGGATGGCATCATCCAGTTCCACTCGCTGCCCACCTCGGTGGTGCGTAGCGTGGTGGACAAGTTCCTGGTGGAGCTGCAGGCGCAACTCGACGAGAAGCGGGTTCAACTGGATGTGGACATGGCCGCGCGCGACTGGCTGGCCGAGCAGGGCTACGACCCCAGCATGGGCGCAAGGCCCATGGCGAGGTTGATCCAGGAGAAGCTCAAGAAGCCTTTGGCAGAGCTGATCCTGTTCGGCGAGCTATCCGAACACGGCGGGGTGGTACACGTCACGGTGGAAGACAACGAACTGCATCTTTCCACGGAGTCGGAAATGGCCGACGCCCCCTGACGTTGCCGGATTTGCCGGGAGCAGCACACAGCGCCCTGTCTGCGGACGGGGCGTTGTCGTGTCGGGAGCAGGGGCGCTTGGTCGTGCCGCCGATGCGATCAGCCGTTCAGCGCGAGCGGTAGACGATGCGGCCCTTGGTCAGATCGTAGGGAGTCAATTCGACCTTGACCTTGTCGCCGGTGAGAATGCGGATGTAGTTCTTGCGCATTTTGCCCGAGATGTGGGCAGTCACGACGTGGCCGTTCTCCAGCTCGACGCGAAAGGTGGTGTTGGGAAGGGTATCGACGACGACGCCTTCCATTTCGATATGGTCTTCACGTGCCATATAGGCGGTTCCTCGCTGATGACGTTAGGTGTGCCGTGCCTGACGCAACGGCTATGTGCAGCACGGCATCGGACGCGCCTTACGTCGCGTCCGATGCCAAGGATAGCGCGATATTGTGCCGCAAGCCGGGCGTCAAGGCAAAGCAGGCCGAGTCATGTCGATGCCGCCGTATCCAATAAGCGCCTCCAATGGCGCCCCTCCAGCACCTCCAGGGGGCGGTAGGCCTCCTTGTAGGCCATCTTGCGGCAATCGCGAATCCAGTAGCCCAGATAGACGTGGGGCAACCCCTCGCGGTAGGCCTCGTTGACCAGGCTCAGTACGGCAAAAGTGCCCAGCGAACGGCGCTCCCATTCGGCGGCCGGGTCGAAGAAGGTATAGATGGCGGAGAGGCCGTGTTCCAGGCGATCGAAAGCGGAGACGGCGAGCAGGCGCTCGCCAAGGCGGAATTCGAGCAGCCGCGAATAGGGTTCGTCCAGAGTCAGGAAGGTGCGGTATTGTTCCCGGCTCGGCGGATACATGTCGCCGTCCCAGTGGCGCACCCGGATGTAGCGTTCATAGAGTGAGTAATGCTCGGGATCGAACAGCGCCGGCCGCTCGATCAGGCGCAGATCGCCATTTCGCCTGGCTACCCGACGTTGGTTGCGACTGGGCTGGAAGTCGTCGACCGGTATGCGCACCGAAACGCAGGCGCTGCAGCCTTCGCAGTGCGGTCGGTAGAGATGATGTCCGCTGCGCCGAAACCCGAGCAGGGCGAGCGAATCGTAGATTCCTTGGCCGTGGGATTCCTGGGGGTCGAGGAAGAGGGTCGTGGCTTCGTGCCCCTCCAGGTAGCTGCAGGCATGGGGCACTGTCAGAAAGAAGCGAAGATCCCTGATCGGGTGGCGAGGCGTATTGCTGCTCACGTTATTCGCCTCCTAAGTGAGTGCGGTCAAGGTCTCGACGCAGGGGTCATCGGGCAGTGACCAACAGGGCAGCGGGTGCTGGCTGTCAGTGGGCCCCGGCGTCGCCAGGCATGATTCAAGATAGTTGATGAACTCGGCGCGGGCGATGTCCCGCGCACCCAGGCGGGCGAGATGAGGGGTGCGCATCTGGCAATCGATCAGGCGGCCGCCGCCGGTGCGCATGGCGCGCACCAGATGGACCAGGGCGACCTTGGAGGCATCGCTGGTACGCGAGAACATCGACTCACCGAAGAATACCGGGCCCATGGCCACGCCATAGAGCCCACCGACCAGCTCGTCGCCCTGCCAGACTTCCACCGAACGGGCATAGCCGAGCCGATGCAGCGTCACATAGGCGGCATGCATCTCCGTGGTGATCCAGGTGCCGGGCTGTCCTTGGCGCGGGGCCGCGCAGGCCCGGACTACGCTGCTGAACTGGCGATTGAAGGTTATCGTGAAGCTACCGTTGCGTAGCCGCTTGGCCAGGCTGCGGGAAATGCGCAGTTCATCGGGGAACAGTACCATGCGTGGATTCGGACACCACCAGAGGATCGGCTGGTCGTCGCTGAACCAGGGAAAGATACCGCGTCGGTAGGCGGCCAGCAGCCACTCCGGAGTGAGCTCGCCACCCGCTGCCAACAGGCCTTCCGGATCACGCAGAGCCTGCGAGACGGGAGGAAAACGCACGGGGCGCTCGGGAAGCCAGGACAGCATTGCAGTGGCGCTCCTCGTCGGCGTTGGTTTCACTAGTCTGACGCCGAAGACGATTTGGCTCAAGCGACTGTCATGGCCTCTGTGCCGGGGGCTGTAGTCCCGGTATGATGGCGGCTGATTCATTCTGCTTCATGTAAGTTGGAAAGGCACCGTCCTGGTACGGTGCGAGGGGGTTGGCGAGTTGAGAGTAAAGGAAAAGGGCGCACCTCGGCATGCAGCGGAGGAAGACTCCCAGCAGCCGACCACACGCTTGGCGCTTCACCTGCAAGGCGTAGCCCGGGAAGGGGCGATCATCCTCCTGTTGGCAGCGTGCGTATTCCTGCTGCTGGCACTGTTCAGCTATCAGCCGACGGATCCGGGTTGGTCCCGCCGCGGTCCGGAAACCGCCGTCGCCAACTGGATGGGGCCCTTCGGCGCCTGGCTGGCCGATGTGCTCTATTCACTGTTCGGTGCCAGCGCCCTGTGGTGGCCCGGCATGCTGGGTTTTGCCGGCTGGCGGCTGATTCGTACGCGCAGGGTGCAGATCGAATGGGACGCCACCGCCGTGGCCGTGCGCCTGGGTGGTCTGGTGTTGCTGCTGCTGGGCACGACCACCATGGGGGCGCTGCATTTCTATAGCCCGGACAGCATGCTGCCCTACGCATCGGGCGGTATCCTCGGTGAGGGGCTGGTCGGTGCCCTGGTGCCGCTGGTCGAGTCGGGCGGCACCGGCCTGCTGGCGGTGGCCGCCATGCTGTGCGGTTTTCCTCTCTTCAGCGGCGTTTCCTGGTTGACGGTGATGGATGAGCTCGGACACCGCTTCTTGCACTTGTGGCACTGGGCGGCCACACCCTTCGGCTTGTCCCGTGAACGCCAAGAGCCGCACTGGGTCGATGACGACAGCCCAGCGGAGGGTGAGCTGGAAGATGAGCCTGCGGATGAGCCGCGCCGCCGCTGGCGCTTCTGGCGCCGCCGCGGCGTAACGCCGGCCATCGATCGGGCGGCACAGCGTGAGCCGGGCCTGGAGCCGTCATTCGGCAATGACGGCGCTACCGACATCCCTTGGGACGTGCCGGAGCGTACGCCTTCGGCCAAGCGCCCAGAGGCCGCCTACACTGCGCGCCAGAGCGAGGCAGCACCCGAGACGCGGCCAGCAGCCGCTTCAGTGACGCCGCCGGAGCCTGGCCTTGGCAGTACTCGTGATGCCGAGCCGCTGGCGACAGCCGCGGTGCTCAAGGCCAGCCGCGACGACGATCTGTCCCCCGCGACCAGCATGCCGCTGCGGGCAACGAAGGATGACGAAACTGAAACCGGCCCTGTCGGGCAGCCGGACAGCGCTCGTCTGGCGGCTTCCGAAGCGTCACCGACAAGAGAGGTCGGCGGAGCCCGGTCGGTCGAACGGCGCGAACCGGGGCTTGGTGACATACAAGCGGAAGAACCGGTAGACGCGTCTGAGCCGCGCTTGAGCTGGAGCGATATCGGCAGCCTCGAGGACGATGAGCAGGACGACATTGCTGCGGGCAACGAGCGCACCTCTCCGGCAGCGGAAAGTCACGAGGAGCAGGAGGAGACGCGTCATTACGCCGATCAGGCCGAAGGTCTGCGCACGTGGCGCGAGTCGGCATCTCACGCGCCGGACGCATCGACTTCCAGCAATGCCGATGTAGGCCGCGTGGCGACTGCGGAGCAGGCGCGTGAAGCGGCGGAGGAGCCGGACGGCCCGACGCTGTGGACGGTGGAGCATCTGCAGAGCCAGCGCCCCGTACTTGACGACATGCCGGAGCCGGACGGCGAACTACCCAGCTTGCGCCTGCTGACACCGGCGGAGCCGCATCAGCAGAATTACACTCAGCAGCAACTTGCCGACATGGCCGAGCTGCTCGAGACGCGCCTGCGCGAGTACGGGGTCAAGGCCGAAGTGGTGAATACCTGGCCGGGGCCGGTGATCACCCGCTTCGAGATCAAGCCAGCCGCCGGCGTGAAGGTGTCGAAGATCAGCAACCTGGCCAAGGATCTGGCGCGCTCGCTGATGGTCAAGAGCGTGCGCGTGGTCGAGGTGATTCCCGGCCGTCCCACGGTCGGCATCGAGATTCCCAACCCGCATCGGGCGATGATTCGGTTGCGGGAGGTGATCGACTCCGACCGCTACCAACAGGAAGCCTCGGCGCTGACCATGGCGCTGGGCCAGGACATTGGCGGCGGCCCGGTAGTGGCCAACCTCGGCAAGATGCCTCATCTGCTGGTAGCCGGTACCACCGGCTCGGGCAAATCGGTGGGGGTCAACGCCATGCTCATCTCGATGCTGCTCAAGGCCACGCCCGAGGAGCTGCGCCTGATCATGGTTGACCCCAAGATGCTGGAACTCTCGGTCTACGACGGCATCCCGCACCTGCTGGCGCCGGTGGTCACCGACATGAAGGAGGCCGCCAACGCGCTGCGCTGGTGCGTGGCCGAGATGGAGCGGCGCTACAAGCTGATGGCCGCCATGGGCGTGCGCAACATTGCCGGCTTCAACGGCAAGCTCGACGAAGCCGAGCGCGCCGGCGCCCAGGTCGCCGACCCGCTATGGGAGCCGCAGCCGTGGGAGATGCACGAGTCGCCGCCGGTACTCGAGAAACTCCCCTATATCGTGGTCGTGATCGACGAATTCGCCGACATGTTCATGATCGTCGGCAAGAAGGTCGAGGAACTGATCGCACGCTTGGCACAGAAGGCCCGGGCGGCCGGTATCCACCTGATCCTGGCGACCCAGCGGCCCTCGGTGGACGTGGTCACCGGCCTGATCAAGGCCAATATTCCCACGCGTATGGCGTTCCAGGTCTCGTCCAAGGTCGATTCACGCACCATTCTCGACCAGGGCGGCGCCGAGAACCTGCTGGGCCACGGTGACATGCTCTACCTGCCGGCCGGTTCGGGGTTGCCGACCCGCGTGCACGGCGCCTTCGTCGACGACGACGAGGTGCACCGGGTGGTCGAGGACTGGAAGCGTCGCGGCGAGCCGGAATACATCGACGAGATCCTCGCCGGAGGCGTATCGGCCGATGCCCTGACCGGGCTCGAGGCTGACGCCGGCGAGGGCGGCGGCGATGCCGAACAGGATGCGCTCTACGACGAAGCGGTGCAGTTCGTCACCGAAAGCCGCCGCGCCTCCATTTCGGCGGTGCAGCGCCGCTTCAAGATCGGCTATAACCGGGCCGCGCGCCTGGTGGAAGCCATGGAAGCGGCCGGCGTGGTCTCCTCGATGGGCACCAACGGCGGCCGCGAGGTGCTGGCGCCGCCGCCGGTAGGGCACTGACGCCGGCGTCGGCGCCAGGCGACAATCCAACCATGCATTAATCATGAAAGCGCCGGCGGAGATGCAACCCGCCGGCACGTAGCGAGTCCGAGAGACAGGAGTCATTCAGGACCCGCCCAGGGAGAGACACGATGAGCATGAAGAAAACCCTAGCTGCACTGGCCCTGACCGCCGTCATGCCGGCCGTCGCCTTGGCCAATGAAGGCGCCGAGCGCCTAGCCCGCATGCTGGAGCCGCTGGAGACCGTCGAAGCGCGCTTCGAGCAGTTGATCCTCGACGGCAGTGGCGAGCGCCTGCAGCAGGCCAACGGTCATATGTGGCTGTCGCGTCCAGGCAAGTTCCGTTGGGAGGTCGATGCCCCCTACCAGCAGGAAGTGATTTCCGACGGCGACGAGGTCTATCTCTACGATCCCGACCTGGAGCAGGTCACCGTGCAGGCGCTCGATCAGCGCGTGACCCATACGCCGGCGCTCCTGCTCTCGGGCAGTGCCAGCGAGCTGACCGAGAGCTACGAGGTGTCGCGTCAGCAGCAGGGTGGCAGCGAAACCTTCCGCTTGGTGCCGAAGTCGCCCGACACCTTGTTCGAAGAGCTGCAGATGACCTTCAATGGCGAACGGCTCGCGGCGCTGCAGATGATCGACAGCACCGGCCAGGAGACCGTCATCGAGTTCAGCGAGATGCGGACCAACCATGCCATCGACGATCGCCGCTTTACGTTCGAGATCCCCGATGGAGCAGACGTCATCCGCGACGCGCACTGAAGCCTGTCGCCAGCGCAAACCCGCCAGCGCCGCCCTCGAGGCGGCGCTTTCGTCTCTATTCGCCTTCGCCCTGATCAGCGCGGGCATCCAGCTCGGCGCGCCAGGCCATTAGCTGGGCGTAGCGCTTCTCCTGGCCATGTTCGCTGGGCAGGTAGAAGGCCTCGTGGGGCAGGTCCTCGGGCCAGCAGTCGTGTGCGCTGCCCGCCGGGTAACCCTCCGGCTCATTGTGGGCGTAGCGATAGCCGCTACCGTGGCCAAGCGACTCCATCAACTTGGTCGGGGCGTTGCGCAGGTAGGTGGGGACCTCCAGGCGCGGCTGGGAGGTTGCAAACGCCTTGGCCCGTTTCCATGCCTGGTCGATGGCATTGCTCTTGGGAGCGATGGAGAGATGAATGGCGGCGTGGGCGATGGCGCGCTGGCCTTCGTAGTCGCCCAGGCGCAAGTAGGCGTCCCAGGCCGCCATGACCAGCGGCAGGGCGCGTGGATCGGCGTTGCCGACGTCCTCCGAGGCGATCGCCGCCAGACGGCGCACCACGTCGAGCGGGTCGCCGCCGCCCTGGATGAAGCGGGCGATATAGAGCAGGGCGGCGTCCTGGCGCGACGAGCGCACCGACTTGTGGATCGCAGAAAGCAGGTCGTAGTAGTAATCGCCCTGCTTGTCGAAGGCGCTGGCCTGGTGGCCGAGCGCGGCATCAAGCGCTTCGCGCGGCAGCCGCTCGCTATCGCCCTCGGGCACGGTGAAGTCGCAGGCGGTTTCCAGCATGCCCAGGGCGCGGCGAGCGTCGCCGGCGGCTGCACGGGCCAGCATTCCCAGTACCTCGTCTTCGACGATGATGTTGCGCTCGCCCAGTCCGCGCTCCCGGTCGTTGAGGGCGCGCCGCATCACTTCGATGAGTTCCTCATCGTCGAGCGCAGTGAGCACGTACACACGGGCACGCGAGAGCAGGGCGGAGTTGACCTCGAAGGAGGGATTTTCGGTAGTGGCGCCGATCAGCGTCAGCAGGCCCGATTCCACGTGGGGCAGCAGGGCGTCCTGCTGGCTCTTGTTGAGCCGGTGGATCTCGTCGAGAAACAGCAGGGTGGCGCGCCCCTGAGCCTGCATGGCGCGGGCCCGCTCCACCGCGGCGCGTATCTCCTTGACGCCTGCCATCACCGCCGAGAGTCGCTCGAGATGCGCGCCGGAGTGTTCGGCGAGAATCTCGGCCAGCGTGGTCTTGCCGGTGCCGGGCGGTCCCCACAGGATCATCGAGCGCACGCTGCCGGTCTCGGCCATGCGCCGCAACGGTTTACCCGGCCCGACCAGGGCCTGTTGGCCCACATAGTCGTCGAACCGCCGCGGGCGCATGCGAAAGGCCAGCGGTGCGGAATCGTCGTGCGCCTGGCCGAAAAGATCCATGAAGAGTTCTCCTTGTACTGCCCGGCGACGCCGAGGGATGGGGTTCGCAGATACTCGAGGCTGGCAATACGACCTTAGGCGATGTGCGGGATCGAGCCAAAGGGTCTAGGGTTGAGGTTGCATCCTGCCATTGCGTGTCTTGAATGCGACGAGGCCGTAGCCTGATAGCGACAAGACTGAACCTGCTTCCGTCCCGTGAATCCAAACCTTATTACCCGCTCATCGTTAGAGGAGGCCTCGACATGCCCATGCTGACCCAGTTGCGTCAGGATCATGCCAATATGGCGCGCATGTTGCACGTTCTTCAGCTCAAGCAAAAGGCCTTGGTCGCTGGCGAGCGCCCCAATTTCCAGCTGGTTCGTGAGGTTGTCGATTACATTCTCGACTACATGGAGGGGTTCACCATTCCGCTGGAACGCGTCTGCTCGGAGAGGCTGCGGGCCGTGGTGCCCGAGTGCAGGGAGCTCACCGAACGTTTGTCGAGCGACTACCAGGCCCTGAAGCCGCGCCTGATGCGCCTATCCAACGACATCGACATGATCCTGATGGACGCCGTGATCCCGATGGACCGCTTTGCCGAGGACCTCAAGGCTTATCTCGATGCGCATCGCGCCTATCTGCGTGACGAGCGCGAACTGCTCTTCCCGCTGATTCGCGATCACTTCGATGACCGCGACCTGGAAAGCCTGGCCCAGGCGCTGCCCGAGGATGCGGCGGCCAAGCTGGAGCGGCTCCAGGAAGCCTACCCGGAACTCTATGCCGAGCTGCGCGAAACGGCGGAACCGGCTGCCTGATAGCGATCGGTGCAATACCCACCGGTGAACGGAGGCTTCTGCTCGCTCGGCATGCTGCTAGAATAGGCCCTCCCTAGTAGCAGCCGAGCGATTTTCATGAGCTTCGTTTCGCCATGCCCGGCCCGATACTGATCTTCGATTCAGGTGTCGGCGGCCTATCGGTCGTTCCCCCGCTCAGGCATCGTCTGCCCGATGCCGCGCTGGTCTATGCCTGTGACAATGCCATGTTGCCCTACGGCACGCGCCCCGATGGCTGGCTGGTGGAGCGCATTCTCGCGGTGTGCGATGCCGCGGTGGCCGCCAGCGGCTGTTGTGTGCTGGTAGTGGCCTGCAACACCGCAAGTACACTGGCGCTGGATGCCCTGCGTGCCCACTTGACGGTGCCGGTGGTCGGCACGGTGCCGGCGATCAAGCCTGCCGCCGCCATGAGTGCCAGCCGCCATATCGGCCTGCTGGCGACCAGTGCCACCGTGACGCGACCCTACACCGACCGCCTCATCGAGACGTTTGCCGCTGATTGCCGGGTCACTCGGGTGGCCGCCGACCTCTTGGTGCGCGAGGCCGAGCGCCTGCTCGCCGGAGACGAGCCGGACCGGGCCGTTATCCGGGCCGTCATGCAGCCCCTGAGCAGTGAGCCCGACCTCGATACCGTGGTGCTTGGCTGCACTCACTTTCCGTTGCTCGGAGAACGGCTCGCCGCTGCGTTCCCGCGGCCGATTCGCCTGGTCGATTCCAGCGACGCCATTGCCCGACGCACGGTGGAAGTGGCACGCGGCCCGGCGTCGAGGTTGGGGCGCGACCAGAGCCTGGCCACGGCTCCCGGTGCCGGGCTGGCTCGGGCCATGGCGACCTTTGGCTTCGGCGAGCCGAGCCTGCTGATCGTCGGCTGATTTCCTTTCATACTCCTGCACACGACTGGAGATGCCGTGTCCATACCTATTGTCGACCCTGCACGCTACGAGCAGCAGCTAGAGGCCAAGCGCGAGCGTATCGGCCAACAGTTCGAACGCTTTGCTGCGCCTGAGCTCGAGGTATTCCCCTCGCCGCCGAGCCATTATCGGCAGCGCTGCGAGTTTCGCGTATGGCACGAAGGTGATGATCTCTTTTATGCCATGTTCGAAGTCGACCCCGACGACCCCAAGCAGAAGCGAGTGATTCGCCTCGACGACTATCCGGTGGCCAGTCGGCGCATCAACGAGCTGATGCCACGCCTGCGCGAGGCGCTGCTGGGAAGCGACGTGCTGCGCCGGCGCTTGTTCCAGGTCGAGTTCCTGACCACGCTGTCCGGGGAGGCCTTGGTCACCTTGATCTATCATCGCCCGCTGGACGCGGCCTGGGAAGAGGAGGCGAGGCGCCTGCAGCAGCGGCTCGACATTCTGATCATCGGCCGCTCGCGCAAGCAGCGGCTGGTGCTCGAGCGCGACCATGTATGGGAGCGGCTGGAGGTGGAGGGCCGCACCCTGCATTACCAGCAGGTGGAGAACAGCTTCACCCAGCCCAATGCCGAGATCAGCCGCGATATGCTGGCCTGGGCGCGGGACGCGACCCGGGGCAGCCAGGACCGCGACCTGGTGGAACTGTACTGTGGCAATGGGAACTTCACCGTGGCATTGGCCGAGAACTTCCGCCGCGTTTTGGCGACCGAGATTTCACGCACCTCGGTGGCCAGTGCCCAGCAGAACCTGGCGGCTAACGACATCGGCAACGCGGTAGTGGGGCGCATGTCGGCGGAGGAGTTCAGTGCCGCGCTCAAGGGCGAGAAAGGTGGCAGGCGAGTGACGGAAATGGCGCTGGGGGAGTACGACTTCTCCACCGTGCTGGTGGACCCGCCCCGTGCCGGCCTCGACGAGGACAGCTGCCGTCAGCTGAGCGAATATCCGCGAATCGTCTATATTTCATGCAACCCCGATACATTGGAGCGCAACCTGGAGGCGCTGAGCCGCACTCATCGGCTGGCCCGTTTCGCGCTGTTCGACCAGTTTCCCTGGACCCATCATTGTGAATGCGGAGTGTTGCTGGAGAGAATCCCCGACTGACGAGTCGTCCGCCTCATTCGGAAGGGGGTGGCGTTGTCAAGTAGCGAAACGTCCCGTCTTGATGCACAAGCGACATGCTCCATGAGAAGACTGGCAAGTCGGTAGGGTGTGGCGCAGGGCTGCAGTAAGCTTCCCGACACGTGACCGTGGGTCACGCCGATTCTTTCCCAGGGCCGAGACACGGCCCCAGGCAGCCGAGGTGAGGGATGCAATACGAGACGATCGAAGTTGGCCGGCAGGAAATTCTCAAGCAGCTGCGCGAACGCCTGGACAGCCGACTCGAGAAGGCGAGGGCCGACGAAGTAGAAGCCTTCGCCCGCCACTTCTATGCCACGGTTCCCCTGGAGGATCTGGCCGATCGTCGGCTGGACGACCTCTATGGGGCCACCCTGTCGGTATGGCACTTCATCCAGCACTTCGATCACGCCTCGCCCAAGGTGCGCGTTTTCAATCCTGACTTCGAGGAGCACGGCTGGCAGTCCTCGCACACCTTCGTCGCCGTGCTGCACGAGGACATGCCGTTCCTGGTCGATTCGGTGCGCATCGAGCTGAACCGGCGTGGCCTGACCGTCCATGCGATTCACAATGCCGTGCTGGCGGTGGAGCGCAACCGTAGCCACGACCTGCTGCAGGTCGGTTCGCCGCGCGAGGCGAATGCTCCCGACAATCGCGAGTCGTTGATTGCCATCGAGATCGATCGTCACTCCAACCCCGAGGTATTGGCCGATATCGAGCAGTCGCTGCAGGAGGTGCTGCGTGACGTTCGCATCGCCGTGGGCGATTACGAGGCGATGAGCGAGCGCGCCCGCGAGGTAGTCACCGAACTCAAGGCCGCGCGCCCCGAGCAGATCGAGCCAGGCGATCATGAAGAGGCGATTGCGTTTCTCGAGTGGCTGGTACGCGACAACTTTACCTTCCTCGGCTACGACGCCTATACCATCGAGTCCGACGCCGACGGCGACCGGCTGGCCAAGGAGACGGGCAGCGAGCTCGGCGTGTTCCGCCTGGACCTGCCGCGCTACCAGGAGCGCATCCGCACCGAGCTGGGCATCGAGGGCAATCGCTTCGTGCTGGTGCCTCAACTGCTCTCCTTCGCCAAGAGCGCGCATCATGCCCGGGTTCATCGGCCCACCTACCCGGATTACATTTCGGTCGATCGCTACGACGAGCAGGGCCGGGTCATCGGTGAGCATCGCTTCCTGGGCCTGTTCACCTCGAGTGTCTACAACGAGTCGCCGCGCAACATTCCGCTGCTGCGACGCAAGCTCAAGGCAGTGATGGAGATTGCCGGCTTCAACCCCAAGGGGCATAACGGCAAGCAACTGCTGCAGATCCTCGAGGTCTACCCGCGCGACGACCTGTTCCAGATCGACACCCAGGAGCTTGCCGACACGGCACTGGGCATTCTCGACATCCGCGAGCGTCGGCGGGTGCGCCTGTTCATCCGCACCGACCGCTCCGGGCGCTTCCACTCCTGCCTGGTGTTCGTGCCGCGCGACGTCTTTTCCACCGACCTGCGCGTGCGCATCCAGAACCTGTTGTGCGAGGAGCTCGACGCCACCTTCGGCGACTTCAATACCTATCTCTCCGAATCGATACTCGCCCGCATACAGTTCATCCTGCGCTTTCGCGGCGATACCCCCCGCGAGGTCAACCTCAAGCGCCTGGAGGCCAAGGTGGCCCAGCTGGCCCGCAGTTGGCGCGACGAGCTGCACGAGGCGTTGGTGGAGGGCTTCGGCGAGGAGCAGGCCAACCGGCTGATGGACCGCTTTCGCGATGCTTTCCCGGCCAGTTACCGGGATGACTTCGGTTCGCGTACCGCGGTGTTCGACCTGCAGCACCTGGCCGACCTCGACGCCGGCGAGCCGTTGGCGCTCACCCTCTATCGACTGGTGGAGGAGGAGGGCAGCGGCGTCAATCTCAAGCTGTTCCAGCGCGATCGCCCGATTCCGCTCTCCGACGTGCTGCCGGTGATGGAAAACCTGGGGCTGCGCGTCATTGGCGAGCGCCCCTATGAGTTCGTCACGCCCGAGATGCGTTACTGGCTGCATGACTTCAACCTCGAACACCATACCGCTACCGAAGTCAGCCTGCAGAAGATGCGCGAGCCCTTCATCGAGGCGTTCAAGCGCATCTGGGCCGGGGAGGCCGAGAACGACGCTTTCAACCGCCTGGTGATCGTTGCCAACCTGGACTGGCGTGAGGTCGCCATGCTGCGCGCCTACGCCCGCTACCTGAAGCAGATTCGCTTCGGCATGTCACAGGATTACATCGCCACCACGCTGACGAGCTATCCGGAGATCACTCACGAGCTGGTCACCCTGTTCAAGCTGCGCTTCGATCCCGAGCAGCGTCCTGGCGAGAGCGAGGTTCAAGCCTGCATAGAGCGCATCAACCGTCACCTCGACGGCGTCGCCAGCCTCAACGACGACCAACTGCTGCGCCGCTTCATGGAGCTGATCCGGGCCACCCTGCGCACCAATTACTACCAGCAAACCGCCGATGGAAGGTTCAAGGACTACATCGCCTACAAGCTCGATCCCAAGCGGGTCACCGGAATGCCCAAGCCGCGCCCGGTCTTCGAGATCTTCGTCTGTTCCCCGCGTGTAGAGGGGGTCCACTTGCGTGGCGGCAAGGTCGCACGCGGGGGGCTGCGCTGGTCGGACCGTCAGGAGGACTTCCGCACCGAGGTGCTGGGCCTGGTCAAGGCCCAGCAGGTCAAGAACGCGGTCATCGTACCGGTGGGGGCCAAGGGGGGCTTCGTCTGCAAGCGCCTGCCCGAAGGCGGCGACCGTGACGCCATCCAGCAGGAGGGCATCGCCTGCTACAAGACCTTCATTCGCGCGCTGCTTGATGTCACCGACAACCTGGTGGGCGGCGACGTAGTGCCGCCGAAGGACGTGGTGCGTCACGATGACGACGATGCCTACCTGGTGGTGGCGGCCGACAAGGGCACCGCGACCTTCTCCGACATCGCCAATGAGATCTCCGTCGAGTACGGCCACTGGCTGGGCGACGCCTTCGCCTCCGGCGGGGCCAATGGCTACGACCACAAGAAGATGGGCATCACCGCACGTGGCGCCTGGGAGTCGGTGAAGCGCCATTTCCGCAATCTGGGTCTGAATACCCAGCAGGAAGAGTTCACCGTGCTCGGTATCGGCGACATGGCCGGCGACGTGTTCGGCAACGGCATGCTGCTCTCCGACAAGATTCGCCTGGTGGGTGCCTTCAACCATCTGCACATCTTCGTCGACCCGCACCCCGATGCCGCCGCCACCTTTGCCGAACGCCAGCGTATGTTCCAGCTGCCGCGCTCCAGCTGGGAGGATTTCGACGCGTCGCTGATCTCCGAAGGCGGCGGCGTGTTCAAGCGTAGCGCCAAGTCGATCCCGATCACGCCGCAGATGCAGGAGGTATTCGGCATCGAGGAGGAGCGGCTCTCGCCCAACGATCTGATCCGCGCCATGCTCAAGTCGCGGTACGACCTGCTGTGGAACGGCGGCATCGGCACCTACGTCAAGGGCAGCCAGGAAACCGATGCCATGGTCGGCGACAAGGCCAACGACGCGCTGCGCATCAACGGACGTGAGCTCAACTGCCGCGTGGTCGGTGAGGGCGGAAACCTGGGGCTGACCCAGCGCGGCCGCATGGAGGCCGCCGCCAAGGGCGTACTGGTCAATACCGACTTCATCGACAACGCCGGTGGGGTGAACTGCTCCGACCACGAGGTCAACATCAAGATCCTCATCGATGAGGTGGTCAAACGCGGCGACATGACGGAGAAGCAGCGCAACCAGTTGCTTGCCGACATGACCGAGGAGGTGGCCGAACTGGTCATCCTGGACAATTATCGCCAGACCCAGGCGCTGGATCTCTCGCAAATCCTGTCGCGCTATGGCATCGGCCCGTATCGTCGCTTCATCGGCGAGCTGGAAGCCGCCGGCCAGCTCGATCGAGAGCTCGAGTTCCTGCCCTCCGACGAGGAGCTGCAGGAGCGTGCCAACGCCGAGCAGGGTATGACCCATCCGGAACTCTCGGTGCTGATCTCCTACGCCAAGAGCGTGCTCAAGGGCGACGTGCTGGCCTCCGACGTGCCCGACGATCCCTATATCCAGCAATACGTCGAGCGGATCTTTCCGGGCATCCTGGTCGAGCGCTTCCACGACGAGATGTACGCTCACCGCCTCAAGCGCGAGATCGTCACCACACAGGTGGCCAACGATCTGGTCGATCACATGGGCATCGTCTTCGTGCGCCGCCTCATCGACTCCACCGGGGCCAGCCCTGCCGATGTCGCTCGTGCCTATATCATCGCCCGCGACAGCTTCCAGCTTTCCGACCTGTGGGAGCGCATCGAAGCACTGGACAACCAGGTGCCAAGCGAAGTCCAGCATTCGATGATGCTCGACCTGATGCGGCTGATCCGGCGCACCACCCGCTGGTTCCTGCGCCAACGGCTGGGCCTCTCCACGCGCGATGCCATCGAATACTTCGCGCCACGCGTGGCCCAACTGCAGGAGGGGATCGGCGAACTGCTGCGCGGCGAGGAGCACAGCCGTTGGGAGCAGAAGCGCGGTGAGCTGCTCGAGGCCGGCGTGCCCGAGGAACTGGCTGCCACGGTGGCCGCGTCGGGCAGTCTCTACGGTGCACTCGGGATCATCCAGGCGGCACGCCAGACCGACGAGAAGCCGCAGCGTGTGGCCGAGGTCTTCTTCGAAATCGGCGATCGACTCGAGCTGCCCTGGATGATCCAGCAGGTGAGCAACCTCGACGTGCGCGACAGCTGGCAGGCCCAGGCTCGCGAGACCTTCCGCGACGACATCGATCGCCAACAGCTGGCACTTACCACCAGCGTGCTCAAGACCGAGGATGGACGCGAGCCGGACGAGCGAGTCGACAACTGGCTGACCATGCATGCTTCGCTGCACGAACGCTGGTGCCGCCTGATCGCCGAGGTTCGGGGCGGCAGTCAGGCGAGCTTCCCGCTGTTTGCCGTGGCGGTGCGCGAACTGGTCGACCTGGCCGAGAGCAACGGCGAGGCCTGAGCGAGACCGGTCTCTCCCGTCGGCGTAGTGACGCACCCCGTCCTCATGGCGGGGTGCGTCGTCTTGGGCCTGCGGCGCTGCTATAATCCGCCCGCCGCGCCACTCGCCAGCCACCAATCGCCGACTGCCAGGAGATGCCATGTACGCGCTTGCCCGTTCGATCCTGTTTCGCTTCGACGCTGAAACTGCCCACGGTCATGCGCTCACTGCCCTGGATCTAGCTCATCGCATGAAGCTGACGGGGCTGGTGGCGGGGACACGCGTCGACGATCCGGTGCAGCTGATGGGGCTGCGGTTTCCCAACCGGGTAGGGCTGGCAGCGGGACTGGACAAGAATGGCGACCATCTCGATGCGCTGGGTGCACTCGGCTTCGGCTTCGTCGAGGTCGGTACCGTCACGCCCAAGCCTCAGGAAGGCAACCCCAAGCCGCGTCTGTTCCGCTTGCCGGAGCATGGCGCGATCATCAATCGCATGGGCTTCAATAACGCCGGCGTCGATCATCTGGTGGCGCGGGTCAAGGCTGCTCGTTTCGACGGCGTGATCGGCATCAACATCGGCAAGAACCTCACCACGCCGGTGGAGCGTGCCGTGGACGATTACCTTATCTGTCTGGAGAAGGTCCATTCCCATGCCGACTACGTGACCGTGAACATCTCCTCGCCCAATACGCCGGGGCTGCGCAACCTGCAGTTCGGCGAACACCTCGACGCCTTGTTGAGCAGCCTACGCGAGGCGGGCACTCGGCTGGACCAGGCCGCTGGCCGGCGGGTACCGCTGGCGGTCAAGATCGCTCCCGACATGAGCACTGAAGAGGTGGGGCTGGTGGCCGAGAGCATCGCCAGGAGCGAGATCGATGCAGTGATCGCCACCAACACCACGGTATCGCGAGAGTCGGTTGCCGGTGTGCCTCATGCCGACGAGCAGGGCGGTCTCTCGGGGTGTCCAGTCTTCGAGCCCTCCAATCGTGTGCTTCGTGAACTGCGCCACCATCTGCCCGCTCTGCCGATCATCGGGGTGGGCGGCATCGACAGCGGTGCGGCGGCGCTGGCCAAGGTCGAGGCCGGTGCCGACCTGGTGCAGCTCTATTCGGGTTTCATCTATCGTGGGCCGAGTCTGGTCGGAGAGTGTGCCCGGGCCATCAAGGCGGCCGGAGCACAGGGGTAGCAGGGCGGAGGGAGCGGATGGTTCGTGCCGTGCAACTAGAAAGCCCGCGCAAGGCGCGGGCTTAGCTCATTCCTTGCCACACTGGCGGTGACAAAGGGACGATCGGTTGGTGGGAAAGTCGCTACATTACCATCGGGTTCTTGTGAATCCCGGAGACGCCGGTCATGCCGGCCCACTGGTCTCCTCGGCCTTCACGCCAACCACTCATCCAATATTCTCGTATGTTGACATCCTGACTGGGACAGTCGTCGCGGGAGCGCCCGGAAATACCGGCCTTGTAGCCATGGAGATAGGCGCGTTGGAAGCGATCACGTTTCTGTCTTTTCATCGGATGACCTCTTGTCAAGGTACCAATTTGGGACGTACGACATGCACGCCCCGGCGTTCTACCGATCGCTTAGCCGTTATTGCATCCTTTTAACGACGGCAGAGCGAGGTCATGCGAGTCCAGTCTAGACCCGCCAAGTAAACGCATGCGTCTTTACAGTAGCTACCATGACTACTCTTAGCCCATCATGGGGGCCATTGTCGACCTATGTTTCGTCATAAGACCGAGACAATTTTGTAACGAAAGGAATATTGCCCGGCCGAAGGGGGCGGGAACGCTTCATGAAAGAGTCATCCCAACGTGAAATACGGCCTTTCCTGGCCACCTGTCCCAAGGGGCTGGAAGAGCTGCTCGCCGACGAATTGCGTTCGCTCGGTGCCGAGCCGCACAAGACGACGGTGGCCGGCGTTCACTTCCAGGCCGATCTCGAGATCGCCTATCGCGCCTGCCTGTGGTCGCGGCTGGCCAATCGTATCGTGCTGTGCCTGCTGCGCGAGGAGGGCGTCGAGCGTCCCGAGGAGCTGCATCGAGCGGTGTTCGGCGTCGACTGGCCCAGCCACCTGCGCTCCGGTGCCACCCTGGCGGTGGACTTCCACGGGCGCAGCGAGCAGATTCGCCACACTCGCTTCGGTGCCCAGACCGTCAAGGATGGCGTGGTCGACGCCCTGCAGGCGCGCGGCCTGCCGCGCCCCGGCGTCGATCTGCAACACCCCGACCTGCGTCTCTACGCCCATCTCCACCGGGGCCGGCTGACGCTGGGCGTGGACCTCTCCGGTGACAGCCTGCACCGGCGTGGCTATCGACGCGATGTCGGCCATGCCCCGCTCAAGGAGAACCTGGCCGCGGCGCTATTGATCCGCGCCGGCTGGGCGCAACGCCTGCGCGATGGCGCACCGCTGGTCGATCCACTGTGCGGTGCCGGTACCCTGCTGATCGAGGCGGCGCTGATGGCCGCCGACATGGCGCCCAACCTGGGCCGGGTACGCTTCGGCTTTCACGGCTGGGCGCAGCACGACGAGGCAGTGTGGGCCGAACTCAAGCGCGAGGCAGAAGCGCGCGCCAGCATCGGCCGCAAGCGCTGTCGCAACCGCTTCTTCGGTTTCGATGAGAGCCCCCCTGCGCTGGCGGCGGCAAAATCCAATGCCATGCGTGCCGGGATTCCCGCACTGATCGAGTTCACCGGCGCTTCGCTCACTCAATTGAACCGACCCGCCGAACTGGGCGAGGAGATGCGGGGGCTGGTCATTACCAACCCGCCTTACGGTGAACGGCTAGGTGAGCTGCCCGAGCTGGTGACGCTCTACCGGGATTTGGGCAAGGGTGTGCGGCAAGCCTTTCCCGGCTGGCGTTTGGCGGTGTTTACCGCCAACCCCGACCTTGGCCACCGTATCGGGCTGCGTGCCGACAAGCAGTATTCGCTGAAGAACGGCCCGCTGGAGGCCAAGCTGCTGCTGCTCGACGTGCCCGCCGAGAGGCACGAGGGGGAGGCTGCCGGCGCCAGCGCTGCGTCGCGCAGCGAGGGCGCGCAGATGTTCGCCAACCGTCTGGAGAAGAACCGCAAGCGGCTCAGAAAATGGCTCAAGCAGTCGGGTGAAACCTGCTATCGGCTCTATGACGCCGATATGCCCGAATATGCCCTGGCGGTGGATGTCTATGACGGTCGAGTCCACGTGCAGGAGTACGTGCCGCCGCGCTCGGTGAATGCTGGCCAGGCGCAGAAGCGCCTGTTCGATGCGCTGCAGGTGATCCCCGAGGTTCTCGACGTCGACCCCGGCCAGGTAGTGATCAAGCGTCGCGAAAAGCAGAGCGGCAAGGCCCAGTACCGCAAGCAGGCCAGTAGCGGAGAGCGCTTCCAGGTGCGCGAAGGCAGAGCCCGGCTGTGGGTCAACCTGCGCGATTACCTCGATACCGGATTGTTCCTCGATCACCGCCCGGTGCGACGCATGCTGGGCGAAATGGCAGCGGGCAAACGTTTTCTCAACCTGTTCTGCTACACCGCTGCGGCCACGGTGCAGGCGGCGCTCGGCACCGAGGAGGCGGGCGGCGCCTGCGACAGCGTCAGCGTGGATCTCTCCAATACCTATCTGGAGTGGGCGCGGGACAACTTCGCTCTCAATGGACTCGATCCGGCGCGTCATCGCGTGGTGCGCGACGACTGCCTGCGCTGGCTGGAAACCGCCAAGGCGCAGTTCGACCTGATCTTCCTCGACCCGCCGACCTTCTCCAACTCGAAGAAGATGGAGGGCACCCTGGATGTGCAGCGTGACCACGTACGCCTGGTGACGCTTGCCATGGCGCGTCTGGCACCGGGTGGAACCTTGGTGTTCTCCAACAATCAGCGCCGCTTTCAGCTCGATGAGGGCCTGGCTGAACGCTTCACGGTGGAGGACATCTCGGCGCGTACCTTCGATCCTGACTTCCAACGCCGTCCCGACATTCATCATGTATTCCGGATTCGCCATCGTGAAGCGACGTGAAATCTCTCTCTGCTCTTCATTTCTGCGGCACTGTGCCGATATTCACTCTGCACTGGTTTGCTCAGGAGAGGCCGCATGAATCGCTTGACGCTGTACACCACCCTGGGCTGCCACCTGTGCGAACGGCTCGAGGCCATGCTGTCCGCGCTGCATTATGGCGAATATCGACTGGAGAAGATCGAGATCAGCGAGGACGAGGCATTGATGGCGCGCTACGGCGCGCGTATTCCGGTGCTGGTGGACGCAGCGGGTGATGAACTCGACATGGGCTTCGAGCCGCCGCGGCTGGCGGCGTGGCTGGCCGAGCGCCACTGGCTCGACGAAGCCGCCTGGCGGCGGCTGGGAGCGCAGTTCGAGCCGCATGGACAAGCACGGGATGAGAGGGAGCGGACAAACCAGCGACCCTCGGGACGGCGCTATCTCGGCTGAGCCGGGTACATTGATCCAACGTCAGCCACTACTGAGCTTCGAGGTGGTTTGAACTCCTCGGCTTGGCAACAATCTTGAAGCATGGATTCGAAAGCACAGGGGGTGGAAATGAGTGCACCGCAAAGACGGCGGTGGCAGTACATTGCCCTGGGCTGTACGTTACTGCTGGCACTCGCGGATACGGTGCAGAGTGCTGTGGAGCCAGGTGGAATACCGCTGACCGAAGAAGAGCGTTACTTCCTGGAGCAGAACGAACCCATCGTTTTCGTCAGCCAGAGCCGCTATCCTCCGTTCGAATTCCTCGATGACAACGAGGAGCGTCATGGCATCATGGTGGAGCTGGCTCAATGGATTGCCACCGAGGCCGGCTTCCACGCGCAGTTGACCGACACCGTCTTCCACCAGGCTCAGGAGCGCGTGCTGAGCGGTGACGCCCATGTCCTGACGAGTTTCTTCTATAGCGAAACTCGCGATCGCCAGTTCGATTTCACACAGACAGTGTTCGAGGTACCCGCCGCCATCTTCGTTGCCGCGAAACGCCCTGACATTGCGCGGGTATCGGATCTCGATGGCAAGCGTGTCGCGACGCAGCGCGGCGACTATGCCAAGGAGTACCTGGCGTCGTTGGATATCGAGATCGAGCTGGTCCAGACCGACGATTTTGCCAGCGCGGCGCGAGCCGTGATGGAAGGCAATGCCGACGCCATGGTGGGCGACGAGCAGATCGTTCTCTACTACCTCTACAGTAGTGGCCACCATCAGCTAATGAAGCGAGTCGGCGAGCCGCTATACGTGGGGCGCAACGCCATGGCGGTGGCGGAAGGAAACCACCTGCTGCAGTCGATTCTGAACAAGGGAATCGAGCATGCACGCAGCAGCGGTACGCTCGAGCGGCTGCACAAGAAGTGGGTCGGCGTCGAGCTACCCGGAGCCGGGTTCGACTGGCGTGGCTATTGGCCTTACGGGGCAGGTCTAGCGCTGCTGGTCGCCCTGATCGTGGTCTGGAACGTCAGGCTGCGTCAGGTGGTTGCCAGCAAGACGTCAGAGCTCGAACTCGCTGCCAGTGTGTTCCGGCATGCGCGAGAGGGTATCGTCATTACCGATGCCAAGGGCGATATCCTTGAAGTCAACGAAGCCTTCACGCGGATTACCGGTTACCGTCGCGATGAAGTCCTGGGCAAGAACCCGCGTTTGCTGCAGTCGGGCCAACAGGAGGAGAGCTTCTACCAGGCGCTGTGGAAGGAACTGCTGGAAAAGGGGGCCTGGGAGGGTGAGCTCTGGAATCGGCGCAAGAACGGTCAGACCTACCCCGAATTGCTCACCATTTCGAAGGTCTGCGACAGGCAGGGCCAGGTTTCGCACTTCGTGGCCGTGTTCACCGATATCAGCCGGCAGAAGGAGCATGAGCGCCAGCTCCAGAGCATGGCGTTCTTCGATAGCCTGACCGAGCTGCCAAACAGGATCCTGCTGGCCGACAGGCTGCGCCAGGCCATGTTGGCCGCACGGCGCAGCGGCTGCAAGGTGTCGTTGGCCTACATCGACCTGGACGGCTTCAAGGAGATCAACGATCGTCTGGGGCATGACTTCGGCGACAGGGTACTGGTGGTAATTGCCGAGCGTCTGACGTCGGCCCTGCGTGAGGCCGATACGGTGGCCCGCCTCGGGGGGGACGAGTTCATCATCGTATTGCCGGAACAGAACGATGTGGCTACCGTGAGCGTCCTCATCACCCGTCTGTTGCGCCGCATCGCCGAGCCAATCGAGATCGAGGGGACCTACCTTTACGTGTCGGGCAGCATCGGCGTGGTGCATTTTTCTCCCGACGACGAGATCGAGCCCGAGCAACTGATTCGCCAGGCGGATCAGGCCATGTATCAGGCCAAGCAGGCGGGCAAGAACCGCTTTCATATCTTCGATGCCGAACACGACCGCGCAGTGCGCGGGCACCATGAAAGCGTCGAGCGCGTGCGTGAGGCCCTGGCCAATGACGAGTTCGTGCTCTACTACCAACCCAAGGTCAACATGTCCACCGGCGAGGTCGTCGGTGTCGAGGCGCTGATTCGCTGGCAACATCCCGAGCGAGGGCTTCTGGCCCCAGCCTCCTTCCTGCCGGTCATCCAGCAACATCCCCTGGCCATCGACCTGGGCGAATGGGTACTGAACCAGGCATTGGGTCAGTTCGAGGCTTGGGCCAATGTCGGCATCCGACTGCCGGTCAGTGTCAACATCGATGCCATTCACCTCCAGCAGGGCGACTTCGTCGAGCGGCTGCGCGCCGAGATCGCGCGCCATCCGAGTGTGAAGCATGGGGATCTCATGCTCGAAGTGCTCGAGACCAACGCACTGGAAGATGTCGCTCATGTGGCATCCGTGATGAAGGCATGTCGCGCGTTTGGCGTCGAGTTCGCGCTGGACGACTTCGGCACCGGTTACTCCTCGCTGACTTACCTGCGCCATTTCCCCGCCAGCGTGCTGAAGATCGACCGCAGTTTCGTACGCGACATGCTCGATGACCCGGAGGACCTGACGATACTCGAAGGCGTACTTGGACTGGCCGTCGCGTTCCGCCGGGGCATCATTGCCGAAGGGGTGGAAACGCTGCTGCATGGGCGCATGCTACTGGCGATGGGCTATCAGTTGGGACAAGGCTACGCCATCGCCCGACCCATGCCCGCGAAGGCGATTCCGGGATGGCTCGAGTCGTGGCGCCCCGATCCGGCCTGGCGTCAGCGTCAGCGTGCCCGGCCGGAAGAGTTGCAAGCCATTTATGCCATGGTCGATCATCGCGCCTGTGCTGCCGGCCTGCTGCACTACTTGAAAGGTGAGTTGGCCGACCCGCCGACGGTGAGTTGTCGCAAGAGCCGACTGGAGCAGTGGCTCTCCGCTCTCGATGAATCACCGGTCAGAGGGGGTGAGCACACGGCGCGGATCGCCGCGCTCTGCGCCGTCTACGACCGGCTTGCCGAGGAGGCGTTGCAACTCAAGGTGCATGAGGACGACGAGCAAGTGAAGCAGCATGCCCGACAGGTTGAGGGAGTGAGCGAGGAATTGCTGGGTCTGCTGCAATACTGGATCGATGCCAGCGAGGCCATACAGGAAGATCAATAATTGAGGCAGTCCTATAGCGAATCCAGCAGCGAGAGCTGGCGTACTGCGGCCCGGCCCTCGGCGCTCTCGGCTTCCACTTCGAGCACCTTGCGCAGGCCACGCGACGATTGGATGGTGGTCTCGTCGGACAGCCACATCATCGCCTGATCGTGATCGTCGGCCAGCATGTGCTTGAGCCCGCCGAACTGGGTGCCGATCTGCCCCCAGGCGCGGCTGAATATCCAGTCACCGAACATGTCCTGATGAATGTGCACCAGTACGTAGTCATGTTCACTTTCCCAGCGGACGATCACGGAGGCTCCACCAACATTGAGGCGCTACCGGGAGGAAGCGCAAAGGGTTCGTGCGGTATTGTAAGGCTTAACGCCGCCGGCACAAGCCACGCCAGCTGCCTTTGCCACTGCCACCTCAAGGAGAGAAAACGTGAGGATTCTCGTCGATGCCAACGTACCCGGCGCGGAGGCCTGCTTCGGCCCGCTGGGCGAACTGGTGAGGCTGCCGGGACGTGAGATCGACGCCGCGGCCCTGCGCAATGTCGATGCGCTGGTGATCCGCTCCATCACTCGGCTCGATGCGGCGACCATCGACGCGGCCAAGGCGCAAGGTGCCCGGCTGCGCTTCGTCGGAACCTGCACCATCGGCACCGACCACGTCGACCAGGCAGCCCTGGCGCGTCACGGCATTGCGTTTGCCAGTGCGCCGGGCTGCAACGCCGAAGCAGTGGTCGACTACGTGCTGGGCAGCCTGCTCACCCTGGCCGAGTGCCAGGACTGGCGACTCGCCGAGCGCCGCATCGGCATCGTCGGTGTGGGCAACGTGGGTGGACGGCTGCGCACTCGCCTTGCTGCCATGGGCCTCGAATGCCTGGTCTGTGACCCGCCCCGCGCACAGCGTGAGGGCAGCGACGGTTTCTCCGATCTGGAGACGCTGATCGGCGAGTGTGACGTGCTGTGCCTGCACACCCCACTGGTACGTGAAGGCCCGCATGCGACCCTTCACCTGCTCGACGCCCAGCGCATCGCCGAACTGGCTCCCGGCACGTTAGTGCTCAACGCCGGACGCGGCGACTGCATTGACGGTGCTGCGTTGCGTCAGCGTCTATCGGGGCAGGGCGATATCAGTGCCGTGCTGGATGTCTGGGAAGGGGAGCCGGGCATCGATCCGGCCCTGCGCGATCTAGCCTCGCTGGCTACCCCACACATCGCCGGCCATAGCCTCGATGGCAAGCTGCGCGGCACCCATCAGATCTATACGGCTCTTTCGCGTGACCTGGGGCTGCCGACGCGGCTCGCCCTGACCGACCTGCTGCCGGATCCGCCCGTGTCGCGGCTGGCACTGCAGGGCGGGCTGACGCCGGATGAGGCGTTGCGGCTGTGCCTGCGCACGGTATACGACGTACGCCGTGATCACGACAGCCTGCAGCGCGAGAGCCGCCGGCTCGGCATGGCCAAGGGTTTCGATGCCTGCCGGGCACATTATCCGCTACGCCGGGAATTCTCGACGCTCAATGTCGAATTGGGACCGCACGCCAAGGCGTTGGCACAATGGCTGCAGGGGGCCGGGCTGAATGTGGATTGATTTTTCTGACAACGAGTCTCGGTAACGCGAAGGGCCCGTCATTCTGAACTGACCCCCGAAAGTTGGACACTGATCCAACCGTAGGGGGTTTTGCATGGCCAAGTATTCGGCCGAGTTCAAG
>NZ_JAAQTO010000058.1 GCF_011742165.1 Billgrantia bachuensis | reverse complement strand
TCAGCCGGCGGCGGTGGTCGGCGGCGCTGCCGTGGGAGAAGTTGAGCCGCACCACGTCGACGCCGGTACGCAGCATTACCTCCAGCACGCCCTCGCGGTCGCTGGCCGGGCCCAGGGTGGCGACGATCTTGGTGCGGCGGATGGGAACGTGCGGCGGTGGCTTCGGCATGTCGAGGCGCCTCCTGAAGGAAGGGGATGTCGTAGGACTACAACAATAGCGGTTATGCGGTAAGTTTACTACATCCTGTCTTGGCGAGAGCTTTCCTTCTGTGGGCTTGCCTGGCTTGGGGGTTTCGCTAGGCTGCAAAAAGAATCTGCGATCGGAATCGATTCAAGTGTATCGATTCATCCAACCTATTATGTCGTAAAGTTACCAAAAAAATCTTGAGTCCTTGACGGGTTTGCGTCACATTGAGGGGCATACTGACAGGAGCCGCAGGCTACCCAGCCGGCATTACCGATGCCCGATCTCTGCCCACCGGCTCTATACCCCCTACCCTGAAAGCTACAGAGACGCTCTGGAGGAGAGAGGACATGACGCTCAAGATTGCTATCAACGGCTTCGGTCGCATCGGTCGTAACGTGCTGCGTGCTCTGTACGAGAATGGCTACCGCAATCGAGTGGAGGTGGTGGCCATCAACGACCTGGGTGACCCCGCCCTCAACGCACACTTGCTGCGCCACGACACCGTGCATGGCCACTTTCCGTTCAAGGTGGAGCACGACGAGGAGAGCCTCAGCGTGGACGGCGATCGCATCGCCATCCTCTCCCAGCGCGACCCGGCTGCGCTGCCGTGGCAGAAGCTGGGCGTCGACCTGGTAATGGAGTGCACAGGGCTTTTCACCAAGCGCGATGCCGCCGCCAAGCACCTCGAAGCGGGAGCGAAGCGCGTGCTCATCTCCGCGCCGAGCCCGGACGCCGATGCCACCGTGGTCTACGGCGTCAACGAGGACGTGCTCAAGCCCGAGCACAAGGTGGTCTCCAACGCCTCCTGCACCACCAACTGCCTGGCCCCCGTGGCCAAGGCGCTCAACGACACGGTGGGCATCGAGAACGGCCTGATGACCACGGTGCACGCCTATACCAACGATCAGAACCTGTCGGACGTCTACCACTCGGACCCCTACCGGGCGCGTAGCGCCACGCACTCCATGATCCCGACCAAGACCGGCGCTGCCGCCGCGGTGGGCCTGGTGCTGCCGGAGCTGGCCGGCAAGTTCGACGGCCTGGCGGTGCGTGTGCCGGTGATCAACGTCTCGTTGGTGGATCTGGTCTTCACCGCCGGCCGCGACACCTCCAAGGAAGAGATCAACCAGATCGTTGCCAAGGCCGCCGCAGCCTCCCCTGTGCTGGCAGTCAATGCCCAGCCGCTGGTGTCGATCGACTTCAACCACGACGCCAACTCCTCCACCTTCGACGCCAACCACACCCGGGTGAACGGTCGCCTGGTCAAGGTGATGGCTTGGTACGACAACGAGTGGGGCTTCTCCAACCGCATGCTCGATACCGCCCTGGCGATGCAGGCCGCCAGCGACGCCAAGCGCGAAGCGGCCTGAATTCGAGCGAGTTCCAAGTTGGCAGAATGACAACCGGAGCGCCGAGGCGCTCCGGTTTCTGTTGTCCAAGAAAAAACGCGGCAACAAAAAAATCCCCGCCTAGGCGGGGCGAAGAGACGGCAAGGTCGAGCAGGTGGAGCGGCTAACGGTTCATTGCTTGGCGATCCACTCGTGGGCCGGGTCATTCTTGAATTTCCATTTGCGCTTGGGGCCCGCCATTACATTCAGGTAATAGAGCTCGTAGCCGTGGGCGGCACCCACGGGATGGTAGCCGCGCGGCACCATGACGCAGCAGCCGTCCTCCACCGCCATGGTTTCGTCCAGGCTTCGATCGTCGGTATAGACGCGCTGAAAGGCGAAACCCTGAGGGGGATCGATACGGTGGTAGTAGGTCTCCTCCAGGTATGACTCGTCCGGCAGATTATCCTCGTCGTGCTTGTGCGGCGGGTAGCTGGACCAGTTACCGGCGGGAGTGTAGACCTCTACCACCAGCAGACTGTCCGCCGGCTCGGTTTCCGGGAGGATGTCCTGGATGTGGCGCGTGTTGGTGCCGCTTCCGCGCGTGCTGCGCTTGATCCGTTCGGGGACGATCAGGCGTGGTTCGTGGTTACCATGGCCGGGCGCGCTGCACACCGCCAGCTCGAGGTCGGTGACGGCCTCGACGCTATAGCTCGTCCCGTCGGGAAGATAGACGGCATGGGGCGGGCGCTTCTCGAAGACATCCATGCGTGCGCCGATGTTCTCCCAGCGGTGCTCGCCGCTGCTGATGTTGGCGCGGCCGGAGAGCAGCACCAGGCAATGCTCGCGCTCCCCGGTGCTGGCTTCGATTCGCTGTCCACCGGTCAGTCGATGAACGCGGAAACCGACGTATTCCCAGCCGGCGGATTCGGGGGTGACCTCCAGCACGGTGCCCTGAGCATCGGGTGGCTGTGGGCGTACCAGTAGCGTTGCCATGATCCCTCCTGTCGCTATCAGTGAATGGAAGCCAGCGCGATACGTCGTCCCTCGCGCAGCGAGCGTTCGGCGGCCTCGGCCAGGCGCAGTGCCTCGAGGCCATCCCGGGCGCCGGCCAGCGGGGCACGCTGTTCCCGCCAAGCGTTCACGAAATCGTCGATTTCTCGACGGTAGGCTTCGGCATAGCGCTCAAGGAAGAACCACTTGGGCTTCTCTTCCATCTGGCCGGATTCCCCGGTAAAGCGCAGCCGTGTCTCGCTCTCGTTCTGGGCCTGCAGCATGCCGGCACTGCCGAAAGCCTCTATGCGCTGGTCGTAGCCGTAGCAGGCGCGGCGCGAGTTGCCGATATGGCAGAGGCGCCCACTGCCGGTGGTCAGGGTGACCATGGCGGTGTCGATGTCGCCGGCCTCGCCGATGGCGGGGTCGATCAGGCAACTACCCTCGGCGTGGACGTGGGCGATCGGCTCGTCGAGCAGCCAACGGGCCATGTCGAAGTCGTGGATCATCATGTCGCGGAACAGCCCGCCCGAGGCGCCGATATACTCGGCGGGAGGCGGCGCCGGGTCACGGCTGATGATGGTCAGCATCTCGAGTCTGCCGATTCGATCCTCGCTCACAGCCCGCTTCAGGGCGACGAATTGCGGATCGTGCCGGCGGTTGAACCCTAGGGCGCAGGTTACCGGATGCGCCTGCAGCACCTGGAGCGCCTCGCGGGTGCGCGTCAGGTCGAGAGCGATGGGCTTTTCGCATAGTATCGCCTTGCCGGCACGCGCCGCGCGCTCCAGGTAGTCGGCATGGGTGGGCGTACTGGAGGCGATCAGCACGGCATCGATATCCCGGGTCTCGAATACCGCATCGGTACTCAGCACACGGCAGCCGTAGGTCGAGGCCAACGCCTCGGCGGCCTCGCTGTGGTAATCGGCCACGGCGGCGAGTGTCACATCGGGATGCCGGTCGATGGCTTGGGCGTGGACCTTGCCGATGCGTCCGGCGCCGATCAGGGCGAGCTTCATGATGGGTTCCTCTCTATCTCGTTCGGCAATGGTCGCGATGCCGTTCAGGCGCGCTCGATGTCGCTGTCGCTCGCGGAGCGATCTCGCGCCTTTTCCTGACGAACCCCCAGGGCGATCGCCAGGGTCTGGGTCAGGCACAGTGAGGCGGTCAGACCGCGGAAGCTCTTCACTTCGGCCTCGTGGACGATCAGGGCGACATCGGCTATCCGCGCCAGCGGGCTCAAGCTCGAGTCGGTGATCACCACCAGGGGAATACCGCGCTGCCGAGCTTCGTCGGCCGCCTGCCGGCTCTCTTCGGCGTAGGGCGAAAAACTCACCACCAGCAGGGCATCGCGCGCGCCGATGGCCTTGACCTGCTCACCCTGCATGCCGCCGAGGCCGTTGATCAGGAAGGCCCGCTTCTCGATATGGTGGAACGCATAGGCGGCATAGCTCGCCACCACGAAGCTGCGGCGGGTGCCAAGCACGTGCACGATCTCGGCCTGCTCGAGCAGGTCGAGGGCGCGCTCCAGGTTCTGCGGGTCGATGCGCGCCGGCAACTGGTCGAGCACGTCACGGTTGGCCTCGGCGAACTCCCACAGCAACTGTGTGCTGTCGGGCGTTTCTCCCGTGGCGCTGCGTACGGCGCGAATGCGCTCGGTGTAGTTGGGCAGCTCGTCCACCAGGCGCGAGCGGAACAGCTGCTGCATCTCCGAGAAGCCTTTGAAGCCGAACGAATTGGCGAAACGGATCAGAGTGGATGGGGTAACGCCCGCCTGCTCGGACAATTTGGCGACGGTGGCAAAGGCCACTTCCTGGGGGTGATCGAGCAGGAAGCGAGCCGTCTGCTGCAGACGGCGGCTCAGGGTGGCGTACTCCTCCGTGATTCTTGCTTCCAATTCGTTGAAGTCCTGAGGTGTCTGGTTCATGTGATGGCCTGCCTCGCCCGCTTGCGTTGGCAGCTCTGTATCGAGCCGTTGATCGCAGTCTAGTGTTTTGGAATAAATATTCCATTTATACCAAAGTATAGAATAAATGGTTTGTTAAAATTTAATCATGGAACCTATATTTCATTACGCCCATCGCTAGCGATAGGCAAAAGACAACGACAACGACAACGACAAGAGGAAACCACCCATGGCACGTCTCACTCACTGCCTGCTCGCCTCGACCGTGGCAGCGGCTCTCATGGCGGGGTCGGCCCAGGCCCAGGAGAGTTCCCGCTTCATCATGGTGACCCACGGCGTCCCCTCTGATCCGTTCTGGTCCGTGGTCAAGAACGGAGCCGAAGATGCCGCCGAACTGGTGGGCGCGACACTGGAGTATCGTGCTCCCTCCACCTTCGACATGGCCCAGATGCAGCAGCTCATCGACGCCGCCGTCGCGTCGGACCCGGATGGCCTGATCGTTTCCTTTACCGATGAGGATGCCCTGGGCGGTGTCGTCCAGAAAGCCGCCGACAACAACATTCCGGTGATCACTATCAATTCCGGTGGGGACGTGGCGAGCCAGTACGGAACCCGCCTGCATATCGGGCAGAGCGAGTACGAGGCGGGCAAGCAGGCCGCCGAACGCATGCGGGAAATGGGCGCGGAGAAGGGGCTTTGCGTCAACCACGAGCAGGGCAATCAGGGGCTCGATCGCCGCTGTGACGGGTTTAGCGAAGGCTTCGACGGCAATGCCGAGCAGTTGGCCACCTCCCACGACCCTGTCGAGATCCGCAACGCCATCGTGGCCTATCTCAACCAGCACGACGATATCGACGCCATCCTGACCCTGGGGACGCTGGCTGCCGAGCCGCTGGTCCGTGCCATGCGCGAACAGGGGGCTACGGACATGTTCACCCTGGGCACGTTCGACCTTTCTCCCAGCACGCTCGAGGCGCTGGAGCAGGGCGAGCTGGATTTTGCCATCGACCAGCAGCAGTACCTGCAGGGCTATTTGCCGGTGATATTTCTCGATCAGTTCGTCAAGAACGGCATGCTGCCGGCCGGGGACGTGCCGACAGGCCCTGGCTTCGTGACCCAGGAGAATGCCAGCCAGGTGGTCGAGCTGAGCAAGCAGGGAATTCGCTGACCGCAACGCAACTGCATTGGCCCGGCAGCGGCCGGGCCGTGGGAGTCGACCATGAAGTCCAACGCATCCCCCCAACCCGCCGACACGGCGCTGGTACCGCAGGATGAGCGCCTACGGAGGATCCCGTTCTGGAAGAAGGCGTTGAGCCGCCCCGAGCTTGGCGCGCTGGCCGGTACCATCCTGGTCCTGGCGTTCTTTCTCGTCGTCGCCAGGGGGACCGGCATGTTCACGCCGTCCGGCGCCCTCAACTTCCTCGAGGTGGCGGCACAGTTGGGCATCATCGCCACCGCCGCCGCACTGCTGATGATTGGTGGTGAATTCGACCTCTCCATCGGCTCGATGATCGGGCTGGCCGGTATCCTGATCGCCATCCCCGTCGTGCAATACGGCTGGCCATTGTGGGCGGCGATTCTGCTGGCCTTCTCCTGTGCGGCGCTGGTGGGCGCAACCAATGGCTACCTGGTCAACCGGACCGGGTTGCCGTCCTTCATCGTCACGCTGGGCTTCCTGTTCATCCTGCGCGGTTTGGCCATCGGTATCAGCCGTCTGCTGACGGGGCGCACCCAGATCGGCGGCATTCATCAGCATATCCCCGGCGACTGGATGGCCGTCCTGTTCTCGGGCGAGGTCGCGACCGGACTGTTCGGTTGGATGGCGGCGCAGGGCTGGATTTCCACCAATTTCGCCGGCAATCCGGTGGTCACCGGCATCCCGATCTCCATCGTCTGGTGGCTGGGATTGACCGCCGTGGCGACCTGGGTCCTGCTCTGCACCCCCTACGGCAACTGGATCTTCGCCAGCGGCGGTGATGCCAATGCGGCGCGCAACTCCGGAGTCCCGGTGCATCGGGTCAAGATCTCGCTGTTCATCTTTACCGCCTTCTCGGCCACCGTCTTCGCCTGCCTGCAGGTAATGGATACCGGCTCGGCCGATACCATACGCGGGCTGCTGAAGGAGCTCGAGGCGATCATCGCCGTGGTGATCGGTGGTGCGCTGCTCACCGGTGGCTACGGCTCCGCTATCGGCGCGGCATTGGGGGCGCTCATTTTCGGCCTGGTGCAGATGGGCATCTTCTACACGGGAGTGAATACCGACTGGTTCCAGGTCTTCCTCGGCGCGATGCTGCTGGTGGCCGTGCTGTTCAACAATTTCATGCGTAAGAAGGCGATGGAGGCCAAGTGAAATGAGCGAACACACGCCGACGATCGAAATGCGCAACGTCAGCAAGCATTTCGGCAGCGTCATCGCCTTGAGCGAGATTTCGATGGAAGTGCACGCCGGGGAGGTCATGTGCCTGCTCGGCGACAACGGCGCAGGCAAGTCGACGCTGATCAAGACGCTGTCGGGCGTCTATCGGCCCACCGAGGGGGAGCTTCTTCTCGAGGGCAAGCCGGTCCGTTTCAAGTCGCCGGCTTACGCGCTCGATGCCGGCATCGCCACCGTCTATCAGGACCTGGCGATGATCCCGCTGATGTCGATCACGCGTAACTTCTTCATGGGGCGTGAGCCCACGGTGGGCTGGGGGCCGTTCAAGCGCATCGACTGGAAGCATGCCGACAGGGTCGCCAAGCAGGAGATGGCCAAGATCGGCATCGACGTACGCGACCCCGGCCAGCCGGTAGGCACGCTCTCGGGCGGTGAGCGTCAATGCGTGGCCATCGCCCGTGCAGTCTACTTCGGCGCCAAGGTACTGATCCTCGACGAGCCGACCTCGGCGCTAGGCGTCAAGCAGGCGTCGGTCGTGCTGCGCTACATCGCCAAGGCCCGGGCCGATGGCCTGGCGGTCATCTTCATTACCCACAACGTGCACCATGCCTACCCCGTGGCGGATGCCTTCACCCTGCTCAAGCGAGGCACCAGCCTGGGCACCTTCCGCAAGGAGGCGATAAGCCGCGAAGAGGTGCTCAACATGATGGCAGGCGGCGCCGAGATGGAGAGCCTCGATGCGGAGCTCGCCGAATTCCAACGCAGCGATCAGGAAGGCAAGGCGAAGCGAGGCGGCAACACGGCTTCCCTACCGGGCGATGCCCAGCAGGCCTACGTTGCGGGTGACCATTGAGCGTCAAGGAGTGCGCGATGAAAACGGATGTGCCGGGTAGAGCGTCGCCCTTCGCATTGGCGGTCTGCGCCGAGATGGTGTTCCGTGAGCTGCCGATGGAGCAGAGGGTACGGCGAATCGATGCGCTCGGCTTCGAGGTGGAGATCTGGGACTGGACACGCCATGACGTCGACGCGCTCGCCCGCACCGGTGCCACCTTCTCCTCCATGACAGGCTACGTGCGCGGCACGCTGGCGGACGAGGAGGGGGCCGACGAGATGGTGCGCACGGCACGGGAGTCCCTCGAGGTCGCCAGAAAGCTGGGCATTCCCCGGCTGAACCTTCATGGCACCGGTCTCGACGAGCGTGGCATGCCGGTCGAGCCGGTCTGCGAGACCACCGGGCCCATGTGGCTCAAGGCCCGCGACACCTTGAACCGTCTGGCGGACCTGGGTCAGGCCCACGGCGTCACTTTCGTGCTGGAGAACCTGAATACTGCCGTGGATCACCCGGGTGTGCCTTTCGCCAGGGCGAGCGACGTGCTGGCGCTGGTGGCCAGCGTCGATCGGCCGGAAGTGCGCATGATGCTGGACCTCTACCACGCGCAGATCGGCGAGGGCAATTTGGTCGAGCTGGTGCGCCGCTGCGCGCCCTACCTCGGCGAAGTGCAGGTGGCTGACGTGCCAGGCCGCTGCGAGCCCGGTACCGGCGAGATCCATTACCCGGCGATCGCCCAGGCGCTACGCGATATCGGCTATCGCGGTTGTGTCGGTTTCGAAGGTTGGGCGTCGGGCGACGACGAGCTCGCCCTGCGCCGTTTCGCGGATGCCTTCGCCCTTTGATTCCCTCGCCTCGGGCTCGCCCCGAGGAGAGCGTACGACATGCGACGTGGAGAGACGACATGCATGATTCCCAACACGACGACAGGCCGCTGGACCTGATCTGCCTCGGCCGCGTCGCCGTCGACCTCTATGCGCAGCAGCTCGGCAGCCGCCTGGAGGACGTCACCAGTTTCGCCAAGTACCTGGGCGGCAGCTCCGGCAACGTGGCCTACGGCACCGCCCGCCTGGGGTTGAGGTCGGCTATGCTCTCGCGGGTCGGCAACGAGCAGATGGGTAACTTCGTGCGCGAGGAGCTCGAGCGCGTCGGGGTCGATACCACGGCGCTGCAGACCGACCCGGAGCGCCATACCGGCCTGGTGCTGCTGGCGCTGAAGGATCGCGAGACGTTTCCCCTGCTCTTCTATCGTCGCGATTGTGCCGACATGGCCATCGATAGCGAAGAGATCGACCCGACCTTCATCGGTCGCGCCCGGGCGTTGGCCATTACCGGCACTCATCTCTCCACCGAGGCGACTCGGCGCGCCTGCCGCAAGGCACTGGATGCGGCCGGCGAACACGGCGTCAAGCGGGTACTGGACATCGACTATCGACCGGTGCTGTGGGGCCTGACCAGCCCTGGCGACGGCGAGACGCGTTTCGTCGCTGACGCCAAGGTCACTGCCGATCTGCAGCACTGGCTACCCGATTTCGATCTCATCGTCGGCACCGAGGAGGAGTTCCACATCGCCGGGGGCAACACCGATACCCTGGCAGCGCTGCGTGCGGTGCGCAGGATCAGCGACGCCACCCTGGTGTGCAAGCTGGGTGCCCAGGGCTGCGTGATCTTCGAGGGCGAGATCCCCGATCGCATCGAGCACGGCATCCTGGTCAAGGGTGTCCCGGTGGAGGTGCTCAACGTGCTGGGGGCCGGCGACGCCTTCATGAGCGGCTTGCTGCGGGGCTGGCTGTACGACGAGGACTGGGCGACCAGCGCCACCTATGCCAATGCCTGCGGCGCTCTGGTGGTGTCGCGTCATGGCTGCGCTCCGGCCATGCCCACCGAGGAGGAGCTGTTCGACTATCTCGCCCGCCGCGACGCGGTGGCGCGCCCCGACAGGGACGAGCGCCTCAACCATCTGCATCGGGTCACCACCCGTTCGCCCACCGAGTGGCCGGAAGTGTGCGGCCTGGCCTTCGATCATCGTCGCCAACTCACCGATATGGCTCGCGAAGTGAGGGCCGACCCGCGGCGAATTCCGGAGCTCAAGCGGCTACTGGTACGTGCCGCGGAGAGCGGGGCTCGGCAGGCCGGGATATTCCAGCCGGCGATCCTGGTTGACGATGTCTTCGGTCAGGATGCGCTCAACGATGCCACCGGCCGCGGCTGGTGGCTGGGGCGTCCGGTGGAGCTGCCCGGCTCGCGCCCGCTGCGCTTCCAGCATGGCGACGACCTGGGCAGCCGGCTGCGCCAATGGCCGCGCGAGCACATCATCAAGTGTCTGGTGTTTTACCATCCGGACGACCCGCTGGCGCTACGCCTGGACCAGGAAGCGCGCCTGCGCCAGCTCTACCGGGCCGCCTGCGAGAGCGGCCTGGAACTGCTGCTGGAGGTAATCCCTCCGGCCGACATGCCGGTGGACGACAGGACACTGCCGCGTAGCCTGCAGCGCTTCTACCACTTGGGGATACGTCCCGACTGGTGGAAACTGCCGACGCTCTCGGACGCCGCCTGGCAGGCGGTCGGTCGGGTCATCGACGCACAGGACCCGCACTGCCGGGGCGTGGTGCTGCTGGGACTGGATGCGCCCATGGAGGAGATGAAGCGCGGTTTCGTGGCCGCGGCTCGCCAGCCGCAGTGCAAGGGCTTCACCGTAGGCCGAACGCTGTTTGCCGCCGCCAGCCGCGAGTGGTTGGCGGGGGAGATCGACGACGCTCAACTGATCGAGCGGGTGGCGGCCAACTATGCCGAACTGATCCAGGAGTGGCAGCGCCTGCGCCATGCCGCTCCCCAGCGGGAGGAGGCACTGACATGAGCACCGTTCGTCTGACCATGGCTCAAGCCCTGGTCCGCTACCTGGCGGCCCAGCGTATCGAGAGCGAAGGCCAGGAGACACCCCTGTTCGCAGGTGTCTTCGCCATCTTCGGCCATGGCAACGTGGCCGGTCTCGGCGAAGCGCTCTATCACGTCCGGGATGCGCTACCGACACTGCGCGCCCACAACGAGCAGACCATGACCCATGCCGCCATCGCTTTTGCCAAGGCGCATGGGCGACGACGCATGATGGCCGCGACCAGCTCCATCGGGCCGGGGGCGACCAACATGGTCACCGCCGCAGCGCTGGCTCACGCCAACCGACTGCCGGTGCTGTTGCTGCCCGGCGATACCTTCGCCACTCGCGAGCCCGACCCGGTGCTGCAGCAGGTCGAGCACTTCGGCGACCCGACGACAACGGTCAACGACTGCTTTCGCCCGGTGTCGCGCTACTTCGACCGCATCACCCGGCCCGAGCAACTGCTGACCAGCTTGCCCCAGGCGATCGCCACGCTGCTCGACCCCGAACACTGTGGCCCGGCGACCCTGGCGCTGCCCCAGGACGTGCAGACCTTCGCCTACGACTATCCCGAGGCCTTCTTCGCACCGAGGGTTCATCGCGTTCGTCGTCCTCAGCCGGATCCCCGCGAGCTGGATGCGGCCATCGCCGCTCTGGCCGGCGCCGAGCGTCCGCTGATCATTGCCGGGGGTGGGGTGCACTACGCCGACGCCTGCACGCGACTCGCCGACTTCGCCCGAACTCGCGGCGTGCCGGTGGCCGAGACCCAGGCCGGCAAGGGGGCCTTGCCCGAGGTTCACCCCTGCGCGGTGGGCGCCATCGGCGTCACCGGCAGCGAAGCCGCCAATCGCCTGGCCGAGCAGGCCGACGTCATCCTGGCCGTGGGCACGCGGCTCCAGGACTTCACGACGGGATCGCGTGCGCTGTTCGAGCGCGACGACCTGACCCTGGTGGCCCTGAACGTTGGCCGCTTCGATAGCCTTAAGCACCGTGCTCTGCCGCTGACCGGCGATGCTCTCGATAGCCTGACGGCACTCGATGTTGGGCTCGCCGAGTGGCGTGCCGGCGATGCCTGGCGCGAGCGGGCCGGCAGCCTCAAGCGTGATTGGGCGGAAGTGGTGACGCGGGCCACGGCCGACGACGGTCGCGACCTACCCACCGATGCCCAGGTGATCGGTGCCGTCAACCGCCAGGCCGGCGAGGATGGCACGGTAGTGTGCGCCGCCGGCGGGCTTCCCGGGGAGCTGCACAAGCTGTGGCAGTGCGCGGTCCCCGGCAGCTATCACGTGGAGTACGGCTACTCCTGCATGGGATACGAGATCGCCGGTGGCCTGGGGGTCAAGATGGCCCGGCCCGAGCGCGAGGTGTTCGTCATGGTGGGCGACGGCAGCTACCTGATGCACAACTCGGAACTCGCCACCTCTGTCATGCTGGGCCACAAGCTGGTCGTGGTGGTGCTCGACAATCGCGGCTTCGGCTGCATCAACCGCCTGCAGCAGGCGACCGGCGGTGCCGGCTTCAACAATCTGCTGGCGGACTGTCGCTCAGTGCCGGAAGGGGCGCCCAAGACCGATTTCGCCGCCCATGCCCGCGCGCTGGGCTGCCTGGCCGAGAACGTACGCGGCATCGCCGAGCTGGAACAGGCGCTGGCGCGTGCTCGCCAGGCCAACGGCACCTATGTCATCGCTCTCGACACCGATCCCCTGCCCAGCACCGCCGAGGGTGGCGCCTGGTGGGACGTGGCGGTACCCGAGATCTCCGAGCGCGAGCAAGTCAGCCAGGCGTATGCGGGGTACAGCAAGGCCAAGCAGCGTCAGCAGCGTTGATTCATTCGATAAAGGATATGGCGAGCGGCCCCGGCCGCTTCGTCAAGGAGCATGCCGATGAGCCGTGTACGCTTGGGGATCAATCCCCTCACCTGGACCAACGACGACCTGCCGAGCCTCGGCGCCGACACGCCGCTGGAGGTGTGTCTCGAGGAGGGGCGCGAGGCCGGCTTCGCCGGTTTCGAGCTCGGCAACAAGTTTCCGCGCACGCCCGGGGCGCTCTCCGAGGTGCTGGATCGCTTCGACCTGGCGCTGGTCTCCGGCTGGTACTCCGCCCGATTGCTCGAGCGCAGCCCCGAGGAGGAGATCGCGGCCGTCCAGGGTCATCTTGACCTGCTGAAGCAGTGCGGCGCCAAGGTGATGGTGCTCTGCGAGGTGAGTCGCTGCATCCACGGCAACCGGGGCGTTCCCCTCTCGCAGCGGCCGCACCTGGACGATGCCGACTGGCAGCGCCTCACCGAAGGATTGAACGTGGTCGGCGACTACCTCGGCGAACAGGGCATCCACCTGGCCTATCATCATCACTTGGGAACCGTGGTAGAGAGCCAGCATGACGTGGAGCGCATGCTCGACAATACCCGCGACTGCGTGGGTCTGCTGCTCGATCTGGGCCACCTGCGCGGCGCCGACGGCGATCCTCTCGCCGTCGCCCAGCGCTACGCATCGCGGATCAGGCACGTGCACTGCAAGGACGTGCGCTATCCGGTCCTCGAGGAACTGCGCAATCGCGACAAGAGCTTCCTCGATGCTGTCCTCGATGGCCTGTTCACCGTGCCGGGCGATGGTAACGTCGACTTCCTTCCCACCCTGACCCGCCTGCGCGAAGCCGGCTACCAAGGCTGGCTGGTGGTGGAGGCCGAACAGGACCCCGAGATCGCGCATCCGCTCACCTATGCCCGCATGGGGTATCGCAATCTGCGTGCCCTGGCCGAGCAGGCCGGGTTTCGGGTCGTCGACTGATCTTCCCATGCTACCCGCTACGTGGTTCATGGCCCCGTTTCGTCCCGCGGACTTATCAGGAGAGCGGTCAGGATGCAGACGCTGAAGTTCGGTCTTATCGGCACCGGCTATATGGGCAAGGCCCACGCAATCGCCCTCAGGGCCGCCCCCACCGTCTTCCAGTTGCCCGCCCAGCCGGTCTGTGAACTGCTGGCCGAGGTCGATGGCGAGCTGGCCTCCAGTAAAGCGCGCGAGTTGGGCTTCGCCCGGGCCACCGGCGACTGGAAGGCGTTGATCAGCGATCCCGAGGTCGATGTGGTAGACGTCTGCTCGCCCAATTACCTGCACAAGGAGATGGCACTGGCCGCCATCGCCGCCGGCAAACATGTCTACGCAGAGAAGCCTTTGGCGCTCTCAGCCGCTGATGCCCTGGAGATGGTCGAAGCCGCCGAACAGGCCGGGGTAAAAACCTTGGTAGGCTTCAACTACATCCGCAACCCGGCTACCCAACTGGCCCGGGAAATCGTCGCCAGCGGCGAAATCGGCGAGCTGATTCACTTCCGCGGGCGCCATAACGAGGACTACCTGAGCGACCCCGAGCTGCCCCATGGCTGGCGAACCCGGCGCGGGACAGCAGGGGCCGGAGCGCTGGGCGACGTGGGGTCGCACATCCTCAACATGGCGGAATACCTCACCGGGCAGCGAGTCACCGAGGTATTCGGTCAGCTTCAGACGGTCATTTCTCGTCGCCCTCACGCCGACGGCAGCGGTGGCACGGGCGAGGTGGAGAACGACGACCAGGCCCAGGCGCTGCTGCGCTTCGATAGTGGCCTTATCGGCAACGTTGAGGCATCCCGGGTCGCTGTCGGCCGCAAGATGGGCCTCGCCTACACCCTTACCGGCACCAAGGGAGCGATCCTCTTCGATCAGGAGCGCATGAGCGAGCTGCAGCTCTACCAGAGCGAAGGGCCCAAGGGGCGCCGCGGTTTCCGCACGCTGCTGATGGGCCCCGAGCACCCCGACTACGCCGCCTTCAGCCCGGCCGCCGGTCATGGGCTGGGTTACAACGACCAGAAGGTCATCGAGATACGCGACTTGGTGGAAGGCATCGTGATGGGGCGGCCGCTTTATCCCGACTTCCGCGAGGCATGGCGAGTCAATGGCATGATCGAGGCCATCGAGCGATCGCATATCGAAGGAAGGTGGGCTCGCGTCGTGGCGTGATAGACCGATGGCCTGCCCAACATGACTTTGCTCCTCGCCGCTGGCCTTGGCTACGCTGAAAACGTACATCCATGGATTGGGAGGTATGTCATGAAGCGTTATGGATTGCGTGGCGTATCGATGGTCTTCGCCACCTCGCTGATGCTGGCGCTGGCTGGCTGTGGTACCAGTACCGGTGAGCGTGCCGCCAGCGGTGCCGGTGTGGGCGCTGCCGTGGGTGGCGCCGCGGGTGCCGCCACGGGAGGCAGCGTAGTGAAAGGGGCGGCGATCGGCGCTGGTGCGGGTGCCGTGACCGGGGCGGCCACCGATGAGGACGATATCGACCTCGACGATTGACCGCCGCCGCATATCAGCAGCACCGGAGCCAATCTCCAGCCGCACAGACCATGGCCTGTGCGGCTTTGTATGGCGCTCCTCGCCACGCGAGGCGAGGCGTTTCGCTCAGTCGGGGATGTGCCAGGTCTCGGGACAGTCCCGGCTGTGGAACAGGCGCTGAGCGGTGGTGTCGTTGCGCCGTTCCACCAGCGTTTCGCGGTCCGCAACGAGAGCGTCCATCATTCCTTGGCGGGGGTGGCGCACCGTGAGCAGCGTCAGGGCGTCTTCGCGCCTGACGCTGAAATCCCGCTCGAGCGACTCGATCATCGGTGCCAGCCGCTCGGGCTTGTCGTCGAGGCAGAACGCCAGACGCATGGCGCCACTGTCGACCAGGTTGGCATGCAGGCCGGCCTCCACCAGATGCCCCAGAATGTCGTGCTGGCGCGGTTCGTCCATGAACGAGAAGTCGCGCGGTCGCACCTCGAGCCAGACCTGGTTCTCACGCAGGATGCAGCTGGCCACGTCGGCGTCATAGCGCCGCTCGGCGTCGATCACGCTGGGCGCAGCGTCGGGCGTCTCGAAGGAGCGCACCATGAGCGGAATCGACTTCTCCTGAAGCGGCCCCAGCGTCTTGGGGTGGATCACCTTGGCGCCATGCCAGGCCAGCTCGGTGGCTTCACCGTAGGAGATTCGCTCGAGCTGCACGGCGTTGTCGAAGCGCCGGGGGTCGGCGTTGAACAGCCCCGGGACGTCCTTCCAGATCACCACCTGCTGCGCGTCGAGGCAATGGGCGAAGATCGCCGCGCTGAAGTCTGAGCCCTCGCGCCCGAGTGTCGTCGAAGTACCTTCCGCCGTGCCGCCGATGAACCCCTGGGTCAGGATCACTCGCTCACTGTCTGCCAGGCGTTCGCGAACTGTCTCGGCGGTGGCCGCCCAGTCGAGATTGGCGGCCTGGTGGCAGGCGTCGGTGCGTACCAGCTCGCGGGCGTCGTGCCAGTCGGTAGCGATGCCGCTGTGGTTGAGCCAGGCTGCGACGATGGTGGTGGAGATCAGCTCGCCGTAGCAGACGGTCTGATCGTAATGCTTGGCGTAGGCGTCGCGACGGTGCTTGCGATGCTGGGCATCGAGTTCGCCGAACAGGGCGTCGACGCG
>NZ_JAAQTO010000057.1 GCF_011742165.1 Billgrantia bachuensis | reverse complement strand
CAGGGATTCGATTGCCTGGCGATGCTCGGCCTGCAGCGCCTCGAGGCATTCACGGTAATCGTCTCTGCGACCCTCGTCGCGGGCGGCGGCGAGCAGCGCCTCGAGTTTGTTGGTGGTCTTGCCCATGGCCGAGACCACCACGACCAGCGGTCGGACCTCGTGGGCTTCGATCAGCGGGGTCAGGTGGCGAATGGCATCGGCATTCTTGATCGAGGCGCCGCCGAACTTGAACACGGTCGTCATTCCGACTCTCCCTGTCTGGTGTCATCTTAACCATGGTGCATATCGACGGATAGCGAAAGGGGCACCCGGCACGCCATGCAAGTAACGGTGCAGAAACGAAAAAAGCCCCCGCAGGGGCTTTTTCTTGCTGATGCGCTTAGCTTAGGCGGTCTCTGTAAGCCTCATAGCCGAACGTCTTCACCGTGCGAACCTCGCGGCTCACTTCATCTACCCGGCAGATCGACGGCAGGCGAATGCCGTTGAAGGTGGTGGTCTTGACCATGGTGTAGTGGGCCATGTCGGTGAACACCAGGCGATCGCCGATGGCCAGCGGCCTGTCGAACGAGTAGCGGCCGATCACGTCGCCGGCCAGGCAGGTGGTGCCGCCCAGGCGATAGGTGTGAGCCTTCTCGTCCGGCTCGCCGGCACCGATGATCTGCGGTCGGTAGGGCATTTCCAGTACGTCGGGCATGTGCGCAGTGGCGGAGGTGTCGAGGATGGCGTTGGGGCCGTCGTTCTCGACGATATCCAGTACCGTGCACACCAGGTAGCCGGTATTCAGCGCGATCGCCTCTCCCGGCTCCAGATAGACGGTGAGATGCGGATGGCGTTCGCGAAAACCGCGAATCACCCGCACCAGCCGCTGGATGTCGTAGTCGGGGCGGGTGATGTGATGCCCTCCTCCGAAGTTGACCCACTGCTTGTCGGCGAGATACTGCCCGAACTTGGCCTCGAACGCCTCCAGCGTATGCTCCAGGGCGTCGCTGTTCTGCTCGCAAAGGGTGTGGAAGTGCAGCCCCTCGAGCCCGGCGAGGTCGGCCCCCTCGAAATCCACCGCGCGCGTGCCCAGCCGCGAACCGGGCGCACAGGGGTCGTAGATCGCCACCTTGCCTTCGGAGTACTCGGGGTTCACCCGTAGCCCGCAGGAGACCTGGCGTGGCGCCGCCGCGACGGTGTCGCGGAAGCGTTGCCACTGCCCCGGGGAATTGAAGCTGACATGGTCGGCGTACTGCAGCACCACGCCCATCTCCTCCTCGGTGAAGGCGGGCGAGTAGACGTGCACCTCGCCGCCGAAGGTCTCCGCGCCCAGCCGCGCCTCGTCCTGGCCGCTGGCGGTGGTGCCGACCAGGTACTGGCTTACCAGCGGGAAGGTGTCCCACATGGCGAAGCCCTTCAGCGCCAGCAGGATCCGTGCGCCACTCTGCTCCTGGACCTGCCGCAGCAGCTCCAGGTTGCGGCGCAGCAGCGCGTCGTCGACCACGTAGGCCGGCGACGGGCAGGCGTGGATGTCGAAGTCGAGTCGTGTCATGCCAGCGGGTCGTGCTCCGGGTCCAGCTCGACCACCTGCCACGGCAGGCCCATGTCGCCGATGCGCTCCATGAAGGGGTCCGGGTCGAGCTGCTCGACGTTGAACACGCCCGCGCCCTTCCAGATGCCTTCCAGCATCAGCATGGCACCGGTCACCGCCGGCACGCCGGTGGTGTAGGAGATCGCCTGGGACTGCACCTCGCGGTAGCAGGCCTCATGGTCGCAGATGTTGTAGATGTACACCTTGCGCCGCTTGCCGTCCTTGATGCCATCGGCAATGATGCCGATGTTGGTCTTGCCCTTGGTGCGCGGGCCGAGCGAGGCCGGGTCGGGCAGTACCGCCTTGAGGAACTGCAGCGGCGAGATCTCGCAGCCGTTCACCTCGATCGGCTCGATGCGGGTCATGCCGACGTTCTCGAGCACCTTGAGGTGGGTGATGTACTTCTCGGAAAAGGTCATCCAGAAGCGGATGCGCTCCAGTCCCTTGATGTTCTGGCTGAGCGACTCGAGCTCTTCGTGGTAGAGCAGATAGATATCCTTCTCGCCGATGCCGTCGAAGTCGAACTTGCGCTTCTCGGCCAGCGGCGGGGTTTCCACCCACTCGCCCTTCTCCCAATAGCGACCATTCGCGGTGATCTCCCGAATGTTGATCTCCGGGTTGAAGTTGGTGGCGAAGGGGTAGCCGTGGTCGCCACCGTTGGCATCGAGGATGTCGATGCGGTGGATCTCGTCGAACAGGTTCTTCTGAGCGTAGGCACAGTAGATGTTGGTCATGCCCGGGTCGAAGCCGCAACCCAGGGTGGCCATGTTGCCCGCCTCGGCGTAGCGGTCGTGAAACGCCCACTGCTCCTTGTACTCGAACTTGGCCTCGTCCGGGTGCTCGTAGTTGGCCGTGTCGAGGTAGGGCACGCCGGTCTTCAGGCACGCCTCCATGATGGTCAGGTCCTGATAGGGCAGAGCCACATGGATCAGCACGTCCGGCTTGAACGACTCGATCAGTTGCACGAGGTCGTCGACGCTATCGGCGTCCACCTGAGCCGTCTGGATGGGACGTTTCAACTGGGCCGCGATGGCCTTGCACTTCTCTTCGTTGCGACTGGCCAGGCAGATCTCGCTGAAGACTTCGGGGTGCTGTGCACATTTGTGGGTGACTACGCCTCCGACGCCACCGGCGCCGATAATCAGGACTTTGCTCATGGGCCTCTCGAATCCAGATCGGGGAATGTCTATGAAAGGGTAGGGTCTTATCGGATTTTCGGCCATCTCGTCATGCCCGTGCCCGATGCCACCCCGGTCTTGCATCGCTTGCGCGCAGATGATGGCTTCCCATGAGGCCGGGGGCAAGTGATTTTATCCTGACTCGTTAGACCAAAGCAGGGGGTGCTGGTATCGCAGCGACACCTCATGGCCAAGCGGTTCCGATGCCAGCACGGCGGACCTCGTTCGGTGCTCGTTCGATCATTCTCGAGCGTCGATAACCTGCGTTATGAATGTCTATATAAGCTTGTGTTTTAGTATGTCGCGACCTAACCACAAGCCGGAGAGGCAGCGTGTGACCCTACTCGACAGTGTAGTGATGCAGGGGCTTGGCCGTCACGGAGCGTTGACGTCCGAAGACAAGGCCCTGTTGTTGGGCCTCGAGCTCAATTCAAGGCGCGTGTCGGCCGGGGAAGTATTGTGGCAGGAGAGTGCGGATGTCGACCTCTTCTGCGTGATCAAGGAAGGCTGGGCCTATTCCTATCGCAATCTTGGCAATGGTTCGATGCAGATTCTCAAGGTCTACCTGCCGGGTGACATCATCGGCATGCGCGATTTCGGCTTCTCCCGTCGGCTGGCCGGCGTGGCGATGATCAACGAGGGCGTGATCAGCCCGTTCACGTATCAGCAGCTCTTCGAGCTCTTCGGACGTTCGCCGGCCCTGGCCGCCGGTATCATCGCCGTGGCGGTGCGCCAGCAGGCGATCCTCACCGAACGGCTGGTCTACCTTGGCCGCTATGCCGCTCATGAGCGGCTTGCGCACTTCCTCTACGAACTCTACCTGCGCCTCAAGCGGATAGGCGCCGTGGAGGACAACGGCTTCTTCATGCCGCTGTCCCAGGAGCAGATCGGCGATGCGCTGGGGCTGAGTGCGGTGCACGTGAGCCGGACCTTCTCCATGCTGCGCGACGAGGGGCTGGTCGTACGCGACCGTCAGCACGTGACACTGCCCGACCCGGAGGCGCTGGCTCGGCTGGTCGAGTTCAACGATACCTATATCGACGAGGCCCTGCCTCCTGTCTTCCAGAGTTTCGCTTAGCCCTGGCGGTGGTCTCTCCTCTGACCGAGTCTGGTTCGTGGCCCAGCAGAGCCGCAGGAACGAAAAAAGCACCCACTAAGGGTGCTTTTTTCGCTTGATTGGTGGAGGCGGCGGGGATCGAACCCGCGTCCGCCGGCACTCGCTCTTCGGCTCTACATGCTTAGGTCCGTTTTTTGGTTTAACGCATCTGGCTCCAACGGGCAGGATCCAGCTACGCGATTCCTCTAAGATTTAGCGATTGGCGAGAGGACACCACCAACCGCGATCCCATCATTCTTGGCTCATATCCCCTCCGCGATGAATGGGCACATCGCTTTGGGGCCGGACTAGAAGCTAACAGCTATTAAGCTGCCAGCGCGCCCTGAGCGTAGTTGTCGTCGTTTGCGACTATTTAATCGTGATGTTGGATTTACGAGATACATCACGCTCTCGGCATGCACCTAGGAGGTTGTCACCGGCGTCGAAGCCATGTCGCCCCCGTAGCAGACCCATCTTATCAGCTGGGTAACGCTATGACACCTGTTGGATGGGTTGGTTCCATCGTTTCCCCGATTCTTGCCAGTTTCGAGGAGCCACTTGACGTGTCACCCTCCTATGACACCTCAGGCCTTGGTGTGTTCCCGCATGATGCGCCCTTTCTGCCGCTGCCAGTCGCGGTCCTTCTCGGTAGCCCGCTTGTCGTGCAGCTTCTTGCCCGTCACCAGCGCCAGCTCGCACTTCACCTTGTTGCCCTTCCAGTAGAGCTTGAGCGGCACGCAGGTGTGCCCCTTCTCCTGGGAGCGCGAGAAGATCTTGGCGATCTCCTTGCGATGCAACAGCAGCTTGCGCGTACGCGAAGGATCGGCGATCTCGTGGGTGCTGGCGGTGTTGAGCGGCGTGATGTGGCTACCCAGCAGCCACGCCTCGCCATCCTTCACCAGAATGTAGGTGTCGGTGAGCTGGGCCTTGCCGGCGCGCAGGCTCTTCACCTCCCAGCCGGCCAGCACCAGGCCGGCCTCGAAGGACTCGTCGATGTGGTACTCGAAGCGAGCCTTCTTGTTCTGGGCGATGACGCTGCTGCCGGGACCCTTGCCCTTGCCTTTCTTGTTGGCCATGGAACCTCATGTCATGTTCTGCCGATGGTGACGTCCCCTTCGATGTGGGGGGAAGCGTGGTACCATTCAAGGCGTGAAATAACCGCTCATGATACGCCCTGGGCACTGTGAAGTCAGCGGAGAGCTCAATGCCAATGGTCAATCGGTCCGCCCTGGTGCGGCACACCCCTCGGGACATGTTCGAACTGGTCAATGACTTCGAGCGCTACCCGGAGTTCCTGCCGGGCTGTCGGCGGGCGCGGCTGCTCGAGCGCGACGAGTCGCACCTGATCGGTGAGATGACCCTGGGCCGGGCGGGTCTCGAGCAGAGCTTTACCACCCGCAACGACTTGATCGAGCCCGAGCGCATCGAGATGTCGCTGGTCAGCGGCCCTTTCAAGCGTCTGCGCGGGCGTTGGCTGTTCCTGCCGATGGGCGAAGGCGCCTGCAAGGTGTGCCTTGAGCTGGAATTCGAATTTGCCAACCGTTTGCTGGGCATGGCCTTCGGCAAGCTGTTCCAGCAGGTGGCCGGCCAGTTGGTCGACTCCTTTACTCGGCGCGCCGATGAGCTGTATGGGCGCTGACATGAGGCTCGCGGTGGAAGTGGCCTTTGCTCTGCCCGATAGGCAGCGCATCGTCGCGCTCGAGGTACCGGTCGGCACCACGGCGCGACAGGCCGTCGCCCTGGCCGGGCTGGATAGGCTCTTCCCCGAAGTGCCGGCCGCGACTTTTGCCGAGGCGGACCTTGGCATCTTCGGCAAGCTGCTGCGCGACCCCGACGACCACCGTCTGCGCGCAGGCGATCGGGTCGAGGTCTACCGCCCGCTCGAGATCGACCCCAAGGCGGCACGTGCCCGGCGCGCTGAACGTGCCGGGAGGTAGCGAAGCGCGCCTGGGTTAGCGAGCAAGCGGTTCGGTTGAGGCCGGCTCGCCGCCTTGCGGCAACGTGCCGCCGGCGTCAGGTGCACGCTCCGGCACCGCTTCGGGCTGGCTGGAGGGCAACATGCCGGCGGGGTCGGCACCCTCGGCCGCCGGGCCGATGTCGTCCTGTGCACGCAGCTCGATATCCTCGGCGAAGTTGCCTTCCTGCTGGATGTTGACCAGGCGCTCGCCGTCGAAGGTCAGCGTCAGCCGCCGCTGCTGGACGCCGCCGTAGGCTTCGTCGAGGCGGAACACGTAATCCCACTGATTGGCATCGAAGGGCGCTTCCAGCAGCGGCCTGCCCAGCAGGTCGACGACCTGGGCGCGGCTCAGGCCGGGTTGAAGCTGTTGGACCATGCCCTCGGTGATGTAGTTGCCCTGGGGGAGGTCACGCTTGTAGACACAGCCGCTGACCACGGTCAGGGCGATGACGAGGGGGAGGGTTTTGATCAGCTTTTGCATTTGTGTCCGTTCTTCACTATCGTGGATTCGGTCGATCATACCCGACCCTACCTGATACTGCGAAGAGCGAACATGGCCGACCAGAACCATGAACTGCGCAAGGCAGGCCTGAAGGTCACCTTGCCCCGAGTGAAGATCCTGCAGATCCTCGAGAATGCCACGGGTCAGCACCACCTGAGCGCCGAGGATGTCTACAAGACCCTGCTGGAAGCCGGGGAAGACGTCGGCCTGGCCACCGTCTATCGCGTGCTGACCCAGTTCGAGTCGGCAGGCTTGGTGATCCGCCACAATTTCGATGGCGGCCATGCCGTGTTCGAGATCTCCCAAGAGGAACACCACGACCACATGGTGTGTCTCGACAGTGGCGAGATCATCGAGTTCTTCGACGAAACCATCGAACGTCGCCAGAAGGAGATCGCCGAGGAGCATGGCTTCGAACTCGTCGATCATGCCCTGGTGCTCTATGTGCGCCCACGCGGCTCCAATACCACGCGGCAGGACGGCACGCCGCGCAAGTGACACGCAAGTGGTGAAGACGAGTCAGCGCCGTAGCGGCCCCGATCGAGATCGGGGCCGCTTGCGTTAGGCGCGTGGATGTGAAACGGCTCAGTGGGCGGCGCCTTGCTGGCTGGCGTCCAGCATTTCCCGAGCATGGGCCAGGGTGCGGTCGGAAAGGTTGACGCCGCCAAGCATGCGCGCCAGTTCGCTGACGCGGCCGGCTTCGTCGAGCAGGGCCATGCGCGTCAGGGTAGTGTTGCGCTTGGCCTGCTTCTCGATATGCAGATGATGGTGAGCCTGGGCCGCCACCTGGGGCAGGTGTGTCACGGTCATCACCTGACCGTTCTCGCCAAGTCTGCGCAGCAGCTGGCCGACGATCTCGGCGGTGGCGCCCGAGATGCCCACGTCCACTTCGTCGAAGACCAGGCTGGGGATGGTCGAGTGACGTGCGGCGACCACCTGAATCGCCAGGCTGATACGCGACAGCTCGCCACCTGAGGCGACCTTGGTCAACGGCCGCGGCGGCTGGCCGGGGTTGGCGCTGATCAGAAAGCGCACCGCTTCCATGCCGTCCGGCTGCGGCGTCTGGCGTGTCTCCACTTCCACTTCGAAGCGTGCCTTGCCCATGGCCAGAAAGGCGAGCTGCTCCTGTACCGCCTTGCCGAACTTGCCAGCCGCCTGGCGGCGGGACTCGCCCACCGTGCGTGCCTGCTCGCGCCAGGTATCGCGCAGGGCCTCGACCTCGCTGCGTAGCGCCTCGAGATCGTGCTCGCCGCCTTCTAGGCTCTCCAGCTCGGTTTGCAGGCGGCGATGGAGGGAAGGCAGCTCCTCGGGCATCACATGGTGCTTGCGTGCGATGCGGTGCACCTCGCCCAGGCGAGACTCGACCCAGGCCAGCCGCTCCGGGTCCAGCTCGGTAGTGTCGGCAAAGCGGTTGAGCTCGCGCACGGCCTCCTCGACCTGGATGCGCGCTTCGCCGAGCATGGCGAGCACTTCGGCCAGGGTGCCGCGGTCGCTGCCCGGCAAAGGGTCGAGCCGGTGGGTCGCCTGGTTGAGCAGCGCCAGCACGCCGCCCTCGTCGCTATCGCAGCATTCGGCGGCGAACTGCGCTTCGCGCAGCGTCTCCTCGGCGTGGGCGAGCTGTTCCTGCTCATGCTCCAGGGTGGCGAGCTCTTCGTCGCCCAGCGCCAGAGCGTCGAGCTCTTCGACCTGATAGCGCAGCAACTGGCGGCGCGCCTGGACCTTGTCACCACTCTCGGTCAGCTGTTTCAGGCGTCGCCGGGCCGCCTGCCAGCGGCGAAAGGTCTCGGTCAGCTCGCCCACGACGCTGCGGTTACCGGCAAAGTCGTCGAGCAGGCGCAGGTGGGTCTCTTCGCGCAGCAGCATCTGGTGGGCGTGCTGGCCGTGGATCTCGACCAGATGTTCGCCCAGTGCCTTGAGATCGGTCACGGTAGCCGGCTGGCCGTTGATCCACGCCTTGGAGCGGCCGTTGGCCGTTACCACGCGGCGTAACAGGCAGTCGTCGACGGGTAGCTCGCGCTCCTCGAGCCAGTGCCGGGCGGCCGGCAGGCTGGCGATATCGAAGCGCGCCGAGAGATCGGCGCGCTCGCAGCCATGGCGCACGCTGCCGGCGTCGGCGCGCTCACCCAGGCACAGCCCCAGGGCACCGAGCAGGATCGACTTGCCGGCACCGGTCTCGCCGGTGATGGCGGTCATGCCGCCGGCAAGCTCCAGATCGAGCGTATCGACGATGGCGAAATCGCGAATGGCGAGCTGAGTCAGCATGTGGCCTCCCGGCAAGCGTCACACAAGGCTGGATATCTATACACGTTATTGAGTTTTTATACAGTAGTCGAGGCGGCCGCTCAACGCACGCATTGCTCATGAACGCCTGGCCTCTCTTGAGATTACGGTCAGGACCCCCATATAGGCGGCAGACTCGAGGCTTACTACCCAATCGAAACCGTTGCGGCCGCATGGCCGAACCACGCTTCAGGAGATGCGCATGGCTAAAGAACCCCAGACCCCGCTTGACGACGAGCTGGAACGGCGCGAGGAAGAGGCTCGGCCGGAGCCGGTGGAAGGCGAGTTGGACGATGCGGTTGGCATCGGGGACGACGAGACCGTCGCGGCCGAGGAGCCGACAGCGGTGAGCGACAATCCCGAGGCCGACATGCTGGCCGCCCAGGTCGAGGAGCTGGAGCAGAGCCTGGCCGAGGCCAAGGACCAGGCGCTGCGTGCCGCCGCCGAGGCGCAGAACGTACGCCGCCGGGCCGAGCAGGAGGCCGAGAAGGCGCGCAAGTTCGCCCTCGAGCGCTTCGTCAAGGAGCTGCTGCCGGTAGTCGATAGCCTGGAGAAGGCGCTCGAGGCCATGGGCGACGATGCCACCGAGGCCCATAAAGAGGGCGTGGCCATGACACTGAAAATGCAGCAGGACGTGCTGGCCAAGTTCGGCGTCGAATCGCTCGACCCTGCCGGCGAGCCGTTCGACCCGCAGTATCACGAGGCCATGGCCATGGTGCCCAACCCCGAGCTCGAGCCCAACAGCGTCATGGAAGTGGTGCAGAAGGGCTATACGCTCAATGGCCGCCTGGTACGTCCGGCCATGGTGGTGGTCAGTCAGGCCGCCGGCTAAGCCGATCGGCACGACCGATCCAGCGTAATGCAGGGGGAGGGCTTGAAAACGTTCAAGGCACCCCCCAGATAGACGTCAACCGCGGCAGATGCCGCTGAGATGGATTCAAGGCAAACGAATTTTCGAGGATTTCCTATGGGACGCATCATCGGTATTGACCTGGGGACCACCAACTCCTGTGTGGCCGTGCTCGACGGCGACAGCGCCAAGGTGATCGAAAACGCCGAAGGCGCCCGCACCACACCCTCCATCATCGCCTACACCGACGATGGCGAGATCCTGGTGGGGCAGTCGGCCAAGCGCCAGGCGGTCACCAACCCGCAGAACACCCTGTACGCCATCAAGCGCCTGATCGGCCGTCGCTTCAAGGACGACGTGGTGCAGAAGGACATCAAGATGGTGCCTTACGGCATCGTCGAGGCCGACAACGGCGACGCCTGGGTCGAGGTCAAGGGTAAGAAGCTGGCACCGCCGCAGGTCAGCGCCGAAGTGCTGAAGAAGATGAAGAAGACCGCCGAGGACTACCTGGGCGAGACCGTCACCGAAGCGGTGATCACGGTGCCGGCCTACTTCAACGACAGCCAGCGTCAGGCGACCAAGGACGCCGGGCGCATCGCCGGCCTCGAGGTCAAGCGCATCATCAACGAGCCCACCGCGGCGGCGTTGGCCTATGGCATGGACAAGTCGCGCGGCGACAAGACCATCGCCGTGTATGACCTGGGTGGCGGTACCTTCGATATCTCGATCATCGAAGTGGCCGACGTCGACGGCGAGACCCAGTTCGAGGTGCTGGCCACCAACGGTGACACCTTCCTGGGCGGCGAAGACTTCGACATGGCGCTGATCAACTATCTGGTCGATCAGTTCAAGGCCGACAGCGGCATCGACCTCTCGGGCGACAACCTGGCCATGCAGCGCCTCAAGGAAGCCGCCGAGAAGGCCAAGATCGAGCTGTCCAGCGCCCAGCAGACCGACGTCAACCTGCCCTACATCACAGCCGACAACACCGGTCCCAAGCACCTCAACGTGAAGGTGACCCGGGCCAAGCTGGAGTCGCTGGTGGAGGATCTGGTTCAGCGCTCCATGGGGCCGTGCAAGACCGCGCTGGCCGACGCCGGCCTGTCCGCCTCAGAGATCGACGACGTGATCCTGGTCGGCGGCCAGACCCGCATGCCGCTGGTGCAGAAGAAGGTTGCCGACTTCTTCGGCAAGGAAGCGCGCAAGGACGTCAACCCGGACGAGGCCGTGGCCGTGGGTGCGGCGATCCAGGGCGGCGTGCTGGGTGGCGACGTCAAGGACGTGCTGCTGCTCGACGTCACCCCGCTGACCCTGGGTATCGAGACCCTGGGCGGCGTGATGACGCCGCTGATCGAGAAGAACACCACCATCCCGACCAAGAAGACCCAGACCTTCTCGACTGCGGATGACAACCAGACCGCCGTGACCATCCACGTGCTGCAGGGCGAGCGCAAGCAGGCCGGTGGCAACAAGTCGCTGGGTCGCTTCGACCTGGCCGACATCCCGCCGGCGCCGCGCGGCGTGCCGCAGATCGAGGTCGCCTTCGACCTGGATGCCAACGGCATTCTCAACGTGTCGGCCAAGGACAAGGCTACCGGCAAGGAGCAGTCGATCGTCATCAAGGCCTCCAGCGGTCTCACCGATGAAGAGATCGAGCAGATGGTCCGCGACGCCGAGGCGCATGCCGACGAGGACAAGAAGTTCGAGGAGCTGGTGGCCCTGCGCAACCAGGCCGACGGCATGGTCCACGCTGCCCGCAAGACCGTGCAGGAGGCCGGTGAGCACGCCACCGACGAGGAGAAGCAGGCCATCGAGACGGCCGCCTCCGAGCTGGAGGAAGCGCTCAAGGGTGACGACAAGGACGACATCCAGGCCAAGCTGGACAAGCTGACCGAGGCCTCCGGCAACCTGGCGCAGAAGATGTACGCCGCTCAGGCCGAGGCCGCCCAGCAGGGCGGTGGCGAAAGCCAGGAGGCCGGTGGCAAGCCGGAAGAGGACGTGGTCGACGCTGAATACGAAGAAGTCAACGACGACCAGAAGAAGCAGTAATCGCCAAGGCGATGCCACGGACGACGGTAGCGCGGGGGGACGACTCCCGCGTTGCCGTTTCCGCGGATCGGGCAGAACTGCCTAGACCAGGAGGCGCATGGACCCATGTCCAAACGCGATTATTACGAGGTGCTCGGCGTCGAGCGCGGAGCCGACACGAAAGACATCAAGAAGGCCTATCGACGGCTGGCGCAGAAGTACCACCCGGACCGCAACCCGGATGACGACACCGCCGCCGAGAAGTTTCGCGAGGTCTCCGAGGCCTATGAGATTCTTGCCGACAGCGAGAAGCGTGCCGCCTACGACCAGTTCGGCCATGCCGGTGTAGACGGCCAGGCCGGTGGCTTCGGTGGTGGTGGCTTCGGCGGCGCCGGGGCCGGTGGCTTCAGCGACATCTTCGGCGATGTGTTCGGCGACATCTTCGGTGGCGGCGGCGGTCGGCGCAGCCCCCATGCGCCGCAGCGCGGCAGCGATCTTCGCTACAATCTCGAGCTCGATCTCGAGAGTGCCGTCGCCGGCACCACGGTGGATATCCGCGTGCCGCGTCACGTGGAGTGCGACCGCTGCGACGGCCAGGGTGCCGAGCCGGGGTCCACCAAGGAGACCTGCCCGACCTGTAACGGGCATGGCCAGGTGCGCATGCAGCAGGGCTTCTTCGCCGTGCAGCAGACCTGCCCCACCTGTCACGGCAGCGGCGTGCATATCAAGGTGCCGTGCCACAAGTGTCACGGCGAGGGCCGCATGCGCGAGACCCGCACCCTGTCGGTGAAGATCCCCGCCGGGGTGGATACCGGCGATCGCATTCGCCTCAACGGCGAGGGCGAGTCCGGTATCAACGGCGGCCCGCCCGGCGATCTCTACGTGCAGGTGGCGATCAAGCCGCACCATATCTTCCAGCGCGACGGCAAGCACCTGCAGTGCGAGGTGCCGATCAACTTCGTCGACGCCGCTCTCGGTGGCGAGCTCGAAGTGCCGACGCTGGATGGCCGGGTCAAGCTCAAGATCCCGCCCGAGACCCAGACCGGCAAGCTCTTCCGCCTGCGCGGCAAGGGCGTCAAGCCGGTGCGCGGCGGCCCGCCCGGCGACCTGCTGTGCAAGGTCGTGGTGGAGACCCCGGTCAACCTCAACGAGGAGCAGAAGGCGCTGTTGCGTCAGCTGCAGGAGAGCCTGGGGGGCAGCAACAGCGCCCACCACTCGCCCAAGAAGAGCGGCTTCTTCGACGGCGTGAAGAAGTTCTTCGAGGACATGAAGCCGTAAGGCCCGGCCTCGTCCTGCTGGCCCCCGAATGCTCTAAGCATCGGGGGCTTTTCTTTATCCGTCTCCTGCATGGGATGCGCAGTATCGAACGTGCCGTTTTACGCAGCGGATCCATGTGGGCTGGCGCCGATCCCGTCGCGCGTCTTAGTCTGTTAGCTCCCGTACGAATGGAGATCGCTGTTATGCCGATGTCGCGTGCCGAAGTCGTCACCGAGTCAGGGGCGAGGCTGATGAACCGGCTGTGCAAGCACTGGGCGCACAAGCTGGAGGTGGAGCAGGGCGAGGAGGAGAGCCGGGTGGTCTTCGATGAGGGCTCCTGCGTGATGCGCGTCGAGCCGGGCAAGCTGGTAGTGGCCGTCGAGGCGCTGGAGGAGGAGAGCCTCGACCGCCTGGAGGGTGTCATCGATTCCCACCTGCAGCGCATGGCGGGCGACGAGGAGCTGGCCATCGTCTGGGAAAATTGAGCGCGCCGCTAACGCCCCGGCTTGCCCATCTGGGCATGCTGCTGTGGTCGCTGCTGGTCGGGCTGTCGTTTCCCGCCGTGGAGCTGATGGGCAAGCTGCCGCCGCTGTCGCTCACCGCCCTGCGCTTCGCCATCGCCTGCGCCGGGCTGTGGTGGCTGGCGCGGCGCTCGGCGGAGTTCCTGCCGCCCTGGCGGGTGCTGCCGCTCTATGCGCTGATGGGGCTGTGTCTGGCGGGGTTCTTCGGCGCCATGTTCTGGGCCGCCCATCATGCCACCGCGCTCTCCATGGCCACGCTCTACGTCACCGTACCGCTGTTGGCCTACCTGCTGGGGCTCGGGTTTCGCGTCGAGCGGCTGAGCTGGCAGCTGCCGGCGATCCTGGCCTTGGGCGCCTGCGGCGCGCTGGGGCTCGCTTTCGCCGAGTCGCTCAGCCACGGCGAAGGCATGCAGTTCGGCGTGGGCGAGGCAGTATTCTTCCTCGGCTGCGTATCCTCGGCGCTCTACCCGGTGCTCAGCAAGTGGGGGCTGGCTCGCGAGTGGCTGCCGGAGTCGGCGGCGGTGCGCACCTTCTGGAGCCTGGGTCTGGGCGGGCTCGCCATCGGCCTGCTGGGGTTTGCCATCGAGCCCGTTACCCAGCTTGTTTCCATGCGCTGGCAGGATTTGGCCCTGGTGATCTACCTCGGGCTCTTCTCCAGTGCGCTCACCTTCTGGCTGATGCAGCGAGCCACCTCCGTGCTCACGCCCGGCGCCGTTACCGCCTACGGCTACATGGTGCCCTTCGTCTCCATGCTGCTGTTGTTCGCCACCTCACCCGAGCAGATCGGCTGGCAGTGGCTGCCGGGCAGCGCGCTGGTGCTCGCCGCCATCGGCCTGCTGCTGCGCCAGAACGGCAAGGACGCCCAGAAGCGTTAATCAAGCTCGTCGGGATCGGGTTCGCTGCCCGGCGTGCTGGCCAGCCGCGGGAAGTGGCGGCGTATCTCGGCGTAGAGTTCGCCCACGTCCTCCACGTGGCGGCGTGAGAAGTGGAACGGCACCAGTTGGCCGATCTCGGCCGCGGCAGCGATCTCGCCACAGGCACGGGCCGTCAGGTGGCCGGTTCGTCGGGCCTGCTCGGCCTGGTCTTCGCGGAACGAGGCCTCGCAGAACAGCACCTCGGCACCGCGCGCAAGCGTGAGCAGACGTTCACGGTTTGCGCGCGTGTCGCCGAAATCGGTGGCGTAGACCAGGCGCTTCCCCGGCTGCGACATCAACAGGCGCTGCGCCAGCTCGGCGGTTGACTGCCGGCTGCCGTCGGGCAGGGTGATGACGGCCCCAGCGTTTCCCGTCAGCACGTTCTGCTTGAGTTCGCCGAGCCATGGGCCAGGGGACCAGCCGTGAGCTTCCAGGCGCTCCTTGCGCACTTTGATCTGCACGTCCGGATCAAAGGCGAAGGCCAGCACCGGCGTACCGTGATCCAGCGTAACGGCGCGCACGCGAAAGCCGGGTTCGTGATGCAGTACGCCATCTTCGACGTCCCGCGGGGAAAGCGCCTTCATCGGCTCGCCGGCCACCAGGCGATAGTGGGCCAGGCGCTCGTCGTGCAGCTCGAAGACCTCGAAGCGGGGCGCTTTCTCCTCGACACGATCCCACAGGATTCCGCGCATCAGTCCGTCCAGGTTCCCGGCAAGGCCGGGCGGCCCATAGACCCGGCACGGCGGATAGTCGCCGATGCGCGAGCGCAGCAGCCACAGGAAGCCGCCGATGTGATCGAAGTGGGCATGGCTGATGAACACGTCGCTGACCTGGTGGGCCAGCCGGGCCGGCAGCCGGCCGGGGTCGCCCAGGTCGAACAGCAGGCTGCGCTTGCGGTGACGCAAACGCAGGTGCAGCAGCGGGTCGCCGAACACGCCGTTGGCCAGCGTGGCGCGCACCCCATCGAGGCGCAGCGTGGGCCGCGGGCCGTCCTGCGTCTCCTGTGGCGCCAGCATGAGCGACGCGTCCTCGTCGGGCGTGATGGGAGGTAAGCGATGGGGGCGCGCAGTGCCTAGCCGACCCTCGGGATGGCGCATGGCGTCGCGAACCACCAGGGCGCGGGGCGTCGTTGCCGACACGGGAGCCCGCAGCCGCAGCTGCTCGTCTTCCAGAGCGAGTACTTCACCCATGGTCAGGGTGCCGCCATCGGCATCGAGCAGGCCAGCCTGGCGCCCCCGCCAAGCGCTATTGGCGCGGCGCGGCGGCGGGGTGCCAACAATGATCAGGTCGGCGAGATCGAGCTCCAAGTGGACGGCATCGGACAGATAGGCGTCCCACGCTTCGGTACGGCGCTGTGTGCGAAGCTGGCGCCCCGGGTGGCGCGCTTCGCTGGCAGCTGGGAGGTTCAGCGACTCGAGGCCCAACAGCATCCGCTCATCGGGGTAGGGGTCGGGGTCGCCTTCGGGGGTCAGGCGCACCATGGCGTAGATGCGGCCGGCGCTGGCGAGTGCCGGCAGCAGCTCGGCGCCGCCGATGCTACGCTCCACGCCCGGCGCATCGATGAGCAGTGGCCCGCCCTCGACACGCGCGGCGAGCCGGCGTACCGCCTCGGCGAGCGGCAGACGAAAGCGCGAGCCATCCAGGGTGGCCAAGGCCTCGATGGCCTCGAGGCGCCATTCGCCGCGGTCCCCCAAGGTTGGATCCCAGCGCCCCAGGCATACCGCGCCGGGTGGGCCGAAGCCGGGCAGGCCGGGGTCTGCAGCCAGGCAATGACACACCTCGCCGCGTTCGGCCAGCGCGATCGCGGCGGACCGGGCAAGAGTCGTCTTGCCGCTGCCGGGTGGCCCGGTCAGCAGCACTCGCGGGCGGCGCTCCAGCAGCTCGAGCAGGGCGGGAACATGGGGCGGGGTCGTCGTCATCGCGTTCCTTGCTCCGTAAGTCGCTATGCCCAGTGTGGGCGACAGTGCCCGTTCTGCCCAAGCGCTCGGCCCGGCGGCTCCGTGCTCTGGTATACTGCCCCTCGATTCCACTCTTCAGATTTGCAGGAGCCCGCATGACCCGTATCGCCATCGTCGGTGTCGCCGGCCGCATGGGCCGCACCCTGGTCAACGCCGTGCAGCAGGATGCCGGGGCCAGCCTGGCCGGCGGCATCGTCGAGCCGGGAAGTTCGCTGGCCGGAGCCGATATCGGCGAGCTGGCGGGGCTGGGCAAGCTGGGCGTGACCGCGGTGGATTCGCTCGATGCCATCGTCGACGACTTCGACGTGCTGATCGACTTCACCGCGCCTCGGGTCACGCTGGCCAACCTGGCCTTCTGCGCCGACCACGGCAAGCGCATGGTGATCGGCACCACCGGGCTCTCCGATGACGAGCTGGCCGAACTTGACGGCTACCGCGACAGGCTGCCCTTCGTCTTCGCCCCCAACATGAGCGTGGGCGTCAACCTGACCCTGAAGCTGCTGGAAACCGCGGCCAGGGCGCTGGGCGACGAGGGTTACGACATCGAGGTGATCGAGGCCCACCACCGCCACAAGGTCGACTCGCCCTCCGGCACCGCGCTGAGGATGGGCGAGGTGGTAGCCGACGCCCTGGGCCGCACGCTCAAGGAGCACGGCGTGTTCGAGCGCGTCGGCCAGTGCGGGCCGCGCAGCGACAAGGAGATCGGCTTCGCCACGGTGCGCGCCGGCGACATCGTCGGTGAGCACACGGTGATGTTCGCCACCGAGGGTGAGCGCATCGAGATCACCCACAAGGCTTCGAGCCGCATGACCTTCGCCAAGGGCGCGGTGCGCGCGGCGCGCTGGGTGGCCGATCAAGAAAACGGCCGCTATGGCATGCAGGACGTGCTGGGTCTCTGAGTTGCCTCGGCGCCCCTGAGGTGCGGCGGCAGACAACACTTCTGGCTCAGTAGGGGTGGTCGAGCAGGGGAGAATCCTGTAACATCTCCAAAATTTTGGCCGGGCGCCTGAAATACAGCAGTCCAACTGCGCGCTTGTTGCGTGGCCAGCCCCCGAGCAAAGACAACAAGCGGGATGAAACCGGTTCCTTAAATCGGCTTCGTCCCGCTTTTTTACGAGCCGAATCTGTCGCAATGACGATAGCCGCCGAGCCTGCGCCCCTCAGGCTCGCATCAGCATGGGAGGACCTTGTCTTGAACAGCCCCGCATTGAACAGACCCGCGATATTGGCCCTGGAAGATGGCAGCATTTTCCACGGCACGGCCATCGGCGCCGATGGACGAACCAGCGGTGAGGTGGTGTTCAATACGGCCATGACCGGCTATCAGGAGATCCTCACCGACCTCTCCTATACCCGGCAGATCGTGACCCTGACCTACCCGCACATCGGTAACACCGGCATCAACGCCGAGGACGTCGAGTCCGACGGCATCGCCGCCGCCGGCCTGGTGATCCGCGACCTGCCGCTCATCGCCAGCAACTTCCGCTCCGAGCAGTCGCTCTCCGACTATCTCAAGAGCCGCAACGTGCTCGGCATCGCCGACATCGACACCCGCCGACTGACACGCATCCTGCGCGACAAGGGCGCCCAGAACGGGGCGATCCTGGCCGGTAGCGAGGCCGAGGGCGACGACGCCGTCGAGCGCGCGCTGGCTGCGGCGCGAGAATTCCCGGGGCTCAAGGGCATGGACCTGGCCAAGGAGGTCTCGTGCAGGCAGGCCTACGAGTGGAGCGAGGCTGAGTGGGTGCTGGGCCAGGGCAACGTCGATGCCACGGGCAGCGAGCGTCCCTTCCACGTGGTGGTCTACGACTACGGCGTGAAGTACAACATCCTGCGCATGCTCGCCTCGCGCGGCTGCCGCCTCAGCGTGGTACCGGCGCAGACCCCGGCCGCGGAAGTGCTGGCCAAGAACCCCGACGGCATTTTGCTGGCCAACGGCCCCGGCGACCCCAAACCCTGCGACTACGCCATCCAGGCGATCCGCGAAATTCTCGAGACCGAGGTTCCCGTGTTCGGCATCTGCCTGGGTCACCAGCTGCTGGCGCTGGCCGCCGGTGCCAAGACGGTGAAGATGAACCATGGCCACCATGGCGCCAACCACCCGGTGCAGGATCTCGACAGCGGCCGCGTGATGATCACCAGCCAGAACCACGGCTTCGCCGTGGACGAGGCGAGCCTGCCGAGCAACGTGCGCGCCATCCACCGTTCGCTGTTCGACGGCACGCTGCAGGGCATCGAGCTGACCGACCGCGCGGCCTTCAGCTTCCAGGGCCACCCCGAAGCGAGCCCCGGGCCGCGCGACGTGTCGCCGCTGTTCGATCGTTTCGTCGAGATGATGAAGGCCCGCCGCTAGGCCGAGCCCCGAGAACGTCGCCATTCGTCACCACTTTTTGCGGGGAGCACCATGCCCAAGCGTACCGACATCAACAGCATCCTGATCATTGGCGCCGGCCCCATCGTCATCGGTCAGGCGTGCGAGTTCGACTACTCCGGCGCCCAGGCCTGCAAGGCGCTGCGCGAGGAGGGCTTCCGGGTCATCCTGGTCAACTCCAACCCGGCCACCATCATGACCGACCCGGCGATGGCGGATGCCACCTACATCGAGCCGATCACCTGGCAGGCGGTGGAGAAGATCATCGAGGCCGAGCGCCCCGACGCCATCCTGCCCACCATGGGTGGCCAGACCGCGCTCAACTGTGCGCTCGACCTCGACAAGCACGGCGTGCTCGAGAAGTACGGCGTAGAGATGATCGGTGCCAACGCCGACGCCATCAACAAGGCCGAGGATCGCGACCTCTTCGACCAGGCCATGAAGCGCATCGGCCTGGAATGCCCCAAGGCCGAGGTGGCGCACAGCATGGAAGAGGCCTGGCGCATCCAGGAGTCGCTGGGCTTCCCGGTGATCATTCGTCCTTCCTACACCATGGGCGGCTCCGGCGGCGGCGTGGCGTACAACAAGGAGGAGTTCGAGGAGATCTGCACCCGCGGCTTCGAGCTCTCGAACAACCACGAGCTGCTGATCGACGAGTCGCTGCTGGGTTGGAAGGAATACGAGATGGAGGTCGTTCGCGACAAGAACGACAACTGCATCATCGTCTGTGCGATCGAGAACTTCGATCCCATGGGCGTGCACACCGGCGACTCCATCACCGTGGCCCCGGCGCAGACGCTGACCGACAAGGAGTACCAGATCATGCGCGACGCATCGCTTGCGGTGCTGCGTGAGATCGGCGTCGAGACCGGTGGCTCCAACGTGCAGTTCGGCGTCGACCCCGACACGGGGCGCATGGTCGTGATCGAGATGAACCCGCGTGTGTCGCGCTCCTCGGCGCTGGCATCCAAGGCCACCGGCTTCCCGATCGCCAAGATCGCCGCCAAGCTGGCGGTGGGCTACACCCTCGACGAACTTTCCAACGACATCACCGGCGGTCGCACCCCGGCGTCGTTCGAGCCGTCGATTGACTACGTGGTCACCAAGATCCCGCGCTTCACCTTCGAGAAGTTCCCCCAGGCCAACGATCGCCTGACCACCCAGATGAAGTCGGTGGGCGAGGTGATGGCCATCGGCCGTACCTTCCAGGAGTCGCTGCAGAAGGCGCTGCGTGGGCTCGAGACCGGCAACGACGGCCTCGACCCCAAGTTTCCTGAATTCAAGGGCGGGGAGTTCGGCGACGACGCCATGGCCCATATCAAGGGTGAGCTGCAGGCGGCCGGCGCCGAGCGTATCTTCTTCATCGCCGACGCCATGCGCGCCGGCATGAGCGTGGAAGAGATCTTCGCCCTGACCAAGATCGACCCCTGGTTCCTGGTCCAGCTCGAGGAACTGGTGCGCATCGAGCAGGGCGTGGCCAAGCGCTCGCTCTCCGAATTCACCCCGCGGGAGCTGTTCGGCCTCAAGCGCAAGGGCTTCAGTGATGCGCGCCTGGCCGGGCTGCTCGGCGTCTCCGAGAAGGAGTTCCGCCGCACGCGGCAGAAGGCCGGCATTCGCCCGGTCTACAAGCGGGTCGATACCTGTGCCGCCGAATTCGCATCAGATACCGCCTACATGTACTCCACCTACGAGGAGGAGTGCGAGGCCGAGGTCAGCAACCGCAAGAAGATCATGGTACTGGGCGGCGGGCCCAACCGCATCGGCCAAGGCATCGAGTTCGACTACTGCTGCGTCCATGCTGCCTTCGCCATGCGCGACGACGGCTATGAGACCATCATGGTCAACTGCAACCCGGAGACCGTTTCCACCGACTACGACACTTCCGATCGTCTCTACTTCGAGCCGGTGACCCTGGAGGACGTGCTGGAGATCGCCGACAAGGAAAGGCCGGTCGGCGTGATCGTGCAGTTCGGCGGCCAGACCCCGCTCAAGCTGGCCCGTGAGCTCGAGGCCGCCGGCGTGCCGATCATCGGCACCACGCCGGATGCCATCGACCGCGCCGAGGATCGCGAGCGCTTCCAGCAGATGATCGACAAGCTGGGCCTCAAGCAGCCGCCCAACGCTACCGCACGCAGCTTCGACGAGGCCTTCGTCAAGGCCGAGGCGATCGGCTACCCGCTGGTAGTGCGCCCGAGCTACGTGCTCGGCGGCCGCGCCATGGAGATCGTCTACGACGCCTCGGAGCTCGAGAACTACATGACCCACGCGGTCAAGGTCTCCAATGACTCGCCGGTGCTGCTCGACCACTTCCTCAACGCCGCCATCGAGATCGACATCGACGCCGTCTCCGACGGTCAAGAGGTGGTGATCGGCGGCATCATGCAGCACATCGAGCAGGCCGGCGTACACTCCGGCGACTCCGCCTGCGCGCTGCCGCCCTACTCGCTGCCCGCCGACGTGCAGGACGAGATGCGCGAGCAGGTCAAGCGCATGGCCGTCGAGCTCGGCGTGGTAGGCCTGATGAACGTGCAGCTGGCCTGGCAGGGCGGCGAGATCTACGTCATCGAGGTCAACCCGCGCGCCTCGCGCACCGCCCCCTTCGTCTCCAAGTGCATCGGCACCTCGCTGGCCCAGGTCGCTGCCCGCTGCATGGCCGGCAAGTCGCTGGCCGAGCAGGGCTTCACTCGTGAGATCGTGCCGCACTTCTACAGCGTCAAGGAGGCGGTGTTCCCGTTCAACAAGTTCCCCGGTGTCGATCCCATCCTGTCGCCGGAGATGAAGTCCACCGGCGAGGTGATGGGCTCCGGCGATACCTTTGCCGAGGCCTTCTACAAGGCACAGCTGGGGGCCGGCGAGGCGATTCCCAAGCTCGAAGGCGAGCGCAAGGCGTTCCTCTCGGTACGCGAGCCGGACAAGGCGGGTGTTATCGGAATCGCGCGTTCTTTGCTAGGATTGGGATTCACACTGTGTGCGACCCGCGGCACTGCCGCTGCCCTCGAGGCCGCTGGCCTCGAGGTGGAGGTCGTCAACAAGGTTTACGAAGGTCGTCCGCATATCGTCGATCTGCTCAAGAACGACGACATCGCCTACATCGTCAATACCACCGAGGGTCGCCAGGCGATCAACGACTCCTCGGTGATCCGTCGTACCGCGCTGGCCCGCAAGGTGCCCTATGCCACCACCCTGGCAGGGGCGAGTGCCGTTTGCATGGCGCTGGAGTATGGCAATGAAATCACGGTACGGCGGTTACAGGAACTGCATGCAGGAGCAACGCAATGAACAAGGTCCCGATGACCGTTGCCGGTGAGGCACGCCTGCGCAAGGAACTCGAGGAACTCAAGGGTGAGGCGCGTCCCAGGGTGATCGCGGCGATCGCCGAGGCTCGTGAGCACGGCGACCTCAAGGAGAACGCCGAGTACCATGCGGCGCGCGAACAGCAGGGCTTCATCGAAGGGCGTATCCAGGAGATCGAAAGCAAGCTCTCCAACGCCCAGGTGATCGACGTGCACAAGTTGCCGCAGACCGGCAAGGTGATCTTCGGCGTTACTGTCGAACTGATCAACCTCGGCAACGACGAGGAGGTCAGCTATCAGATCGTCGGTGAGGACGAGGCCGACATCAAGAGCGGAAAGATCTCCGTCACCTCGCCCATCGCCCGTGCCTTGATCGGCAAGGAGGAGGGTGACGTGGTGGTGGTGGCTACGCCCGGTGGCGAGGTCGAGTACGAGATCTCAAGCGTCGAGCATCGCTGAGCTACGAGCTACGAGCTACGAGCTACGAGCTACGAGCTACGAGCCAGAAAAAGCCCGCGACAGTTTGTCGCGGGCTTTTGCGAAGTTGCTCGCGGCCCGGAGCCCGGGGCTCGCCGCTGGCGCGTCAGCGCCTAGTGGCGCCCGTGGTGATTCTCGAAGCGCTTGACGTTGGATAGCTTGGGGTTGGCCTGGGGGTTCCTGCGATAGAGCAGCGCCATCTTGCCGATGGTCTGCACGCGCTCGGCGCCACTGGCGGCCAGCAGCTCCTCGAGCATCGCGGCGCGATCGTCGCGCTCGGCCAAGGCCAGCTTCACCTTGATCAGTTCGTGATCGGCGAGCGCCCGCTCGAGTTCGGCCAGCACGCCCTCGGAAACGCCGTTCTCCGACACCGTTACCACCGGGTTGAGATGGTGGCCGATGCTGCGGAATGCTTTCTTTTGTGCCTGTGACAAGCTCATGGTATCTTGCGTCTTCCCGGTTGCGCGTAACCTGCCATGGTACGGTGAAATGCGCGCCGGCGAAAGCATGGCAAGGCCTGAGTTCGGCCTCGGCCAGCTCCGCGTCATACCGAACCGGGCCGGCGTGCCTGAGCAGTTCGGAATCTTCAGTCAAGGTGATCGTGTGGCTCGATCCACTTCTCCGCCCCGCGGTGGCAAGCAGGCTGCCAGCAAGAGCTCGGCTTCCTGGCTCAAGGAGCACTTCGACGACCGCTTCGTGCAGCAGAGCTGGCAGGACGGCTATCGCAGCCGCGCCAGTTACAAGCTGCTTGCGCTCGACGACAAGGATCGCCTGTTCAAGCCCGGCATGAGCGTGATCGACCTGGGCGCGGCCCCGGGCGGCTGGAGCCAGGTGGCGGCGGACAGGGTGGGCCCGGAGGGGCTGGTGATCGCTTCCGACATCCTCGAGATGGATGCCCTGGCCGGCGTCGAGTTCATTCAGGGCGATTTCACCGAGGAGGCCGTGCTCGAGGCAATCCTCGCTGCACTGGACGGGCGGCCGGTGGACCTTGTGATGTCCGACATGGCCCCCAATATGAGTGGCATGAGCGCCATCGACCAGCCCCAGGCGATGTATCTGGTGGAGTTGGCCCTCGATCTGGCGCGCCAGACCTTGAGGCCCGGCGGCCGGTTCCTGGCCAAGGTGTTCCAGGGCGAAGGGTTCGATGCCTACCTGAAGGAACTGCGCGACAGCTTTTCCAAGGTGATGACCCGCAAGCCGGAGGCCTCTCGCGCTCGTTCGCGCGAGGTTTACCTGCTGGCGGATGGATTCCGGGGCTGAGCCGCGGCTCGGCCCGACGACATGAGCTGGGATGCGGCATCACCCACCCGGCAATCGATGATAGCCTTAGACTAATAGTGCGATGGCCAGACACGGCCGCCCAACTGTGCCACAGTGTGGAACTGTGCGGGCGGGTCCCGCCGGGCGGAACATGGCTTGCCCCTGCGTGGTCTTACAGCCAGGCATCGTTGGCCGAGAGTAGCTTGCAATGAGGGTATACCCTTGAATGATATGGCGAAGAATCTGATCCTCTGGTTGGTCATCGCGGCGGTGCTGCTGACGGTGTTCAACAATTTCAGCGTCGATAGCACGCCGCAGACGATGAACTACTCGCAGTTCGTCGAGCAGGTGCAGAACCAGCAGATCCGCAGCGTGACCATCGATGGCTACACCATCAACGGCGAGCGCGCCGACGGATCGCAGTTCCAGACCATTCGGCCGGCGGCGGAAGATCCCAAGCTGATGGACGACCTGCTCTCCAACAACGTCACGGTGGTGGGTCGGGAGCCCGAACAGCAAAGTCTGTGGACGCGGTTGCTGATCGCCAGCTTCCCGATCCTGCTGATTCTGGCCATCTTCATGTTCTTCATGCGCCAGATGCAAGGGGGCGCCGGCGGCAAGGGCGGGCCGATGAGCTTCGGCAAGTCCAAGGCCAAGCTGCTCTCCCAGGACCAGATCAAGACCACCTTCGCCGATGTTGCGGGCTGCGACGAGGCCAAGGAGGAGGTCGAGGAACTGGTCGACTTCCTGCGCGACCCCTCCAAGTTCCAGCGCCTGGGCGGCACTATCCCCCGCGGTGTACTGATGGTGGGCCCGCCGGGCACCGGCAAGACGCTGCTGGCGAAGTCCATCGCCGGCGAGGCCAAGGTGCCGTTCTTCTCGATTTCCGGCTCCGACTTCGTCGAGATGTTCGTCGGCGTGGGTGCCTCCCGCGTGCGCGATATGTTCGAGCAAGCCAAGAAGCAGGCGCCCTGCATCATCTTCATCGACGAGATCGACGCTGTGGGTCGTTCACGCGGCGCCGGCATGGGCGGTGGCAACGACGAACGCGAGCAGACCCTGAACCAGCTGCTGGTGGAGATGGATGGCTTCGAAGCCAACGAGGGCATCATCGTCATCGCCGCCACCAACCGTCCCGACGTGCTCGACCCCGCGCTGTTGCGCCCCGGCCGCTTCGACCGCCAGGTGGTGGTGCCGCTGCCCGATATTCGCGGCCGCGAACACATCCTCAACGTGCACCTGCGCAAGGTGCCGCTGGCCGACGACGTCAAGCCGTCGCTGATCGCCCGCGGTACCCCGGGATTCTCCGGTGCCGACCTGGCCAACCTGGTCAACGAGGCTGCCCTGTTCGCCGCGCGCCGCAACAAGCGCCTGGTCGGCATGGAGGAGCTCGACCTGGCCAAGGACAAGATCATGATGGGCGCCGAGCGCCGCTCCATGGTCATGACCGACAAGGAGAAGCTCAATACCGCCTACCACGAGTCGGGGCACGCCATCATTGGCCTGGTGATGCCGGAGCACGACCCGGTCTACAAGGTGACCATCATTCCGCGCGGCCGGGCGCTGGGCGTGACCATGTTCCTGCCCGAGCAGGACCGCTACAGCCTGTCGCGCCAGCAGATCATCAGCCAGATCTGCTCGCTGTTCGGCGGCCGTATCGCCGAGGAGATGACGTTGGGGCCGAATGGTGTTACCACCGGGGCGTCCAACGACATCAAGCGTGCCACCGAGCTGGCCCACAACATGGTCGCCAAGTGGGGCCTGTCCGAGGAGATGGGGCCGATCATGTACGACGAGGACGAGTCGCACCAGTTCCTCGGCGGCCCGGGCCAGAGCGGCGGCAAGCTGAAGTCCGGTGAGACCACCACCCGGCTCGACAAGGAAGTGCGCAAGATCATCGACGAGTGCTACGCCAAGGCGCAGCAGATCCTCGAGGAGAATCGCGACAAGCTCGATGCCATGGCCGAAGCGCTGATGCAGTACGAGACCATCGACGCCGACCAGCTCCGCGACATCATGGAGGGCCGCAAGCCCCGTCCGCCCAAGGATTGGGAAGACGGCGACTCCGGCAGCGGTGCCCCCATCACCGGCGAGGCCGAGCCCAAGCGCGAGGATGAGCCCGCCCAGGAACCGACCGACAGCGGCGGCGATGGCGATCACGGTGACGAGGACGAAGACGAAGAGCCTCGCCGCCGCCCCTCCGACCCGCTGGGTGGCCCAGCCGGGTCGTGACGACCAAGTGTGAAGCCAGGCGCCCCTAGCGGGGCGCCTTTGCCGTGGGGGCACCCGACCCAGGCTTGCGCCACAGGATCGATGACATGACAGACAATCCCGCACCGACCTGGCTGCCGTGTGGACGGCACCGCCTCGACCTTTCCTACCCCCGGGTCATGGGCATACTCAACGTGACTCCCGATTCCTTTTCCGACGGCGGCCGCCATGTCGCCCTCGACGATGCGCTGCGCCATGCCGAACGCATGCTCGCCGAGGGGGCGGCGATCATCGACGTGGGTGGCGAGTCGACTCGCCCGGGCGCTCAGGCGATCACGGCGCAGCAGGAGCTGGATCGGGTGGCGCCGGTGGTCGAGCGGTTGGTCTGCGAGCTCGATGCGTTGGTGTCGGTGGATACCAGCACTCCCGCCGTGATGCGCCAGACCGCGGCGCTGGGCGCCGGCATGATCAACGACGTGCGCGCCCTGCAGCGTGAGGGGGCGCTGGAGGCGGCGCTGGGCACCGGCCTGCCGGTATGCCTGATGCACATGCAGGGCGAGCCGCAGGACATGCAGCAGGCGCCCCGTTATGATGCTCCCATTGAAGAGGCGGTGATGGACTTTCTCGAGACGCGCGTGGCGGCCTGCGAGGCCGCCGGGCTGCGTCGCGAGCGCCTGCTGATCGATCCCGGCTTTGGTTTCGGCAAGACGGTCGAGCACAACCTGCGTCTGCTCAATCGCATGGATCGCATGACCCGCTTTGACCTGCCGCTGCTGGTGGGTCTGTCGCGCAAGAGCCTGATCGGCAAGGTGCTGGGCCGGCCGGTGGAGGAGCGCCTGCCCGGCGGCCTGGCGCTGGCGTCGCTGGCGGTCGAGCGGGGCGCCCGTATCCTTCGCGTCCATGATGTTGGCCCGACCATGGACGCAGTGAACATGACCTGGGCCGTGCTAAGGGAAGGCTGCGAGAATGACTAGGAAATACTTCGGTACGGATGGCATACGCGGAACGGTCGGCGAGTACCCCATCACGCCGGATTTCATGCTCAAGCTGGGCTGGGCCATGGGCCGGGTGCTGGCTCGCGATTCCGGCCGCGCGCGGGTGCTGATCGGCAAGGATACGCGTATCTCGGGCTACATGTTCGAGTCGGCCTTGGAGGCAGGTCTCTCTGCCGCCGGCGTCGACGTGGCGCTGCTCGGCCCGATGCCGACGCCCGGCATTGCCTATCTGACGAGGACCTTCCGTGCCGATGCCGGCATCGTCATCTCGGCCTCGCACAATCCCTTCGCCGACAACGGTATCAAATTCTTCTCCAGCGAGGGGACCAAGCTCGCCGATGCGATCGAAGAGCGCATCGAAGCGATGCTCGATGAGCCGTTGACCACGGTGGCGGCGGGCAAGCTGGGCAAGGCGATGCGTATCGACGATGCCGCCGGACGCTATATCGAATTCTGCAAGTCGACCATCCCCAATCGCGTCAGTCTGCACGGGCTGCGCATGGTGCTCGACTGCGCCCACGGTGCCACTTACCACATCGCCCCCAGCGTGTTTCGCGAGCTCGGCGCCGAAGTCAGCCTGGTCGGGGCCACCCCCGACGGCCTCAACATCAATCGCGACGTGGGTTCTACCTCGCCGGCTACCCTGCGCGCCGCGGTGATTCAGCAGAGCGCCGACCTGGGCATCGCCTTCGACGGTGACGGCGATCGGGTACTGATGGTCGATGCCGACGGGCGCGAAATCGACGGCGACGACATCCTCTACCTGATCGCCCGCGATCGACATGAGCGCGGCCAGCTGGTCGGTGGCGTGGTCGGTACCCTGATGACCAACTTCGGCCTGGCCATGGCGCTCGAGGGCATGGGCATACCCTTCGAGCGCGTCAAGGTGGGTGACCGCTACGTGGTGGAACGCCTGCTGGAGAAGGGCTGGCAGCTCGGTGGCGAGTCCTCCGGCCACATCGTCTGCGCCGACGTGCAGAGCACCGGTGACGGCATCGTCTCGGCGCTGCAGGTGCTGGCGCTCATGGTCAGTGAAGGCAAGCCGCTACAGACGTTGCTTGCCGGGCTGGAAAAGGTGCCTCAGGTGCTGGTCAACGTGCGTCTGACGCCGGGCAGCGATGCCAAGGCGCTGATGGCGAGCCCGGCCGTTCAGGAGGTAGTGGCCGGCGTTGAGGCGGAGCTGGGCGACGAGGGGCGGGTGCTGCTGCGTCCGTCCGGTACCGAGCCGCTGATCCGGGTCATGGTCGAAGGAAGGGCGCACCTCGATGTCGAAGGGTTGGCGAACCGTCTGGCTACCCAGGTCGAGGGCGAGTTGGGTTGACATTCGCCGTGACGGTTGTCTTGGCCTGGCGCCTCCTATACCATTTCGCTCCACTTTGAAAGAGGACGCAGCATGCGAACGCCGCTGATCGCCGGGAACTGGAAGATGAACGGTTCGGCCGAGCTGGTCGAAGAGTTCGGTCGCGCCTTTACCGGAACGACGCTCCCGGCGCCGCTGGACGTGGTCATCCTGCCGCCTTTTCCCTACCTGGACGCCGCGCGGCGCGCCTTCGACGGCACCTCGCTGCGGTTGGGGGCTCAGACGCTGAATCCGCTCCACTCCGGTGCCCGCACCGGCGAGGTGAGCGGGCGTATGCTCAAGGAGTTCGGCGTCGAGTTTGCTCTGGCGGGACACTCAGAGCGGCGCCAGCTCTATCGCGAAGACGATGCGGCCGTGCATGATCGGCTACTGGCGGCACTGAACGCCGATATCACACCGATCCTGTGCGTAGGCGAGACCCTCGAGGAGCGCGATGCCGGCAAGACCATGGAGGTCGTGCTGCGTCAGGTGGGCTATGTGATGGCCCGCCTGGAGCCTGATCAGCGCACGCGCGTGATCATTGCCTATGAGCCGGTCTGGGCCATCGGTACCGGTCGCACCGCCACGCCCAAGCAGGCGCAGGAGGTCATGGCCGCCATCCGTGAGTACCAGGCCGGTTTCGATCGTGAACTCGCGGCAGGCCTGCGCCTGCTGTACGGCGGCAGCATGAACGCCGGCAACGCGGCTGAGCTGTTGGCCCAGCCCGACATCGACGGCGGCCTGGTGGGCGGCGCTTCGCTCAAGGCCGACGATTTCCTAGCCATTTGCCAGTCAGCAGGTTGAACCCATGCAAGTTGCCATTCTCATGATCCACGTGGCGATCGCCATCGCCCTGGTCGTACTCATCCTGCTACAGCAGGGCAAGGGTGCCGAAGCCGGCGCCGCCTTCGGTGGCGGTGCTTCCCAGACCGTATTCGGTTCGCGCGGCAGCGGTAGCTTCCTTTCGCGCACCACGGCGGTGCTGGCGGCAGCCTTCTTCGCCACCTCGTTGACCCTGGCCTATTTCGGTAGCCAGACCGGTGGAGCCCCGGAAGCGGGCATCCCCGACTCGCGCCTGATCGAGCAGCAGCGCGGGCTGCCAACCCTTGACGACGACGCCAGTGATGTGGATAATACCGCGCCAGTGCTGGAGGAAAGCGACGGCTGAGTCGCGGCTCCGGCAATCAAGCAAGCCGAAGTGGTGGAATTGGTAGACACGCTATCTTGAGGGGGTAGTGACCTTATGGTCGTGCGGGTTCAAGTCCCGCCTTCGGCACCATCTGAAACGCTGCGGCCCGAGTGGGTCGCGAGTCGTCAGAAGCAGGATTGGCACCAGGAAGAATGTAGGCGCCGGCTTGACTTAGGCCAGTATCGCGCCTACAATCGCCGACCTGGAATGTTGCGGGGTGGAGCAGTCTGGTAGCTCGTCGGGCTCATAACCCGAAGGTCATCGGTTCAAATCCGGTCCCCGCTACCATCTTCCGGCAAGCGTCCGAACGGGATGCAAGATGCCGAAAGTGGTACTACAGGTTTCTTGTGAAAGGCCCCTTCCTGCGAAGGGGCTTTTTGTTAGCAGCTTACTGTCGGTCCCGGCCGGCAGTGCTTGTTCGGGCAACGCCAATCAGCCACCTAGCTTTCCTGTTCACTCCCGGCCAGGTGCCTGATGCAACGGCTGTAGGAGCTTTCTCTGTGGCACTCAAGGACGCTGCGCTGTATGCGCTGATCGAGCCGGTGGTCACCGCCATGGGTTTCGAGCTCTGGGGCATCGACTATCGCCCCCAGGGCAAGCATTCCCGCCTTGTGATCTACATTGATCATGCCGACGGTGTGAGCGTGGATCACTGCGCCGATGTCAGTCGCCAGGTCAGTGCCGTGCTCGACGTGGAGGATCCCATTCCGGGGGAGTATCGCCTGGAGGTGTCGTCGCCGGGCATGGACCGTCCGCTCTTCACCCTCGACCAGTTCGCGCGCTTCGCCGGACATCAGGTGGCGCTGAAGTTGCGCGTGCCGTTCGATGGGCGGCGCAAGTTTCAGGGGCTGCTGACCGGCATCGAGGAGGACGAGGTGCTGCTGCAGCTGGATGGTGAAGAGTACTGCTTTCCGATCGAAAGCATCGATCAGGCGCGGGTGGTTCCCCGGTTCGAAGACTGAGGTCGCTGGCCAAGGCTGGTGCACAAGAACAGGTTTTCTGGCGAGGCATAGGCATGAGTAAAGAAATACTGACGGTCGTGGATGCGATCTCCAACGAGAAGGGTGTGCCACGGAATGTGATCTTCGAGGCCGTCGAAGCGGCGCTGGCCAGTGCGTCACGCAAGCGCTTCGAGGGCCGCGAGGTCAGCGTGCGGGTGCATATCGATCGTCAAACGGGCGACTACGAGACCTTCCGCCGCTGGGAAGTGGTGGAAGATGACGAATTCGAGAATCCTGACGCCGAGATCAAGCAGTCGTTCGCCGAACGCCGCGACCCGCCTCTGACACTGGGCGACGTGGTCGAGGAGCAGATCGAGAATGCTGCCTTCGGGCGCATCGCGGCCCAGACCGCCAAGCAGGTCATCGTGCAGAAGGTGCGCGAGGCCGAGCGCGCCGAGGTCGTGCGCCAATATGCCGAGCGCGAAGGCGAGCTGGTGGCCGGTATCGTCAAGAAGACCACCCGCGACGGCCTGATCATCGATCTGGGCGACAACGCCGAGGCGTTCCTGCCGCGCAGCGAGATGATCCCCGGCGAGCGTTACCGCATGAATGACCGGGTGCGTGCGCTGCTGGTCAAGGTCGACGCCGAGGCGCGCGGTGCGCAACTGATCCTCTCGCGCACCTGCCCCGAGCTGATCATCGAGCTGTTCAAGATCGAAGTGCCGGAAATCGCCGAACAACTCATCGAGATCAAGGGTGCGGCCCGCGATCCCGGTTCGCGGGCCAAGATCGCGGTCAAGACCAACGACCGGCGTATCGATCCGGTCGGTGCCTGCGTGGGCATGCGCGGTTCCCGTGTGCAGGCGGTATCCAGCGAGCTGCAGAACGAGCGGGTCGACATCATCCTGTGGGACGACAATCCCGCGCAGCTCGTCATCAACGCCATGGCACCGGCGGATGTCGGCTCGATCCTGGTCGACGAGGACGCGCATGCCATGGACGTGGCGGTGGCCGAGGACAATCTTGCCCAGGCCATCGGTCGCAGCGGCCAGAACGTGCGTCTGGCCTCCGAGCTCACCGGCTGGCGGATCAACGTCATGACCGAGGGCGAGGCGGAAGACAAGCGCGAGCAGGAGATCGACAGCCTGGTCGAGCACTTCATTCAGCACCTGGAGATCGAGGACGACCTCGCCCGGCTGCTGGTGGAAGAAGGCTTCACTACGCTGGAGGAGATCGCTTACGTGCCCCTCGAGGAGATCCTCGAGATCGAGGAGCTCGACGAAGAGTTGGTGGAAGAGTTGCGCGCTCGGGCCAAGGATGAACTGCTGACGCTGGCCATCGCCTCCGAGGAGGAATTGGACGGCGCACAGCCGGCCGATGACCTGCTGGAGATGGACGGCATGGAGCGTCATTTGGCCTTCATTCTGGCGAGCCGGGGCATCGTTACCATGGAGGACCTCGCCGAGCAGTCCGTCGACGATCTGATGGACATCGAGGGCATGGACGAGGAGCGCGCTGCAGCACTGATCATGACTGCCCGTGCGCCCTGGTTCGAGAACGAACAGTAAACGGGTCACGGGCTGAGGAGGGTCGAGATGTCGGAAATGACCGTTAAGGATTTTGCAGCGAAGGTGGGCCGCGATGTGCCCCGCCTGCTGGAACAGATGAAAGAAGCCGGGCTCGAACACCAGTCCGAAAGCGATGCCGTATCCGAAGAGGACAAGCGCAAGCTGCTCGACTACCTGACCAAGAGTCATGGCGGTAGCAGTACGGGTGCTGGCGCGCGCAACCGCATCACGTTGACGCGCAAGACCCGCAGCCGGATCAAGACCGGTGAGCGCGGCAAGACAATCGAGGTGCAGGTGCGCAAGAAGCGTACCTACGTCAAGCGCGCCGAAGAGGAAGAAGCGCCGGCACCCGAGCCGGTGGAAGAGAGTGGGCCGCGTCAGCTGGTTGGCGACATGGCCGATTCACAGGCCAAGCGTGAGGCCGAAGAGGCCCAGGAAGCCGAGCAGGCCAAGACGCGCGCCGCCGATCAGGCCGCTCGCGAGGAAGCTGCCAAGGCCGAGGCGCCACAGGTCGCCGTCGAGCCCGAGATGCCGGTTCCCGAGCTGGAAGCGAGCGCAGAGCCGACCGGCGAGCCCGAGCCGCCCGCTCCGCCCAAGGAGGGTCGTACCGACCGTCGCACCGCGCCGCCCAAGAAGGCTTCGGCCAAGAAGGGGCGTCACGACCGCGACGAGGACGATCGCGGCGATCGCGAGGAGCGCCGTCGTGGCGGCGGCAAGAAGGTCAAGCGCGCCGAGCGCCGCGGTGGACGCCGCGGGGGCAGCCAAGGTGGCGGCGGCAAGCACGGCTTCCAGAAGCCGACGCAGCCGATCGTGCGCGAGGTCTCGATTCCCGAATCGATCAGCATCGCCGAACTGGCCGACAAGATGTCGATCAAGGCGAACGAGGTCATCAAGACCATGTTCACCATGGGCGCGGCGGTGACCATCAACCAGACCATCGATCAGGACACCGCGGCGATCGTCGTCGAGGAGATGGGCCACAAGCCCAAGCTGATCAAGGACGACGCCCTCGAGACCGAAATGCTCGAAGGCATCTCCTACGAAGGCGAGGAGATCACCCGCTCGCCGGTGGTCACGGTGATGGGGCACGTCGACCACGGCAAGACCTCGCTGCTCGACTACATTCGCAAGGCCAAGGTGGCCACCGGCGAGGCTGGCGGCATCACCCAGCACATCGGTGCCTACCACGTCGAGGACGAGCACGGCGGCGTGACCTTCCTCGATACCCCCGGCCACGCGGCGTTTACCGCCATGCGTGCCCGCGGTGCCAAGGCCACCGACGTGGTCATCCTGGTGGTGGCGGCCGACGACGGGGTCATGCCGCAGACCATCGAGGCGATCGAGCACTCCAAGGCGGCCGACGTGCCCATGGTGGTGGCGGTCAACAAGATCGACAAGTCGGGAGCCGATCCGGACCGGGTCAAGAACGAGCTGTCCCAGCACGGCGTCATCTCCGAGGAGTGGGGCGGCGACACTCAGTTCGTCCACGTCTCGGCCAAGAGCGGTGAAGGCATCGAGGAGTTGCTGGAAGCGATCCAGCTGGTTTCCGAAGTGCTCGAACTCAAGGCGGTACCGGAAGCGCCCGGCAAGGGCGTGGTGGTCGAGTCGCGCCTCGACAAGGGCCGCGGCCCGGTGGCCACCGTGCTGGTGCAGAACGGCACCCTGAGGCGGGGCGACATCGTGCTGGCCGGTTTGCACTACGGCCGCGTACGTGCGCTGACCAACGAACTCGGCCAGCAGGTCGAAGAGGTGGGTCCCGCCATGCCGGTGGAGATCCAGGGTCTCGACGGCACGCCGGACGCCGGTGACGACTTCATGGTCGTGGCCGACGAGAAGAAGGCTCGCGAGGTCGCCAATTTCCGTCAGGGCAAGTACCGCGAGGTGCGCCTGGCGCGCCAGCAGAAGGCCAAGCTGGAGAACATGTTCAGCCAGATGGGCCAGGACGAGGTGGCCAAGGTCAACATCGTGCTCAAGGCCGACGTGCAGGGCTCGCTGGAAGCGATCAAGGGCGCCCTGGAAGAGCTCTCCACCGAAGAAGTGCAGGTGGCCGTGGTCTCCTCCGGCGTGGGTGGCATCACCGGTACCGACGCCAACCTGGCACTGGCCTCCGAGGCCATCGTGGTCGGCTTCAACGTGCGTGCCGACGCCGCTGCCCGCGAGATCATCGAGCGCGAGGGGCTGGACCTGCGCTACTACAGCGTCATCTACCAGCTGATCGACGAGGTCAAGCAGGCGATGAGCGGCATGCTGGCGCCGGAGTGGAAGGAGGAGATCGTCGGCGTGGCCGAGGTTCGCGACGTCTTCCGTGCACCCAAGATCGGCGCCGTGGCCGGCTGCATGGTGGTCGAGGGCACCGTCTTCCGTAACAAGAAGATCCGCGTGCTGCGCGACAACGTGGTCATCTACGAGGGCGAGCTCGAGTCGCTGCGTCGCTTCAAGGACGACGTCCAGGAGGTGCGCAACGGTATGGAGTGCGGCATCGGCGTCAAGAACTACAACGACGTCCAGGTTGGCGACAAGATCGAGGTCTTCGATCAGGTCAAGGTCGAGCGGACGCTGTAATCGCAGCGGGAGTGGAGCATGCGCGAGTTCAAGCGTACCGACCGGGTCGGCGACCAGTTGCAGAAGGAGCTGGCCGTGCTGATCCAGCGCGAGGTCAAGGACCCGCGCCTGGGCATGGTCACCGTCAGCGGGGTCACGGTCAGCCGTGACCTCGGCTATGCCGACGTCTACGTGACCCTGCTGGGCGAGGACAGCCCCGAGCGCATCAAGGAGAACCTCAAGGTTCTCAAGCAGGCGGCGGGGTTCCTGCGCAGCCAGATCGCCCGGCGCATCAAGCTGCGTCACGTGCCGGAGCTGCGCTTTCATTACGATGAAAGCGTGGTGCGCGGTCAGCGGCTCTCCTCGCTGATCGACGAGGCGATCGGAAGCGACCGTGCCCGTCATCCTGGCGAGGAAGGCGAGCCGGATGGCAGCGACGAGGGAGAGCGCGGCTGATGGCGCGTCGCCGCCGCGGACTGCCGGTCAACGGCGTGCTGCTGCTCGACAAGCCCAAGGGCGCCTCGAGCAATCACGCCCTGCAGCGCGCCAGACGCCTGCTGCAGGCCCAGAAGGCGGGCCATACCGGTACGCTGGATCCCATGGCGACCGGGCTGTTACCGGTCTGCCTGGGTGAGGCGACCAAATTCTCGGCCCACCTGCTTGAGGCCGACAAGGTCTACCGCACCCGAGTACAGCTCGGCGCGGTGACCGACACCGGCGACGCCGAGGGCGAAGTGATCGAGCGCTGCGAAGTGCCGCTACTATCGGCCGAGGACATCGAGCGGGTGCTGGAGCGCTTTCGCGGCGAGATCGACCAGACGCCGCCGATGTATTCGGCGCTCAAGCATCAGGGGCGCAAGCTCTACGAGCTGGCCCGTGAGGGCAAGAGCGTCGAGCGTGCAGTGCGCCGTGTGACGGTGTATGATGCCCGGCTGCTTGCCTTCGAGGGCGAGGTCTTCGAGCTCGAGGTTCGAGTCAGCAAGGGTACCTATATCCGTACCCTGGCCGAGGACATCGGCCGTGCACTCGGCTGCGGGGCGCATATCACCGCCCTGCGTCGGCTTGCCACCGGCCCCTTCGGCAGCGAAGGAATGCTGGCGCTGGAAACTCTCGAGTCGTTGCCGGGTCAGAGCGAACGCGAGGCGACGCTGCTGCCGGTCGACGTGCTGGTGGCTCACCTGCCGCGGCTCGATGTGGATGAAGCGGCAAGACAGCGGCTCATGCACGGGCAGTCGGCCAACGTCGACGGCGCTGGTGCGAGGGTCGGTGAAACGGCAAGACTCTACTGCGACGAGGCCTTCCTGGGGCTCGGCGTGGTAACCGGGCCACAGGAAGTGGCGCCGAGACGGCTGCTCAACACGGCGGCCGGTTGAGGAAGCGCGACGACTCGCTGCTTCCTGAGGGAGAGACGCCCGAGACTGCAAATATGCGTGGTCTCACACATTCACGTTTCAGGCATATTGCTTACTGGAGAAACAGATGGCACTTACCGCTGAACAGAAGGCCGAGATCGTCAAGGAATACAGCCGTGGCGATAACGACACCGGTTCCCCCGAAGTTCAGGTGGCCTTGCTGAGCGCCAATATCGACGGCCTGCAGGATCACTTCAAGACCAACAAGCAGGATCACCACTCACGTCGTGGCCTGATCCGCATGGTCAACCAGCGCCGCAAGCTGCTCGACTACCTGAAGCGCAAGGATCTGGCGCGTTATCAGTCACTGATCCAGCGCCTCGGCCTGCGTCGCTAAGAAAAAGGCATTCGCAACGCGAATGCACCTTTTCTTGGTCATTGAACGGGTAGCCCCTTGGGCTGCCCGTTTTGCGTTTGTCAGGGTGAAAACGGCCGTATAGGTGGCTCTCGCGCGCGTCAACCCCTAAAATGGTCGCCGAGTCAAAAACGACCCATACATGAGTAGAGACAAGTTGAAGGAAGTCGCCGTGAATCCGGTCAAGAAAACGTTTCAGTACGGTCGCAGCACCGTCACCCTGGAAACCGGGCGCATCGCCCGCCAGGCCACAGCTGCCGTCATGGTCACCATGGACGACACCGTGGTGCTGTGCACCGTGGTAGCCAAGAAAGATGTCAAGCCAGGCCAGGACTTCTTCCCCCTGGCGGTGTTCTATCAGGAGAAGACCTACGCCGTGGGCAAGATCCCCGGCGGCTTCTTCAAGCGTGAGGGGCGCCCCACCGAGAAGGAGACCCTCACCTCGCGGTTGATCGACCGCCCGATTCGCCCGCTGTTTCCCAAGGGCTTCATGAACGAGGTGCAGGTCATCTGTACGGTGCTCTCCACCGATCGCAACCATGACCCCGACATCGCCGCCATGCTCGGCACCTCCGCGGCACTGTCGATCTCCGGCGTGCCGTTCAAGGGTCCCATCGGCGCCGCCCGTGTCGGCTTCGACGAGGACAAAGGGTATTTCCTCAATCCCACCGTGGAAGAGCTGGCCAACTCCGAGCTGGACATGGTCGTCGCCGGCACCGAGAAGGCCGTGCTGATGGTCGAGTCCGAGGCCGATGAGCTGCTCGAGGACGAGATGCTGGGGGCCGTGCTCTATGGTCACCAGGAGATGCAGGTGGCCATCACGGCCATCAACGAGCTCGCCGCCGAAGCCGGCAAGCCCAAGTGGGACTGGCAGCCGCCTGCCGAGAATACTGCACTCAAGCAGGCCGTCGCCGCGGGCTTCGAAGCCAAGGTCGGCGAAGCCTACCGCATTACCGACAAGATGGCCCGCCAGGACACCCTCGCCGTGCTCAAGGAGCAGGCGGTGGAGCAACTGGCCGGTGAGGAAGAAGGGCAGTTCGACGCCGACGAGGTCAAGGGTGCCTTCGCCGGCCTCGAGAAGAAGGTGGTGCGCTCGCGAGTGGTCAAGGGTGAGCCGCGCATCGACGGTCGCGACCAGAAGACCGTACGGCCTCTGGCCATCGAGGTGGGCAGCCTGCCCAAGACCCACGGTTCGGCGATCTTCACCCGCGGCGAGACCCAGGCGATCGTCATCGCGACCCTGGGCACCCTGCGCGACGCTCAGTTGATCGAATCGCTGGAGGGCGAGCGCAAGGACCGCTTCCTGCTGCATTACAACTTCCCGCCCTACAGCGTGGGCGAGGCCGGCTTCATGGGCGGCCCCAAGCGCCGCGAGATCGGCCACGGACGCCTGGCGCGCCGCGGTGTGCAGGCCATGCTGCCCGACGAGGCGGATTTCCCCTACACCATCCGCGTGGTCTCCGAGATCACCGAATCCAATGGCTCCAGCTCCATGGCGTCGGTGTGCGGTGCTTCACTGGCGCTGATGGATGCCGGCGTGCCGATGAAGGCGCCGGTGGCGGGCATCGCCATGGGCCTGGTGAAGGACGATGACGGTTTCGCCGTACTCACCGACATTCTCGGTGACGAGGACCATCTGGGCGATATGGATTTCAAGGTGGCCGGTTCGGCCGCCGGCGTCACCGCTCTGCAGATGGACATCAAGATCGAGGGTATCAACGAGGAGATCATGGAGATCGCCTTGCAGCAGGCCCACGATGCCCGTCTGCACATTCTCGAGCAGATGAACACGGTGATCGGCCAGAGCCGCGCCGAGGTTTCCGAGAACGCGCCCTCCATGGCCACCATCAAGATCGACCCGGAGAAAATCCGCGACGTCATCGGCAAAGGCGGCGCCACCATCCGCAAGATCTGCGAGGATACCGGCGCCTCCATCGACCTGGACGACGATGGCACGGTGCGCATCTACGCCGAGGACAAGGCGGCGGCCAAGAAGGCCATCGACATCGTGCTGTCGATCACTGCCGAAGCCGAGATCGGCAAGCTCTACCGCGGCAAGGTAGTGCGCATCGCCGACTTCGGTGCCTTCGTCAACATCATGCCGGGCACCGACGGCCTGGTGCACATCTCGCAGATCGTGCCCGAGCGGGTCAACGACGTGCGCGATTTCCTCAACGAGGGTGACGAGGTGGTGGTCAAGGTTCTCGACATCGACAACCGCAATCGCGTGAAGCTCACCATCAAGGAGATCACGCCGGAAGAGAAGGCCGCCTTCGAATCCGAACAGACCGAGGCCGCGCTGTAAGCGCCACTCGACGCCGAAAAGCGAACTGCCCCCATGGCCTGGCCGTGGGGGCAGTTTCGTAGACGTCTCTTATAAGAGGAAGCGCTGATTCATGTTGCGAGCGATGAGAGGCTGATCGCCGCCGGAGCGCAGGAACCGGAATGTAGCCCGCTACATGAGGATTCCGAGCACCGCCGGCGGTCAGGATATCGAGCGCAGCAATGTATCAGGGTTTTCTCACCTCTCAATTGCGAGGGCGACCCCCTGCCCGCCGCCGATACACAGCGTCGCCAGGCCCTTCTTGGCGTCGCGAGCGATCATCTCGTGCAGCAGCGAGACCAGCACGCGGCAGCCGGAGGCGCCGATGGGGTGACCAAGGGCAATGGCGCCGCCGTTGACGTTGACCTTGGAGGTATCCCAGCCGAGTTCCTTGTTGACCGAAAGCGCCTGGGCAGCGAAGGCTTCGTTGGCTTCGACCAGGTCGAGGTCGTCCAGGCTCCAGCCGGCCTTCTCCAGGCAGCGGCGGGTAGCCGGTGCCGGGCCGATGCCCATGATGGCGGGATCGACGCCGGCATTTGAATAGGCGGCGATGCGCGCCAGCGGCTCGAGGCCGAGCTCGCGAGCCTTGTCGGCGGAACAGATCATCACCACGGCGGCGCCGTCGTTGATCGAGGAGGCGTTGCCTGCGGTGACGGTGCCGTCCTTCTTGAAGGCGGGCTTCATGGTGCCGAGTTTGTCGGCGGTCACTTCCCGCGGGTTCTCATCGGTATCGAAGACCACCGGATCGCCCTTGCGCTGGGGAATTTCCACGGGGACGATCTGGCCCTTGAAGCGTCCTTCGCGGATGGCCGCGGCGGCCTTCTGCTGCGAGGCGGCGGCGAACTCGTCCATGGCCTCTCTAGTGATACCGTACTTCTCGGCGAGGTTCTCGGCGGTGATGCCCATGTGGAAATCGTTGAAGGCATCCCACAGGCCGTCGTGAACCATGGTGTCGATGGCTTTCCAGTCGCCCATGCGCTGGCCGTTGCGCGAGTTGGGCAGTACGTGGGGCGAGGCGGACATGTTCTCCTGGCCGCCGGCGAGGATCAGTTCGGCGTCGCCGCAGCGAATCGCTTGGGTCGCCAGGTGCAGTGCCTTGAGGCCGGAGCCGCACACCTTGTTGATGGTCATGGCGGGTACGGCCGCGGGCAGGCCGGCCTTGATGGCGGCCTGACGCGCCGGGTTCTGGCCCACGCCGGCAGTGAGCACCTGACCGAGCAGCACCTCGTCGACCTGGTCGGGGGCCACGCCGGTGGAGGCCAGGATGTCCTTGATCACCAGCGCACCGAGGTCACTGGCGGGGATGCCGGCGAGCGACCCCCCGAAAGCGCCGATGGCGGTACGACGAGCGGCTACGATCACCACATCTTGCATTGGAATTCTCCTGAGTCGTTCAGACGCTGAGGGGACCAGCATAGGCGACTATTGTGCGCTGCGGCAATGCCTCATGCGGAGATGGCCCCATACGCGCCGCCAGCCGCTTTGCCGGGCCGTCAGGCGAGCTGGACGGGAATGGCATTGCTGGTATGGCTGACGACGTTGCCTTCCTGCAGGTAGACGAGACGCGGCTGGTGGTTCTCCAACTCGGCCTCGCTGTAGTGAGCATAGCTGCAAATGATCACACGGTCGCCGGGGCCTGCCAGGTGCGCGGCGGCGCCGTTGATCGAGATGACCTGCGAGCCCTCTTCGGCGCGAATGGCATAGGTGGTGAAACGCTGGCCGTTCTCGACGTTGTAGATCTGGATCTGCTCGTTCTCGCGGATGCCGGACATGTCCAGCAGTTCGCCGTCGATGGCGCAGGAGCCTTCGTAGTTGAGCACGGCATGAGTGACACGGGCCATGTGCAGCTTGGCCTTGAGCATGACGGTGAACATGCGGATTTTTTCCTCCGAGGTACTTGCCGCCTCAGCGCGGCAGGGTCAGGGTCAGGTTGTCGATCAGGCGAGTCGTGCCCAGGCGGGCGGCGGTGAGCAGCACGGCCTCGCGGGTGTCGGACGCTATCGGCCCCAGGTCGGCGGCGCGCAGCTCCAGGTAATCAGTCTCGAAACCGGCCTCGCGCAGCCGAGCCAGGCCGACCTCGAGCGTCGTTTCGACGGGCTCGCCGGCTTCGAGCGCCTCGCGCAATGCGGCCAGGGTGCGCTGCAGTTCGGGGGCGGTGGCGCGCGCGGTGGTGTCGAGATAGCCGTTACGCGATGAAAGCGCCAGGCCATCCTCGGCCCGCACGATGGGTACGCCGACGATCTCGATGGGAAAATGCAAGTCCTCGACCAGCTTGCGGATCACGGCCAGCTGCTGATAGTCCTTTTCGCCGAAGCAGGCAACGTCGGGCTGCACCAGATTGAACAGGATGCTGACCACGGTAGAGACACCGTCGAAATGCCCGGGCCGCGAGCTGCCACAGAGCCCCTCGCTGACGGCAGGGACGCAGACACGGGTCTGATCGCCGAGGCCACGCGGGTAGAGAGTGGCGACACTGGGAGTGAACAGCAGGTCGCAACCGGAGGCTTCCAGCTTCGCCTGGTCGTCGGCCAAGGTGCGCGGATAGGCGTCGAGATCCTCACCCGCACCGAACTGCAGCGGGTTGACGAAAATGGTGGCCACGACCACGTCGGCATGCTGGCGGGCAGTATTCACCAGTGCCAAGTGGCCGGCATGGAGATTGCCCATGGTCGGCACCAGCCCGATGCGCTGTCCACGGCGACGGTATTCGCCGAGGGTTTCACGCAGCGCAGGAATGTCTCGCAGGGTACGCATCAGCGGGCCTCCTGAAAGGGACGAAAGGAACTAGAAACTGTGTTCCTCGGCCGGGAAGCGACGCGCCTTGACGTCCTCGTGGTAGCGGCGAAACGCACCGGCGATGTCGTCGGTCTCGGCCATGAAGTTCTTGACGAAGCGTGGCGTGCGGCCGTGAGTGACGCCGAGCACGTCGTGCATGACGAGAATCTGGCCATCCGTGTCAGGACCGGCGCCGATGCCGATCACGGGCACGTCGAGGGCCTCGGTGATGATCTTGCCCAGGCTTGCCGGCACGCACTCGAGCAGGATGACCGAAGCGCCCGCATCGACCAGGGTGCGGGCATCGGCAAGGATCTGCTCGGCGCGCTCGGCGTCGCGGCCTTGTACCTTGTAGCCACCGAGCTGGTAAACGGTCTGGGGTGTCAGGCCCAGGTGGGCACATACCGGTACCCCGCGGCGGGTCATTTCGCGGATACCGTCGGCCATCCAGGCTTCGCCCTCGACCTTGACCATCTCGGCGCCGGCGCGCATCAGTTCGGCAGCGTCATTCAGCATGCGCTCGGTAGTGGCATTGCTCATGAAGGGAAGGTCGGCCATCAACAGGCTCGCCCCCTTGGCACCTGCCACGCAGCGAGTGTGGTAGCAGATGTCGTCGAGGGTCACCGGCAGCGTGCTGGTGTGGCCCTGCAGCACCATGCCCAGCGAATCGCCAACCAGCATGACCTCGATACCCGCTTCGGCGATGGTACGCGCGAAGGACGCATCGTAGGCGGTCAGGCAACTGAAGGTTTCACCTGCGTGCTTGTAGGCCTGCAGTGTGCTTAGCGTGACGGATTTCATGGCATGCTCTCATTGTGACTCGGGCGACCGGCGTGGAGCTTCTAGCGCCGGTGCTGCGCGTGATTGTTACCAGAATACGACGGTCGTGTCGACTGGTAACACCTCGCCCCTCAGTTCGCGTCGTCAGGTAACACTTCGACCTCGCCAGCCGCGTCGAGTGCTCCCGCCAGTTCCGCAATGCGACGCCCGTCGGGTAATTGCAACCGCGGCGCCAGCTCGACGAGTGGCAGCAGCACGAAAGCGCGCGACGCCATCTCGCGGTGCGGCACCTGCAGGCGTACCAGCTTCAGGGTCTCGTTTCCGTACAGTAGCAGGTCGAGGTCGAGGGTGCGGGGCCCCCAGTGGCGCTGGCGAATCCGGTGATGACGCTGCTCCAGGGCCTGCAATTGATCGAGCAGGGCCAGCGGAGAGAGGCGAGTACGCAGAAGAGCGACGGCATTGATGAAATTCGGCTGGTCTTGAGGACCGACCGGGCGGCTGGCATACAGCCGCGATGCGGCGATGCGCTCGGTCAGGGGCAGGGTGCCGAGTTCATCGAGCGCTCGGCGGACCTGAGCGACCGGGTCGTCGAGGTTGCTGCCGAGCCCGACATACACGTCGACGGGCGGTATCATGAGTGGCCGGAGGAACTCCGACGTCGACGCTTGCGCGGGCGCCGGCGGCGGGAATTGTTACCGCCGGGGTCGGCATCGGCGCCGGCCTTTTCCAGCAGGCGGCGTTGCTCGTGCTCGTCACCCTCCTGATAGGCCGTCCACCAGTCGCCAAGGCCGGGTTCGATCTCGCCGGCGGCCTCGCGCAGCAGCAGGAAGTCGTAGGCGGCACGAAAGCGCGGGTGCTCGCGGGTCTGCAGGGCGCGCTTGCCGCGTCGCTGGGGCAGGCGTTGCTGCAGGTCCCAGATATCGCGCATCGGCATGCTGAAACGCTTGGGAATCGAGATGTGCTTCAGCTGGCGCGACAGGACTTGCTGCGAGGCCAGCTGCAGCGCCGGTATGGGTGGCATGCCCTCGGCTTCCAGCGCGGCCTGGCGGCGCTGTACGGGGCCCCACAGCAGGGCGGCGAAGAGAAAGGCCGGCGTCACCGGTTTCTCTTCGCGTATTCGCCGGTCGGTGCTGGACAGGGCGTGCGCGATCAGCGGCTCGGCCCAGGGCAGTTCGGCCATGGCCTCGTCGGTCTCGGGGAAGAGCATGGCGAACAGGCCATAGTGACGCAGCAGGTGGAAGGTCTCCACGCCATGGCCGGCCATGAACAGCTTGAGTACTTCGTCGAACAGACGGGCGGGCGGGATCTGCAGCAGCAGCGGCGCCAACTCAGTGATGGGTGCTTCCGAGTCCGGTGCGATATGGAAATCGAGTTTGGCCGCGAAGCGCACCGCACGCAGCATGCGTACCGGATCCTCGCGGTAGCGAACGGCGGGGTCTCCGATCAGGCGTAGGGTGCGCGACTCGATATCGCGCATGCCGTCGGCGAAGTCGTGGATGGAGAAATCCGCAATGCTGTAGTAAATCGCATTGACGGTGAAGTCGCGGCGAATGGCGTCTTCCTGAATGTTGCCCCAGACGTTGTCGCGCAGCAGCAGGCCATGCTCCGACTGCTGGGCGATATGATCGCCGTGGTCATCGCCGTGGGTGCCGCGAAACGTCGTGACTTCTATCACCTCGCGGCCGAAGCGCACGTGCACGATGCGAAAGCGACGCCCGATGATGCGCGAGTTGCGGAACAGCTCCCGCACTTGCTCCGGCGTGGCATCGGTGGCGACGTCGAAATCCTTGGGCATCTTGCCGAGCAGGGAGTCGCGAATGCAGCCGCCCACCAGGTACGCCTCGAAGCCGGCATTATGCAGGCGATAGAGCACCTTCAGTGCCGCCTCGCTGAAATGCTGGCGCGAAATGGGATGTTGATCGCGGGGAACGATTCGAGGGCCTGCCTGCCCTCCGGAAGCGTCCTGGGGGCCAAAGAGTGTCCTGAGGTGCGTGCCAGGGCTCTGCAGAAAGCGGGTAAATCCTTTGAACATGCGGCGATTTCGACTCGCAGTGTGCGAAAGTTGTAGAGTGTAGCCGACCGCCGACACCTTGCAAAGCGGCGGAGGGTTCACCGTAAGGACTTGGCAGGAGAACACAAAGCAAAAGAGGAGGCCGTTGGGCCTCCTCTGACAAGCAAAACGGTGCTGCGTCCTTGCGGCTGTTTCTTCTTCGTGATGGCGCATCGCCTTGAATACGCACCACAGTCACCAAGAATCACAGGCAAACAGTGTTGTTGTGATTGTTGACGTTCCTGGTTGCGACCGCCTCGTATTCAAAACAATAATCCAACCACGACGGCACAGGAGATATGCCTGCCTTCGGCTTGTTGATGTTGTTGCCGAAGGTGCGCTTTTGCGGCCGTTGTTCTTGTTGTGGGCCGGGGTTGGCGCGTCGCGTCCTGATGGATCCGGTGCTTCGCTCAGATATTGTTGTTGTTGGCGAATAAAGCGAAGGGCGGCTCTTTCTGGGGCGTCTTGTCATTGTTGCCCCTGGCCGCATCCTCTTCACAGCCTGCCATTGTTGTTATTGGCGCAGGCCCTGCCTTCCCTGATGCCTTGTTATTGTTGTTGGCTCGGGGGCAGCCGGATGTTGTTTTTCTTGCCCTGAATATTGCACGGCACATGCCAGGGTGGCTTTTAGCGTATGCAGAACAATAAGTTACAATTTCCTCTTTGGCGTGTCCCTGATCGGCATGGCTGGTGTGTTACCCCTGCTGCGCCATGTCGGGGCAAATTCTGGGTGGGAAGGTAACACCTGGTGCAAAGGAGCCCGGGCGGGCACAAAAAAGCGCCTTCGACGAACCGGTCGAGGCGCTTGGACGTTAGTCGTAGAAGGACGCTTTTCTCGTCAGGCGCTACTGCGCCGGGCTTGCTTCTTGCGCGGAATGCCCAGGCGCTGGCGGCGCTCCCATAGGCATTTGCGGCTGATCCCCAGCTTCTGTGCAAGCTCGGTCTCGCTCATGTGATCCTGATGTTCAAGCACGAAATGCTGGAAGTAGTCCTCGAGCGAGAGGTCCTCTTCGGCATCCGCTTCTTCGCCTTCTGCCTGGTTAAGTGCTGGCTTGGGCTCGACAACGCTGCGTGCCTGGGTCGGCAGGCCCGGCCTCAGGCCCAGGTCATCGGGATGGATCAGGTGGCCTTCGGCCAGGATCACGCCGCGCTCGAGGGCATTCTCGAGTTCGCGGACATTCCCGGGCCAGGGGTAGTCGCGAATCTCACGACGTGCCGCCCGCGACAGGCGCAACCCCTCACGGTGATGACGTCGGCAGGCCTTCTCCAACAGCACATCGGCGATCAGCAGGATGTCGTCGTCGCGCTCGCGTAAGGGCGGCAGGTCGATCTGCATCACGTTGAGCCGGTAGTAGAGGTCGAGGCGGAATTCACCGGTCTTGGACAAGGCCCGCAGGTCGCGGTGGGTCGCGGCGATCAGGCGCACGTCGACATGGCGTGTCTCCACCGAGCCGATCCGGCGGATCTCTCCCTCCTGCAGCACGCGCAGCAGGCGCGCCTGGGCGTCGAGTGGCAGCTCGCCGATCTCGTCGAGGAACAGGGTGCCGCCGTCGGCGGCTTCCACGAGGCCGGTGCGGGCGGCACTGGCCCCGGTGAAGGCGCCCTTCTCGTGGCCGAACAGCTCCGACTCGATCAGGGTCTCAGGGATGGCGGCGCAGTTGACGCAGATCAGCGGCGCGTGGGTGCGCTGGCTCTGCTGATGGATAGCCCGTGCCACCAGCTCCTTGCCGGTGCCCGATTCACCCTGGATCAGCACGGTGACGTCGGCCGGAGCGGTCTTGCGGATGCGCGTGTAGACCGACTGCATGGCCGCACACTCGCCGATCATGGGCTGGCGAGAGCCGCCGGCATCGGTGACGTCGGGCGGCGGGGCGCGATGCGACGACTGCTGGTGGAGCACTCGGGCCACGGTCTCCAGCAGTTCATCGTGGTCGAAGGGTTTGGCCACGTAGTCCACCGCACCCTGTTTCAGCGACTCCACCGCCGAGCGCATGCTGGCGTAGCTGGTCATGATCAACACCGGCACCGGTGCGGCCTGCTCGATCAGGTCGGTGCCGGGCTCTCCGGGCAGGCGCAGGTCACTGATCACCAGATCGAAGCCGCGCGGCTCCAGGGCCAGCGCCTCGTCCACGCAGCCGGCCTCGCTGACCTGATAGTCGTGGCGCTCCAGCAGCCTGCGCAGCGCAGTGCGGATGATGGCTTCGTCTTCAACGATCAGAATCCGGCTCATCGGTATGTTCACCATCCTCTCGTTCGGTGGGCAGCCACAGGCAGATGCGAGTGCCCCGCTCCCGCCCTGGGGGCGGCGATTCGATCTCGATCCTGCCGTGGTGCTCGGCAATGATACTGTAGACCAGCGGCAGGCCGAGCCCGGTGCCTTCTCCCGGCGGCTTGGTGGTGGTAAAGGGTTCGAACAGGTGCTCGCGAACCCGGTCGTCCAGCCCATGCCCCTCGTCGGTAACGGTGACCTTCAACATGCCGCCCTCCGGTTCGGCGTCGATCACCACTTCGCCTTCCGGTTCGCTGGCGTCACGTGCATTGCTCAGCAGGTTGATCATGACTTGCTGCAACCGCTGGGTGTCGCCGAGTACCACGAGCCCGGCGGGGCAGAGATTACGGTAATGAACATCCTCTCCCGATCGCGCCAGGCGGATCAAGTGCAACGCCTCGTCGGCGATGGCCGCGATGGAGACCGGGGCCAGGCTAGTGCCCTTGACGTGGCGGCCGCCGTGGGCGAAGCCGACCAGCGAACTGACGATGCGCGAGATTCGGTCGGTCAGCTGCTGGATCTGCTGGGCAGTCTCCAGGACTTCGGGGTCGTCGGTGTCATAGCGCAGGTTCTGTGCCAGCGACGAGATGCCGGTCACCGGGTTGCCGATCTCGTGGGCCACGCCGGCGGCCAACTGGCCGATCGAGGCCAGCCGTGCGGCATGAACCAGCTCGTCCTCGAGCCACTTCATCTCGCTGTGATCCTCGATCAGGATCACGGTGCCGCCGCGCACGTCCTCGTCGGCCTGCAGCTCGGCACGGTGGAAGGTCAGGTAGCGCACGCTGCCATTGAGCTCGACCGGCTGCTTGTAGAGGTAGTCGTTGGGCTCGACCAGGGCACGGCCCATCAGCTCGGCCCAGGGGGCGGGCAGCCCGTCGCGACGGGCGCCCACGACGCCGGCGCCGTCGATGCCGGAGAGCGCTGCCAGGGCATCGTTCCACATCAGCAGTTCATCGTCGACGCCGAAAGCACACAGCCCCACCGGCAGCCGGGCGAGAATACGTCGATGGTAGCGGCGCAGGCCGTCGAGTTCGCGCGCCAGTCCGGTGAGCCGCGAGCGATAGGCTTCCAGCCGGCTCTCGACGAAGTGGATGTCATCGGTGGGTTCCTGGCCGCTGCGCCGGTAGGGCAGGTAGCGGTCGACGATGTCCTGGGCCACCGAGGGTCCCATCAGGCCGGAGAGGTTGGCCTGGATACGGTCGCGTAGCCGGCGCAAGGCGTAGGGGCGACCATCCAACGGCGACATACCGAGATCGGTGAGCGCACGCTCCACTTCGCGCTGGGCAACATCCTCGCCCAGCGCTTGTGCCAGCGGCTGCTTGAATTCTTCGCCGGAAGTGGCGAGCAGTGGCAGCCGCTTGGGGCGGATCACGGCGTCCACCGAGCATGCTTCGGCGGCGGCACGTTCGCCCTCGGAGGTGGGCGTGGCCAGCGAGACGATGATGAAGACGAGGATGTTGAGCGCCAGCGAGACCAGGGTAACCACGTACCAGTTGGGCTCGCCGACGAGCAGCTCCATGCCCGGCGGGATCAGGAGCAAGCTGGGCAGGCCGGTGAGCAGCGGCAACCACAGCCCGACGAGCCAGACCAGTACGCCCACGACCAGGCCCGACACCATGCCCTTGCGATTGGCGCCTGGCCAGTAGAGCAGCGCCAGCAGTCCCGGCAGGCACTGGGCCATGCCGACGAAGGCCGCAAGCCCCAGGGTGGTCAGGTCGTGGTGGATGCCCACCGTGCGATAGAACAGCCAGCCGCCGAGAATTACCGTGGCCATCAGCGCCCGTCGCAGCCAGCGCAGCCAGCGATAGAGGTTGGGCTGGGCCTCGGGGGGGTGGGCGACAAGCAGCACGTGGTTGAGAATCATGCCCGATAGCGCCATGGCAATGATCACCAGGGTACCGCTGGTGGCTGCCAGGCCGGCGAGGAAAGCCAGTGCCTGGACCCAGAACGAGTCTGACAGACCGAAGGCCAGGTAGGCAGCACTTAGCGCCTCATGGCTACCCAGTCGTTGGCCTGCCCACAGTAACAGTGGCACCGGGATCGCCATCAGTAGCAGGAACAGCGGCAGCGACCAACTCGCCTGCAGCAGGGTGTGGCGCGACAGGGTCTCGGCAAAGGTGATATGGAAGATGTGCGGCATCAGCAGGGCTGTCGCGAAGAACAGCAGCAGCAGCGTGCGCCAGTGGGTGGCGTCCGGCTGCACCACGCTGGCTTGAAAGGCCTGTCCGGGACCATCCAGCCAGATCTGCAGGTCGGCTGGACCATCGAAAACGATGAACAGGGCGAAGGCGCCCAGTGCCAGCATGGCAACCAGCTTGACCACCGAGGTCAGCGCAATCACGGCGAGCAGGGTGTCATGCCGAGCCGGACCATTGCCATGCCGCGTACCGAAGATCATGGCGAACAGCGCAATCAGGGTACATAGGGCCAGGGCCATCAAGGCCGGCGAGGCGGCGCCGGTCATCAAATGGATGGCGTCGCCCAGGGTCTGGACCTGCAGTGCCAGCAGCGGCAGCACCGCCAGCAGGCTGATCACGGTGATCAGGGTGCCGACCCAGCGCGAGCGGAAGCGGAAGGCGAACAGGTCGGCCAGCGAGGCGAGCTGGTGGGTGCGAGCCATGCGCTGGATCGGTACCAGCAGTACCGGTGCCAGCAGGAAGGCACCCGCCGCGCCCAGGTAGTAGGCCAGATAGCCATAGCCCGAGCTGGCGGCCAGTTCCAGGCTGCCATAGATCGCCCAGGCGCTGGCGTAGACGCCGAGCGCGAGGGTGTATACGGCGGGATGGCGTGTCACGCGGCGGCTGAGCCAGCCCCGCTCCACCGCCAGGGCGCAAAGGAACATCAACAGCAGGTAGCCGGTGCCCAGGAGGAAGACGCTGGCGAGACTAGCGTTCATCGAGTTTCCTCTTCTGCTCCAGCCACAGCGTCAAGGCGATCAGCACCCCCCAGATAACGAAGGGGCGATACCAGGCGACGCCCGGGCTCGACCAACCGCTCATCAGCAGCGGCGACAGCAGATAACCGCCGAAGACCAGGAACAGCATGATGCGATAGACGTACATTGGCGCTCCTCACTCCCTGCGGTGGGCCTCGGGACGTATACGGTGTGGGTCCCATTGGCCATTGGCCCAGGCGAGCTGCTCATCCACCGGCGCCGTGCTCAGCTCGGCGGGCGGGGCCTGGTCGAGTGCCGCCAGGGCGCGGTAGAGCAAGGGTCTCACCTCGCTGTCCGCAAGCGGCAGCGCCGGGGCCAGGTTCTGCTTGGACAGCTTCTGGCCTTCGCGGTTGACGATCAAGGGCAGATGGAGGTAGCGCGGCTCGGGCAGCGCCAGCGCGTGCTGCAACTGGCGCTGCCAGGGCGTGTTGTCGAGCAGGTCGAAGCCACGGACCACGTCGCTGATGTCCTGGTCGGCATCGTCCACCACTACGGCGAGCTGATAGGCCCACAGGCCATCCTTGCGCTGGAGCACCACGTCGCCGAGTTCTGCGGGGTCGAAGCGCTGCTCGCCGAAGAGACGATCCTGCCATATCACCGGGTGCAGGCCGAGGTCGCTGCGCAGTCGCCAAGCCACCGGCTTGCCCGGCTCGAGTACGCCTTCGCGGCACCAGCCGGGATAGACCGGGTACTGGCGCCACTGCTTGCGCGAGCAGCTGCAGGGGTAAGCCAGGCCCAGCGTCTCGAGACGCGCAAGCGCCGCGGCATAGGCTGCATCGCGGTCATGCTGCCAACGTATCGGACCGTCCCAGTGCAGGCCGAAGGCCTCGAGCTGGCGCAGGATGGTGTCGGCGGCGCCTGCCGGGCAGCGGGGCGGGTCGATGTCCTCGATGCGCACGAGCCATTCGCCGCCGGCACGGCGGGCATCGAGAAAGCTGGCCAGGGCGGCGATCAGCGAGCCGAAGTGCAGGGCGCCCGAAGGGGTGGGCGCGAAGCGGCCGCGGTAGCCGGTCATGTCTGGCTCCTGGCTGCGGTGGCCAACATGCAAACGGGCACCCAGCGGTGCCCGTTGCGAAGGAGAGCGAGGCGCATCACGCCGGCATCAGCCGCCGAGCTGCTTTTCCTTGAGCTCGGCCAGGGTCTTGCAGTCGACGCACAGCGTCGCGGTGGGGCGAGCCTCCAGGCGGCGAATGCCGATCTCGACGCCGCAGGCCTCGCAGAAGCCGTAGTCGTCCTCATCGATCTTCTCGAGCGTCTCGTTGATCTTCTTGAGCAGTTTGCGTTCGCGGTCGCGGGTACGCAGCTCCAGGCTGAAGCCTTCTTCCTGAGTGGCGCGGTCCGCGGGGTCGGCGTAGTTGTTCGCCTCTTCCTGCAGGTGGCGTACCGTCCGATCGACCTCTTCCATGAGCTCCTGTTTCCAGCCCAGCAGGATCTGTCGGAAGTGCTCAAGCTGCTGCTCGTTCATGTACTCTTCACCCGGTGCGGCCTCGTACGGGGTGAACTTTTTGGGCGCTTCCGTTTTCTTGTCTGCTACTGGCATGGGACTGCCTCATTACTTGAGTGACTGCTGATCAATACCCGCCGCAACATGGTGCAAGGTATCTCACGCCAAAGGCATGCTTGTTTATCGGAATTCGAAGCGTTTTGCAATACCCAACGAGAAAGGCCGAGGCCTCCCAGCAGGCCAAATCGATGGTATGGTTTTTTGACCGCCGTATCGGGAAAAGTGCCGACCTCCGGCCATCTATCTTGCGTTCAGGAGTTTGCCATGCCGTGGAATCCGCGCGTTGACCGCGTTGAGCCCTTTCGTGTGATGAGTCTGCTGGAGGCCGCCCAGGCACGCGAGGCAGCCGGCCATGACGTCATCCACCTCGAAGTGGGCGAGCCCGACTTCGCCACACCTGAGCCAGTGGTGGCGGCCGGACAGGCAGCGCTGGCGTCGGGATACACGCGCTACAGCCCGGCTGCAGGGCTGCCGGCACTGCGCGAGGCGATCGCCGGCCATTACCGAGAACAATTCGGCGCCGACATCGACCCCCGGCGCATCCTGGTCACACCCGGCGCCTCCGGGGCATTGCTGCTCGCCAGCCAGCTACTGGTCGGCCCCGGCGACAGGGTGCTGATGGCCGATCCCAATTATCCCTGCAATCGGCACTTCATGGCCCTGGCCGGTGCCGAGGTGGACACCGTTCCCGTCGGCCTGGAAAGCGGCTGGCAGCTCGATGCCGACCTCGTGGCCCGCCACTGGCGCGACGACACCCGCCTGGCGATGCTCGCTACGCCGTCGAACCCCACCGGTCATATGCTCGATGCGGCACAGCTTCAGGCGGTCGCCGACACGGTGGCTGCCCAAGGGGGGCATCTGCTGGTGGATGAGATCTATCAGGGGCTCAGCTATGACATCGAGCCGCTATCGGTGGCCTCGCTCTCGAATGAGGCCTTCGTGGTCAACAGTTTCTCCAAGTATTTCGGCATGACCGGCTGGCGCCTGGGCTGGCTGCTGGCGCCCGAGGGTGCCGTGGAGCCGCTGACCCGGCTGGCCCAGAACGTCTTCCTTGCCGCCCCCACCCCGGCCCAGCATGCGGCGCTGGCCGCCTTCACCCCGACGTGCCGCGATCTGCTCGAGAGCCGCCGCGTCGAGCTCGGCCGTCGCCGCGATGCACTACTGGCCGGTCTTGCCCGGCTGGGCCTGGCGCCGTCGCTGCCACCCCAGGGGGCCTTTTACCTGTGGCTCGACATCTCGCGCTACAGCCGCGACAGCCAGGCCTTCTGTCAGCGCCTGCTGGAAGAGGAGAACGTCGCCATCACGCCCGGGGTCGACTTCGCCGTGAGTGGCGGTGAGCACCATGTGCGCATCGCCTTCACCACCGGCATCGCTCGCCTGGAGGAGGCGGTGAGTCGTCTCGAGCGCTTTCTGGCACGGCAATAGGGGGCGGCTTCGTGGAATACCCCGCCCTGGTCCCAGGCGTGCTGCTGCGCCGCTACAAGCGCTTTCTGGCCGATGTGCGCCTCGACGACGGCCGCGAAGTGGTGGCGCACTGTCCCAACACCGGCTCGATGCGGGCGGTGAACGTACCGGGCTGCCGCGTGTGGCTGGCGCCGAGCGACAATCCGGCGCGCAAGCTGGCCTGGACCTGGGAGCTGATCGAGCTGACCCAAGCCGACGGCAGCGTGGCGCTGGCCTCGGTGCATACCGGGCGCACCAACCGCATCGTCGAGGAGGCACTGCGGGCCGGACGTGTGGAATCGCTGGCCGGCTATGCCATGCTCAAGCGCGAGGCCAAGGTGGAGGGAGCGCGACTCGACTTTCGCCTCGACGATTCCGATAGGGGCACCGCCTTCGTCGAGGTCAAGCAGGTGACACTCAAGGAGTTCGACGGTCACGGCTACTTTCCCGATGCGGTGAGCGAGCGCGGCCGCAAGCACCTGCTGGCGCTGGCGGCCCTGGCCGAGCAGGGCCAGCGGGCGGTGCTGCTGTTCTGCGTGGCGCATAGCGGGATTCGCGACGTGGCGCCGGCGGCGCATCTCGATCCGGCCTATACCGCCACGCTCAAGGCGGTGGTCGAACGCGGTGTGGAGGTGGTGGCCCATGGCTGCGAGGTCGACTGGCGTGATGGACGGCCGGTGTCGATCGGTTTGAGAGGCAGGCTGCCGATATCACTCTCTCGCCAAGTGAATATTGCCCTCGGCATCGATTGAGACGGCCACTGGCTCCAGGAAGCACCCCTGGCAGGGGCCGAACACGCATTCGCCGCTTTCCGGCAGGAACAGTGCACCATGCATGCCGCACTGGATCAGCTCGCCACCCGCCTCGAGGAAGCTTCCTTCGGGCAGGTTCAGCGGTACCTGCTGATGCGGGCAGAGGTTGACGAAGGCGCTGATCTGGCCGTGCACGCGCACTATGAAGACGTTTCTGCCGTCGGGGAGCGTGACGCCCCGTGAGGGAGCGGCATCGAAATCATGCAGATGGGCGAGAATGGCGGACACGGCTCAGCGGTCGATGTGAAAGCGCTGGATGAAGTTCACCTCGGCCGGCTCACGGTTGCGGTCGTAGCGCACCTCGAGGGTAAAGTGCATCGGCTCGTCGTCGCGAATGCGGAACACCGCGATCTGCGACTGCGTCTCACCGCTGCGCAGGGTGCGGAAGCTGAGCGGTTGCTGCTCACTGCCCTGGACCTCGCCCACGCTGCCGTTGACCGGTGCATTGACCGGGCGCAACTGGCCATCGACTTCCTCGAGCACACTGACGTTGAGCAGCGCCAGGGCGGGGCTGCGCTGGATGCCATGGGCCTCGGCCACCGAGGAAGGCAGAAAGCTGGTGCTCACGGCGCTGTAGTGGATCTGGTAGTCGCCGACCTGCTCGAACTGCTGGGCCTGGCCTGCAAGCGGCAGCAGCCCCAGCAACAGCGCGAAGGCCAGAGCATGAGGGTGCGATACAAGGCGTTTCAGCATGACGCTCTCCTTGGCGACGCCGCTCGAGGGCTGGCTATCATTGGCGATTCCGGCGCTCGACGCGAAAGATCGCGATCTCGCCGAACAGGTTGGGCCATAGCCGCGTGGCCCAGTGTCCCTCGTGCTCGCCGATGCCGACGGCCCGGTCGGTGATGCGAAGCCCCTTCTCACGACACAGGTGCTCGAAGTCAGGTGAATGTTGGGGGTATCGTACCAGGCATGAGGCAGCGACTTGGAGACCGGCATGTAGCCGCGGATGCCCAAGTGCACCCGATGCCGCCAGTAGGCGAAGTTGGGGAAGGTGATGATGCACTCCCTGGCCACGCGCAGCATTTCGTCGAGCATGCGATCGGGGCGACGCAGTGCCTGCAGTGCCTGGGTCATGACCACCAGATCGTAAGTGTCGTCCTCGAAGTTGACCAGCCCCTCGTCGAGGTTCTGCTCGAGTACGCTGACGCCCTTGGCGATACAGGCGGTGATGCCTTCGGGGTCGATCTCCAGGCCGTAGCCGGTCACACGCTTGTCGCGTGCCAAAGCCTCGAGCAAGGTGCCGTCGCCGCAGGCCAGGTCGAGGATGTGGGCGCGCTCGGGCACCCAGCGGTGAATCAACTCCAGGTCGGCGCGCATCATGCGGTTTCCTCCAGGCCCAGCTCGCGGGCGGCACGCGACATGAAGGCGGCGAACACCGCCTGGTAGCGCGGCTCCGGCAACAGGAAGGCGTCATGGCCGTGGGGCGAGTCGATGTTGACGTAGCTCACCGGCTTGCCGGCGCGGGTCAGGGCATTGGCCAGCTCACGCGAGCGCGATGGCGGAAAGCGCCAGTCGCTGGTGAAACTCACCACCAGGAAAGGGCATTGGCTGGGCGCGACGGCCTCGGCCAGCACGCCGCCGTGCTCAGCCGCCGGGTCGAAGTAGTCCAGCGCCTTGGTCATCAGCAGGTAGGTATTGGCATCGAAGGTGGTCGAGAAGGTGTCGCCCTGGTAACGCAGATAGGACTCGACCTGGAACTCCACGTCATAGCCGAAGTTCAAGTCCTGACTGCGCAGGTCGCGCCCGAACTTGCTGCCCATGGCGTCTTCCGAGAGGTAGGTGATGTGCCCCACCATGCGTGCCAGCTTGAGGCCGCGGCGCGGGGCAGTCCCATGTTCGGCGTACCAGCCGTCATGGAAGTCCGGGTCGGAGCGGATCGCCTGGCGAGCCACCTCGTTGAAGGCGATGTTCTGCGCCGAGAGCTTGGGCGTGGCGGCGATGATCACGGCGTTGGCGACCCGCTCGGGATAGATCCGGGTCCACTGAAGCACCTGCATGCCGCCCAGGCTGCCGCCGATCACGGCGGCGAACCGCTCGATTCCCAGTCGGTCGGCCAGGCGCGCCTGGCTATGTACCCAGTCGCTCACCGTGACCATGGGGAAGTCGGGGCCCCACTGGCGACCGCTGGCGGGGTTCGTGCTGATCGGGCCGGTACTGCCGTGGCAGCCGCCGAGGTTGTTCAGCGATACCACGAAGAAACGGTTGGTATCGATGGACTTGCCCGGGCCGATATGGGCATCCCACCAGCCTGGTTTGCGCTCGTCGGCGCCATGATAGCCAGCCGCATGGTGATGCCCCGACAGGGCGTGACAGACCAGTACCGCATTGGAGCGCTCGGTATTGAGCGTGCCATAGGTCTCGTAGACCAGGTCGTAGGCCGGCAGCGTCCTGCCGCAGGCCAGGGCCAGAGGGTCGTCGAAGTGGGCCGTCTGCGGCGTCACCAGGCCGACCGAGTCATCGGGAAACTCGGGCATGTGTCGTTCCATGTCCTGTCGTTGAGGTCCGCCATGGGCGAACGGCGCGCCTTACAGACCCACCAGGGCGCCAGCGATACCCGCGGCGCGCGTCAGCGCACCGACCACCATGCCATCGATGAGGCTGATGGCGATGAAGACGACGATCGGCGACAGGTCGATCATGCCCAGCGGCGGAATGACCTTGCGCACCGGCGCCATTATCGGTTCCACCAGCTGCATGACCAGTAGCGCCCCGGGGTGGCTGGCATTGGGGGCGACCCAGCTCAGGATGATCATCACGATCAGGGCGAAGAAATAGATCTTGAGGATGGCATTGGCGATGGCCGCCACGGCGCCGATCGCTACCTGGGTGAGCGGTGGCATGCCGATGCCGGCAATTTGCAGGATCGCCACGATGCTGACCGCCTTGAGCACGAAGGCTGCGGCCAGGGTCGCCATGTCGAAGCGTCCCATCACCGGACCGAGAAAGCTCTGGAATGGCCGCACCACCGGTTGGGTGACCTTCACAACCGACTGGCTCATGGGATTGTAGTAGTCGGCCTGCGATGCTTGCAGCAAAAAGCGCAGCATCATCAGAAACAGGTAGATGTTGATCAGGGTGTTGACCAGCAGCAGGCCGGCATTTCCCAGTTGGCCCATGTGGGCTCCTCCATGTCGTCAAGATGCCGTCTCGGGATAACCGCGAGCGGCTTGAAAGGCTAACGCTTGCCGAGCTCCTCGGCCATCTCGCGGGCGCGGGCAGCACAGGCTTCCATGGCATCGGCCATGATCTGGCGCAGCCCGGCCTGCTCGAGATGCTCGATGGCCCGCTCGGTGGTGCCGCCGGGTGACATCACGTTGCGCTTGAGGCGGTCCGGGGTGAACTCGCTGCCCTGCGCCATGCGCGCAGCACCCAAGGCGGTTTGCATCGCCAGGCGGCGTGCGGTCTCGGCCGGCAAGCCGAGCTTGACCCCGGCCTCTTCCATGGCCTCGAACATCAGGAAGAAATAGGCCGGTGCGCTCCCCGATACGGCAGTGACCGCATCCAGCAAGCCCTCTTCTTCCACCCACTCGACCAGGCCCACGGCCTCGAGCAGCGCGGTGGCCTGGTCGCGCTGCTCGGCGCTGACCTCGGGCGTGGCGAACAGGCCGGCGGCGCCGGCGCCGACCAGTGAGGGCGTATTGGGCATGCAGCGTACCAACGGCAGGCCGCCGCCCATCCAGGCCTGCAGCGACTCGGCCGTGAGTCCGGCTGCCACAGAGATGATCAGCGGTCGCTGACGCTGCAGGGTATCGCGCATCCCCTCGCAGACACCGCGCATGATCTGCGGCTTCACCGCCAGCACCACGATATCCGCATCGCGTACCGCCGCGACGTTGTCGGTATCGGTATGGATGCCGAAGCGTTCGCGAAGCGGCGCCAGGACTTCGTCGCTCGGCGAGGTGGCGGTGATGTCGCTGGCCGGATGGCCATTGTCGATCATCCCGCCGATGATGGCGCCGGCCATGTTGCCGGCGCCGATGAAGGTGACTCTGCTGGCCATTGAAAGCTGTCCTTTTTCTGTCATTGAGCGACCGGCTCGTTGCCGGTGCAGTACGCCGACTAGCGACGCGATGTGTCTCGTGCGCCGAAGATCGCCGTGCCCAGGCGTACCAGGGTGGCTCCCTCCAGTACGGCGGCTTCCAGGTCGTCGCTCATGCCCATCGACAGGGTATCCAGCGGCGCCTCGGGGAAGCGTTCACGCAGTGCTTCCAGGGCCAGGCGCAGTCGGGCCAGGGGCTCGCGCTGGCGCGCCATGTCTTCGGCCGGGGCCGGAATGGCCATTAGCCCGCGTAGGCGCAGGCGCGGCAACGAGAGCACTGTCTCCGCCAGCTCTTCCAGCTCGGCGAAGGCGACCCCCGATTTGCTGGCTTCGCCGCTGACGTTCACCTGCAAGCAGACCTGCAGGGGCCCCAGCGCCTCGGGGCGCTGGTCATTCAGGCGCCGGGCGATTTTTTCGCGCTCGACGCTATGGACCCAATCGAAGTGTTCGGCCACGGCGCGTGTCTTGTTCGCCTGCAACGGGCCGATGAAGTGCCAGACGATACCGCTCAGGTCGGCCAGCTCGGCCTGTTTCTCCAGCGCTTCCTGTACGTAATTCTCACCGAACTCCCGCTGCCCCAGCTCCCAGGCTGCACGGACCATGTCGGCCGGCTTGGTCTTGCTGACCGCGAGCAGTCGTGCCGACTCGGCAGGGCGTGCCGCCGACGCCAAGGCCTGAGCCAGACGCTCGCGGGCACTGGCCAGAGACTCGGAAAGCATGGTATCCGTCATCTCAGTCACATGAAGTCCGTCATGTCCACAAGGTCTGTCATACTTGCTGGAACCTCAACCGGGGAGCAGGGGAATCGCATGGATATTACCGAATTGCTGGCATTCTCGGCAAAGCAGAACGCCTCCGACCTGCATCTGTCGGCCGGTCTGCCGCCGATGATTCGGGTCGATGGCGACATCCGCCGCCTCAACGTGCCGGCCATGGAGGACAAGGAAGTCCGCAAGCTGATCTACGACATCATGGGCGACCGGCAGCGCCGTGACTACGAGGAGTTCTTCGAAACCGACTTCTCCTTCGAAGTCCCCGGGGTCGCGCGTTTCCGGGTCAATGCCTTCAACCAGGCGCGCGGGGCCGGTGCGGTATTCCGCACCATTCCCAGTGAGGTACTGACCATGGAGGACCTGGAGCTGGGTGATGTCTTCCGCCGCCTGTCACTGCTGCCACGCGGCCTGGTGCTGGTCACCGGCCCTACCGGCTCGGGCAAGAGTACGACCTTGGCCGCCATGATCGACTATATCAACGATCACCGCTATGACCATATCCTCACCATCGAGGACCCGGTGGAATTCGTCCACCGCAGCAAGCGCTGCCTGATCAACCAGCGTGAGGTGCACCGCGACACCCACGGCTTCGCCCAGGCGCTGCGCAGCGCACTGCGTGAGGACCCCGACGTGATCCTGGTCGGTGAGTTGCGCGACCTCGAGACCATCCGCCTGGCGCTGACCGCCGCCGAAACCGGCCACCTGGTATTCGGTACCCTGCATACCACCTCGGCGGCCAAGACCATCGACCGTATCATCGATGTCTTCCCCGGCGAGGAGAAGGCCATGGTGCGCTCGATGCTGTCTGAGTCGCTGCAGGCGGTGATCTCGCAGACGCTGCTCAAGCGCCGCAGTGGCGGTCGGGTCGCAGCCCACGAGATCCTCATTGCCAATGCCGCGGTGCGTAACCTGATCCGCGAGGACAAGGTAGCGCAGATCTATTCGGCCATTCAGACCGGCGGCAATATCGGCATGCAGACACTCGACGCCGCCCTGGCCAAGCTGGTGGCCGAAAACGTGGTCAATCGCGATGAGGCGCAGGCCCGCGCCAAGAGCGCGCTGGCAAGCTGAGTGCCTTGGGACAATTAGAGAGGCGGGGAGATGAAAGCACAGGAATGGTTGGAGCAGTTGCTCGACATCATGGCCCAGCAGGAGGCTTCGGACCTGCTGATCTCGGTGCAAGCGCCACCGACGATCAAGACCGCCGGAAAACTCACGGCACTCGGCGACCAGCGGCTTTCGGTGGAGCAGGTGCGCGAGCTGGTCAATACCGCGGTGCCCGAGGGGCTTCGTGAACGCTTCCTGCAGGAGCGCGAGGCCAACTTCGCGCTGAGCCTCAGCGGCCGCGGGCGTTTCCGGGTCAGCGCCTTTCAGCAGCGCAACCAGTGGGCCATGGTCATCCGGCGCATTGCCTACGAGATCCCCCATCTCGAGGAGCTTTCGCTGCCGGCGCAGTTGGGCGAGCTGGCCAACATGAAGCGCGGGCTAGTATTCGTGGTAGGCGGTACCGGCACCGGCAAGTCGACCACCCTGGCGTCGATGATCCAGCAGCGCAACGAGACCGTGGGCGGGCATATCATCAGCGTCGAGGACCCCATCGAGTACGTGCATCCGCACAAGAAGGCGATCATCAACCAGCGCGAAGTGGGCATCGATACCGAGTCCTTCGAGGTGGCGCTGAAGAACACCCTGCGCCAGGCGCCGGACGTCGTGCTGATCGGCGAGGTGCGAACCCGCGAAACCATGGAGCATGCGCTGACCTTCGCCGAAACCGGCCACCTGTGCCTGGCGACCCTGCATGCCAACAACGCCAACCAGGCGCTGGACCGCATCATCCATTTCTTCCCGCACGAGCGCCACGAGCAGATCTGGCTCGACCTGTCGCTCAACCTGCACGCCATCGTCGCCCAGCAGTTGCTGCCGACTCGCGACGGGGGGCGCACTCCGGCCATCGAGATCCTGCTGCGCACGCCGCTGATCGCCGACCTGATTCGCAAGGGCGACGTCGGCGAGATCAAGAACGTCATGGCTCGTTCGCGCGACCAGGGCATGCAGACCTTCGATCAGGCGCTGTTCGAACTCTACAAGGCCGGCAAGATCAGCGAGCAGGTGGCCATGGTGCACGCCGACTCGGCCAATGAGCTGCGCATGATGATCAAGTACGGCGACGAGAAGAGCGACGTGCTGGCCAAGGCGCAGGACGGCGCGCAGCGCTTCTCCCTACGCGAGGATGATGATTTCTAGGTAGGACGTTCGGCCTTAAGGTGAATAAATGCCGCCAAGCACCCTGAGGCCGGCGGCACCGGTAACGCTGGGCAGGTTGCCGGGCAGTCCCTCCAGGCGGCGCCAGGCGAGCCAGGCAAAGGCGCCGGCTTCCAGCCAATCGGCCGGCCAGCCCCAGTCGCTGCTGGGTACTAGTGAGGTCTCGGGCAGGTGACGGGCCAAGCGGCCGAGCAGGTCGCGGTTATGCGCACCGCCACCACAGGGAATCAACGCCGAGGCAGCGGGGGCGCCAACGAGTTCACGCGCCATCTCGATACCCAGGGCCACGCTGGTGGCGGTCAGCTCCGCCAGGGTGGCCTGCACGTCAACGGGGTTCTCTTTGCCTGTGAGATAGCTTTCGAGCCAGTCGAGATGGAACACCTCGCGCCCGGTGCTGCGCGGCGGCGGGCGATGAAAGAAGGGCTCGCCCAGCAATCTCTCGAGCAACGTTTCGTCCACACACCCCGAAGCGGCCCAACTGCCGTCGGCATCGAAGCGGCCGCTGCGGTGGCGCGTATGCCAGGCATCCAGCAGGGCATTGGCCGGGCCGGTATCGAAGCCGATGATCTCTGTGTCACTTTCCGCCGGCGGCAGCAGGGTCAGGTTGGCAAATCCCCCCAGGTTGAGCACTAACTGCCATTGCCCTTCGCGACGGAACAGCGCCTCGTGAAAGGCTGGCGCCAAGGGGGCGGCCTGACCGCCGGCGGCCAGGTCGCGACGTCGGAAATCGGCCACCACCGTACAGCCGGTCAGCTCGGCGAGCAGGCTCGGGTTGTCGAGCTGCAACGTATAAGCCGGTCCATGAGCGTGGCCCCATGGTGCATGTTCGATGGTCTGGCCGTGGCTGCCTATGGCGGTGATCTGCTCGGCTGCGATGCCATTGTCTTCGAACAACCGCAGTACGGCAGCCGCCTGGAGCCGGCTGAAGGCATGCTCGGCGCCGGCCAGCTCGGCGAAGGCAATCCGCTCGGCCTGGCAGAGCCGCAACAGCTGTTCATGAAGAGGTGCGGGCATCGCTTCTGCGTGGGTAACGAGTAGCCGCGGCCGGCCCCTCGCGTCGATTTCGACCAGGGCGGCATCGATGCCGTCCAGACTGGTGCCGGACATCAAACCCACGAATAGTGCCATCTCTGTTCTCCCGTACGCTGGGGCCCCGCGAGGCGTGAAGTCATGCTAACATCGTGCCCCATTCGATGGACCCTGCCGTGGGGTGGATCAACGCAATTCGTGGAGTGGGAGACGATGACCGACGTTGCAAGCGCACTGGCGCTGCTGAAGCGAGGCACCCAGGAGATACTGCTGGAGGAGGAGCTGGTCAAGAAGCTCGAATCCGGCCGCAAGCTGCGCATCAAGGCGGGCTTCGATCCCACGGCGCCCGACCTGCACCTCGGGCATAGCGTGCTGCTGACCAAGATGCGCCAGTTTCAGGACCTGGGCCACCAGATCATCTTCTTGATTGGCGACTTCACCGGGCGCATCGGCGACCCCACCGGCAAGAACGTCACCCGCAAGCCGCTCACCGAGGATGAGGTCCGCGCCAATGCCCAGACCTATAAGGAGCAGGTGTTCAAGATCCTCGACCCTGCCAAGACCGAGGTGCGCTTCAACTCCGAGTGGTTCGGTGAACTCACCGCGGCCAAGATGATCGAGCTGGCGGCCCAGAGTACGGTGGCGCGGATGCTCGAGCGTGACGATTTCGACAAGCGCTACAAGTCAGGTCAGCCGATCTCGATTCATGAATTCCTCTATCCGCTGGTGCAGGGGTACGACTCCGTGGCGCTCGAGGCCGACGTCGAGATGGGCGGTACCGATCAGAAGTTCAACCTGCTGATGGGGCGCGAGATCCAAAAGCATTTCGGCATGGAGCCACAGGTCGTCATCACCATGCCGCTGCTCGAGGGACTCGATGGCGTGCAGAAGATGTCCAAGTCGCTGGGCAACTATGTTGGCGTCGACGAGGCGCCGGGGTCGATGTTCAACAAGCTCGTCTCCATGCCCGACAGCCTGATGTGGCGCTACTTCGAGCTGCTCTCGTTGAAATCCAACGAGGATATCGGGGCGCTCAAGCGAGATGTCGAGGCCGGCGCCAACCCCCGCGACATCAAGATGGTCCTGGCGCGCGAGCTGATCGGGCGTTATCACGACGAAGAGGCAGCGGCCAACGCCCACAAGTCGGCCGGCAATCGCCTGGCCGAGGGCGAATTGCCCGAAGACCTGCCCGAAGTGGAGGTCGACTTCGAAGGCAGCGCCCAGGCTCCCATCGCCGCGGTGCTCAACCGCTCGGGACTGGCCAATAACAGCGCCCAGGCCAAGGACATGCTGGGCAACGGCCGGGTCAAGGTCGACGGTGATGTAGTTGCCAAGGAGCATATGCTCGATACCGGCAGGAGCTATGTGATTCAGGCCGGCAAGAAGCGCTACGCCCGAGTGACGCTACGCTGAGTTATTCCACCGGCCCCAGTCCAACTGATTACAAGTCAGTTGCCCTACCGACGCCCGCCCCGTGCGGGTGTCGTCGTCTTCGCCCCCGGCGCAAAACCATCCACAGGCGCTCGCAGGCGAGCGCCTGTGGATGGCGCTGCCGTCATCGCTTCTTCATGAGCTTGCCGTCATTCTGAAACTTTTTTACAAGCGGCCCTTGCAGGGGCGCGGGGAAAACCGTAAAGTACG
>NZ_JAAQTO010000056.1 GCF_011742165.1 Billgrantia bachuensis | reverse complement strand
CCCATGCGAGAGTAGGTCATCGTCAGGCACTTCTTCAGAAACCCAGCTTCGAGAGAGGCTGGGTTTCGTCGTTTAGGCCTACCCAAAGCCCCGAGTGCCAAAGCGCTCGGGGTTTTTCTTTATCCGATCAATGCGTTTCCGCGGAAGCGGCAGTTCGCTAGAATGAATCTTTTCCTGGTTAGGGCACAGGGCATGACCATTGGCGACCTCATTCGGCTGCTGAGTGACGGGGAGTTCCACTCCGGCGAGCAACTGGGAGAACGGCTGGGTGTATCCCGCACCGCGGTCTGGAAGCAACTGAAGAAGCTCGAGGCAATGGACATCCCCCTCGAGGCGGTCAAAGGTCAGGGCTATCGGCTGTCCAGGCCATTGGAACTACTGGATGGCGGCATGATTGTGGCTGGCCTGTCACGGCAGGGGCGTCAGCATCTTGTCAGGTTATTCGTTGAAGAAACGCTGCCGTCCAGCAACGAATTCATTCGCAAGCGCTTCGCACAAGGGGTCGGACATGGCGAGGTATGCCTCGTGGAACAGCAGAGCGCGGGGCGAGGTCGCCGCGGGCGCGTCTGGTCGACTCCCTGGGGGCGAGCTCTCATGTTGTCGGTCGGCTGGCGTTTCGAGTCTGGCATAACAGCCCTGGAGGGGCTGAGCCTGGCGGTAGGGGTGGCCCTGGCCAGAGTGCTGGAACGCCACGGCGTGGTCCCCAAGCTGAAATGGCCCAATGACGTACTGCTGGAAGATGGTGAGGGACGCCTGGGCAAGCTGGCTGGGATCCTGGTCGAAATCAGCGGTGATACGACGGGGCCCTGCGAGGTCGTGGTAGGTATGGGAATCAATTTTGACCTTCCTGCAGGCTTCCGCGAGCGTATCGAGCAGCGTGTGGCGGCGGTTGCCGACCAGGTTCCATCGCTTTCGCGAAACCGGCTGGCCGCGGAACTGCTGGACGAATTGATGCCGCTACTGGCAGGCTACGAATCGGTTGGCTTTGCTGCCTGGCAGGACGAATGGAACGAGCGGCATGCTTTCCGGGGCTGCGTGGTAGAGGTTCAGAGAGGGCAGCAGCGCATCGAGGCGACGGCCGAGGCGGTGGATGAGTCGGGCAATCTATGGGTCCGTCATGGTGAAAGGCGCGAGCGCCTGGGGGGAGGGGAGATCAGCGTGCGTGGGCGTACATGATCCTTGACCTGGACATCGGCAATACGCTTTCCAAGTGGCGGTTGAAGGATGCCGACAGCAGCGAGATTCGCTCGCGCGGTGCCGTCTGGACCCGTGAGGAGTGGAAGCCTGGCTCGGATATCCCAGATCTGGACGTGGTCGAGGCCGTACGTATCTCCAGTGTTGCTCGGCAGGCGGTGCTGGAGCAGACCGTGACGCTACTGCAGAGCCGGGTGCGTGGCGTCCATGTGGCGCGTTCGGTACCGGAAGCGCTGGGAGTCGTGAATGGTTACGAAGAGCCTCACCGGCTTGGCGTAGACCGTTGGTTGGGTGTGCTGGCCGGCTACCAGTTGGCGGGTGGCTGCTGTGCCGTGGATTGTGGAAGTGCCATTACCATCGATTTCGTGCTGCCGGGCGGACGCCATCTGGGCGGTTATATACTGCCGGGCCTGCGCCTGATGAAGGAGAGTCTCCAGCTAGGTACGCGCAATGTAGCCATCGACCCTGATAGCGAGGCGGAGGAGCTTCTGCTGCCGGGCCGCCGCACCGTCGAGGCCGTGAATCACGGCATCTACCTGGCTGCCGTCAGCGCCGTGAATCGAATCTATGCCGAGGTTTGCGACCGCGAAGGCGTCGCGTTGCCCATGCTGCTGACCGGGGGTGATGCTCGAGTCGTGGCGCGCGGTGTGCATTCACCCCATGCTGTATGGCCCGACATGGTCTACGGCGGCCTGGAGGCTTGCTTCCCGCTGACCGCAGCTGAGCGGGCCGGCCGCATGTCGGGGGCGCCGCGTGTACCCGCGCCTGCCGGGCTTGAAAAAATCCGGGCGGGCCTTGCATTCTCCATGCTGCTTTGACACAATGCAGCGCGTTCCGAAGCCAAGGGGCAGGCGATTTGATGCGCTCTTTGGGCAAGTGGCTGATAAATAAGCCCTTGACATGGCTTTGGCAGGCGGTAGAATGAGCCGCCATCTGGAGGGGTTCCCGAGTGGCCAAAGGGAGCAGACTGTAAATCTGCCGCGAAAGCTTCGAAGGTTCGAATCCTTCCCCCTCCACCAGATAAGCCGATCGAGGCCCTGGGTCTGGGTTGGAAAGAGTGGGTAGGCGGGCATAGTTCAATGGTAGAACCTCAGCCTTCCAAGCTGATGATGCGGGTTCGATTCCCGCTGCCCGCTCCAGGTATTCTTGCTTGTTGCAGCCAAGGGTGCCGAAAGGTTGCGCTCATGTAGCTCAGGGGTAGAGCACACCCTTGGTAAGGGTGAGGTCGACGGTTCAAATCCGTCCATGAGCTCCAATACGAAAGGCGAGCGCTGGCTCGCCTTTCTTTTCTTCGCGGCAATGTTCTGCCGGGAAGGGTTGCCAGTCGGCGAGTCATTCGCTATCATGGCGCCCGCTGTTGTGCATGCTTGCCTGCAAGAGGTGCTGCATACCAGGTACAGGCCAGTAGCTCAATTGGCAGAGCAGCGGTCTCCAAAACCGCAGGTTGGGGGTTCGATTCCCTCCTGGCCTGCCAACCTTCCCCAGGTTGGCATTCTTCATACGAACACACTCGATTGCCGCACCCTGAGGAGTCTCGTTTTCATGAAACACAACGCCGAGGTGCAGGAGTCGCGCCACGACGGGCTCAAGTGGGCGGTTGTCGTCTTGCTGCTGGTGCTGGCAGTGGTGGGCAATACCTACTATGCCGACCAGGCCCTTCTCTATCGTGTGCTTGGCGTCGTAGTGCTCTGTGCAGCAGCTGGAGCCCTGGCGCTGACAACCGGCAAGGGGCGGGATCTCGCCGAGCTGGCCAAGAGCGCCAAGAAAGAGATTCAGCGTGTGGTATGGCCGACCCGACCCGAGACCGTTCAGACGACCGCCATCGTGCTGGTTGCCGTATTGGTCGTAGGGCTGATGCTGTGGCTGATCGACACCCTACTTAGCTGGGCGATGTCCGGCGTCATCGGTTAGGAGTTTTCATGTCCAAGCGTTGGTACGTCGTGCACGCCTATTCCGGCTTCGAGAAGCATGTCATGCGTTCTCTCAAGGAGCGTGTGAAGATGTACGGCATGGAGGATAGCTTCGGCGAGATCCTGGTGCCGACCGAAGAGGTCGTCGAGGTGCGTGACGGCAAGCGTCGCAAGAGCGAGCGCAAGTTCTATCCCGGCTACGTGTTGGTCGAGATGGAGATGGACGACGCTACCTGGCATCTGGTCAACGAGACGCCGCGAGTCATGGGTTTCATCGGCGGCACCAAGGAGAAACCGGCGCCGATTACTCAGAAGGAGGCCGATGCCATCCTGCGTCGAGTGCAGGACGGCAGCGACAAGCCGCGGCCCAAGACCATGTTCGAGCCGGGCCAGTCGGTGCGCGTCGTCGATGGTCCCTTCGCCGACTTCAATGGCGTGGTCGAAGAGGTCAACTACGACAAGAGTCGCCTGCAGGTCAGTGTGTTGATCTTCGGCAGGGCGACGCCGGTCGAGCTGGAATTCTCTCAGGTCGAGAAAGAGTGACGTTTCTCGATCGATGATTTGCTGTGCGGCCACTTCTGGTGGCCGTTTAACCCGGGGAGCCGCAAGGCGCTATTACCCAACTGGAGTGCATCATGGCCAAGAAAGTACAGGCTTACATCAAGCTGCAGGTTGCAGCCGGTAAGGCCAATCCGAGTCCCCCCGTGGGCCCCGCGCTGGGTCAGCACGGCGTCAATATCATGGAGTTCTGCAAGGCGTTCAACGCTGCGACCCAGGACATCGAGCCGGGTCTGCCGACTCCCGTGGTGATCACCGTCTATTCAGACCGTAGCTTCACCTTCATCACCAAGACGCCGCCCGCGGCCGTCCTGCTGAAGAAGGCCGCTGGCATCAAGTCCGGCTCCGGTGAGCCGAACAAGAAGAAGGTCGGTACCGTGACTCGCGAGCAGCTCGAGGAGATCGCCAAGACCAAGGAGCCGGATCTGACGGCTGCCGATCTCGACGCCGCGGTGCGTACCATTGCCGGTAGCGCCCGTAGCATGGGCCTCAACGTGGAGGGTCTCTGACATGGCCAAGCTGTCTAAACGTGCCCAGATGATTCGCGAGAAGGTCGACGCCTCCAAGGCTTACAGCCTGGAAGAAGCCGTGGCCCTGCTCGCCGAGCTCTCCACCGTCAAGTTCAAGGAGTCGCTGGACGTCGCCATCAACCTGGGCGTCGATCCGCGTAAATCCGATCAGGTGGTGCGTGGTGCCACAGTGATGCCCAACGGAACCGGCAAGGACGTGCGCGTCGCCGTGTTCACCCAGGGTGCCAACGCCGACGCAGCCAAGGAAGCCGGTGCCGACATCGTCGGCATGGACGACCTGGCCGAGCAGGTCAAGAAAGGCCAGCTCGACTTCGACGTGGTCATCGCCTCGCCGGATGCCATGCGCGTCGTCGGCCAGTTGGGCCAGATCCTCGGCCCGCGCGGCCTGATGCCGAATCCCAAGGTCGGCACCGTGACCCCGGACGTGGCCACGGCGGTCAAGAACGCCAAAGCCGGTCAGGTGCGTTTCCGTACCGACAAGAACGGCATCATCCATACCACTCTGGGCAAGGTCGATTTCGATGCCGACGCCATCCGGGGCAACCTGGAAGCGCTGGTCGCCGACCTCAAGCGTCTCAAGCCGAGCACGTCCAAGGGTATCTACTTCAAGAAGGTCACCCTGTCCACTACCATGGGCCCGGGCGTGACCCTCGATCACTCTGCCTTCGCCTAAGGCGGGCGCGGAGCGAAGCGTAGCAAGAACTTTGCGGTCCCCGAGGGTCCTGTCTGCAGGGCGCGAGGGGCGCCGTCAAAGACCGCAGGTGCCGCCCTCTTTCGAGTGGGCGGCTTAATCTCCCCTAGGGGTGCCTGCGCAGATGGTGTGGCCGCCAGAACGCTGGTGAGCACCATCACCCAGGACTTCCGTCGTCCTTTGTGTCGGCGGAAGAGATGGTAACCTCCGGAGCCTGCTGTAAGCGGCTCCGGCACGAAGGAGTGATCACTGTGCCACTAGCACTCGAAGGCAAGAAGGCGATCGTTGCCGAGGTCAGTGAAGCTGCCAAGAGCGCACTCTCCGTCGTAGTTGCCGATTCTCGTGGCGTCACGGTCGAAAAGATGACCGGTCTGCGTAAGCAGGCGCGCGAGAATGGCGTCCAGCTGCGTGTTGTCCGCAACACCCTGGCACGCCGCGCCCTCTCCGGCACTCAGTGGGAGTGTCTGAACGAGAGCTTCGTTGGTCCGACTCTGCTGGCGTTTTCCACCGATCATCCGGGCGCTGCTGCCCGCCTGTTCAAGGATTTTGCCAAGCAGGACCAGAATTTCGAAGTCAAGGCGCTGGCCTACGAAGGCGAGCTGATTCCGGCAAGCGACATCGACCGTCTGGCAACCCTGCCGACTTATGACGAAGCCATCGCCAAGCTGATGTCCGTCATGAAGGAGGCATCCGCCGGCAAGCTGGTTCGTACCCTGGCCGCCCTGCGCGACCAGAAGCAGGAAGAGGCCGCCTGATAGGCGAACTCATTGCTGCAGCCTGAATCGAACACTGAACAGAGCGCTCGGTGCGCCGAGGCTCCCGCAAAGTTAGGAATACCGAAATGGCACTGACCAAAGAAGATATCATCAACGCCGTCGCCGACATGTCCGTCATGGAAGTCGTCGAGCTGATCGAAGCGATGGAAGAGAAGTTCGGCGTTTCTGCCGCTGCTGCCGTCGTAGCTGGCCCGGCGGGTGGCGGTGACGCCGCTGCTGCCGAAGAGCAGACCGAGTTCGACCTGGTGCTGACCAGCGCCGGCGAAAAGAAGGTCAACGTGATCAAGGCCGTTCGCGAGCTCACCGGCCTGGGCCTGAAGGAAGCCAAGGGTGCCGTCGACGGCGCTCCGGCTACCATCAAGGAAGCCATGCCCAAGGAAGAGGCCGAAGCGGCCAAGAAGAAGCTGGAAGAAGCCGGCGCAACCGTGGAACTCAAGTAAGCTCTTGGTTTCCATGGCTTCACGCGCTGCGTAAGCTTCCATGGCTGGTGGCGGGCCTTCCCGCTGCCGGCCTTTTTCTGTTGCACTAGCGCCGTGCTGACGCAGCGTCGCTAGCAGAATCCCGACGGCGAGCTACCCCTTGTGGAGCTTGCCGTCAGCGCCTGACGGGGAAGCCCGTCGGGCGGCGCCGACCACGCATCGGTCACCCATGGTGAACAAGCTGGGGAATACAGATGGCTTACTCATACACTGAGAAAAAACGCATCCGCAAGGATTTCGGCAAACTGCCCCAAGTGATGGATGTGCCCTACCTGCTGGCGATCCAGCTTGATTCCTACTACGACTTCCTCCAGCAGGACCGCTCGGCCGATGAGCGTCTCGAGGTAGGGCTGCATGCGGCCTTCAAGTCCGTATTCCCGATCGAGAGCTTCTCCGGCAACGCTGCGCTCGAGTATGTCAGCTACCGTTTCGGCACCCCGGCGTTCGACGTCAAGGAGTGCCAGCTGCGTGGCGTCACTTACTCCGCTCCCCTGCGGGTCAAGGTTCGCTTGATCATCTATGATCGCGACTCTTCGAACAAGGCCATCAAGGACATCAAGGAGCAGGAAGTCTATATGGGGGAGATCCCCCTGATGACCGAGAACGGCACCTTCGTGGTCAATGGCACCGAGCGGGTCATTGTCTCTCAGCTGCATCGTTCGCCGGGCGTGTTCTTCGATCACGACAAGGGCAAGAGCCACTCGTCCGGCAAGCTGCTCTATTCCGCTCGCGTGATTCCCTACCGCGGTTCCTGGCTCGACTTCGAGTTCGATCCCAAGGATAACGTCTTCGTGCGCATCGACCGTCGCCGCAAGCTGCCGGCCACGGTGCTGCTGCGCGCGCTGGGCATGAGCGCCGAGGAGATCCTCGGTGAGTTCTTCGATACCAGCACCTTCCACATCGAGAAGAGCGGCTTCTCTGTGGAGCTGGTGCCGTCACGCCTGCGCGGCGAGACCGCCACCTTCGATATCAAGGATGCCGATGGCAACCTGATCGTCGAGGAAGGTCGTCGCATCACCCAGAAGCATATTCGCCAACTGGAGAAGGCCGGCCTCGAACGTCTCGAGGTGCCGATGGATTACCTGTTCGGCAAGACCCTGGCCAAGGATCAGGTCGATCCGAACACCGGTGAGCTGATCTGCCCGTGCAACAGCGTGATCACGCCCGAGTTGCTGGAGAAGATCGGTCAGGCTGGAATCACGCAGCTCGAGACCCTGTACACCAACGACCTCGACTGCGGCCCGTTCGTCTCCGAGACCCTGCGTCTGGATACCACCGGTTCGCAACTCGAGGCGCTGGTCGAGATCTATCGAATGATGCGCCCCGGTGAGCCGCCCACCAAGGAAGCCGCCGAGACGCTGTTCCATAACCTGTTCTTCACCGAGGACCGCTACGACCTTTCCGGCGTCGGTCGCATGAAGTTCAATCGCCGCCTGCGTCGTGAAGGCGACACGGGCTCCGGCGTGCTCGACAATCGCGACATCCTCGATGTGCTCAAGGAGCTGATTTACATCCGTAACGGCTTCGGCGAAGTCGACGATATCGATCACCTGGGCAACCGTCGTATTCGCTGCGTCGGCGAGATGGCCGAGAACCAGTTCCGTGTGGGCCTGGTGCGCGTCGAGCGCGCAGTCAAGGAACGTCTCTCCATGGCCGAGAGCGAAGGCCTGATGCCGCAGGACCTGATCAACGCCAAGCCTGTGGCCGCGGCGGTCAAGGAGTTCTTCGGTTCGAGCCAGCTGTCGCAATTCATGGACCAGAACAACCCGCTCTCCGAGGTTACCCACAAGCGCCGCGTCTCCGCGCTCGGCCCGGGTGGCCTGACGCGCGAGCGGGCTGGCTTCGAGGTGCGCGACGTTCACGCCACGCACTACGGCCGCCTGTGCCCGATCGAGACCCCGGAAGGCCCGAACATCGGCCTGATCAACTCGCTGGCCACCTATAGTCACACCAACAGCTACGGCTTCCTCGAGACACCGTACCGCAAGGTGGTGGATCGTCAGGTGACCGACGAGGTCGTGCACCTCTCCGCCATTGAGGAGGGCGACTACATCATCGCTCAGGCCTCGGCCACCGTGGACGAGTCCAACAAGCTGGTCGACGACCTGGTGCAGGTGCGCCACAAGGGCGAGACCACCTTCATGCGTCCCGAGCAGGTCACGCTGATGGACGTCTCCCCGCGCCAGGTGGTCTCCGTGGCAGCGGCGTTGATCCCATTCCTCGAGCACGATGACGCCAACCGCGCCCTGATGGGCTCGAACATGCAGCGCCAGGCGGTGCCCACCCTGCGTGCCGAGAAGCCGCTGGTCGGCACCGGTATGGAGCGCTTCGTTGCGCGCGACTCCGGCGTGTGTGCCGTAGCGCGTCGTGGCGGCGTGATCGACTCGGTCGATGCCAAGCGCATCGTGGTGCGGATCAACGAGGACGAGATCATCGGCGGTGAGGCCGGCGTCGATATCTACAACCTGACCAAGTACGTTCGCTCCAACCAGAACACCTGCATGAATCAGCGCCCCATCGTGCGCCCGGGGGATGTGGTAGCACGTGGCGATATTCTTGCCGACGGCCCGTCCGTCGACATGGGCGACCTGGCCCTGGGCCAGAACATGCGCATCGCCTTCATGCCTTGGAACGGCTACAACTTCGAGGACTCGATCCTGCTCTCGGAGCGCGTGGTGCAGGAGGATCGCTTCACCACCATCCACATCCAGGAGCTGACCTGCGTCTCGCGCGACACCAAACTGGGGCCGGAGGAGATCACCTCCGACATTCCCAACGTCGGTGAGTCGGCGCTCTCCAAGCTCGACGAGGCCGGTGTGGTCTACATCGGTGCCGAAGTGGGCCCGGGTGACATCCTGGTAGGCAAGGTGACGCCGAAGGGCGAGACCCAGCTGACCCCCGAAGAGAAGCTGCTGCGTGCGATCTTCGGCGAGAAGGCCTCCGACGTGAAGGACACCTCGCTGCGTGCGCCGACCGGGATGAAGGGTACGGTCATCGACGTCCAGGTGTTCACCCGCGACGGCGTGGAGAAGGACTCAAGGGCGCTGGCCATCGAGCAGATGCAGCTCGACGAGGTGCGCAAGGATCTCCAGGAGACCTACCGCATCGCCGAGGATGCCACTTTCGAGCGCCTCAAGCGCACGCTTGGCGGCCAACCGGTCAATGGCGGTCCCAAGCTGAAGAAGGGCGACATGCTCTCCGACAGCTACCTCGAGGAATTGCCGCGCCAGCAGTGGTTCAAGCTGCGTCTGCAGGACGAGTCGCTCAACGAGCTGCTTGCCCAGGCCGACGAGCAGCTCGAGAACCGTCGCAAGGAGATGGAGGAGCGCTTCGAGGACAAGAAGCGCAAGCTGACCCAGGGCGACGACCTGGCGCCGGGCGTGCTCAAGATCGTCAAGGTCTACATGGCGGTCAAGCGTCGCATCCAGCCGGGTGACAAGATGGCCGGCCGCCACGGTAACAAGGGCGTCATCTCGGCGATCATGCCGGTAGAGGATATGCCCTTCGACGACAATGGCGTATCGGTCGATATCGTCTTGAACCCCTTGGGGGTGCCGTCACGCATGAACGTGGGTCAGATTCTCGAGACCCACCTGGGGCTCGCCGCTCAGGGCCTCGGCGTCAAGATCGACGCCCTGCTGCGCGACGCACGTGCCCAGCAGGTGGGCGAGATTCGCGAGTTCCTCGGCAAGATCTACAACACCGAGGGTACCCGCCAGGAGGATCTCGACTCGCTGAGCGACGACGAAGTCATCGCCCTGGCCAAGAACCTGCGCGGCGGCGTGCCGATGGCATCGCCGGTGTTCGATGGCGCCGCCGAGGGTGAGATCAAGCACCTGCTGCGCCTGGCCGACCTGCCGGACTCCGGTCAGATGGCGCTGTATGACGGGCGTACCGGGGACGCCTTCGACCGTCCGGTGACGGTGGGCTACATGTACATGCTCAAGCTCAACCACCTGGTGGACGACAAGATGCACGCCCGATCCACTGGCTCCTACTCGCTCGTTACCCAGCAGCCGCTGGGCGGCAAGGCGCAGTTCGGTGGCCAGCGCTTCGGCGAGATGGAGGTGTGGGCGCTGGAAGCCTACGGCGCGGCCTACACGCTCCAGGAGATGCTCACGGTGAAATCCGACGACGTGGAAGGTCGCACCAAGATGTACAAGAGCATCGTCGACGGCGACCACACCATGCATGCCGGCATGCCGGAATCCTTCAACGTACTGGTGAAGGAAATCCGTTCGCTGGGCATCGATATCGAGTTAGAGAGCTAGGAGCCGACTCCATGAAAGATTTGGTGAAAGTCCTCAAATCGCAGTCACAGTCCGAAGAGTTCGACGCGATCAAGATCTCGCTCGCCTCGCCGGACATGATTCGCTCCTGGTCCTACGGCGAAGTCAAGAAGCCCGAGACCATCAACTACCGCACCTTCAAGCCGGAGCGGGACGGCTTGTTCTGTGCCAAGATCTTCGGTCCGGTCAAGGACTACGAGTGCCTGTGCGGCAAGTACAAGCGCATGAAGCACCGCGGCATCATCTGCGAGAAGTGCGGCGTCGAGGTGACCAAGGCGGCAGTGCGTCGCGAGCGCATGGGCCACATCGAGCTGGCCAGCCCGGTGGCGCACATCTGGTTCCTCAAGTCGCTGCCGTCGCGCATCGGCATGTTCCTCGACATGACCCTGCGCGACATCGAGCGGGTGCTCTACTTCGAGAGCTTCGTGGTCATCGACCCGGGCATGACCACGCTCGAGCGCGGCCAACTGCTCAACGACGAGCAGTACTTCGAGGCCCTCGAGGAGTTCGGTGACGACTTCGATGCTCGCATGGGCGCCGAGGCGATCCAGGCGCTGCTCAAGGATATCGACCTCTCCGAGGAGGTCGATCGCCTGCGCGAGGAGATCCCGCAGACAAACTCCGAGACCAAGATCAAGAAGCTCTCCAAGCGGCTCAAGCTGCTGGAGGCCTTCCTCAACTCCGGCAACGATCCGGCGTGGATGGTCATGGAAGTGCTGCCGGTGCTGCCGCCGGACCTGCGTCCGCTGGTACCGCTGGACGGTGGCCGTTTCGCCACCTCCGACCTCAACGACCTGTACCGTCGGGTGATCAACCGCAACAACCGCCTGAAGCGTCTGCTCGACCTCAATGCGCCGGACATCATCGTGCGCAACGAGAAGCGCATGCTGCAGGAGGCGGTCGATGCGCTGCTCGACAACGGCCGTCGCGGTCGCGCCATCACCGGCTCCAACAAGCGCCCGCTGAAGTCGCTGGCCGACATGATCAAGGGCAAGCAGGGACGTTTCCGTCAGAACCTGCTGGGCAAGCGCGTCGACTACTCCGGTCGTTCGGTCATTACCGTCGGTCCGACCCTGCGCCTGCACCAGTGCGGCCTGCCCAAGAAGATGGCGCTCGAGCTGTTCAAGCCGTTCATCTATTCCAAGCTGCAGTCGCTGGGCCACGCGTCCACGATCAAGGCCGCCAAGAAGATGGTCGAGCGTGAGCTGCCCGAGGTGTGGGATATTCTCGCCGACGTCATCCGCGAGCATCCGGTACTGCTCAACCGCGCGCCGACTCTGCACCGTTTGGGCATCCAGGCGTTCGAGCCGCTGCTGATCGAGGGCAAGGCGATCCAGCTGCACCCGCTTGTGTGTGCCGCGTACAATGCCGACTTCGACGGTGACCAGATGGCGGTTCACGTGCCGCTGACTCTGGAAGCCCAGCTCGAGGCGCGCGCGCTGATGATGGCCACCAACAACGTGCTGTCGCCGGCCAACGGTGATCCGATCATCGTGCCGTCCCAGGACGTGGTGCTGGGTCTTTATTACATGACCCGCGAAAAGGTAAATGCCAAGGGCGAAGGCATGGTGTTCTCCGGCCTCAATGAGGTCGAGCGCGCCTTCGGCACCCAGAGTGTGTCGCTGCATGCGCGTGTCAAGGTGCGCCTCACCGAGACGCTGGTCGATGAGGAAACCGGCGAGAAGACTACCGCCCGTACTCTCTACGACACCACTGCGGGTCGTGCCATGCTGTTCCGCATCCTGCCCGACGGTGTGCCCTTCGAGCTGGTCGACCAGCCGATGAAGAAGAAGGCGATCTCGAAGCTGCTCAATGAGGTGTATCGCCGTGCCGGCCTCAAGCCGACGGTGATCTTTGCCGATCAGCTGATGTATACCGGCTTCCGCATGGCGACCTGGTCGGGTGCCTCCATCGGTGTCAACGACTTCGTCATCCCGGAGGCCAAGACGGAAATCGTCGAGGCCGCCGAGGCCGAGGTCAAGGAGATCGAGGATCAGTTCTCCTCCGGTCTCGTTACCGCCGGCGAGAAGTACAACAAGGTCATCGACATCTGGTCCAAGGCCAACGACAAGGTGGCCAAGGCGATGATGACGGGTATCTCCAAGGAGACCGTGGTCGACCGCAACGGCAACGAGGTCGAGCAGGACTCGTTCAATAGCGTGTTCATCATGGCCGACTCCGGTGCTCGCGGTAGCGCCGCGCAGATCCGCCAGCTGGCGGGCATGCGCGGTCTGATGGCCAAGCCGGACGGCTCGATCATCGAGACGCCGATCGTGGCCAACTTCCGCGAGGGCCTGAACGTACTGCAGTACTTCATCTCGACCCACGGTGCGCGTAAGGGTCTGGCGGATACCGCGCTGAAGACCGCCAACTCCGGTTACCTGACCCGCCGCCTGGTCGACGTGGCCCAGGATATGGTCATCACCGAGCCCGACTGCGGGACCGAGCAGGGCCTGACCCTGCACCCGGTGATCGAGGGTGGCGACATCATCGTTTCGCTGGCCCAGCGCGTGCTGGGTCGCGTGGTAGCCCAGGACGTCATCGACCCCAGCAACGACGAGGTGCTGATCGAGAAGGGCACCCTGCTCGACGAAGCCTGGTGCGAGCGACTCGACACCATGGGCGTCGACGAAATCGTGGTGCGCAGCGCCATCGCCTGTGAGTCGACCCACGGCGTCTGCTCCTCGTGCTACGGGCGCGACCTGGCCCGAGGCCATCAGGTCAACATCGGCGAGGCGGTGGGTGTCATTGCCGCCCAGTCGATCGGTGAGCCGGGTACCCAGCTGACCATGCGGACCTTCCACATCGGCGGCGCGGCCTCGCGCGCCTCGGCAGTGGACAGCGTCCAGGTCAAGCATGGCGGCAAGGTGCGCCTGCACAACATGAAGTTCGTCGAGCGCGCCGACGGCAAGCTGGTAGTGGTTTCCCGCTCCAGTGCGCTGGCGGTGGCAGACGATCATGGCCGCGAGCGCGAGTACTACAAGCTGCCCTACGGTGCCGAGCTGTCCGTCAAGGACGGTGAGGCGGTCGAGGCCGGCCAGGCCGTGGCCAAGTGGGATCCGCACACCCACCCGATCATTGCCGAGCTGGAAGGCAAGGTGCAGTACGTCGACATGGTCGATGGGGTCACCATCCACCGCAGCGTGGACGAGATGACCGGCCTCTCCTCGATCGAGGTGATCGAGTCGGCAGCGCGCCCGCAAGCCGGTCGCGACAGCCGCCCGATGATTCTGCTCACCGACGAGAGCGGCGAGCCGATCAGCGTGACTGGCTCCAATACCCCGGTTCAGTATCTGCTGCCGGGCAAGGCAATCGTCTCGGTCGACAATGGTGCCCGGATCGGTATCGGCGAAATCGTCGCGCGTATTCCGGTCGAAGCGTCCGGCAACAAAGACATCACCGGCGGTCTGCCGCGAGTGGCCGACCTGTTCGAAGCACGCAAGCCCAAGGAGCCGGCAATCCTCGCCGAGGTCAGCGGTACAATCAGCTTCGGTAAGGAGACCAAGGGCAAGCGCCGCCTGACGATCACGCCCGACGATGGTGGCGACCCGTTCGAGGCGCTGATTCCGAAATGGCGTCAGATCGCCGTGTTCGAAGGCGAGACGGTGGAGAAGGGCGAGGTAATCTCCGACGGCCCGAGCAACCCGCACGACATCCTGCGGCTGCTGGGTGTAGCGGAGCTGGCCAAGTACATTACCGCCGAGATCCAGGAGGTCTACCGCCTGCAGGGCGTGGGCATCAACGACAAGCACATCGAAGTGATCGTGCGTCAGATGCTGCGCAAGGTGGAGATCACCGACTCCGGAGACTCCGAGTTCATTCCGGGTGACCAGGTCGAGCTGGCCAAGGTGCTCGAGGAGAATGCCCGCCTGGAGCAGGCCGAGAAATTCCCGGCCAGGTACCAGCGCGTGCTGCTGGGTATCACCAAGGCCAGCCTGGCCACCGAGTCGTTCATCTCCGCTGCCTCCTTCCAGGAGACCACGCGAGTGCTGACCGAAGCGGCGGTTACCGGCAAGCGCGATTACCTGCGCGGCCTGAAGGAGAACGTGGTGGTCGGTCGCCTGATCCCGGCGGGGACGGGGCTGGCCCACCACCAGGAGCGTCGCCGCAAGCGGGATGATACCGAGCGTCTGCTCCATCCGTCGGCCTTCGATGTCGAGCAGGAGCTGGGTGCCCAGCTTACCGCGCTCGATTCGGATGACGACGAGCTGTAAACGGAATGGGCGTCAAGCGCGCGGATACCCCCAAGCGCTTGACGCTTCACCCCGTTAGACCTTAGAATTCGCAGCCTTTAATAGTGGGGTGGGTGCGCCCGCGCCACTGAAAAGGCAAGGCAACCATTGGAGTCAGCTACACAACATGGCAACGATCAATCAGCTCGTGCGCAAGCCGCGCAAGCGCCCCGCCGCCAAGAGCGACGTGCCGGCGCTGCAGGCCTGCCCACAGAAGCGCGGTGTGTGTACCCGCGTCTACACCACCACCCCGAAGAAGCCGAACTCGGCCCTGCGTAAGGTCTGCCGCGTGCGCCTGACCAACGGGTTCGAAGTGTCGTCCTACATCGGCGGTGAAGGCCACAACCTTCAGGAACACTCTGTCGTGCTGATCCGCGGCGGCCGTGTCAAGGATTTGCCGGGTGTGCGTTATCACACCGTACGCGGCGCCCTCGACACCTCCGGCGTGCAGAATCGTAAGCAGGGCCGTTCCAAGTACGGCACCAAGCGTCCGAAGTCCTGATCGACATCGATACGTACTGGAAAACCATTTCGGTCTGATAAGAGTAAGGCCGGGCGCCGCAGGTAGCGGGAGTTCCGGGTTTGCCTGAAAGACCCTTCGCTAGAGGGCTTGTCATGCCTAGAAGAAGAGTAGTAGCCAAGCGCGAGATCCTGCCGGATCCCAAGTTCGGAAGTGAGCGTCTGGCCAAGTTCATGAACCACCTGATGGTCAGCGGCAAGAAGTCCACAGCTGAGCGTATCGTTTATGGTGCGCTGGACACGGTTGCCGAGCGTAGCAAGGAAGAGCCGCTGGATATCTTCGATCGCGCGCTGGAAGCCATTCAGCCGATGGTCGAGGTCAAGTCCCGCCGCGTCGGCGGTGCGACCTATCAGGTGCCGGTAGAGGTTCGCCCCTCGCGCCGCCAGGCGCTGGCCATGCGCTGGCTAGTGGATGCGGCACGCAAGCGCGGTGAGAAGACCATGGTGCAGCGTCTCGCAGGCGAGATGCTCGATGCCGCCGAAGGCAAGGGTTCTGCGGTCAAGAAGCGTGAAGACGTGCATCGCATGGCTGAGGCCAACAAGGCATTCTCGCACTACCGCTTCTAAGTGCAGTGCTTCTAAACGCATCGCCAACCAACGGGGAGTTCCACCGTGGCTCGCAAGACTCCACTCAAACGCTATCGTAATATCGGTATCGTCGCCCACGTCGATGCCGGCAAGACCACCACGACCGAGCGTGTCCTGTTCTACACCGGTCTCTCCCACAAGGTGGGCGAGGTCCATGACGGCGCGGCAACCATGGACTGGATGGAGCAGGAGCAGGAGCGTGGCATCACCATCACCTCCGCGGCGACTACCTGCTTCTGGCAGGGCATGAACAAGCAGTTCGATGAGCACCGCATCAACATCATCGATACCCCCGGGCACGTCGACTTCACCATCGAGGTGGAGCGCTCGCTGCGCGTGCTCGATGGTGCCGTGGTGGTGCTGTGCGGCTCGTCCGGCGTGCAGCCGCAGACCGAGACCGTATGGCGTCAGGCCAACAAGTACGAAGTGCCGCGCATGGTGTTCGTCAACAAGATGGACCGCACCGGTGCCGACTTCTTCATGGTCGTCGATCAGCTCAAGAAGCGTCTGAATGCCAATGCCGTGCCGATCCAGATCAACTGGGGCACCGAGGAGGATTTCAAGGGCGTCATCGACCTGATCCAGATGAAGGCTATCCTGTGGGACGAGGAAAGCCTGGGCATGAACTACGAGCTGGTCGATATCCCGGCCGAGCTCCAGGAGACCGCCGAGGAGTACCGCGAGCAGATGGTCGAAGCCGCTGCCGAGGCCTCCGAAGAGCTGATGGACAAATACCTCGAAGAGGGTGAGCTGTCCATCGAGGAGATCAAGGCCGGTCTGCGTCGCCGCACGCTGGACAATGAAATCGTGCTGGTCACCTGCGGCTCGGCGTTCAAGAACAAGGGTGTCCAGGCGGTGCTCGACGGCGTCATCGAGTACATGCCGTCACCCACCGAGGTCAAGGCCATCGAGGGTGAGCTGGACGACCGGGACGGCACCGTTGCGACCCGCGAGGCGGACGACAGCGCTCCCTTCGCTGCACTGGCCTTCAAGATTGCTACCGATCCCTTCGTCGGTACGCTGACCTTCATTCGCGTCTATTCCGGGGTGCTGAAGTCTGGCGACAGCGTCTACAACTCGGTCAAGCAGAAGAAGGAGCGAGTGGGTCGTATCGTGCAGATGCACGCCAACTCGCGCGAAGAGATCAAGGAAGTTCTGGCTGGCGACATCGCCGCCTGTATCGGCCTGAAGGACGTCACTACCGGTGACACCCTGTGCGATCTGGAGAACAAGATCGTGCTCGAGCGCATGGAGTTCCCGGATCCGGTAATCTCCGTGGCGGTAGAGCCGAAATCCAAGGTCGATCAGGAGAAGATGGGCGTGGCGCTGGGCAAGCTGGCCCAGGAAGATCCGTCGTTCCAGGTCAGGACCGACGAAGAAACCGGTCAGACTATCATCTCCGGCATGGGCGAGCTGCACCTGGACATCATCGTCGACCGCATGCGTCGCGAGTTCAAGGTCGAAGCCAACATCGGCAAGCCGCAGGTGGCCTACCGCGAAACCATTCGTGGCAAGGTCGAGCAGGAAGGCAAGTTCGTGCGTCAGTCCGGCGGTCGTGGCCAGTACGGCCATGTCTGGCTGCGTATCGAGCCGCTCACCGAGGCGGACAAGGGCGAAGACGAAGACATGCACTTCAAGTTCGCTTCCGAGATCGTCGGCGGTGTGGTACCCAAGGAGTACGTGGGTGCCGTCGAGAAAGGGGCCTATGAGCAGCTGCAGAACGGCGTCATCGCGGGTTACCCGATGATCGACGTCAAGGTCACGCTGTACGATGGTTCCTACCATGACGTGGACTCGAACGAGAACGCGTTCAAGGTTGCCTCTTCCATGGCAGTCAAGGAAGGGGCCCGCAAGGCCAAGGCCGTGCTGCTGGAGCCGGTGATGAGGGTCGAAGTCGTGACGCCCGAGGATTTCATGGGTGACGTCATGGGTGACCTCAACCGTCGCCGTGGTCTGGTGCAGGGCATGGATGACTCTTCCTCCGGCAAGGTCATCCGCGCGATGGTGCCTCTGGGTGAAATGTTCGGTTATGCGACCGATCTGCGCTCCCAGACCCAGGGTCGTGCGAGCTACACCATGGAGTTCGCAGCGTACGAAGAGGCGCCCTCCAGCATCGTTGAAGCCGTCATCAACCAGAAAGGCTAACCGCTAGCAAACGTAAAGAGGTTATCGAAGTGGCTAAGGAAAAATTTGAACGTTCCAAACCGCACGTCAACGTCGGCACCATCGGTCACGTCGACCACGGCAAGACCACTCTGACTGCGGCCCTGACTCGCGTTTCTGCTGAGGTCTTCGGCGGTGAATGGCGTCAGTTCGACTCCATCGACAACGCTCCGGAAGAGCGTGAGCGTGGTATCACCATCGCCACCTCTCACGTCGAGTATCAGTCCGAGGAGCGTCACTACGCGCACGTCGACTGCCCGGGGCACGCCGACTACGTCAAGAACATGATCACTGGTGCGGCCCAGATGGACGGCGCCATCCTGGTCTGTTCCGCTGCAGACGGCCCCATGCCGCAGACTCGTGAGCACATCCTGCTGTCGCGTCAGGTTGGCGTACCGTACATCGTCGTGTTCCTGAACAAGGCCGACATGGTCGATGACGAGGAGCTGCTCGAGCTGGTCGAGATGGAAGTTCGCGAGCTTCTGAACGAGTACGACTTCCCGGGCGACGACACGCCGATCATCACCGGTTCTGCCCTGATGGCGCTGAACGGTGAGGACGAGAACGGCATGGGTACCACTGCCGTTGCCAACCTGATCAAGGCCCTGGACGACTATATCCCGGAGCCGGAGCGCGCCATCGATCAGCCGTTCCTGATGCCGATCGAGGACGTCTTCTCCATCTCCGGTCGTGGCACCGTGGTCACCGGTCGTATCGAGCGCGGCATCGTCAAGGCTGGCGAGGAAGTCGAGATCGTCGGTATCAAGGACACCACCAAGACTACCGTTACCGGTGTCGAGATGTTCCGCAAGCTGCTCGACGAAGGTCGTGCCGGTGAGAACGTCGGTGCCCTGCTGCGTGGTACCAAGCGTGACGAAGTCGAGCGTGGACAGGTTCTGGCCAAGCCGGGCACCATCAATCCGCACACCGTCTTCGAAGCCGAAGTCTACGTGCTGTCCAAGGAAGAGGGTGGTCGTCACACGCCGTTCTTCAAGGGCTACCGTCCGCAGTTCTACTTCCGCACCACCGACGTGACCGGTACCTGCGAGCTGCCGGAAGGCGTCGAGATGGTCATGCCGGGCGACAACGTCAAGATGGTCGTCACCCTGATCGCTCCGATCGCCATGGACGAAGGTCTGCGCTTCGCCATTCGTGAAGGCGGCCGCACCGTCGGCGCCGGCGTCGTGGCCAAGATCGTTCAGTAAGTCCCTGGGCTTCTGATTGATCGAAGGGGGCTCCGTGAGGAGCCCCCTTTCTGCGCACCTTGGCGGAGTGTTTGACTCTCGCCCTCGGCGTGCATATAATGCGCATCCTTTGAATGCGTGGGTAGGCGGCAAATGCCGTCGACATCCATTGGAGTTTAGGGCAAATGCAGAACCAGAAGATTCGCATTCGGTTGAAGGCATTCGACCATCGCCTGATCGATCAGTCTGCCGCGGAGATTGTTGATACCGCCAAGCGGACTGGTGCTCAGGTGCGCGGTCCGATCCCGCTGCCGACCAATCGTGAGCGCTACACCGTACTGATTTCGCCGCACGTCAACAAAGATGCGCGCGACCAGTACGAGATCCGCACTCACAAGCGTGTGCTCGATATCGTCGAGCCGACTGAAAAGACCGTCGATGCCCTCATGAAGCTCGACCTCGCCGCCGGCGTGGACGTGCAGATCAAGCTCGACTAACCACACTAGACACCCGCGGCCCAGCGCTCTTTCGAACGAGTTGGAGCAGCAGCCGCCACGCCGTGATGGCGTCATACAACGTGCTAGTGGAATGCTCTGGAAAGGGCAGCCATAGCGGGTGATAGCCCCGTACACTAAAGGAGACTGAGAATGACTATCGGTTTAGTCGGTAGAAAGGCCGGTATGACCCGTGTCTTTACCGAAGATGGCGCCTCCGTGCCCGTAACCGTGATCGAGGTTGAGCCGAACCGCGTCACCAGCGTCAAGACCGTCGAATCCGACGGCTACGCGGCGGTTCAGGTCACAACCGGCTCCCGCAAGGCCAAGCATCTCACCAAGGCGCAAGCAGGTCAGTACGCCAAGGCAGGTGTCGAGGCCGGTCGTTCGCTGATGGAGTTCCGTGTCGCCGCAGGCGATGAGGCTCCGGAAGTGGGCGGCGAACTCACCGTATCCCTCTTCGAAGCTGGTCAGAAGGTCGACGTGACCGGCACCTCCAAGGGCAAGGGCTTCCAAGGCGCCGTCAAGCGCTGGAACTTCCGTACCCAGGATGCCACCCACGGCAACTCCCTGTCGCATCGCGCGCCGGGTTCCATCGGCATGTGTCAGACCCCGGGTCGTGTCTTCAAGGGCAAGAAGATGGCCGGTCAGATGGGTAATGTCCGCTGCACCGTCCAGAGCCTCGAAGTCGTGCGGGTCGATGCCGAGCGTAACCTGCTGCTGATCAAGGGTGCCGTGCCCGGTGCTACCGGCAGCGACGTCATCGTTCGTAGCGCCGTCAAAGCTGGCTGAAGGGGATAGAACCGATGAATCTGAATCTTGCTGCAGGCGCGGGTACTGTCGAAGTCGCCGACGCCACCTTTGGCAAAGAATTCAACGAGGCGCTGGTTCACCAGGTCGTCACTGCCTATCTGGCCGGTGGTCGTCAGGGTACTCGCGCTCAGAAGAACCGTTCCGATGTGCGTGGTGGCGGCAAGAAGCCGTGGCGCCAGAAGGGTACCGGTCGCGCTCGCGCCGGCACCATCCGTTCGCCGCTGTGGCGTAGCGGGGGCGTGACCTTCGCGGCGCGTCCGCAGGACCACTCGCAGAAGGTCAACCGCAAGATGTATCGCGCAGCAATGCGCTCCATCCTGTCCGAGCTGGTGCGTCAGGAACGTCTGGTTGCCATCGACGAGTTCACCGTCGATGCGCCCAAGACCAAGCAACTGGTCGCCAAGCTGGGTGAGCTGGGTCTGGAGAAGGCACTGATCGTCACCGAGGAAGTCGACGAGAAGCTGTATCTGGCCGCTCGCAACATTCCCAACGTGGATGTGGTGGATGTGGCTGCCGCCGATCCGGTGAGCCTGATCGCCTTCGACAAGGTGCTGGTCACCGTCTCTGCTCTGCGTAAATTCGAGGAGAAGCTGGCATGAACCAGGAGCGCGTATTCAAGGTTCTGCTCGGTCCGCACGTGACCGAGAAGGCCGCTTTCGCCGCCGAGCGCAACCAGTATGTGTTCAAGGTGGCCAGCGACGCGACCAAGCCGGAAATCAAGCAAGCCGTTCAGGTGTTGTTTGGCAAGAAGGTCGATCGCGTCCAGGTGCTGAACATGAAGGGCAAGACCAAGCGTACTGCGCAGGGTCTGGGCCGCCGCCAGGGCTACCGCAAGGCATACGTGACCCTGGCTGCTGGTGAAACGCTCGAAGACTTCACTGGCGCCGAATAAGGGCAGGAGTACGGATCATGGCAATCGTCAAGACAAAACCCACATCCGCCGGTCGTCGCCACGTCGTCAAGGTCGTCAGCGAAGGCCTGCACAAGGGCAAGCCCTACGCCCCGCTGCTCGAGAAGCAGTCGCGTAGCGGCGGTCGTAACAACAACGGTCGTATCACCACCCGCCATGTGGGCGGTGGTCACCGTCAGCACTACCGGTTGATCGACTTCAAGCGCACCAAGGATGGCGTTCCCGCCATCGTCGAGCGTCTCGAATACGATCCCAATCGTAGCGCTCACATTGCGCTGCTCAAGTACCTGGACGGCGAGCGTCGCTACATCATCGCGCCCAAGGGCGTGAGTGCGGGCGACAAGCTCGAGTCCGGCGTGAATGCGGCGATCAAGAAGGGCAACACCCTTCCGCTGCGTAACATCCCGCTGGGTTCCACCGTTCACTGCATCGAGCTCAAGCCCGGCAAGGGTGCGCAGATCGCTCGCAGTGCCGGTACCAGCGCTCAGCTGGTCGCTCGTGAAGGAAGCTATGCCAGTCTGCGTCTGCGCTCCGGTGAGATGCGCAAGGTGCTGGCCGACTGCCGTGCGACCCTGGGTGAAGTGGGCAATTCCGAGCACAGCCTGCGTCAACTTGGCAAGGCCGGTGCGAAGCGCTGGAGAGGCGTGCGCCCGACCGTTCGCGGTGTGGCCATGAACCCGGTCGACCACCCGCACGGCGGCGGTGAAGGCCGCACCAGCGGCGGTCGCCATCCGGTGTCGCCGTGGGGTGTGCCCACCAAGGGCCACAAGACCCGTAAGAACAAGCGCACCGACGCGCTGATCGTTCGTCGCCGCAAGGCCAAGTAACAGACATTAAGGGGTAACGGCTGTGCCACGTTCACTGAAGAAAGGTCCTTTTATTGACCTTCATCTGCTGAAGAAGGTTGAGGCTGCAGTGGAGAAGAACGACCGCAAACCGATCAAGACCTGGTCGCGTCGTTCCATGATCCTGCCGAACATGGTTGGGCTCACCATTGCTGTCCATAACGGTCGCCAACACGTCCCGGTGCACGTCTCCGAGGAAATGGTTGGCCACAAGCTGGGCGAATTCGCTGCCACCCGCACTTATCGCGGTCATGCGGCGGACAAGAAAGCCAAACGGTAAGCCAGAGAGGATTGAGAGATGGAAGTCACAGCTAAGCTGCGTGGCGCTCGTTTATCCGCCCAGAAGGCCCGTTTGGTGGCTGACCAGGTGCGCGGTAAACCGGTCGCCGAGGCGCTCGACCTGCTGACCTTCTCACCGAAGAAGGCTGCCAAGCTGGTCAAGAAGGTGCTGCAGTCCGCCATCGCGAATGCGGAAGAAAACAACGGCATGGATATCGACGAGCTGCGTGTCTCGACCATCTGCGTCGATGAGGGCATGACGCTCAAGCGCATCCGTCCGCGCGCCAAGGGTCGTGCGGACCGCATCCTGAAGCGCACCTGCCACATCACCGTCAAGGTAGCCGAGAAGTAGGAGTCGACCAGATGGGTCAGAAAGTACATCCGACAGGTATTCGGCTGGGTATCGTCAAGGACCACTCCTCGGTGTGGTATGCCGAGCGCGGTGCTTATGCCGACAAGCTGAACAACGATCTCGAGGTGCGTCGCTTCCTCGAAGAGCGTCTGAAGAATGCGTCCGTGAGCCGCATCCATATCGAGCGTCCGGCCAACAACGCCCGCATTACCATTCACACTGCCCGTCCGGGCATCGTGATTGGCAAGAAGGGCGAGGACGTCGACAAGCTGCGTCGCGACGTTACCGCGATGATGGGCGTGCCCGTGCACGTCAACATCGAGGAAGTCCGCAAGCCGGAACTCGACGCCAAGCTCGTCGCGCAGAACATCGCCGGTCAGCTCGAGCGCCGCGTCATGTTCCGCCGTGCCATGAAGCGTTCCGTGCAGAACGCCATGCGCCTGGGGGCAGGTGGTATCAAGGTGATGCTGTCAGGTCGCCTCGGTGGCGCCGAAATCGCACGTACCGAATGGTACCGCGAAGGCCGCGTGCCGCTTCACACCCTGCGTGCGGACATCGACTACGCCACCTACGAAGCGAAAACCACCTACGGCATCATCGGTGTCAAGGTTTGGGTCTTCAAGGGTGAAATCCTCGGGGGCATCGAAGAGGTCCGCGCCAAGGCCAAGCAACAGCCGCAGGCCGCGCCCTCCAAGAAGAAAGGTTCCAGGTAAGGGGAGAGCGAGTCGATGTTACAGCCCAAGCGCATGAAATTCCGCAAGATGATGAAAGGCCGCAATCGTGGCCTGGCGCATCGCGGAAGCAAGATAAGCTTCGGGGAATACGGCCTCAAGGCAACCGGTCGCGGCCGCATCACGGCGCGTCAGATCGAAGCCGGCCGTCGTGCGATCACCCGTCACGTCAAGCGTGGCGGCAAGATCTGGATCCGCGTGTTCCCCGACAAGCCGATTTCCAAGAAGCCGCTCGAAGTCCGTATGGGTAAGGGCAAGGGCTCCGTCGAGTACTGGGTTGCACAGATCCAGCCGGGCCGGGTCCTGTATGAAATCGAAGGTGTGTCGGAAGAGCTGGCCCGTGAGGCCTTCACTCTCGCCGCCCAGAAGATGCCCATATCCACCACCTTTGTGAAACGGACGGTGATGTGATGAAAGCCCAGGAAATTCGTGAAAAGTCAGTCGAGCAGCTCCAGGAGCAGCTCTTCGAACTCCTCCGCGAGCAGTTCAACCTGCGCATGCAGAAGGCCACCGGCCAGCTCAGCCAGACTCATCTGCTCAAGCAGGTTCGTCGGGACATCGCCCGGGTGAAGACTGTGCTCAACGAGAAGGCAGGTGACTGAGATGGCCGAAGAGAAGAAAGCCCGTACGCTCACCGGCAAGGTGGTGAGCGACAAGATGGAAAAGTCCATCGTCGTCATGATCGAGCGCCGCGAGCGGCACCCGATCTATGGCAAGTACGTCAAGCGCTCCACCAAGCTGCACGCCCATGACGAGGCGAACCAGGCCAAGGCCGGCGACACGGTTTCCATTCAGGAATGCCGTCCGCTGTCCAAGAAGAAGGCCTGGACGCTGGTCGAGGTGATCGAGCAGGCCAAGGGCTGAGCTCGGCGAGAGCAGTCAGATTAGGTTTGGAGAAAACCGATGATTCAGACTCAGACAATGCTGGATGTCGCCGACAACAGCGGAGCGCGCCGGGTGCAGTGCATCAAGGTGCTTGGCGGCTCACACCGCCGCTACGCGCGGGTCGGTGACATCATCAAGGTCACGGTGAAGGAAGCCATTCCGCGTGGCAAGGTCAAGAAAGGCCAGGTTCTCAAGGCGGTGGTGGTTCGCACCCGCAGCGGTGTCCGTCGTTCCGACGGCTCGCTGATCCGCTTCGATGGAAATGCGGCAGTTCTGTTGAACAACACCAACGAGCAGCCGATCGGCACCCGTATCTTCGGGCCGGTGACTCGTGAACTTCGCACCGAGAAGTTCATGAAGATCATTTCCCTGGCGCCTGAAGTGCTGTAAGGAGCGAAGCGGACATGCAAAAGATCAAACGTGACGATGAAGTGATCGTCATCGCCGGCAAGGATAAGGGCAAGCGTGGCACCATCAAGCGCGTCCTCAAGGACGAACGCTTCGTCGTGTCCGGTGTGAACATGATCAAGCGTCACACCAAGCCCAATCCTATGGCGGGCAATCAGGGCGGTATCGTCGAGCGCGAGGCTCCGATTCACGCGTCCAACGTGGCGATCTTCAACTCGGAGACCGGTAAGGCGGATCGCGTCGGCTTCCAGGTTAAGGAAGACGGTACCAAGGTACGTATCTACAAGTCGACGCAGACGCAGATCGACGCCTAACGCGAGTCGGGTAGCAAAATGGCGAACTTGAAAGAACGTTATCAGAACGAGGTGGTGGCTCAGCTCAAAGAGCAGTTCAGCTACGCCAACGTGATGCAGGTGCCGCGGATCACCAAGGTGACCCTCAACATGGGCATCGGTGACGCGACCAGCGACAAGAAGCAGATCGAGAATGCCATCGGTGACCTGGAGAAGCTCTCCGGTCAGAAACCGCTGGTGACCAATGCGCGCAAGTCCATCGCGGGCTTCAAGGTGCGCGAAGGTTGGCCGATCGGCATCAAGGTGACCCTGCGCGCCGAGCGCATGTGGGAATTCCTCGATCGTCTGGTCAACATCGCGATTCCCCGTGTGCGTGACTTCCGTGGTCTCAACCCGAAGTCCTTCGACGGTCGCGGCAACTACTCCATGGGTGTGCGTGAGCAGATCATCTTCCCCGAGATCGAATATGATAAGATCGATCGGATTCGTGGGCTGGATGTCACCATCACCACTACTGCCAACACCGACGAGGAAGGTCGTGCGCTGCTCAGCGCGCTGAACTTCCCGTTCAAGAAATAAGGGTGGGATCATGGCAAAGAAGAGCATGATTGAACGCGAGCTCAAGCGCACCAAGCTGGTCGAGAAGTATGCGGCCCGCCGCGCCGAGCTCAAGGCGATCATCCAGAACGTGAATACTTCCGACGAAGAGCGCTTCGAGGCGACGCTGAAACTGCAGCAGTTGCCGCGCGACTCCAGCCCGGTGCGTCAGCGTAATCGCTGCCGGATCACCGGTCGTCCGCACGGCTACTACAACAAGTTCGGCCTCGGCCGCAACAAGCTGCGTGAAGCCGCTATGCGTGGTGAGGTCCCTGGGCTGAAGAAGTCCAGCTGGTAAGCCGCCACGGAAACATCAGGAGCGCAATGTAAATGAGCATGCAAGACACTCTGGCGGATATGTTCACTCGTATCCGCAATGCGCAGATGGCCACCAAGGAGACGGTCACCATGCCGTCCTCCAAGCTCAAGGTCGCGGTGGCCCGCGTATTGAAGGAAGAGGGCTATATCAACGACTTCGCGGTCGCTGAAGGTACCAAGCCCGAACTGACCGTGACCCTCAAGTACTTCGAGGGCAGGCCGGTCATCGAGCACCTGCAGCGGGTATCCAAGCCGTCTCTGCGCCAGTACAAGGGCAAGGATGCACTGCCCAAGGTGGCGGATGGCATGGGTGTGGCGATCGTCACCACCTCCCAGGGCGTGATGACCGACCGTGCCGCCCGTCAGGCGGGTGTCGGTGGCGAAGTCATCTGCACCGTATTCTAGGAGTCTGGAATGTCCCGCGTAGCCAAATATCCGGTTAAAGTGCCCGCCGGCGTCGACGTCAAGCTCGACGGCGACCAGCTGACCGTCAAGGGCGGCCAGGGCACGCTGTCCATGACCGTTCATCCGGACGTGGCCATCGGTCAGGAAGAAGGTCAGCTGACCTTCAATCCGAGCGAGAGCGCCAAGTCCTGGGCCATGGTCGGCACTACTCGTGCTCTGGTCCAGAACCTGGTCACCGGCGTCTCCGAGGGCTTCACCAAAACCCTCGAAATCGTTGGCGTCGGCTATCGTGCCCAGGCAAGTGGCCAGACGCTGAATCTGTCACTGGGCTTCTCCCACCCGGTCGAGTATTCCCTGCCTGAGGGTGTCTCTGCGGAAACGCCGAAGAACACCGTCATCGTGCTGAAGAGCGCGGACAAGCAGAAGCTGGGCCAGGTCGCCGCCGAGGTTCGTGCCTTCCGTCCGCCAGAGCCCTACAAGGGCAAGGGTGTACGGTACGCCGACGAGCAGGTGCGTCGTAAAGAAGCCAAGAAGAAGTAAGGCAGGGTTATGAACGCGAAGAAAGAATCTCGTCTCCGTCGTGCCCGCCGCGCTCGTGCCAAGATGCGCGAGCTGGGCGTGTATCGCCTGTGCGTCAACCGTACCCCGCGCCACATCTACGCGCAGATCATCTCGCCGGATGGTGGCAAGGTGCTGGCCAGCGCTTCGACGCTGGACAAGGACCTGCGTGAGGGCGGTACCGGCAATGCAGACGCCGCCGCCAAGGTCGGTGCGCTGATTGCCGAACGCGCCAAGCAGGCTGGCATCACCCAGGTGGCCTTCGATCGTGCCGGTTACAAGTACCACGGTCGCGTCAAGGCCCTGGCCGACGCCGCACGTGAAGGCGGCCTGGAATTCTAAAGGGTTTTACGATGGCGAAGAACGAACAGAACACCGGCGATCTGCAGGAAAAGCTCGTGCAGGTCAACCGCGTCGCCAAGGTGGTCAAGGGTGGCCGAATCTTCGGTTTCACCGCTCTGACCGTCGTGGGCGACGGTAATGGTCGTGTCGGCTTCGGCCGCGGCAAGGCGCGTGAAGTGCCGGTCGCGATCCAGAAAGCCATGGACCAGGCGCGTCGCAACATGGTCAAGGTGAGCCTCAAGGGCCATACCCTGCAGTACCCGGTCAAGGCCCGTCACGGCGCCTCCAAGGTGTACATGCAGCCGGCCTCCGAAGGTACCGGGATCATTGCCGGCGGCGCCATGCGCTCCGTGCTCGAGCTGGCTGGCGTCCATGACGTGCTGGCCAAATGCTACGGCTCCACCAATCCGGTCAACGTGGTGCGCGCGACCGTCAAGGGTCTCGCTTCCATGCAGTCGCCGGACGACATCGCCGCCAAGCGCGGTTTGTCTGTCGAAGCGATCACGGGGTAAATACCATGGCAGCCACACTCAAGGTTACCCAGACCCGTAGCACCATCGGCACGTTGCCCAAGCACAAGGCCACCATGAAAGGCCTCGGGCTGCGCCGCATCGGTCATACGGTTGAACTGGAAGACACCCCTGCCGTGCGCGGCATGATCCACAAGGTCAACTACCTTGTGCGGGTAGAGGGAGAGTAATCCATGAAACTCAATAGCCTGAGCCCGGCACCGGGCTCCAAGCACGCCGAGAAGCGCGTCGGTCGTGGCATCGGCTCCGGTCTGGGCAAGACCGGCGGTCGTGGCCACAAGGGCCAGAAGTCGCGTAGCGGCGGCAGCGTGAAGCCCGGTTTCGAGGGCGGTCAGATGCCGCTGCAGCGGCGTCTGCCCAAGTTCGGCTTCACCTCCATGAAGTCGCTGGTCTCCGAAGAGGTGCGCCTGAGCGAACTGGCCAAGGTCGCGGGTGACGAAGTCACTCTCGAGACCCTGAAGCAGGCCAACGTGCTCAAGGATGCCACTCTGCATGCGAAGATCATTCTTTCCGGCGACGTCAACAAGGCGGTCACGGTTCGCGGCATCAAGGTCACCAAGGGTGCCCGCGCTGCGATCGAAGCCGCTGGTGGCAAGGTAGAGGACTAAATGGCCAAGTCAGGAAACATGCCGGCGATGGGCAGCGGTCTGAGTGAACTGTGGGCGCGTCTGCGCTTCGTGCTCCTCGCCATCGTGGTGTACCGTATCGGTGCCCATATTCCCGTTCCCGGTATCAATCCTGACCAGCTTGCTGCCTTGTTCAGGGAGCAGCAGGGCACCATCCTGGGACTGTTCAACATGTTCTCGGGTGGTGCACTGGAGCGCATGAGTATCTTCGCCCTGGGCATCATGCCCTACATCTCGGCGTCGATCATCATGCAGCTGCTGACCGCGGTCTCGCCCCACCTCGAGCAGTTGAAGAAGGAGGGCGAGGCCGGCCGCCGCAAGATCAGCCAGTACACCCGCTACGGCACGGTGGTGCTGGCCCTGGTGCAGGCCACCGGCATGTCGGTGGGCCTGGCCAGCCAGGGTATCGCCTACACAGCTGATTTCAGCTTCTATTTCACCGCCGTCGTCACTTTCGTGTCGGGTGCGGTGTTCCTGATGTGGCTGGGTGAGCAGATCACCGAAAAGGGTATCGGCAACGGTATCTCGCTGCTGATCTTCGCCGGTATCGTCGCTGGCTTGCCGGGTGCGGTGGGGCAGGCGTTCGAGCTGGCCCGCAACGAAGGCGCGTGGAACGTGTTGCCGCTGCTGGCCCTTTCCGTGTTGGGTGTGGCGACCGTGGCTTTCGTGGTGTTCATCGAGCGCGGCCAGCGCCGCATCACGGTGAATTACCCGCGACGCCAAGTCGGCAACAAGATGTATGCCGGGCAGAGCAGCTACCTGCCGCTGAAGGTGAATATGGCGGGTGTGATTCCGCCGATTTTCGCCTCCAGCATCCTGCTGTTCCCCGCCTCCATCGGCCAGTGGGTCGGCGCCGGCGACGGCATGGAGTGGCTGCAGCGGGCATCCCAGGCTCTCGGGCCGGGGCAGCCGCTGTACATCTTGCTTTTCGCGGCGGCGGTGGTATTCTTCTGCTTCTTTTACACAGCGCTGGTCTTCAACCCCAAGGATGTCGCTGACAACCTCAAGAAGTCAGGGGCGTTTCTTCCGGGTATTCGTCCTGGTGAGCAGACCGCTCGCTATGTCGACAAGGTCATGACCCGTCTGACCCTGTTCGGTGCCCTGTACATCACTGCGGTTTCCCTGATGCCCCAGTTCCTGATCGTGGCGTGGAACGTGCCGTTCTTTTTCGGCGGAACCTCGTTGCTGATCGTGGTAGTGGTCATCATGGACTTCATGGCCCAGGTGCAATCGCACCTCATGTCGCACCAGTACGAGTCGGTGATGAAGAAGTCCAACCTGAAAGGCTATGGCAGCGGCGGCATCATGCGCTGAGCTGCGCCGCCGGTGATTTGGCGCGTCGCGTGCCGATTTTGGAGAAGGAACGATGAAAGTTCGAGCTTCCGTCAAGAAGATGTGCCGCAACTGCAAGATCATTCGGCGCAATGGCGCGGTCCGCGTCATCTGCATCGAGCCGCGGCACAAGCAGCGCCAGGGTTGATTCTGGCGCTTGTAGAAAGCGGTGCTGGCATACCCCTTGCCCCAAAGTGGGTAAAGGGGTATGCTGTTGCGCCTTTTGTAGTGACTAATCGAGCAAGCCGCTCAAATTTCGGAGAAAGCTGATGGCCCGTATTGCAGGCGTCAATATCCCGGACAACAAGCATGCGGCGATCTCGCTGACCTATATCTTCGGGATTGGCCGCACGCGTGCACAGGAAATCTGTGCCGCTACCGGCATCGCGCCGACCACCAAGATCCAGGAGCTCTCCTCTGAAGAGGTCGATGCCCTGCGTAGTGAAGTCGGCAAGTACACCGTGGAAGGCGACCTTCGTCGTGATGTGACGCTCAACATCAAGCGTCTCATGGACCTGGGTTGCTATCGTGGTCTGCGTCATCGTCGTAGTCTTCCGCTGCGTGGTCAGCGGACCAAGACTAACGCGCGTACCCGTAAGGGCCCGCGTAAGCCGATCCGCAAGTAACACGCACGTTCTGGCGTAAAGACAGGAATAGACATCAACATGGCTAACCCGCGTAGCAACCGTAAAAAGGTTAAAAAGCAGGTAGTGGACGCCGTTGCGCACATCCACGCCTCTTTTAACAACACGATCGTGACGATCACAGACCGCCAGGGCAATGCTCTCTCTTGGGCAACTGCCGGTGGTTCGGGTTTTCGTGGTTCTCGCAAGAGCACCCCGTTCGCTGCTCAAGTGGCAAGCGAACGTGCAGCGACTGCTGCAGCCGAGTATGGTGTGAAAAACGTCGACGTGCTGGTCAAGGGCCCCGGTCCTGGCCGTGAATCCGCCGTGCGTGCGCTGAGCGCTGCCGGCTTCCGCGTGCAGAGCATCACTGACGCGACGCCCATCCCCCACAATGGCTGCCGTCCGCCGAAGAAACGCCGCGTTTAAGGAGACAGATTCATGGCTCGTTATATTGGACCGAAGTGCAAACTGTCTCGTCGTGAAGGCACCGACCTCTTTCTGAAGAGCGGTGTGACTCCCTTCGAGAAGAAGTGCAAATCCGAGCAGATTCCGGGTGTGCACGGCCAGCGCCGTCAGCGTCTTTCCGACTACGGCTTGCAGCTTCGCGAGAAGCAGAAAGTACGTCGCATCTACGGCGTACTCGAGAAGCAGTTCCGCAGCTACTACAAGGAGGCCGCCCGTCGCTCCGGCGCCACCGGCGAAGTCCTGCTGCAGCTGCTTGAATCCCGACTGGACAACGTCGTCTACCGCATGGGCTTCGGTTCCACCCGTTCCGAGGCGCGCCAGCTGGTGAGCCACAAGGCGATCATGGTCAATGGCCGTAGCGTCAACGTGGCTTCTTACCAGGTCAAGCCCGGCGACGTGGTTTCCGTTCGCGAGAAGGCGAAGAACCAGGCGCGCATCCAGAGTGCGCTCTCCATCGCTGCCAACCGTGGTGAAGTCGCCTGGATCGAGGTGGACGCGAAGAAGATGGAAGGCACCTTCAAGGCTATCCCGGAACGCGGCGACCTGTCGGCCGACATCAACGAAAACCTGATCGTCGAGCTGTACTCGAAGTAAGCGTCGCTGATCGCGTCGTGCCGGCCCTTGCGGGCCGGCTACGAGTACCGAGTAACCGTTAGGCAGCCTCAAAGGTGTAGTTATGCAGCGTTCAGTGACAGAGTTTCTCCGTCCGCGCGATATCAAGGTCGAAGAGATCAGCGCGCATCACGCGAAGATCGTGCTCGAGCCGTTCGAGCGTGGCTTTGGCCATACCCTGGGCAATGCGCTGCGTCGCATTCTGCTCTCTTCCATGCCCGGCTGTGCCGTGGTGGAAGTCGAGATCTCGGGTGTCGAGCATGAGTACAGCGCGATCGAGGGTGTTCAGGAAGACGTCATCGAGATTCTTCTGAACCTCAAGGACGTGGCCATCCGCATGCACAGTCGCGACGAGGCGGTGCTCTCGCTGAACAAGCAGGGCCCGGCCGTGGTGACCGCGGGCGACATCGTCCTCGATCACGACGTCGAGATCGTCAATCCGGATCACGTCATTGCTCACGTCAACGAGGGTTCCGAGCTCAAGATGCAGCTCAAGATCGCTCGCGGCCGTGGCTATGAGCCGGCGGATGCCCGTGTGGGCGCCGACGACGAATCGCGTGCCATCGGTCGCCTGCAGTTGGATGCCACTTTCAGCCCCGTGCGGCGCGTTTCCTACGCCGTCGATGCTGCGCGTGTCGAGCAGCGTACCGATCTCGACAAGCTGATCATCGACCTGGAAACCGACGGCACCCTGGATCCGGAAGAGGCGATCCGTCGCAGCGCCACCATCCTGCAGGAGCAGTTGGCTGCGTTCGTCGACCTGGAAGCCGACAAGGAACAGGAAGTCGTGGAGGAAGAGGATCACGTCGATCCCATCCTGCTGCGCCCCGTAGACGATCTCGAGTTGACCGTCCGCAGTGCCAACTGTCTGAAGGCCGAGAATATCTACTACATCGGCGATCTGATTCAGCGCACCGAAGTCGAGCTGCTGAAGACGCCGAACCTCGGCAAGAAGTCTTTGAACGAAATCAAGGACGTGTTGGCTGCTCGTGGTCTTTCCCTTGGCATGCGGCTGGAGAACTGGCCGCCGGCGAGCCTGAAGGACGACAAGGCCTCCGCGTGAGCGTCGACTCGAGTCCCAGTTTGGTAAGGAATCACAACCATGCGTCATCGTAAGAGTGGTCGTCACCTGAATCGTACCAGCTCGCATCGCCAGGCCATGTTCAAGAACATGAGCGTGTCGCTGATCGAGCACGAAGTGATCAAGACAACCCTGCCCAAGGCCAAGGAGCTGCGTCGCGTCATCGAGCCGCTGATCACCCTGGCCAAGCAGGACAGCGTTGCCAACCGTCGTCTGGCCTTCAGCCGCACCCGCTCGAAGGAAGCGGTCGGCAAGCTCTTCAACGAGCTGGGTCCGCGTTACGTCGAGCGTCCGGGCGGTTACGTCCGTATTCTCAAGTGCGGTTTCCGCACCGGCGACAACGCCCCCATGGCCTTCGTCGAACTCGTCGACCGCCCGGTCGTCGAGGAGGCCGAGGAAGCCGCCGCCGAGGAGTGATCCTTTGCGGCGGCTTGGCCCGGCAGTGCTGTAGCAACACGAAAAACCCGGCTTCGCGAGAAGCCGGGTTTTTTGCTCTCGCCACTTACTTGGAGGTCGCTGGCTCGGCCTTCTGGCTCTTGGCCCGCTCCAGCAGCGGCTTTAGGAAGCGTCCGGTGTGGGAGACCTCCATCTCGGCCACCTGCTCCGGGGTGCCCTCGGCGATGATGCGTCCGCCGCCGGAGCCGCCCTCGGGGCCAAGGTCGACGATCCAGTCGGCGGTCTTGATCACGTCGAGGTTGTGCTCGATGACCACGATGGTATTGCCATGGTCGCGCAGGCGGTGAAGCACGACGAGCAACTGGCGGATGTCCTCGAAGTGCAACCCGGTGGTGGGCTCGTCGAGGATGTAGAGTGTCTTGCCGGTATCGCGCTTGGCCAGCTCGCGGGCCAGCTTGACGCGCTGCGCCTCGCCGCCGGAAAGGGTGGTGGCGCTCTGGCCCAGGCGGATATAGGAGAGCCCCACGTCGAGCAGGGTCTGCAGGCGGCGGGCGATGGCGGGTACCGGGCTGAAGAACTCCAGCGCCTCCTCCACGGTCATTTCCAGTACCTCGTCGATGCTCTTTCCCTTGTAGGCGATCTCCAGTGTCTCGCGGTTGTAGCGCTTGCCCTTGCATACGTCGCAGGGAACATAGATATCGGGCAGGAAGTGCATCTCGACCTTGATCATGCCCTCGCCCTGGCACGCCTCGCAGCGCCCGCCCTTGACGTTGAACGAGAAGCGCCCCGGCTTGTAGCCGCGTGAGCGCGCCTCCTGGGTGCCGGCGAAGAGTTCACGAATCGGCGTGAAGATACCGGTGTAGGTGGCCGGGTTGGAGCGTGGCGTACGCCCGATAGGGCTTTGGTCGATATCGATCACCTTGTCGAGCTGATCGAGGCCTTCGATGCGTTCGAAAGGTGCGGAAGTCAGGGTGGTGGCGTGGTTGAGCTCACGCGCGGCGATCGGCATCAGCGTCGAGTTGATCAGCGTCGACTTGCCCGAGCCGGAGACGCCGGTGACGCAGATGAACAGCCCCAGCGGCAGGGTCAGGGTGACGTCGTGCAGGTTGTTGCCGCGTGCGCCGGTGAGTACCAGCCGCTTCTCGGGGTTGCCGGGGATTCGCCACTTGGGCACCTCGATACGCCGCTTGCCGGAAAGGTACTGTCCGGTGAGCGAGTCGTGGCTGGCCATGATCGCTTCGGGTGTGCCCTGGGCAACAATGCGTCCGCCGTGGACGCCGGCTCCGGGGCCGATGTCGAGTACGTGGTCGGCGGCGCGGATGGCGTCCTCGTCATGCTCCACCACGATCACGGTGTTGCCCAGATCGCGAAGATGAATCAGCGTCTTGAGCAGGCGATCGTTGTCGCGCTGGTGCAGGCCGATCGAGGGTTCGTCGAGGATGTACATGACGCCCACCAGGCCGGCGCCGATCTGGCTCGCCAGGCGGATACGCTGGGCCTCGCCGCCGGAGAGGGTCTCGGCGCTGCGCTCGAGGTTGAGATAATCGAGCCCGACATTGACCAGGAACTCCAGGCGCGCATGGATCTCGTTGATCACCTTCTGGGCGATCTCGCCCTTGCGCCCGGGCAGGGCCAGGCGCTGGAAGTAGTCCCACGCTTCGCCGATCGGTAATTGCACGATCTGCGGCAGGGTGTGCTCGTCGACGAAGACGTGGCGCGACTCCTTGCGCAGGCGAGTGCCGTGGCAGGAAGGACAGGCGCGGTCGGCGATGTAGCGTGCCAGCTCTTCACGCACCATGCTCGATTCGGTTTCACGATAGCGCCGCTGCAGGTTGGGCAGCACACCTTCGAAGGGGTGCTCGCGGGTTACCCGACGGCCGCGGTCGTTAACGTAGCTGAAGGCGATCTCGTCGTCACCGCTGCCATGGAGAATGACTTCCTTCTCGTGACGAGCGAGCTCCTGCCATGGTGTCTCGAGGGTGAAACGATAATGGTCGGCGACCGCCTGCAATTGGCTGAAATAATAGACGCTGCGGCGATCCCAGCCCTTGATCACGCCCTCGGCCAACGACAGTTCCGGATGGCTGATCAGCTTGTCGGGATCAAACACCTGCTGTACGCCCAGACCGTCGCAGGTGGGGCAGGCACCGGCGGGGTTGTTGAACGAGAACATGCGCGGCTCGAGCTCGGCGATGGCGTAGCCGCAGACCGGGCAGGCGAAGCGTGCCGAGAAGGGGATGTCCTCGGCCTCGCCGTCCATGAAATGAACCACGGCAATACCGTCGGCCAGGTTGAGGGCGGTCTCGAACGATTCCGCCAGGCGCTGCTGAAGCCCCTCGCGCACCTTGATGCGGTCTACCACCACGCTGATGTCGTGCTTTTTGTTCTTGTCCAGCGGGGCGATGTCGTCGAGCTCCAGCGCCTGGCCATCGACCATCACGCGCACGAAGCCCTGGGCGCGCAGCTCGGCGAGGAGTTGCAGATGCTCGCCCTTGCGGCCCTTGACCACCGGTGCCAGCAGCATCAGCTTGCTGTCCTCGGGCAGGGCGAGCACTTGGTCGACCATTTGCGAAATGGTACTGGCCTCGAGATCCTCGCCGTGCTCGGGGCAGCGCGGCGTGCCGGCCCGGGCGAACAGCAGGCGCAGGTAGTCGTAGATCTCGGTGATGGTTCCCACGGTGGAGCGCGGGTTGTGCGAGGTGGACTTCTGCTCGATGGAGATGGCCGGCGACAGCCCTTCGATGTGATCGACGTCGGGCTTTTCCATCATCGACAGGAACTGGCGCGCATAGGTGGAAAGCGATTCCACGTAGCGGCGCTGGCCTTCGGCATAGAGGGTGTCGAAAGCCAACGATGATTTGCCCGATCCGGACAGACCGGTAACCACGATCAGGCTGTCGCGGGGCAGCTCGACATCGATCTGCTTTAGGTTGTGGGTGCGCGCACCCCTGACCACGATCCTGTCCATTCACACCTCATGGCGCTCGGCAAAACCTCGATTATACGCCCGTGGCCGAGCGCACGCCAAAGCGCCGCTGGCTGGGGCGTTTCCTGTGGGGGCCGGAATCGTTAGAATGGTCGGCTCATCGAGAGGGCTGCAGCCCTCCCTACTCCATGGAAGCGTCTCATTCCCTATGCGTAAGGTCACTGGTCTGCTGTTAGCCTCCGAACGGCGTGCCATCACTGGCTTGGCCGGCCTGTATGCCACGCGCATGCTGGGCCTGTTCATGGTGCTGCCGGTGCTGGCGCTGTACGCCGACGAACTGGAGGGCGCCACGCCGCTGCTGGTGGGCCTGGCTCTGGGCGTGTACGGCCTGACCCAGGCGGTCCTGCAGATCCCTTTCGGCCTGCTCTCCGATCGCCTCGGGCGCAAGCCGGTGATCGCCGGTGGCCTGCTGCTGTTTCTGCTCGGCAGCGTTGTGGCAGCGTCCGCCGATAGTATCGGCGGCGTGATCCTGGGCCGTTGCCTGCAGGGCAGCGGCGCCGTAGCCGCGGCGATCATGGCGCTGCTCGCCGACCAGACTCGCGAGCAGGTGCGTACCGCCGCCATGGCGACTATCGGTCTGTCGATCGGCGTGGCGTTCGCCGTGGCCATGGTGATCGGTCCTTGGCTGGCGGCAACGCTCGGCCTCGCTTCGGTGTTCTGGTTCACCACCTTGCTGGCCGGGCTGGGGCTGGTGGTGCTGTGGAAGCTGGTGCCGCCGGCGCCGCGGAGATTGCGTCATCGCGACGTGGGCATCGATCGCCAACAGTTGATGGCAATCATCACCCGTGCCGACCTGGCGGCTCGACCTGTCGATTTTCGCGCTGCACCTGATGCTGATGGCGATCTTCGTTGCCGTGCCGTTCCGCCTGGTCGAGGCGGGCATCGAAGCGGAGCGGCATGGTCTGACCTATCTAGGCATTATGGCGCTGGCCTTCATCGGCATGGTGCCGCTGGTAATCGTTGCCGAAAAGCGTCAGCGCATGAAGGGCATGAGCCTCGCGGCGGTCGGCACCATCACCATCAGCCTGGCTGGTCTGGCCGGATTCGGTGGCGGCTGGGCGCTGTTCGTCTGGCTGCTGCTGTTCTTCACGGCCTTCAACCTGCTCGAGGCGGTGCTGCCCTCGATGCTCAGCAAGTTGGCGCCGGCCGGGGCCAAGGGTACGGCGATGGGGATCTACTCCACCAGCCAGTTCCTGGGTGCTTTCCTCGGCGGCGTACTGGGGGGCTTTCTGGCACAGCAGTGGGGGCTGCCGGCGGTGTTTGTCGGCAGCGCCGTGCTGGCCGGCATCTGGTGGCTGCTGATGCTGGGCATGCCGACGCCGCCGCATCTGTCGAGCGAGGTGGTGGCGCTGGACGACGAGCATCGCGAAGATACGCTCGACACGTTGATGGCGAGCTTCGCCGAAGTGGCCGGAGTCGAAGACGTACTGGTCGTGCCGGAGGAGCGAGTGGCGTATCTTAAGGTGGATCGGCGGCGCCTCGACGAGGATGCCTTGGCGCGCCTGATCCGCTCGAGCCGCCATCGCGGCGGCTAGCCGATTTGTCAGGCGCCGGCCTCAGGGCCGGTTCATTACAATGCACACGTACACTACAGAGGGAGTCCAGCATGGCCCGTGGCGTCAACAAGGTCATTCTCATCGGCAACCTAGGACAGGATCCCGAGGTTCGCTTCATGCCGTCCGGTAGCCCCGTCGCCAACTTGCGCGTCGCCACTACCGATACCTGGACCGATAAGCAAAGCGGCCAGCGCCAGGAGCGGACCGAGTGGCACTCGGTGGTGTTGTTCAACCGTCTGGCCGAGATCGCTCAGCAGTACCTGAAGAAAGGTGCGCGGGTCTACCTGGAGGGGCGCCTGCAGACGCGCAAGTGGCAGGGCCAAGACGGCCAGGATCGCTACACCACCGAAATCGTGGTCAACGACATGCAGATGCTCGATACTCGCAGCGGCGACTTCGGCGGGCAGCCCGGGGCGGGCATGCCGCAGCAGGGTGGCTATGGCGCCTCTCAGGGGGCGCCTGCGCCACAGCAGGGTGGTTATGGCGCTCCAGCGCAAGGTGGCGGCGGCTTTGGCAACGCGCCCCAGCAGGGTGGCTTTGGTGGCGGCCAGCCACAGCAGCGCCCGGCGCCGGGTGGCCAGCCCCAGCAGGGTGGTCAGAAGCAGAACAATTACGGCGCGCCCGATCCGGGCAGCTTCGACGATTTCGACGACGAAATCCCGTTCTGACGCCACCCGATCGAGGCTGCCGGAGGCTATTGAGTGAAGCTGTTGGTACTGGATGCCGGCCATTGCCTCAATCTGGCGTTGGCCAGGCTGGTGCACCGTCGCAGTGATACCGAGCTCGTCATCGAGCCCGGCCTGAAGATCGATGCCAGCCTGCTGCGTGAGCTGGCGCCCGCGGCGGTGGTCATTCCGCCGTTATCGGCGCCGATGGAGATCGAGCCTGCGGCCGTGGTCGCGCATGGTGAGGGCGTCGATGCCTGCCTGGCGGCGTGCCGCGAGACAGATACGCCACTGGTGTGGTGCGTCTCCGATCAGCTCTACCAGGATGGTTTCGAGACGCCCATCGACGAACACGTGATACCGGCGCCACGTGACGAGAGCCTCAGGCGGTTGATCGCCATCGGGGATCGCATCCGGGGTAGCCATCCTCGGCATCTCATCGTGCGCCTGGGGCCGTTGTTCGCGCTGGAGGGCGGACACGCCTGGCTCAGCGGCGTGATCGACAGCCTGGTAACCGGTGAGGAAGTTCGCGCCGCACAGGACGTGATCTTCTGCCCCACATCGGCCGACGCTGTCGCCATGGCGCTGGTCGGCATGCTGCACCAGCTCTCGTGCGGTTCTGGCGCCTGGGGTGCCTATCACCTGGCGGGTACGGAGCCGGTCAGTGCCTATACCTTCACCACCATGGTACGCACCCAGCTCTCGACGCGCCTGGAGGGGCTGGGCGAACAGGTGGAGCTGGGCGAGGTGAAGGCACTCAAGCATCATCATGACCAGCCGCTACGTAGAGTGCTCAATTGCCGGCGCGTGCTGGAGGCCTTCGGCGTGCACCAGAAGCCGTGGCGACTGGAGGTGGGACGTCTACTGGATGAGTGGTGTCAGGCTCGCCGCGCCATCCCCAGTGACGAAGAAGAGGGCGGCTCTTCTCCATGAATGTGTTGCGCAGCCTGCTGTTCTACGTCGGTTACTTTCTCGCCATCTTCGTCTTTGGCGCGCTGCTGTTGCCGGTGGCCCCGCTGCTGGCGCTACCGGCACGCTACCGCCTGCTCAATCGCTACAACCATTTCATCACCGCCTGGTTTCGTTGGACCTGTGGCGTGACTTATCGGGTCAGCGGCAGGGAGCACTTGCCGCCCGGTCCCTGCGTAATCCTGGCCAACCATCAGTGCGAGTGGGAAACCATCTTTCTGCAGATCCTCAAGCCGCCGGTGTGCACGGTGCTCAAGCAAGAACTGCTGCGCATCCCGGTGTTCGGTTGGGGCCTGCGTCTGCTGCATCCCATTGCGCTGGACCGCTCGAAGCCAGCGCGGGCAATGCGGCAGGTACTGAGCCAAGGCGTGGTGCGTCTGCAGGAGGGGCTATCAGTGCTGATCTTTCCTGAGGGCACTCGAGTGGAGCCGGGCCAGCGGCGCCGCTACAACAAGAGCGGGGCCGTCATCGCCTGTCGCGCCGGGGTACCGGTGCTGCCAGTGGCGCACAATGCCGGCGAACGCTGGCCGGGGCGCCACTGGGTGAAGAATCCGGGAGTACTCAACGTGGTGGTGGGGGAGCCCATCGATACCGCAGGCCGTACGCCGGAGGAGGTGCTGGTCGAGGTCGAGGCATGGATCGAGGCGCGGCTGGCCGAGATCTCCGAAGTCCCGCGGCCGGTGGATGCCAAGCCTGAGGTGGGGGCCAGCACGGGCTAGAACTAGTGGCCGGTGGCTGTGTATTGAGTGGGCTTCGCCCGCAATGCAAAAAGGCGCCCGAGGGGCGCCTTTCTGCGTTGCAATGGAGTCGTCTAGTCGCGGTAGCGCTGCAGCACCAGGCAGGCGTTGGTACCGCCGAAGCCGAAGCTGTTGGAGAGGACGCGATCGACGCTGACGCTGTCGCGCATCTGCGTGACGATATCGAAGCCGGCGGCCTGATCGTCGAGATCCTCGACGTTGGCCGAGGCGGCGATGAAGTCGTGTTCCATCATCAGCAGCGAGTAGATCGTCTCCTGTACACCAGTGGCACCCAGCGAGTGACCGGTCAGCGACTTGGTGGAGCTCATCGCCGGCGTGGTGTCGCCGAAGACCTCGCGAATCGCCTTGAGTTCGGCGACGTCGCCTACCGGCGTGGAGGTGCCGTGAGTGTTGATGTAGTCGATCTTGCCGTCGACCGTGGCCATGGCCTGGCGCATGCAGCGGACTGCGCCTTCGCCGGAGGGGGCGACCATGTCGTGACCGTCGGAGGTAGCGCCGTAGCCGACCAGCTCGGCATAGATCTTCGCCCCCCGCGCCTTGGCGTGCTCGAGTTCCTCGAGTACCAGCATGCCGCCGCCGCCGGCGATGACGAAGCCGTCGCGCGCCTTGTCATAGGGGCGTGAGGCCTTGGTCGGGGCGTCGTTGTACTGTGTCGTCAGGGCGCCCATGGCGTCGAACAGGCATGACAGGGTCCAGTGTTCCTCCTCGCCGCCTCCGGCGAAGACGACGTCCTGCTTGCCCATCTGGATCTGCTCCATGGCGCTGCCGATGCAGTGCGCCGAAGTGGCGCAGGCCGATGAGATCGAATAGTTGACGCCCTTGATCTTGAACGGCGTGGCCAGGCATGCGGACACGGTGCTGCCCATGGTGCGAGTGACCCGATAGGGGCCGACGCGACGCAGCCCTTTTTCACGCATGACGTCGGCGGCCTCGACCTGATTGGCGCTGGAGGCGCCCCCAGAGCCGGCGATCAGTCCCGTGCGTTCGTTCGATACCTGCTCGGGGCTGAGGCCCGAGTCCTCAATGGCCTGGGCCATGCTCACGTAGGCATAGGCCGCGGCGTCGCCCATGAAGCGGCTTAGCTTGCGGTCGATCAGGGTATCGAGATCAATATCCACGACCCCAGCGACCTGGCTGCGGAAGCCGCGCTCGGCGTACTCCTCCTTGAAGCGAATGCCCGAGCGCCCGCTCCGGAGCGCTTCGACGACCGTTTGTGCGTCGTTGCCCAAGCAGGACACGATGCCCAGGCCGGTGACTACCACTCGTCGCATGGGAGCCTCCTGTTTCAGAAATTCGCGGTAGAGGTGAACAGGCCGACACGCAGGTCGTTGGCCTGGTAAATGTCGCGGCCATCCACCGATACGGTGCCATCGGCGATGCCGAGGATCAGACGCCGGGTGATGATGCGCTTGACGTTGATATGATACGTGACCTTGTTGGCCCCGGGCAGAATCTGGCCGGTGAACTTCACCTCGCCACAGCCCAGTGCCCGGCCGCGGCCGGGGTGACCGAGCCAGCCCAGGTAGAAGCCCACCAGTTGCCACATGGCGTCGAGCCCCAGGCAGCCGGGCATGACCGGATCGCCGGGGAAATGGCAGTCGAAAAACCACAGGTCGGGTTGGATATCCAGTTCGGCGATCAGCTCGCCCTTGTTGAACTGGCCGCCCTCTTCATGGATGCGCACGATACGGTCGAGCATCAACATGTTGGGCGCCGGCAGTTGAGCGTTGCCGGGGCCGAATAGCTCGCCGCGGCTACATGCCAGCAGTTCTTCGCGTTCGAAAGAGTGTTGCTTGGTCACTGAGTCGTTCCGAGTCGCAGTTGTAGTGGGCCCTTCCGCGTGCGGTGCGGAGGCAGCATGGCACAAATAGCCAGCCCGCCCGGGCGGCCCTGCCTAGTCTACTGGCCGAGGCCCATGATTGCACGCCAGGCATGACGCGGCAGCCGCCAACGATTAAAGTGTCGTCGCAAAGTGTCGATACTCTAGGTAGGGTCGATGCATAGCATGGGCGCAACTTTTCTCTTATCTCCGTTACACCGGGACCTCTCATGCGGCCATCCTTCGCGTTGAACCGCCCCTTGACCTGGGCTGCCATGGTGGCGTTGCCGGCCTGTATCTGGCTGCCCAGCCCCGGCTTGCGAGTGGCCGCTGTCGTCATTGTCGTGGTGGGGCTGGCAGTCGCCTGGCGCGTGATAAAGCGCGACCGTCAGCACGCCGATCTGATGCAGCAGGCGCTGATGCTCTCCGAGGAGGGCGTGCAGATTACCGATGCCGATAATCGTATCCTCGCCGTCAACCCTGCCTTTACCCGCATCACTGGCTTCACCGAGGATGAGGTGCGTGGGCTCAATGCCGCCAACCTGGCCGCGGCGCGTCACGACCCGGCTTTTTTCAAGCGTTTCTGGCAGACCCTGCACAGCAAGGGACGCTGGGAAGGCGAAATCTGGAACCGGCGCAAGCAAGGTGACGAATTTCCCGAGTGGCTGCGCGTCAAGGCAGTGACGAATTCTCGTGGGCAGATCACCCATTACGTCGGCACCTTCACGGATATTTCGGTACACAAGGCGCGTGAGCAGGACTTGCGGCGCATCGGCTTCGAGGATCCGCTCACCGGGTTGCCCAACCGCCGTCGCTTGCATGACTTGATGACCTCTCGCCTGCGCCACCTGCGCGCCGGCGAGAGCCTCGACATGGCGATCATCGATATCGATGGCTTCAAGTCGGTCAACGACAGCCTCGGGGTGGAACAGGGCGACCGGCTGCTGGCCCGTTTCGGCCAGCGCCTGGCCCGGCATGTGGCCGGCGGTGTCGTGGGCCGGCTGGGGGGGGATGAGTTCCTGGTGATACGCACCACGACGTATGATGACCACGATCACTGGATAGCCGGGCTGCGACAGCACCTGGGCGAACCTTTCGAGCTGGCAAACAAGACCTTGCGCCTTGGGCTATCAATCGGTAGTTGCCGGGCCCCCGAGGATGGCAAGGAGTCCGGCGTGCTGTTCCAGCGTCTGGAGTCGGCGCTCTACTCGGCCAAGCGACACGGGCGTAACGTCAGCCAGCGCTTCCGTCCGGCGCTGGACGTGCAGAATACGCCGCACATGGCACTTGTTTACGGCCTGCGCGACGCCTTGGCCAACGGTGACCAGCTCGAGCTGCATTACCAGACCCAGCATCGCATCATGGATGGCGCCGTCGTCGGCATGGAGGCGCTGCTGCGCTGGCGGCATCCTGAGCATGGCATGGTTTCACCGGCCGACTTCATCCCGCTGGCCGAGCGTCATGGGCTGATGGGCCAGCTCGGCAATTGGGTGATCGACGAATCGTTGTCGCAAATGTCGCGTTGGCGAGAGCTGGGCCTGCCTCAGCTGCCCGTGTGGATCAACATCTCGGCGATTCAGATGTTCCAGGGCGAACTCGAGACGGCACTCTCGGCGGGTCTGGCGAGACACGGCATCGAGCCGTCCCAGCTGGGCTTGGAGCTGACCGAGTCGGTGCTACTCGACGAGCGCGCCGGTGATATCGTGCCGCGGCTGGAGGCGCTGCGCGCCAAGGGCCATCGTATCGCCATCGACGATTTCGGCATGGGTTATTCGTCATTGAGCTATCTGAAAAACCTGCCGCTGGACAAGCTCAAGCTCGATCGCGCCTTCATTCGCTCGCTGCCTGACGACCCCGCCGATGCCGCCATTGTCAGTGCCGTGCTGGCCATGGCAAGGGGGCTGGGCCTCGATGTGGTCGCCGAGGGCGTGGAGACCCATGGGCAGCTCGACTTCCTGCAGCAGGCGGGCTGTCGGCTGGTGCAGGGTTATCTTTATGCGCGGCCGGGCCCGGCCGAAGTGATCGAAGCGCAGTGGCAGGCACTGAAGTCGGATGTATCAGGGCTGATCCTGCGAGCCGAGCCGACGGCATAGGCGGCTGGCGCTATTCGTTTCCTGCCCGCCTCTTCCAGTATCGAGCGGCTAGGTGGGGGGCGGCAGTGTCCTGAAGGCGTCCAGTGCACGTATGCGAGCGGCCTTGTGCTCGACAATGGGAGACGGGTAGCCGGTATCGATCCGCTGGGCATCGCTGGGTGCATGACGATTCTGCGCCGGCAGCTCGGCCAGCTCGGGCACGTACTCGGCGATGAAACGGCCCTCCGCATCGAAGCGATGGGACTGAGTGGTGGGATTGAAAACGCGGAAATAGGGTGCGGCGTCGGTGCCGGTGGAAGCGGCCCATTGCCAGCCGCCATTGTTGGCGCAGAATTCTCCATCCACCAGGTGTTGCAGGAAGAACGCCTCGCCACGGCGCCAGTCGATCAGCAGATGCTTGCTCAGGAACATCGCAACGATCATGCGCAGGCGGTTGTGCATCCAGCCGATGCGGACCAGTTGACGCATGCCGGCATCGACGATGGGATAACCGGTACGTCCCTCGCACCAGGCGCGAAAGCCGGTCTCGTCGTCGCGCCAGGCCAGCGCCTCGGTGTGCCGCTGAAAGGCGCGATGACGGCATACCCTCGGAAAGCCTGCCGCCACGTGTCGATAGAACTCCCTCCACACCAGCTCGTTGACCCAACTGACGATTCCCGCATCGCCCTCGGCCAAACTGCCGTCGTTGTCGTTCAGCGCGGCCTGCAGGCACTGGCGATGCGAGATCATGCCGAGCGCCAGGTAGGGTGAGAGTTCACTGGTGCCGACAATGGCAGGAAAGTCGCGCTGCTGCGCATAGCGGTGTGCGCGGAAGCGCAGGAAACGTTCCAGGCGATCGGCGGCAGCCGCTTCTCCGGCGGGCCAGAGTCCGGCATCGGCCGGGGAGGTCGCCAAGGGCGGTGCAGCGAAGGGACGCTCGCTTTCGATCCTGATGGATGCTTGCGGCGACGGAGTGTCGCACAGCGCCAGGCGCTGTGCCGTCAGTTGACGGTGCCAAGCTCGCGCGAAGGGCGTGAAGACACTGTGGTAGTCGCCCTTGCCCGTCAGCAGCTCGCCGGGGGCAAAGGCAACGGCATCATGATGACCGGTCACCATGATGCCGGCCTGGTGGATGGCGGCGGTGACTGCCCGGTCGCGGCGTTGCTCATCGAGGGGGTACTCGTGATTGAAGTGCAGCGCGGTAGCGTCGACCTGGCGGGCGATGTCGAGCAGGGTGGCCGGGGCCTCGTCGAAGTCGTCGATGTCGCGATGCAACAGAGGAATGCCGATGCCGGCCAGGGCCTCACCCAGGGCGGCGACGCCGCGATGCCAGAAGTCCAGCTTGTTAGCGCCATGACCGTGGCGCTGCCAATGGGGAATACTGCGCAGGAACACCGCTATTACCGGGCTTCGGCGTGTGGCGGCTGCCAGTGCCGTGTTGTCATGAATGCGAAGATCGCTGCGAAACCACATCAGGGTGCAGGTCATGGCCAGCTCTCTCGCGATGGTCAGTGGTCGAGAATCAGCGGACGCATGCGGGCCATGGCCAGGGGCAGGTCGTCGCCGAGCAGTTCCACCAGACTGTCGGCCAGGTCACCGCTGCGAATACGCGCGACCGGCCCGCACAGGCCGAGAGGCGCATCGAGTTGCTCGGCCAGGCGAGGCAGCTGGCGACGGATCAGGTCTGCCCGTTCGGCGCGGCCGCTGACGAGAATCAGCGCGGCGGCGTGCAGGCGCTCGATCGCCAGCGGCAGTTCGCCAAAGGGCAGGGCGCTGTCCATCAGTTGGACCTGGTAACCGGCATCGCTCGCCGCGAGTGCCGCCAAGAGCAGCCACAGGGTGCCGGGATCGTCGGGCAGCGGGGCGATCAGCAGTACGGGCCCCCTGGCCAGTTGGTTGGCGTGGTAGAGCCGGATGCCGATGCGGGTGCGCAGGAACGACTCCAGGCAGCGGCGCTGCAAGGCGGCGCCGAGCTGATCGGTCCAGTGTTCCTCGAGTTCGCGTAGCACCGGCTGCCATAGCTCCGCCAAACAGGTGGCCACGGGGTAGAGTGCCAGGCTCTGGGTGAAGAGCGTTTCCATCTGGCTCTGGTCAAGAGCCTCGATGGCCGCCATCAATTGCCGCTGCTGGCTGGGCCAGTCGCCCGAGACAGGCTCGGAAACGGGCGCAGATTGCGGCTGATCGATGAGTTCCTTGACCTGGCTGACCGGCACACCGCGGCTCAGCCACTGCAGAATGCGCTCGACCCGTTCGATGTCCTCGCGGGCGTAGAGGCGATGCCCCTTGGGTGTACGCTTGGGACGGATCAGCCCGTAGCGACGTTCCCAGGCGCGCAGGGTAACCGAGTTGACGCCGGTAATGCGTGACACCTCGCGGATAGGATAGAGCGGTGTGTCGGCCGGGTGGGCCCCCTTCTCGGTCATGCTCGCCTGCCTCTTGTGTTGTCATTGGCCACGCAGCAGCTACTGTGGACGCAGTCCGCTGCCAAGGAATATTGTACACTAAATGAGCGGTGTACAACTGATGGCGGCCATGGTCAAGTCGGCAATGCTTCTCCCGCCTGCTCGGCGACCACGGCGGCCAGAGCATCGATAAAGGCGGGGTGCTCACCAACGGGTGGCAGTAGCGTCAGTTCGATACCGGGGTGGTTCGCCCTCAGCGCCTCGATCTGGGCCGGGACGTCCTTGCGCAGATGCCGCCCGGCGGCGAAGAACAGGGGGAGAATCTCGGCGCGCCGAATGCCGGCCAAAGCGAGTTCAGCCACGCTGCTTTCCAGCGAGGGTTCGCTAAGCTCCATGTAGGCCAGCTTCAGCGATACCTGCATGCGTGCGGCCAAGGCCTCGTGGAAGCGTTCGAAGGGGGCGCGCCATGCAGGGTCGCTGGAGCCATGGGCGAGCAGGATCAAGCTGTAGGACATGACGGTCTCCGGGACGTGCGACGGTAAACGACCGGGCGGGATGTCGAGCTGCACCATGAATTGCCCGATTGCCGCCAGCATAGCAGAGATGTACAACGGTTGTATAACGAGAGGCTGCGGAGCGGCCGAATGCGGAGGGAGTCGGATGCGAGTCTTGATAACCGGTGGTAGTGGCTTCGTGGGTCAACGCTTGTGCCTGCGTTTGAAGGAGGCGGGACATCGCTTGCAGGTGGTTTCTCGCGATCCCGAGACCGCCAGGCGCAAGCTGCCCGAAGCGGCAGAGGTGCGACGCTCGGTGCTCGATTTCGTGGATTCGCCGCCGCATGCCATCGTCAACCTGGCCGGGGAGCCGATTGCCGCCAAGCGCTGGAGCGACGAGCAGAAAAATCGGCTGATCGATTCGCGGGTCAACGTCACCCGCGACCTGGTGATCCTCTGCGAGCAGCTCGATCAGGCCAGCGGCAAGGCGCCGAAGGTCATGGTGTCGGGCTCGGCTATGGGTTATTACGGCGATCAGGGAAGCCGCGAGGTCACTGAACAGACGGCTCCCCACGACGAATTCGCCCATCGACTATGCAAGCGTTGGGAGGATACCGCGCTCGAGGCGACCGACTTCGGTACTCGAGTGGCACTGCTGCGCACCGGCCTGGTGCTGGACTCGGGGGGCGGCAGCCTGGCGAAGATGCTGCCGCCGTTCAAGCTGGGGCTGGGAGGGCGCTTCGGCGACGGCAGCCAGTACATGCCCTGGATTCACCGCGAGGATCTGGTGCGCAGCATCCTGTTCCTGCTCGAGCGCGACGATCTCGATGGGCCGTTCAATGGCAGCGCGCCGCATCCGGTCACCAACGCCGAGTTTACCCGCACCCTGGCCAGGCAGCTCAATCGACCCGCCGTCATGCCGGTGCCTGCGGTCGTGCTGGAGACCGCCTTTGGCGAGATGTCCCGCTTGCTGCTGACCGGTGCCGACATGCGGCCGGCGCGCCTGCTCGAAGCCGGCTTCGAATTTCGTTTCCCGACGCTCGAACAGGCGCTGGCAGATATTCTTTAATTGCCACCGGCTAGTCGCCGACGGTGACAATGACCCGCACCGCATCCAGCCGCAGCCGCGTGCCATCGATGGCGGCATCTAGTTCGCCACGCTCGCGGCGTAGCGCCTCCAGCTCCTCCTCGCGCACCGCCGGGTTGAGTCGTGCCAGCGCCTCCAGGCGGGCCAGTTCGCCATCGAGTTCCCGGCGCATGCGTAGCTGGGCGGCTTCGGCGATGCTCGGCAGCTCGCGCTCGGCCTCCAGCTCGCCTTGGGTGAGCAGTTCGCGCAACTGATCATGACGGCTGCGGATCAGGTCCCGGGCCATGGCCTTCTTGACCTTTTGCAGGTTCTTCGACAGACCGGTGAACGAGACTTTGTCGCTGAGTACGGCCCCGGATTCGTCGAGCAGCACGCGCACCGCGGTGGGCGGCAGGAAGCGGTTGACGTGCAGCCGCCTGGGCGCTGGGCAGTAGGTGCGAAACACCAGCTCCGCCATTAGCCGCCCGGCCGGTATTGCCGGGTGCTTTAGCAGTGCCAGGGCGGTATTGCCCATGGGACCGTCGAGGATGCGCCCCATCATTTCGCGCAGCAGCGGATGCTCCCAGGAGAGCCGCTGCACGTCGTCGCGGGCCAAGGCGCGGGCGCGCGACAGGGTGGCAGTGAAGCCCTCCTCGCCCTTGGCCAGGCCGGGCAGGCCGTCGAGCATCTGTGGGCTGGGCTGCAAGTGCAGCAGGCCGCCGCCGAGCTCCTGACTGTCGACGCCGAAGATGTCCAGCGCCTGGTCGAGGTAGCGCGGTAACGCCGGGTCGTCGTCGAGCTCACGAATCGCTGCCGCTACCGCCTCGGCCCGGGCCGGGCGACAGGCGTTGAGTTCGAGCAGGCGGTTGCGGCCGGCATCGCGCTGGGCCAGGCGGCTTTCGAACAGGGCGCGGGTCTCATTGATGACGTCGTCGATCGCCTCGTCGTCGAGCAGGGCCTCGGCCAAGGCGTCGCCGAAGGCGTCGAACAGTTCGCTGCCGACGCCGTGGGGGGCATCGAAGGCGTCCATGCCTTCACGGAACCAGCGTAGCAGGCGCTCTCCGGGGCTGGCCTCGAACAGCGGCACGTGGATCTCGATGGCGTGGCGCTGGCCGATGCGATCCAGGCGGCCGATGCGCTGCTCGAGCTGGTCGGGATGCTGCGGCAGGTCGAACATCACCAGATGACGGCAGAACTGGAAGTTGCGCCCCTCCGAACCGATTTCCGAGCACACCAGCACCTGGCTGCCTTCTTCCTCGTCGGCAAAGGCCGCTGCCGCTCGGTCACGTTCGACCAGCGTCAATCCCTCGTGAAACACCGGGGCGTGGATACCACCCAGCACCCGCAGCGCCTCGGCCAGGCCTTGGGCGGTCTCGCGTCCGTGAGCGATCACCAGTACCTTGTCATCGGCGAAGCCCTGCTCGCCTTCGTCTGCGAGGCGCTCCAGCAGCCAACTGACTCTAGGGTCGATCTGCCACCAGGGCTCGGCGTTGAGTGGGTCGTCCGACAGCTCACGGTAGGTGGCATCGGGGTAGATCATCACGTCAGGGTGGTCGAGCCCGGTCTCGATCAGTAGCTCGTCGAGATAGTCTTCGTCACGCTCGAGCTTGCGCAGCACCCGACGATAGGCCGAAGGCAGCGGAATCTCCGCCAGGTGCAGACGGCGCTCCGGGAAGCCGCCGACATGGCGGCGGCTGTTGCGGAACATCACCCGGCCGGTGCCATGACGGTCGAGCAACTGCTCGCGAAGCTGGTCGCGGGCGCTGGCTCGCTGCTCCGGACTGCTCTCGGGGCTGGTCAGGAGGTCCAGCAGAGCGAGGCTGTCACGCTCATCGATCACCGCGGCCACACGGTCGCGATCGCCTCTCCCGCCTTCGGACAGGTTTTCCAGCGCGTCGATGGCCTGGGCCACCTCCACGTAGTGCTGCTCCTCCTCACGGAATGCATCGATGTTGTGATAGCGATCCGGGTCGAGCAGGCGCAGGCGGGCGAAGTGGCTCTCGAGGCCCATCTGTTCGGGGGTGGCGGTCAACAGCAGCACGCCCGGCACGGCCTTGGCCAGGCGCTCGACGCAAGCGTAGCCGGACCCGACCTGTTCGGAGCTCCAGTCGAGGTGATGGGCCTCGTCGACGATCAACAGATCCCAGTCGCAGGCAACGGCCTGCTCCTGGCGGTGAGGGTTGGCGAAGAGCCACTCCTGGCTGGCCAGGATCAGTTGGCCGGACTCGAACGGGTTGGCCTCGGCCTGGGCCAGGCTCTGCTGCTCGTCGAGCAGGGTGACATCGAGGGCGAAGCGCCGCAGCAGTTCCACCAGCCATTGGTGCGTCAGGCTCGGCGGCACCAGAATCAGGGCGCGCTCGGCTCGCCCGGTGAGCAGCATGCGGTGCAGGATCAGACCGGCTTCGATGGTCTTGCCCAGGCCCACCTCGTCGGCGAGCAGCACGCGAGGCGCATGGCGTCGGGCCACTTCGTCGGCAATGTAGAGCTGATGCGGAATCAGGTCGATGCGCGGCCCGGCCAGGCCCAGAGCTGGGTTCTGCTCGATGCGATGATGGTGATGCAGGGTGCGAAAGCGCAGGTCGAACCAGTCGTTGCGGTCGACTTGGCCAGTCAGCAGGCGGTCGCGAGCCTGATCGAACTGCATGCTGTCGGCCAGGCGCGCCTCGGGCAACTCGCGTAGCTCGCCCTGATCGTCCTCGCCGATGTAAACGATCAGTCCGTCGACTTCCTTGCTGTCGTCGACGGTCAGGCGCCAGCCCTCGCTCGACTGGATGCGGTCGCCGCTGCCGAAAGCGACCCGGGTGAGGGGGGCCTGACGGATGCTGTAGGTACGGGTTTCCTGGCTGGCGCCGAACAGCACGGTGACGCTACGGTGGTCGCAACTCAAGATGGTGCCCAGGCCCAGATCGGCCTCGCCATCGCTGATCCAGCGCTGGCCGGGTGAAAAGTCGCTCATGATGCCTCGGTCGATGCTGAATACGGTGCGCATGCTGTCGGCGGAGCAGGCTCCGTCAGCAGCAGGGCGGGGGATTCTAACGCAAAGCCCGCCACGGCTTAAGGCTGGTGGAGAAGAGTGAGAAATGGTAGGGCGTAGACACGCGTGAGTGTTTTCTAATGACGGTCTAGCCAGCCGTCCAGCTGCGCCCGCGACAGCTCGCCCACGTGGCGCTCCACCGCGCGCCCCTCTCGATCGAACAGCAGCGTGGTAGGCAATCCCGGCGACTCGACCGTCTTCATCATCTCCTGGCTCGGGTCGAGCAGCGGATAGCGGAAGACAAGCGCCTGCTCGTCGAGGTAGCGCACCACCTGCAGCAGCTCTTCACCCTGATTGATCACTACCACACTGACGCCTTCGCGCTCGTCGGCCTCGGCCAGCAGCGGCATCTCACGCAGGCAGGGCGGACACCAGGTAGCCCATAGATTGACAACCACGAGTTCGCCACGCAGATCCTGCAGGTTTACCGGCTCGCCATCGAGATTCTCCAGGGTGATGTCGGGCAGCTCGCCCAGCGGCATGTCGCCGCCCAGCGGCGCCAGGGTGACCAGCACCAGCCACAGCGCCGAAACGCCAATGATCAGGCCCATGGCGCCGATCATGGATAGCAGCCGGTCGCGCAATGCCCAGCCGGTCCAGATCAACGCCGCTAGCAAGCCCCATAAACCGTGATAGCCAGCCTGCCACAGCTTGAGTATGTCCAGCGGGGCAGCGACGTAAGCGTCGAGATTCATCGCCACATGACCCAGGCGGGCACCGACCAACCAGGCCAGCAGCAGGCCGTTGAACCAGCGCGTGCGATCGGTGGAGGAGAGCCCCAACAGCAGCCAGGCCGCGAGCAGCAACAGCAGAGCGCAGCCAATGGCATACAGTCGCGGGACGGATATCAGTACGGGGCCCAGGGCGAAGGCGTCCATTGGTCAGCTCCGAGAAGGGGGTCGGCGCAAATGGCAAGACCGGGTAGAATCATTAACTTGCAGAAGGTTACTGCGTCAGGCAGAGCAAGCCTACTGCGCACGGACAGCCCTGTCACCCGGTGGGAGCCCTTCATGGCATACAAGTCGTTCGATACCCTGCGCGCCCTGGCCATCGGCAGTCAGGCGCTGGGCTTCATCCTGATCATCACGCTGGAAACGGTGATGGGAGGCGAGGCTGCTCGCCCTTGGCAGGGAGTGACGCTGGTCGCCATGGTCGCGTTTGCGCTAGCGCTGGCGCTGGCGCGACTCTATCGCCGAAACAGGGCGCGCAAGGCCATGGCGCGGCGCCTGGCGGATGACGATGACGAGCACTGAATCCGGCGGTTCGAATCGAGCCCGCAGGCTCCCAGTATTACTTGGTCTGATGGCATTTCTGTTGCTGGGGTGCGCCGGCACGCCGGTTCCGCGTGAGCATGGGGCGCTGCTGTCCGCTGCCGAAAGCGAGGCCACCTGGCTTGGCCAGTGGGTGCAGATGAGCGCTTCCGCGCATCCTGGCAAGAGCGGTTTCGCGCTGCTCTCCAGCGGCCAGGACGCCTTCAGCCTGCGCCTGCTGCTGAGTGAGCAGGCCGACCGACGCCTGGATATCCAGACCTACCTGCTAGGTGACGGGTTGACGACACGGATGCTGCTGCATCGTCTCCTGGCCGCCGCAGATCGGGGGGTCGAGGTGCGCCTGCTGATCGATGACATGGGCGCCGTGGGTCAAGGGCCGGAGTTGGCCGCACTCGACACTCATCCCAATATACAGGTACGCGTTTACAACGCACTGAGCGTCGGCCGCGGTACGTTGGCTGGACGTGTACTGGCCTCGGTGCCGCAGGCCGCCCGCCAGCATCGCCGCATGCACAACAAACTGTGGATCGCCGACGGCGCCCTGGCCATCGTCGGTGGGCGCAATCTTGGCGATGAATACTACAGCGCCAGCGAGCCGCGCAATTTCACCGACCTCGACCTGATGACTCTCGGCCCCGTGGTGGAGCCGCTGACGCGCAGTTTTCATCTCTACTGGAATCATGGACTGGCGCAGCCCATCGGGCGCTACCATCATGCCGATGAAGAGGCCTGGCGAGGACTGCGGTCGTCGCTGGCCGAGTGGTTCGAAGCCAATGCCGATTCCCCCTACTTCGCCGACCTTCGCCAGCGCTATGCCGATGTCGAGCAGGGGCCGCTGGTCGGCAGGCTGCACTGGGGCGAAGGCATCGCCCTTTGGGACCCGCCGGGCAAGCCGGCCTGGCCTGGGCGCCCCCCGCTCGACCGCACCATGGCTGGGGAGCTGCTTGAGCACGCCGGGGAACCGAGCGAGCGGTTGGCGATCGTTTCCGCCTACTTCGTGCCCGGCGCGCATGGCACGCGGTTGCTGAGGCAACTGGCCGAGGCGGGCGTCGAAGTCGAAGTCTTTACCAACTCCCTCGAAGCGACCGATGTGCCGCTGGTCCACGGCGCCTACCAGACGCGCCGGCGCGCACTGCTTGACAGTGGCGTCGCGCTTTACGAAATGCGTGCCGAGAGCGAGTCCGATGAAGATAAAGGCTTCAGCGTGGGCTCGTCGGCCTCCTCACTGCACATCAAGGCGCTCGCCATCGATGACGATCGGGTGTTCGTCGGCTCGCCCAATGCCGATCCTCGCTCGGTGTGGTGGAACACCGAAGTGGGTGTGCTCGCCGCCAGCCCGGGCCTGGCTGCCGAACTTCATGAGCTGACGGAAGTCGGCGAATCGCCGGAGCTGAGTTATCGGGTCGAGCGCTCGGTGTCGGGGCAGCTCTATTGGCAGACCGTACAGCAGGGGGAGCCGGTGCGGTTGGTGCGCGAGCCCGGCAGTATCTGGCGCCGACTGGGCGCCCTGCTGGGAAGGATCGCCTGGCTGGAGCCCCTGCTGTAGGTTTGCGGGACGTGCAGTGCCATTCGGCTGCTGCTCAGGGGTGGGTGTCGGCGATACCCACACGGTTGCGCCCTGCCCGCTTGGCGCGATAAAGCGCGCTATCGGCTCGGGTCAGCATCTCTTCGGGGCTTTCGCCTCGGCGGTATTCGGCGATGCCCAGGCTGATGGTGACGGCCAAACCATGCAGGCGAGTCTCGGCCACCTGCTGACGTAGGCGCTCGGCGAATATCGACGCCCCCTGGGCGGACGTGTCTTGCAGCAGGATGGCAAACTCCTCGCCGCCCCAGCGGGCCAGGAGGTCGGTGCTGCGCAGGGCTTTGCCTACCAGCAAGGCCAGGCGCTTGAGAATAACGTCACCGGTATCGTGGCCATGCTGGTCGTTGACCGACTTGAACAGGTCGATGTCGAAAAGCAGCAGCGAGAAGGTGTTGTCGCTGCGTTCGGCCTGTCGAACCGCCTTGCGCATGGCGGCATCGAAGGCGCGGCGGTTATACGCTCCGGTCAGGTGGTCGCGGGTGGCCTGCTGTTCCAGTTCCTGCTCCAGGCGCTTGCGTTCGGCGATGTTGTGGAACACCGCAATGAAGTGGCGGATGTTGCCGGCCTCGTCATGGACGGCCGTGATCGATTGCCACAGCGGGTAGATCTCACCGTACTTGTTGCGGTTCCAAATCTCGCCCTGCCAATGGCCGGCCTCGAGGACGTCCTGCCACAGCTGGGAGTAGAAGGCCTTGTCATGCCGGCCCGATTGGAACAGACGTGGCGTGTGGCCGATCACCTCTTCGGGCAGGTAGCCGGTGATGTCGGTGAAGGCCTGGTTGACCCTCTCGATGCGCATTTCCGGATCGGTGATCAAGGTGGCCTGGCCGGTCTGGAACACGCTGGCAAGCAGCCGCAGTTCCTCTTCCTGGCGCTTGCGCTCGGTGATGTCCTCTTTCACCGCCACGAAGTGTACGACTTCGCCGGCATCGTTGCGCACCGGCGTGATGGTCTCGGCTTCCCAGTAGAGTTCTCCGCTCTTCTTGCGGTTCTGCAGTTCGCCGCGCCAGACCTGGCCGCTGCGCAGGGTCTGCCACAGGGCGCGATAAACGATTTCGGGGGTAAGGCCCGACTGGATCATCGCCGGGGTCTTGCCGATCAGCTCTTCGCGGGAATAGCCGGTCACCTCGAGGAAGCGTTTATTGACGTATTCGATGCGTCCTTCGGTATCGGTGATCGCGGTCGCAGCCGGGCTCTGTTCCACGGCAATGTGAAGCTGATAGAACTTGGCGCGCAGTGTGTCGAGATCACTGCTGGACCAGTGGGGGCCGGGCATGGCAGCAGCGATCCCGGCGCTGCCATGCGCAGTTGCAAGCTCGCTGTTCTTCACGAGCGCCCTCCGTATGATGGGGACTTGTTCTGGGGCAAGTCTCTTATGGCTTCGGTATGAATCGATTGGCTTGTGTCATGAGCCGAAGGGGACGCCTGGCACCCCCGGCCGCGCAGCATAGCGTCTTTTCGCGGCACGTTCACGCCGAAGTTGGGCATGTCAGGCTAAAGGGGAAGAGGTCTGCTGGGCGTGCTAATACAGGGATTCACTGCCGAACCACTTTTTCAGCGACAGGGCGACTTCCTCTGCCGGCTGCGGTTCGTGCATGTAGAACCCCTGGATTTGGTCGCAAGCCTGCCTACGCAGATATTCCACATGCGCAGCCGACTCGACGCCCTCGGCGACGACCGTCAGGCCCAGGTTCTTGCCGAGGTCGATGATGGCTTCCGTTAGGTTCCTGTCGCCGGCGTTGTCGAGGAGGTCGTGGATGAACGAGCCATCTATCTTGATCGTGTCGAGAGGAAAGGCCTGCAGCTTCGAGAGTGAGGAGTAGCCGGTACCGAAGTCGTCGATCGCGATGCGCACGCCGATCTCCCTCAGTTCTTGCAGAACTCCGACGGCTTTTGGCATGTCCTGCATCATCATGCTTTCGGTTATCTCGACCTCGAGCAGCTCAGGGGCCATACCGGTTGCCTGTAGCGCCCCCTTGATATCTCTGAGCAGGCCATCGTCGAGGAACTGGCGGGCCGAGAGATTGACCGCCATGCCCAACGCCGGGAAGCCGGTCTCCTGCCAGGCGACATTCTGTCGGCATGCCGTGTAGATGACCCAGCGACCGATGGGTACGATTAGGCCATTCTCTTCCGCCAGCGGTATGAACTGCTTGGGCAGTACCAGTCCGAGTTCCGGATGTTGCCAGCGAAGCAGCGCTTCCATGCCAATGACGCGACCGGTCGCCATGTCGAGCTTCGACTGGTAGTAGAGCAGGAACTCCTGACGCTCCAGCGCCTTGCGCAGGCTCGACTCGAGAGCCAGGCGCTCCAAGGAGTCCGACTTCAGTTGCTCGGAGTAGAACTGGGCGTTGTTCTTGCCTTCTTCCTTGGCATGGTACATCGCCACGTCGGCATGCTTCATCAGGGTTTGCTCGTCCTCACCATCGGCGGGATAGCGAGCAATGCCGATGCTGACCGTGATACGAAACTCCTGGCCCACCAGTGTGAAGGGCTGGCTTACCGCGGTCAGGATCTTGTCGGCTACCTGGGCAATCTGGCTCGGGTGAGTGACCTCGGGGAGCAGGATGACGAACTCGTCGCCACCCAGGCGGGCGACCGTATCGCTTTCCCGCACTGCGCTGCCAAGTCGCCGGCTGACCTCCTGAAGTAGTTCATCGCCCGCATCATGCCCCAATGAGTCGTTGATCGCCTTGAACCGGTCCAGATCGAGGAAGAGCAGCGTCAGATGCTTGTCGTAGCGTCGGGCATGCTGCATTCCCTTGGTCAACAGGCGGCTGAAGTAGGCTCGGTTAGGTAGCCCGGTCAGGTTGTCGTGGAAGGCCAGATACTCGGCGCGCCGGGCGTGCTCCAGGCGCTCTTCGAGTACCTTGGCCTGGGCTTTGCGGAGTTTCCAGCTCAGCCGGCCGAGCAGTGCCAACACGGCAAGTGAAACAAAGCTGACCAGCAGCGCGCGCCAGTAGTAGGTATGCCGAAGCGCGGCGGCGACAGCCATCTCGTCGGCCTGAGAAAGGCCGACGACAATAGCTATCGGGAACTCGAACAGTGGCCTGGCCACCAAGTATCGGCGCACACCGTCCCACCCGCTGACGCTTATCCGGGCGGGCTCGCCGAGTGCATCGTTGTCCTCCAGCAGATTTATGTAGTCGACCTGCTCGCCCGTATGGATGTTCTCACCGGTGCGACGAACCAGGAGAATCCCTTCTGACCCCGCGAGGGCCAACACGCCTTGCTCCCCCAACGCATCCGATTCGTAGCCGCTGACGAAATAAGCCGCGTTTACCAGCACGGACACCCAGCCCGACTCGTGCCGTCCCTCTTCGGTCAGTCTTCGACTGAAGGCCAGCCTGCTGTCCTGTTCGGACTCGACCTGACGGTGAAGCTCGACCCTCAGACCCTCCTGCCCCGCAACGGGTGAAGTGTCATATCCGTCTGAGGGCTCATGTGTGCTGGCGATGACGTTGCCCTCGGCATCGCTCAGGCGGACCTCGAACAGCAGGGCAGGGGGCAACATGTCCTGCTGACGCAGCTCTTCCAGAACGTCTTGTGGCGGGCGACCGTCGAGACTGTAACGCACCAGCTTGAGGGTGGTATCGATCTCGCGCAGCGCTCGGACGACCTGTGCCTCGTAGGTCTCGGCCATATCCACCGCCAGCATTGCCGCCTGGCGGTCGGCAGCCGACCGTTCCCGCTCGGCGAGGCTCAACGTGACCAGCCAGATGGCCGTCAGCGTCAGTAGAGCGAGGCCCGAGAAGAGCATCCCGGGCTCGACGAGATGATGCAGCCAGTGTCGCTTGGTGGGGGCTGGGTCCTCATCAGTGCCGCTGTATAGCGTGGGCTCAATCAATGGCTACCACCCGCAGGCGCTCGTCGATATGGGCATCGTTCATATAGCCGATGGCATTGGCCTGTTCGGCAACGAAGTCGGCCATGGCCTGGGGGTCTGCCAGGCTGCGCGGTGGCTGGCCGCGGCCGGTGAATATCAGGCGCGACCAATGCATCTTGATCTGGGTGGGCGTGTGCCCCAGATATTCGCGGTAGAAAGTTGCGTAGATTGGCAAGCTCTCGCTCTGGTCCAGTGGCGTAACCGGCTGGCCATTGGGGAAGCGGCTGGTACGGCCCAGATAGATGTCGACCAGTTCGCTTCGGGTGAGCGTGGCGAGCGGGTTATGTATGGAAACCACCACAACGACCTCGGCCCAGGCCATGCTCGAGGACAGTAAAAAGAGAAGGCTACAGCCGATTCGCTTGAGTCGTGAAGGCATCCCTG
>NZ_JAAQTO010000055.1 GCF_011742165.1 Billgrantia bachuensis | reverse complement strand
CAGGTTGACCGAACCGCCGGGCTCAAAGCCTGGCTGCGAGTTGACCAGGTAGCCGCGCGATCCCCCTTCATGATTCATATGGTCGAACTGAGCCTTGATGGCCATGTTACTGCTGAAATCCCAGCGCACACCGACAGAAACGCTTTTCTGCTGTGGCTGCCCCTGAAGCAGTGAGTTGAGCATTGCATCCAGTGCTTCGCTGCCGGGCTGTGAAAGGCCGGGAATGGATGTCTTGCTGTGAATGCGCTGATTGGCATATGTCAGATAGGGCGTGAAGGCGCCCAAGCGGTAGCCACCGGAAATGTACCAGCCGCGGCTATCCGCCAGAAAGGTGCGGCTGCTGGTCTGGGCCCATTCGCCCATCACGAACCAGTTGCCGGGGTCGTAGCGAGCCCCCAGGCTGATCACCTCAAATGACTTGTCATCGATATTGTAGCGATCGGCAATGGCATCGCCTTCTGGGCCAAACATGCGGAAGACATCGAATAGGGGGTTGAAATCTTCGATGCTCAGGCGGTAATGGCTGTAGGCAGCAAAGACACTGAGGTTGCCCTGTTCCACGACATTGCTGAACGTCAGCCCTTCCCGGGCGCTTGCCTCGGCCGTGGCTCGGCTCAACGTGGCATCGGTATAGGGAAAGGAGGAATCACTTTGCCCATAGGTGGCCCGAAGCGTGTTGGTGGCATTGGCAAGGTGGTAGCGGTAGCTGATATCGACGCCATCGATGCTGGAAACCGGTATGGTGCGATAGACTTCCAAGGGCGGACGAACCCAAGGCGTTGCGTAGCCTACCTTGCGGTATTCTGAATTCATGAAGACCGGAAGTATGACGCGGCCGACTCTAAGGCTCAGATCGGGCGTCACATCGAAATTGACGTTGGCCCACTCGATTGCCGGCCGGAACCGGCCATCGTACTGCTGCTCGGTGACGACCTGCACCACGCTCGAGAGCCGAGGCGTAAGGCTAGCGGTCAGCTGCAGGCCCAGCCGGCTGTCGACCTCGGCACTCCAATCGCTGGTATGGCCAGCCCCTCTGGGCATTAGCATGCTCGAAACGAAATCTGCCTGGTCCTCGCTGGAACGCACCACGCCAAGCGTGCCGAAGCCATTCAGGGACAGCGAGGGGGTATTCGCTTGTACTGCAAGGGGAAGCCCACATGTCAACATCAGCAGGGTGGAGGCGATAAGGACTGGTTTTCTCGGCATTAGGAGACCACGTGAGTGGGCGATGTATAAGGCCGCCTCACGAGAGGTGGCGGGAGGAAGGCCGAATTTCTGTCTTTGCAGGTAGGGGCGTTGCGTCACTGCTTTCTAAGAAAGCTATCGGCAAGAGAGCGCAAAACTTGAGTCCGAAGGGCGTAAGCAGGCGTCGAACGTACACTTGTCATTCACAACGAAAAACCGCCACTCGGCTTGATCCGTAAGTGGCGGTTTTTTCTATGTTCTTTGGTCGGAGTAGCAGGATTCGAACCTACGACCTCTGCCTCCCGAAGGCAGCGCTCTACCAAGCTGAGCTATACTCCGTTGCTTCTTTCGAGCCGCCTCTTGGGGCTGCCCGATGCCGGCTCTGCTGGAGCCGACGGATGGGCATTATACGCAAAACCGGGGTGCTTGCAAGCCCAGCGGCGGCATCGGCGCGCTGCTCAGTTCTGGCGCTCGACGGCGAGCCGGGCCAGCTCGGCCATGCTGTCGCGGTAGCGGCTGGGAGGCAGGAAATCGAGCTGTTCGAGCGCCTTGGCCGACATCTCTTCTGCCCGTGCTCGGGTATAGTCCAGCGCGCCGGTATCACGCACGATGGCGAGCACTTCCTCCAGCCGCTCGAGCCCGCCCCGGCGGATGGCCTGGCGGATCGTCTTGGCCTGTTCATGGGTGCCGGCGGCCATGGCCTGGATCAGTGGCAGGGTCGGCTTGCCCTCGGCCAGGTCGTCGCCCACATTCTTGCCCATCGCCTCGGCGTCGCCCTGGTAGTCGAGCAGGTCGTCGACGAGTTGGAACGCCAGACCCAGGTAGCGGCCATAGTATTGCAGTGCCGCTTCCCGTTGTGGGTCGGCTCCGGCCAGGATGGCGCCACTATGGGTGGCGGCTTCGAACAGCATGGCGGTCTTGCCCTGGATGGTTTCGAAGTAGACCGCCTCATCGATGTCAGGGTTGCCCACGTTGGTCAACTGCTGAACCTCGCCTTCGGCAATCACGCAGGTGGCGCTCGAGAGCACGTCCATGATCTTGAGCGAGCCGATCTGCACCATCATCTGGAAGGAGCGCGAATAGAGGTAGTCGCCCACCAGCACCGAGGGGGCGTTGCCCCAGGCGTCGTTGGCCGTGATGCGGCCGCGGCGCATGTGGGATTCATCGACCACGTCGTCGTGCAGCAGGGTCGAGGTATGCATGAACTCGATGAGCGTGGCCAGCGAGATGTGCTTGTCGCCCTGGTAGCCCAGCGCCCGGGCCGAGAGCAGAACCAGCAAAGGGCGAAGCCGCTTGCCACCGCTGGCGATGATGTACTGGCCGATGGTCTCCACCAGCGGAACCCGCGACGCCAACTGATCCATGATGGTGCGATTGACCGCGGTAAAATCGTCGGCAACCACCGCATGGAGCGACGAGGCGGAGGCCTGGCTATCGGAAGAGCTAGTAGGAGCGTTGGCTGGCATGGGCAGTGTCATCGGGCTGTTGGGCCAGCATGCCGGTCAGTGGCAATGGCCTTGGGTTGCGGCTCATGCTATGGCCCCCCCATGGGGGCGTCAAGCTGTGCCGCGGTGCGCCTTGATGTAGCGCAGCGTCGGCCCGAGAGTGAGGGTGGCGGCTGCTTGAATGGAGCGCTGGTCGCAGTTATAATGCGCGGCCCACTCATCATGCTCCCTGTCAGATGGCTGCCGAAAGGGGCGCCACTCGAAGCAGGTCGACGAAGAGCCAACCCCGATGAGTTCTGGAGAGATGCAAATGTACGCAGTAATCAAGAGCGGTGGCAAGCAGTACCGCGTTCAGGAAGGCCAGACGCTCAAGCTCGAGAAGCTCGAGATTCCGACTGGCGATACCATCGAGTTCGATCAGGTACTGCTGGTTGCCGATGGCGACGACGTCACCATTGGTGCCCCGCTGGTCGACGGCGCCAAGGTGGCTGCCGAGATCGTCTCCCACGGCCGTGGTGAGAAGATCCGCATCATCAAGTTCCGTCGTCGCAAGCACCACATGAAGCGTCAGGGCCACCGCCAGTGGTTCACTGAAGTCAAGATCACCGGGATTTCCGCCTAAGCGGCTTCCCCTTAACGAGCGAGGACTTTGCAATGGCTCATAAGAAGGCAGCCGGTTCTACCCGTAACGGCCGCGATTCAGAATCCAAACGCCTTGGTGTCAAGCTGTACGGCGGCCAGGCCGTGACCGCAGGCAACATCATCGTGCGTCAGCGTGGCACCCGCTTCCACGCCGGCACCGGTGTCGGCATCGGCCGCGACCACACTCTCTTCGCCCTCAGCGACGGTGTGATCAAGTTCGAGACCAAGGGTCCGAAGAACCGCAAGTTCGTCAGCGTCGTCTCTGCCTGAGAACGCCCGAACCGGTAGATGGAAGGCCCCGCTCAGGCGGGGCCTTCTTGTATCATGACGGTAGTGTCCGTCGGGAGAATCACAATGCAGTTCGTCGACGAAGCCTCGATCATCGTGGAGGCCGGCAGGGGCGGCAACGGCTGCCTTAGCTTCCGCCGCGAGAAGTACGTGCCCAAGGGCGGTCCCGATGGCGGCGACGGCGGGCATGGCGGCAGCGTCTACCTGGTCGGTGACGATGCCCTCAATACCCTGATCGACTTCAAGTATCAGCGCTTTTATCAGGCCGAGAGCGGGCGCCCCGGGCAGGGGCGCCAGATGAGCGGCCGGGCCGGCGGCGACCTGGTGGTCAAGGTGCCGGTGGGCACTACGGTGATCGATGAGGATACCCTCGAGGTGATCGCCGATATCACCGAGATCGGTCAGCAGGTGCTGGTGGCCCAGGGTGGCCGCCGCGGCTTGGGCAACATTCATTTCAAGTCGTCGACCAACCGGGCACCGCGCAAGACCACGCCCGGCACTGACGGCGAGCGGCGCAACCTGCGCCTGGAGATGAAGGTGATGGCCGATGTCGGCCTGCTGGGCATGCCCAATGCCGGCAAGTCGACCCTGATTCGCTCGGTCTCGGCGGCCAAGCCCAAGGTGGCCGATTACCCCTTCACCACCTTGGTGCCCAACCTCGGCGTGGTGAAGCTGGGCATGCATGAGCACTTCGTGATGGCCGACGTGCCGGGGCTGATCGAGGGGGCCTCGGATGGCGCCGGTCTGGGGCTGCGCTTCCTCAAGCACCTGACCCGTACCCGGCTGCTGTTCCACGTGGTCGACGTGGCGCCCTTCGACGAGTCCGATCCGGTCGAAGCAGCCCATGCCATCGCCCATGAGCTCGAGCAGTTCTCGCCGACCCTGGCCGAGCGGCCGCGCTGGCTGGTGATCAACAAGCTCGACCTGGTACCGGACGAGGAGCGCGAGGCGCGAGTGGCTGCCATTGTCGAGGGTCTTGCCTGGGAGGGGCCGGTCTACCGTATCTCGGCGATCAGCGGCGAGGGCACCGACACCCTGGCACAGGCGGCGCATCGCTGGCTCACCGAACAGCGCCAGCTGGAGCATGAGGACGAAGAGGCAGCCGAGCGCGAGCGGGAGATGCGCGAGCGCATGGAGGCCGAGGCGGTGGCGCGGACCGAGGCGCGCCTGGGTCGTCGGCGCAAGCGCAGCGATGAGGACGAAGATGACGATGATTTCGACGACGATGATTACGATGTCGAAGTCGAATACGTGGAGTGAGGCGATGGCCTTCGCTCGCTCAGTTGCGCTGACATGGCTGGCTGGTTTTTGCTGGATGGGAGAGTAGGGTGTGAACGAGCAGCGGGTACCGGGTCGCGATGCGCTGCGTGGCGCTCGCCGGGTGGTGGTGAAGATCGGCAGTGCGCTGCTGACCAACGACGGGCGCGGGCTCGACGAAGCGGCCATCGGCGGCTGGGTTGACCAGATCGCGGCACTGCATCGACAGGGTGTCGAGGTGGTGCTGGTGTCGTCGGGTGCCGTGGCCGCCGGCATGGTTCGGCTGGGCTGGCAGGCCCGCCCTTCGGCAGTGCATGAGTTGCAGGCTGCCGCCGCGGTAGGGCAGAACGGCCTGACCCAGTGCTATGAGCATCATTTCGCTCGTCATGGCCTGCTCACCGCCCAGGTGCTGCTGACCCACGACGATCTCTCCAATCGCAAGCGCTACCTCAACGCGCGTTCGGCGCTGCGGACCCTGGTCGACCTGCGCGTGGTGCCGGTGGTCAACGAGAACGATACCGTGGTCACCGACGAGATCCGTTTCGGCGACAACGACACCCTGGGCGCGCTGGTGGCCAACTTGCTCGAGGCCGAAGCACTGGTGATCCTTACCGACCAGGAAGGGCTGTTCGACGCCGATCCTCGCCACAACCCCGCGGCCACGCTGGTCAGCGAGGGGCGCGCCGATGACCCGGCGCTGGCGGCGATGGCCGGCGGCGGTGGCGCGCTGGGGCGGGGTGGCATGACCACCAAGGTGCAGGCGGCCCGCCTGGCCGCTCGCTCCGGTGCCGTCACGGTGATTGCCAGCGGACGCCAGTCCGATGTGTTGATGCGGCTGACCCAAGGTGAGCGTCTGGGTACGCTGCTGTGCCCCGAGGAGGCGCCAATAGCGGCGCGCAAGCGCTGGCTGGCCGGCCAACTGCAGGTGCGCGGCAGCCTGACGCTGGATGCCGGGGCCGTGAAAGTACTGCGTGGCAGCGGCTCGAGCCTGCTGGCGGTGGGGGTCAAGGCGCTGACGGGCGACTTCGTGCGTGGCGACATGGTGCTGTGCCTCGACGAGCAGGGCCAGCGGATCGCCAAGGGGCTGGTGAACTACGGTGCCGACGAGGCACGCCGCATTCTCGGCCAGCCGAGCCACCAGATCGAGGCGATTCTGGGCTACATGGAGGCGCCCGAGCTGATCCACAGGGACAACCTCGTCGTGCTGTGACGCCGTGTTCCTGGCATGTAGCATGACGTCGCGTACCTATGGTAGTATGCGCCATCCTCTCAGACACGGCCCGTCGACAACCTTGGCGTTGACGCAATGGCCCGACCGGCAGGAAACGAGATTTCAGGCCGGACAAATCGTTATCGATGCCGCCCCAGACCGGGCGGCGTCAAAGTTTTCCAGGAGATAGTCAGTGGCAAACAGCAAGCAAGCCCGCAAGCGTGCCCGTCAGGCGGAAGGTCGTCGTGTTCTGAAGGCGAGCCAGCGCGCCATGGTGCGTACCTACGTGAAGCGCGTCATCAAGGCCATCAACGGCGGCGACCACGCCACCGCGATGACTGAGTTCCAGAAGGCGCAGCCGGTCATCGATCGCATCGCCGACAAGGACGTGCTCTCCAAGAAGAAGGCTGCGCGCCTGAAGAGCCGTCTGAACACGCGAATTAAGGCACTGGCTGCGTAAAGCCGGACGCCTGGAGACGTCGCGAGCGCCATCGCATTGATGCCTGCGTATCGCGATCTCGAAAAAACCGGCTGAGGCCGGTTTTTTTGTGCCTGAGCGCGGGATGGCCCCGCATCGAACGAGCTGGCGAGGAAGCAGAAGGTGACGGAACGCGAGCAGTTGCCCGAGCCCGCTGAGTCGGCGCCTCCCAAGGTGGCCGATGACGACCGGGCCGTTGCCCCCAAAGCCGGGGGATTGATGCGCTCCGGGCTGGTGGTGGGGGTCATGACCATGCTGTCGCGGGTCATGGGCCTGCTGCGCGATGTGGTGGTGGCGACCCTGTTCGGTGCCGGTAGCGGCGCCGATGCCTTCTTCGTCGCCTTCAAGATTCCCAATTTCATGCGTCGGCTATTTGCCGAAGGGGCCTTCAACCAGGCCTTCGTGCCGGTGCTTTCCGAATACGCCACCCGCGGCAGCAAGCGCGAGGTGCGCGAGCTGCTCGATGCCGTGGCGGGTAGTCTCACCGCGGTGCTGGCGCTGATCACGGCCTTGGCAATGCTCACCGCGCCCTGGCTGGTGTGGCTCTTCGCCCCCGGCTTCGGCCGCGACCCGGCCAAGCTAGCGCTTACCGCCGACATGCTGCGGCTGACGTTTCCCTACCTGCTGCTGGTGTCGCTCACCGCCTTTGCCGGCAGTGTGCTCAATACCTGGAACCGCTTCGCCGTGCCGGCCTTCACGCCGGTGTTGCTCAATCTCTCGCTGATCGGCGCCGCCTTGCTGCTCACGCCCTTGATGAGCGAGCCGGCCATGGCGCTGGCGTGGGGCGTGCTGATCGCCGGCTTCGCCCAGCTCGCCTTCCAGGTGCCGTTCCTCACGCGTCTTGGGTTGATGCCGAGGCCATGGCCAAATTTCGCCCATGGCGGCGTCAAGCGCATCCTGGCGCTGATGGCGCCAGCGCTGTTCGGCGTCTCGGTGTCGCAGATCAATCTGCTGCTGGATACCGTGCTGGCTTCGCTGCTGGCGCCAGGCAGCGTCTCCTGGCTCTACTACTCCGATCGTCTCGTCGAGCTACCGCTGGGCGTGTTCGGCATCGCCATCGGCACGGTGATCCTGCCGGCGCTCTCCAAGCGCCACGCCGAGCAGGCCGGTCAGCACTTTGCCGCCATGCTCGACTGGGCGGTGCGCGCCGTGCTGCTGCTGGGACTGCCGGCGGCGCTGGCCTTGGCGATCCTGGCCGAGCCGCTGCTGATTTCGCTGTTTCACTACGGCGCCATGACCGAGCACGACATTGCCATGGCGGCCATGAGTCTGCGGGCCTACTCCTTCGGCCTGGTCGCCTTCATGCTGATCAAGGTGCTGGCGCCTGGCTTCTTCGCCCGCCAGAACACCAAGACGCCGGTAAAGGTCGGCATCATCGCCATGGTCGCCAACATGGTGTTCAACCTGATCTTGATCTGGCCGCTGGCGCATGCTGGCCTGGCCCTGGCCACGGCGCTGTCGGCTTTCCTCAATGCCGGTTTGCTGGGCTGGCTGCTTGTCAAGCAGGGCGTGCTGGTGTTCCAGCCCGGCTGGGGCCGCTATGCCGTGCAGCTGATCGGCGGCTGCGTGGTGATGAGCGCAGGGCTCGCCTGGCTGTCGCCCGACTGGCAACAATGGCTCGGCTGGGGGGTGTGGACCCGGGTACAGTGGTTGGCGCTGCTGGTAGTGGCGGGTGCGGCGGTCTACTTCGCCTGGCTGGCGGCGCTGGGTGTCCGGCCGAGGCATTTCCGTATGCGTGGCTGAGAAGGTGTGCTCCGGTGCGGTATGCCGGGGCTGATCCGGGAGCGGGGGTTCGCTATAATCGACCTCTTTGCAAGTTTCAACCTGACAGGACATTGCGACGACTAGATGGAAGTCATTCGAGGACTGCACAACTTGCGCGACGAGCATCGCGGCTGCGTGGCCACCATCGGTAACTTCGATGGGGTGCACCGCGGCCATCAGGCAATTCTCGATCAGTGCCGCGAGCAGGCCTCGAAGCTGGACCTGCCGGTGGCTGTCGTGGTGTTCGAGCCTCAGCCGCGTGAGTTCTTCGCCGGCGACCAGGCACCACCACGGCTGACCCGGCTGCGCGAGAAAGTGCGTCTGCTGGGCCAGAGCGGCGTCGATCGCGTTCTCTGCCTGCCGTTCAACGAGCGGCTGCGAAGTCTCACCGCAGTGGAATTCATCGACAGCGTGCTGGTCGAAGGGTTGGGCGTTCGCCATCTGGTGGTTGGCGACGACTTTCGCTTCGGCTGCGATCGCAGCGGTGACTTCAGCCTGCTGGCGCAGGAGGGCGAAAGGCGCGGCCGAGAAGGGTTTGGCGTCGAGCATACACGCACTTTCACCCTCGACGACGAGCGGGTCTCCAGCACTCGGGTGCGTACTTTGCTGGCCAGCGGCAACTTCGCCCAGGCGGCTCGCATGCTGGGGCGACCCTATCGCCTTGACGGACGAGTGGTCGCTGACCGGAAGCTGGGGCGCACCATCGGCGTGCCTACCGCCAACCTGCCGTTGCCGTGCTTGCCCTTGGCGCTGCGTGGTGTCTATGCCGTGGTGACCGAGCTACCCGGTGGGCAGCGTCTCCCCGGCGTGGCCAACATCGGCTGGCGGCCCACGGTGGGCAGCGACCGGCCGGTGCTGGAGGTGCATCTTTTCGATTATAACGGTGACCTATACGGTCAGAGGCTGACGGTATTTCCCTGCGCCAGGCTGCGTGGCGAGGTGAAATTCGACGACTTCTCCGCACTCAAGCGGCAGATCAAGGCAGATCAGGCTCGCGCCCGGCGCTTCTTCGCGGAGTGCCTTGCAGCCGGGGAGTCTGGCCTGGCAGACGACTCTCTTCCCTTGGCATCGGCGCCGCTGGCGCGCGAGGCCGCGACTTCCGAATTCTCGGCGGGACGTTCCGCCGACCACGACGACGGCTGACTCCCTGGTTATGAGCGACTACAAGCACACCCTCAACCTGCCCGAAACCGATTTTCCCATGCGTGGCAACCTGCCCAAGCGCGAGCCTGGCAGGGTGTCGCAATGGCAGGACATGAAGCTCTATCAGCGCCTGCGTGAAGAGCGCCGCGGTCGCGAGGTGTTCGTGCTTCACGACGGCCCTCCCTATGCCAACGGCAGCATCCACATCGGCCACGCCCTCAACAAGATCCTCAAGGACATCATCGTCAAGTCGAAGAACCTGGCCGGCTTCGACGCTCCCTACGTGCCCGGCTGGGACTGCCATGGCTTGCCCATCGAACACAAGGTGGAGACCACTCACGGCAAGCACCTCGAGCCCGAGCAGGCCCGTGGACTGTGCCGCGAGTACGCCGCTGCCCAGATCGAGACCCAGCTCGCCGACTTCGTGCGCCTGGGCGTGATCGGCGACTGGGACAACCCTTATCGCTCGATGGACTACGTCAACGAGGCCGGCGAGATCCGCGCGCTGGCCGACATGGTCGCCGCGGGCTACGTGTTCAAGGGGCTCAAGCCGGTCAATTGGTGCTTCGACTGCGGCTCTGCGCTGGCCGAGGCCGAGGTGGAGTACCAGGACAAGAAATCCGATGCCATCGACGTGGCCTTCCCGGCCGCCGACGAGGCGAAGCTGGCCGCGGCCTTCGGCCTGTCCGAGCTGCCCAAGCCCGCTGCCATCGTAATCTGGACCACCACGCCCTGGACCGTTCCGGCCAACCAGGCGCTCAACGTGCACCCCGAATTCACCTATGCCCTGGTCGATACCGGCGAACGCTTGCTGGTGCTGGCGGAGGAGCTGGTCGAGAGCTGCCTGGAGCGCTACGAGCTCAACGGTGAGGTCATCGCCACCGCCAAGGGCGAGGCGCTCGATCTGGTCGAGTTCCGCCACCCCTTCTATGATCGCCTCTCGCCGATCTATCTTGCCGATTACGTCGAATCCGAGGTGGGGAGTACCGGTATCGTCCACTCGGCCCCGGCCTACGGCGTCGACGACTTCGTCACTTGTCGCGCCCACGGCATGTCATTCGAGGAGATCAAGAGCCCGGTGCAGGGCAACGGTGTCTACGCCGCGGACCTGCCGTTCTTCGGCGGCCAGATGATCTGGAAGGCCAATCCGCAAATCGTCGACAAGCTGCGCGAGGTTGGCGCCCTGCTGGCGCACAAGGTCATTACCCACAGCTACATGCACTGCTGGCGCCACAAGACGCCGGTGATCTACCGCGCCACAGCGCAGTGGTTCGTGGGCATGGACCTGAAGGGCCACGACGGCCGCACCCTGCGCGAGCGGGCGCTCGAGGGCATCGAGGCCACCCACTTCACCCCGTCATGGGGCAAGGCGCGCCTACACAGCATGATCGCCAATCGCCCCGACTGGTGCATCTCGCGCCAGCGCAACTGGGGCGTGCCGATTCCCTTCTTCCTGCACAAGGCCACGGGCGAGCTGCATCCGCGCACCGTCGAGCTGATGGAGGAAGCCGCCAAGCGCGTCGAGCACGAGGGCATCGACGCCTGGTTCCGTCTCGACCCGGCCGAGTTGCTGGGCGACGAGGCGGCGGATTACGAAAAGGTCACCGATACTCTCGACGTGTGGTTCGATTCCGGCACGACCCACCGCCACGTGCTGCGCGGCTCGCATCCGCACGGCCACGAGGCGGGTCCGCGCGCCGACCTGTATCTGGAGGGGTCCGACCAGCACCGCGGTTGGTTCCACTCGTCGCTGCTGACGGGTTCGGCAATCGATGGGCATCCGCCGTATCGGCAACTGTTGACGCACGGGTTCACCGTTGACGCTCAAGGACGCAAGCAGTCCAAGTCGCTGGGCAACGTGGTGGCGCCGCAAGAGGTGATGGACAAACTCGGTGCCGATATCCTGCGCCTTTGGGTCTCCTCCACCGACTATTCCGGCGAGATGGCGGTTTCCGACGAGATCCTCAAGCGTACCGCCGACGTCTACCGCCGTATCCGCAACACCGCGCGCTTCTTGCTCTCCAATCTCAACGGCTTCGACCCGGCCCGCGACAGCGTCGCTTTCGCCGACATGCTGGCGCTGGACCAGTGGGTGGTGGATCGCGCCGCCCAGCTCCAGGCGCGCATCGAGAAGGCCTATGAGGAGTACCGCTTCCTCGATGTCTATCAGCAGGTGCATACCTTCTGCTCGCGTGAGCTCGGCGGTTTCTACCTCGATGTGATCAAGGATCGCCAGTACACCACCCAGGCCGACTCCCTGGCCCGGCGTAGCTGTCAGACCGCGCTTTATCACGTGGTCGAAGCGCTCTCGCGCTGGGTGGCGCCGATCCTCAGCTTCACCGCCGAGGAGATCTACGAGCACATCCCCGGCCAGCGCCGCGAGAGCGTGCTGCTCGAGAGCTACTACGAGGGGCTCGCCACCCTGGCGCCGGATGCCGAGATGGGCCGCGACTTCTGGGAGCAGGTGCTCGAGGTCAAGCAGGCGGTCAACAAGTGCCTGGAGGACGCACGTAACGCCAAGACCATCAAGGGTAGCCTGGCTGCGGAAGTGACTCTCTATGTCGACGCCAGGCTCAATGCCACCTTGGCCAAGCTGGGCGAGGAGCTGCGCTTCGTGATGCTCACCAGCGAGGTGCGGCTGGCACCGCTGACTGAGGGCCAGAACGCCGAGGCCACCGAACTCGAAGGCCTGAAGGTCGCGGTGTCGGAGAGCCCGCATCACAAGTGCGAGCGCTGCTGGCATCACCGCGAGGATGTCGGCAGCCACGCCGAGCATCCTGACCTGTGCGGTCGTTGTATCAGCAACCTGCCGGAGGGGGCCGGTGAGACTCGCCACTATGCGTGACAGGGAGCAGGGCGGCGCTGCGGTGCCGCCGATGAGCAAGCCGCTGCGCTGGTTGTGGCTGGCCGTCGCCGTAGTGGCACTGGACCTGGCCACCAAGGCGCTGATGTCCAGCCTGCTGAGCTACGGTCAGCCGGTGGAGGTGCTGCCGTTCTTCAATCTCACCCTGTTGCACAACACCGGCGCGGCGTTCAGCTTTCTCGCCGGTCATCCCGGCTGGCAGCGCTGGTTCTTCGCTCTGGTCGGCATCGGCGCCTGCATCGGCCTGACGATCTGGATGAGCCGGTTGAAGGCTGACGAGCGGTTCCTCGGTGCTTCGCTGGCGCTGGTCATCGGAGGTGCCCTGGGCAATCTCTACGACCGCTTGATGCACGGCTACGTGGTCGACTTCCTCTCGTTTCATGTCGCCGGCTGGTACTACCCGGCCTTCAACGTGGCCGATATCGGCATCACGCTGGGCGCCGTCGGCCTGATCTGGGAATCCCTCTTCGAAGGCCGCAAGCAGGCGCGGCGGCGTGGCTGACCCGCCTGCTATGCTGCTGGCAGGACCCGATCTTTCAAGCGTACGATCAAGCGAGAGCAACGATGAGCGAATTACGCATCGACGAGGGCATGGAAGTGACGCTGCACTTCACCCTCAAGCTGGAGGACGGCACCGTGGTCGACTCCACGCGCGAGAAACAGCCGGCCACCTTCCAACTGGGCGATGGCAATTTGCCGCCGGGTTTCGAATACCCCCTGAAGGGCATGGCAGGCGGCGAGAGCGGCAGTTTCGAGATCACACCGGAGCACGGCTTCGGCCAGCACAACCCGCAGAACGTGCAGAGGCTCAGCCGCGACGACTTCGACGAGATCGAACCCGAAGTGGGCACGGTGATGTCGTTTGCCGACCCCGCCGGCGGCGAGTTGCCAGGGGTGATTACCGATGTCGACGAGCGCAATGTGGAAGTGGACTTCAACCATCCGCTTGCGGGGCGTACCCTGACCTTCGAAGTCGAGGTGTTGGACGTGAGGCCCGCGCAGACGCACTGAGCGGTTAGCTCAAGCTCCTTCTGTCGGAGGGCGTCGGGGCAGGTCGACTGAAATACCATCATCAGATGCCCAGGCATCAAGGCGACGTAACCATGCAAGCTAACTCCGTGCGAATCAGGCTGGCCAACCCCCGCGGTTTTTGTGCAGGCGTCGATCGCGCCATCGAGATCGTCAACCGTGCGTTGGATGTCTTCGGTCCGCCCATCTACGTGCGCCACGAGGTCGTTCACAACCGCTTCGTGGTCGATACCTTGCGTGAACGTGGCGCAATCTTCGTTGAGGAACTCGACGAGGTGCCCGATGACGTCATCGTGATCTTCTCCGCCCATGGTGTTTCTCGCGCTGTCCAGGAGGACGCCGAGCGGCGCGGTCTCAAGGTATTCGATGCCACCTGCCCGCTGGTCACCAAGGTGCATCTGGAAGTGCTGCGCTACGCCAGGCGCGGGCAGGAGTGCATTCTCATCGGCCATGCCGGCCATCCCGAGGTGGAGGGCACCATGGGACGTTATGACGAGTCCCTCGGTGGCGCCATCTATCTGGTCGAGGACGAAGCCGACGTCGCGCGTCTCGAGGTGAACGACCCGACCCGGCTTGCCTTCGTCACCCAGACCACCCTCTCCATGGATGACACCGCCCGAGTGATCGACGCCCTGCGTGAAAAGTTTCCCCAGATCGAAGGACCGCGCAAGGACGATATCTGCTACGCCACCCAGAACCGCCAGGATGCAGTACGCGAACTGGCAGCCGGCTGCGACCTGCTGCTGGTAGTGGGCAGCCCCAACAGCTCCAACTCCAACCGCCTGCGCGAGCTGGCCGAGCGGGTCGGTACGCCAGCCTACTTGATCGACGACGCCAACCAGATCGAGCCGGCCTGGCTCAAGGATGTGACTGCCGTCGGTATCACCGCCGGGGCGAGCGCGCCGGAGGTGCTGGTCAAGGGTGTGATCGAGCGGTTGCAGGGTCTGGGTGCTCAGGCGCCGGAGGAGCTCGCCGGCCGCGAGGAGACCATTACTTTTTCCATGCCCCGCGAGCTGCGTGAACGCGTAATCACCAGCGATTCGCTATCCTGAGAAAAGGTGTGAAGAACGACACGACCTGAAGGTATGAGTCTTCTCATACTATGCGAAAATACAAGCCGGGCCTGCCCGGCTTTTTTCATGACGTATCTAGCAGGGTTGGTTGTCATGATACATAATGAAACAAATTGTAACCAGTCAGCAGAGGAGCGCCGAGTGACGACCTACGCCCGCCTGGCTCACCGGTGGCCCCGGTATGGTACGCCCCGGCGCGCTCGCGGTTTCACGCTGATCGAGCTGATGATCGCCGTAGCCGTCATCGCAATTCTGGCGTCTATTGCCATTCCGAGCTACCGCGGCTATGTGGAGCGAGCGACGCGCACCGATGCTCATGCCGGGCTCATGGAGGCGGCCGGTCAGCTCGAGCGCTGTTATACGGTCAACAACTCCTACGCGGGGTGCAGTACCATTTCGTCCTCTCCCGATGGCAATTACTCCATTTCACTGACGAGTGCGGCTGCCACATACACACTGACGGCTTCGCTCAATAGCGGCCGCGGCCCCGATGGATGTTCCGGGAACATGACCTTGAATCATCAAGGTGTAAGAAGCCCTGCGGCCTGCTGGTAACGTACCGATGAAAAGCGCCGGTTTCACCCTGGTCGAGCTGCTGGTCACGATCGCCGTGATGACGATCGTTGCCACCATTGCCGTGCCGGGCTTTCAAGGCATGTTGGCCAGAAACCAGCTGGCGGCTGACTACAACGTGGTGCTTTCCGGCTTGAACCAGGCCCGCAGCGAGGCCATCAAGCGGCGTGAGAACGTGACGTTCCGGGTGACACAAGCCAGCCCCTGGGAATACAGGATCACCACGGCCGACAATAACGACATTGCGATTCGCTCTGCGCGCGGTGGCCAGGTCAGCATCACCAGTACCAATATCACCTTCAACGCGCTGGGGCGGCGCGCGAATTGTACGTCAAGCTGTGACATCACGGTCGATCATAGTGATGCCGGAGACTTCGACCTGCGCGTGAGCACCACCGGCCGTATCGGCAAGCCGACGAGTTGAGGAGCGAAATGAGACGCCACGCTCAGTCAGGTTTTACGCTAATCGAAGCGCTGATCGCCGTGCTGGTCCTTTCCATTGGCCTGCTCGGTGTGGCGGCCATGCAGCTCAGGGCTCTACAGAGTGCCCATATGGGCTATCAGCGTGCGGTAGTGAGCCTGGCGGCGATCGATGCGCAGGAGAGGGCGTGGGCCGCGCTTTCAGGGGATGCCAGCAAAGCGTGCCCGGCTGCGAATACGGTCGAGAATGGCTGGCTGGGGAACTGGTTCGGCACCCTTCTTTTCGATGCGGGAAGCGATATTGGCGGTACGGATTGTGACTATACCGTGACCGTACTCTGGCAAGAGGATCGCTATGGCACGGGTGAAACCGGGGTGGGGTTCGTTTACGAGTTCCGGCTGCCCGACCTGGACCCATGAGAGGCGCGCGTACCATGATCATTTCAGGCTTCCGCAATCACGCCCCCCGTTTGCAGTCAGGCTTCACCCTGATCGAGCTGATGGTGGCACTGGTAATCGGCCTGATCATCATCCTCGGCGCCGGTCAGCTATTTCTCATGGGGTTCCAGACCTTTCGTCAGACCGAGCTGCTGGGCAACAAGCAGGCGGCCTTGACCTTTGCCACGGAGACACTGATACGCGACATTCGGCGGGCCAATGTCGATTCTGTTTCAGGCCCTGAAATAAGCTTTGATGACGCAGCCGGAGAGCTGAGAATCGAGATTTCGAACAACGGAGATACAGGCGATTGCAGTGACGGCGACATGGTGGTGCGAATCTACCGCCTGAGTAGCGCCGCTGTCAGTGCCAGCGAAGGCTGGTCGCTTAACATGGGGCAGAGATGCGGTACCGACCCTTCCGGCTCCGATTTCGAGCCGCTCGTTACCGGTTTTGCCGACGGTGGATTCGGCCGTGATGCAGTCGAGACCGACGAGGCCAACGGGGTCTGGGTTTTGCAATTCCAACTGATGAAAAGCCGGGAGGACGCTACCGAGACGGACGACTTCGTGTTTCGTGCCGTCAACCGAAACGAGGCGATAGACTAGCCTGACCTCTCGAGAGGTAGGAGCGCACATGAAACAAGAACGCGGTGCTGCACTGGTTGTCGTGCTCTCGATGCTGGCCGGCTCCTTGATGCTGGGGCTTTCCGGAATGCAGTCGTCACAGATCGACGAGCGCCTGGCGGGCAACTACAAGGCGGCAACCGAAGCCCAGATGGGCGCGGAAAAAGCCATATCGGCAGGCTGGGGCGAGAACGGCAGCGGAGTGAGCGTCAGCGACTTCGATGCCACGCGGACCCTCGCCGAAGTGGAAACCTACAGCTGGACACAATTCACCGCATTGGGGGATATTTCCGCCAACGCCTGCAGCGGCAATATTGCCTGCCATTACTATCTGCTCCAGGATGGCAGCGATTACTTCATTGCTGGCATGGGGGCCGTGGTCAGCGCAGGAAATCTGGCGGCAGTGAGCCAGCCGGTCTTCGCTCGCGTCGAATTCACACCGGGACCGAACCCCGCTTTTACCAATGGGCTACTCAGCGCGGATTATATCTTGGTCACGGGCCAGTCCACCGTTATGGGTAATGTCCACTCCAACGGCACTGTCGACATTTCTTTGCGAGACGGTTCGGAAGCGACCGTGACAGACGGGACAGATCAAATGGTCGAGGTGCCCTTGCCAGGGGCCAGACCGGCAGGCGAGGACATAAGCGCTTGCGATGAAAATCCTGAACCTCATTGCTATAAGAGCTATGACGCCAACGTCTTTGACGAGTATGAGACCAGGGAAGGCGTCATCAACACTTGTAGTATCGCCATGGACACGCTGAACGATGGTGATACCGTTTTTTGCGACGGTGATCTGGATGTCCAGGGCGGTTCCGTGGATAGCAACCGTGTGACACTGGTGGCGACAGGTAACGTCACCATGAACGGGGCTACCTCAAGCGGTGGCAACGAGAGCGACATCGGCCTTTTCGTCATCGCTGGCCAAGATATCGAATTCAACGGCAATACTGATAATTATGGCGTGTTCTGGGCCGGCGGATACGTTCGCCAGAACGGCAATTCGAGCCTGTACGGCGCGATCGTGGCAGGCACCTACATCCGCAGCAATGGCGGTATCGACTTCATCAGCCTTGATAACGTAACCAACCCGGATACTTTCGTACCGACGAATCCGCGCATCGTCGCCTGGCAGTGAGCCGCCTGCTTTCAAGGCGAATCCTTTTGCTACACAATCGCAATCAACATCACGCGTCGTTGCAACGTAACTGACATCGCTCCGCTAGGCTGATATACGACAATACGCAGGAAGCGGAGAGTCGAATGCATGCCTGGAGAAGCGGAAAAGAGCAGCGGGGCGCAGCCCTGATCGTGGTCCTGTCATTCCTCTCCATGACGTTGATGCTTGGCCTTTCTGGCATACAATCCTCATTGATCGACGAGCGCCTGGCGGGTAACTACAAGGCGTCAACGGAAGCGCAGATGGCGGCCGAGAGAGCCACAGCGGCGGGATGGGGCCCCGGAGGACGCGATACCTCGGCCGCCGACTTTCATACCGGGCTCACGCGTGCAGAACTGTCCGCTTACGATTGGGCACGCTTTAGCGCCTTGGATGGCGTATCCCAAGATGTCTGCAATAGCGGCAATGCAAGCTGCCGATACTACCTGCTGCGCGAAAACGAAGAGCGGTTTATCGTCGGCATGGGTGCTATCGTCGTTGATGACGCGGTCATGTCGGTGAGCCAGCCGGTCATCGCCGAGATTGAATACGATTCCTCTCCCAACCCGATCTTCACACGGGGAATGCTCAGCGCTGATTATATTAGAGTTACGGGAAAATCAAGAGTTGTAGGTGCGGTACATTCAAACGGTACCGTTAACATTTCCTTGAGCGATGGCTCGGAAGCCACTGTGACCGATGGTTCGTATGGCATGGTTGAGGTGCCCCTGCCCGGCACGCGTCCTGCCGATGAAGACATGAGCCTATGCACGGGCAGTGAGCCGCCTGCCTATTGCTATAAGAGCTATGATGACTCGATTTTTGCCGACTACCAGACTCGCGAAGGGACAATCCATTCCTGCTCCGTTTCGATGGAGGATCTGCGAAACGGCGATACCGTCTATTGCAATGGCGACCTGACTGTTGCCGGCGGGGCCGTGGGTGAGCGTCGAGTCACCCTGGTAGCGAGAGGTAACGTCAACATGAATGGAGCGACTTCGAGCGTCGGCACGGCGAGTGAGATTGGGCTGTTCGTGGTGGCTGGTCAGGATATCGAGTTCAATGGCAGCACCGACAATTACGGTGTGTTCTGGGCCGGAGGGTACATAAGACAAAATGGCGATTCGAGCCTCTATGGAGCGGCCGTCTCTGGCACCTATATTCGCAGTAATGGCGGGATTAACTTTATCAGTCTGGATAACGTGACCAACCCGGATACTTTCGTACCTGCCGATCCCAAGATCGTCGCCTGGAACTGAGCGGCCTGGCTCTAACGAAGCCCATGTATCAGCTCGCGGCGCTGACGCCGTGATTCGTGTGGACCCGGGAACTCAGGATTCGGCTGGCTTGCGATAGTGACCGGGTACGGTGACACGCTCGCCGCTGGGAAGCTCTCGCACGTGGGTAGGAACGTAGATACGCTTGATGACGCTGCGGGACTTGCCGTTCGACATGCTCGACTCCTTGTCCGTTGAGGTCCGTACCTACTTTAAGCTAGGAGCGATTCACCGTGCAATCTTGTCTCGGCGGCGGCGATGCTCGGTTTTACGCTTTGCGTCTGATTGCCTAGTGTAGGGAAAGGGATGATACGGAGCGGAAGGAGCCGGAATGGAGCAATTGAACTTAGCGCTCGCGGTAGTGGGTGGCTTGGTGCTGGTTGTGGGCTTGCTGTCGAGCCCGCTGGATCGCTCCTGGCTCTCTACTCCACTGTTCGCCTTCCTGATCGGTGTAGCGCTGGGCCCTCATGGTCTTGATGCCCTCGACCCGATGACGTGGGGCAATGAAAAGAAAATACTCGAGGAGACGGCACGGCTAACGCTCGGCATCAGCCTGATGGGCATTGCGCTGCGCTTGCCGCCCAACTATCCCTTCGTACACTGGCGCTCGCTGCTGGTGCTGCTGGGTATCGCCATGCCGGCCATGTTCCTCATCAGCTCGTTGCTGACTCACTGGGTCATGGGCCTGCCTTTGTTATTGGCATTGTTGGTCGGTGGCTCCGTCTGCGCCACCGATCCGGTGGTGGCGTCTTCCATCGTCACTGGCGGAGTGGCAACGGAGAATCTTCCCGACAGCTATCGTCATCTGCTTTCCAGTGAGTCCGGCGCCAACGATGGCCTGGCCTACCCCTTCGTACTACTGCCGATCTTGCTGTTGTCCCTGCCTGCCGGGGATGCATGGCTCGACTGGTTCGGCAGGGTCTGGCTGTGGGAAATCGGTGGGGGCGTGCTCATCGGTATCGCGCTTGGCTGGGCTGCAGGGCGAGCTCTGCAATGGTCGGAAGGGCGTGGCTTTCTCGATCAGCCTTCTTTCCTTTCCATCACCCTGGCACTCACTATTCTGGTGCTAGGGCTGGCCCAACTGTTGGGAACCAACAGCATCCTGGGTGTCTTCGCTGCTGGCCTGGCCTTTGACCAGGAGGTGGGCGGCAAGGATCGCAGCGAGGAAGACAACGTCCAGGAGGCGGTCAATATCCTGCTGACGATGCCGGTTTTCGTCCTGTTCGGCCTGATCGCCCCTTGGTCCGAGTGGCAGGCGCTGGGCCTGCAAGGAGCGCTATTGACCCTGCTCGTGCTGCTATTTCGCCGCCTGCCCGTCATCCTGCTACTGCGACCCTGGCTGCCAGCCATGCGTAACTTGCCGATCACCCTGATCATGGGCTGGTTCGGCCCGATAGGTGTATCGGCACTCTACTACGCTACGCTGGTGTCGAGCCGCACCGGTTACGATCTGGCTTGGACGGTCGGCAGTCTCATCGTGATGGCATCGGTGGTCGCTCATGGCATCACCGCGACGCCGTTCGCCTATCGTTACGGGCGCTGGCAGCGCAGCCACCGAAAAGGGACGGCAAAGGGCGGCTAGCATGCTTGATGGCTGGTCAGGCTACCCAGTCATCAGCTCTTCCTCAACGCAGCCCGGCCAGCCAGGCGCTGACCAACGCTGCAGTACGTTCCCGAAGGCGCTGGGTTCTCGAACGCTTCTCCCATGCCTGGGCGAGAATCGGCATGCTCTCCAAGCTGTGGCTTTCGAACAGCTCGACAAGGTCGGCACAGAACGTTGGGCTCTCCACTTCCAGGTTCGCTTCCAAATTCCAGTGCAGGCTCCAGTGATCGAAGTTGCACGAGCCCACAGTGGCCCAGTCATCGACGATGCAGAACTTGGCATGGGTGAAACGAGGCTGGTACTCGTAGATCTTGATGCCGGAGTCGAGCAGCTGGCCATAGTGGCACTGCCCGGCAGTACGCACGCTGGGGTGATCGTGCCCCTTGCCCGCTACCAGTAAACGAACGTCGACGCCTCGTGCCGACGCTTCCCTTATCAGCCGGCGCAATTGGCGCGAGGGGAGGAAATAGGGGGTATAAAGCCATACGCGACGTGTAGCGGCGACAATCTGCCGGTGCAGCGAGCGGCGGATGGTCGGGCTGCGATGGCCCTCGTTCTGGACCAGCCGTGCTGCCATGCCCCCGGGCTGTGGCTGGGGTACCGCCTGCCGCTCCACCCGGGGCTTGTCGCCACGAACGCGAGGAGATTCCCAGAGATCGGCAAACAACGTAATCGCATCCGCCACCACCGGGCCCTCCGCCCTCACCATCAGGTCGAACCAGTCGCCCAGGTAGTCGTCGGTCAGACAGTAGCCGCCGGTGAAGACCACGCGGCGATCGATCAGCACCAGCTTGCGATGGGTGCGTATCAGGTTGCGGCGCAGCCGTCGCATCATGAACGGGTTGTAGTGACACAGCGCCACCCCGGCAGCCGACAGTCGGGTACGTTCTTGCTGGCCCAGGCCAGTGGCACCGAAGCTGTCCAGCAGGACGCGCACTTCGACACCGCGCCGCGCTGCCCGTATCAGCGCCTCGAAGAAACGTTGTGTCACTCGCCCGGATTCGACCAGGTACTGCTCGAGCCAGATCGACTCCTGGGCGGTATCGATGGCCTCGAGCAGAGCCGGCACGAAGCGGCGACTGTCGGGCAACAGGGTGATCCGATTGCCCTCCTTCCAGTCGGTTCCGATGATGAGCCTCCTTGCCACATCAGGCTTACATGCTAACCCGAGCGTAGGAGGATACGATCCTTAAGGCAACGCCATCGTCTTGTCGTGCCGAAGGAGCCGAATGGCCAGCGGCAGCACATAATCGCGCGTGAGTGCCGCCAGAGGAAGCTCATGTGCCTCATCAGGAGTAACCCAGCGAAGCTCGGCGATTTCCGCGGCGGCCACCGGCGAGCCTGGCGGCAGCGTGGCCTGGAACAGCCAGGCATGGACCTGACAGCCGGGCTCGTTGGCGGCAGGAGCTGTGAACTCGCCAAGCAGGCGTAGGGCGATCGGTGCTTGGCCGAGTTCCTCGCACAGTTCACGGCGTAGGGCCGCCTCGGCGGGTTCGCCGGGCTCGAGCTTGCCGCCGGCCTGCATGAAGCGTTCGGTACCTCGCTTGCGCACCAGCAGCATGCGACCCTCTGGATCGAGGATCAGTGCCGCGGCGATGCGCAAGGTGGTCTGTCGAGCTGGACTCATGAACCCGATTCCTGTTTCACGGATCGTTTGACGTCCGTCCGCTGCCGCTTGGGTAACTGGTTTCAGTGGTAGCGCGATGGCAAGCGCGTGAAGCGTACCGGAGGGCTGTACTTCTCGCCCACTGGCGCCCGTTCGGGAGCAGGGCGGACCCGCCAACCCCGCGAACTCGCCCACTCCTTGAGCTCGCGATAGTCGAGCAGCGGATATTCGCGGGAGTAGGGGTTGGGCGCTGACGAAGGGAAAGCGAAGGCTACGTGCGGGTAGCGGGCCAGGGCGTCTTCACTGTTATGGGCGGCCAAGGCAAGATCCAGTGCGTGCTGCCATGCCTGAGAATCCCCGGGAGCTTGCGTTCCACTGAGTCGAGCGTTGTCGTTTGCGTAGTAACTTCCCATGACGTTTACCTCACTTCGAAATCGTTGAAGGTCGTAGCCAGGCTTGCCGGATGGGCGGAGATCACTTTGGCGGCGAGCGGCGATGAGGCTTGATGAACACCGTCTTGGTCCCGGGCTTGGGCGAGGACCTGGCGGGTCGGGAAGGGGCTGAGCGACGATGTGGCTTCACGGAAACGCGTATTCTGGACATGACGCACCTCTTGGTTGGATACCGGGGGACTACATGAAGACTTTCGACTCCTTTTCCTGCTTGGTAAGTGCCCCACTCGACGCTGAGTGGGGCTTGTTGCTGCCGAAGCTCAATCCCAGCTGAGCGCGCCGCCCACCTGATACTCGGTGACGCGGGTTTCGAAGAAGTTCTTCTCCTTGCGCAGGTCGATGATCTCGCTCATCCACGGGAACGGGTTCTGCGCGCCGGGGAACTGTTCCTTGAGGCCGATCTGGGCCAGGCGGCGGTTGCAGATGAAGTGCAGGTACTCCTCCATGATCGCCGCGTTCATGCCCAGCACGCCGCGGGGCATGGTGTCGCGGGCATAAGCGATTTCGAGCTCGGTGCCCTCGAGGATCATCTGGGTGACTTCGTCCTGGAACTCGGGCGTCCACAAGTTCGGGTTCTCGATCTTGATCTGGTTGATCATGTCGACCCCGAAATTGAGGTGCATGGACTCGTCGCGCAGAATGTACTGGAACTGCTCGGCCACCCCGGTCATCTTGTTGCGCCGGCCCATGGAGAGGATCTGACTGAAGCCACAGTAGAAGAAGATGCCCTCGGTGACGCAGTAGAAGGCCACCAGGTTGCGCAGCAATTCCTGGTCGGTCTCGGGGGTGCCGGTATTGAAGTCGGGGCGCGCCAGCGACTGGGTGTGCTTGAGGCTCCAGGCGGACTTGGCGGCGACCGACGGGACCTCGCGGTACATGTTGAAGACTTCGCCCTCGTCCATGCCCAGCGACTCCACGCAGTACTGGTAGGCGTGGGTGTGGATCGCCTCCTCGAAGGCCTGGCGCAGCAGGTACTGGCGGCACTCGGGGTTGGTGATCAAGCGGTAGAGCGCCAGCACCAGGTTATTGGCGACCAGTGAATCGGCCGTAGAGAAGTAGCCCAGGCTGCGCTCGACGATGCGGCGTTCGTCCGCGGTCAGGCCGTCCTGGCTCTTCCACAGCGCAATGTCGGCATTCATGTTCACTTCCTGGGGCATCCAGTGGTTGGCACTGCCGTCCAGGTACTTCTGCCAGGCCCACTCGTACTTGAAGGGCACCAGCTGGTTGAGGTCGGCGCGGGCGTTGATCATCTGCTTGTCGTCGACCTCGATGCGCGCCGCCCCCATCTCGAGTTCCTCGAGACCGGCGGCCACGTCGAGCTCCTCGAGCGACTTGCGGGCCCGCGCCAGGCGGTCGCTTTCGGCCACCTTGTAGCTAGCGCTGCTCTCCTTCACCTCCTCGCTCGGGGCAGGTGCGGGCTGAGGCTTGACGGCGGAGGCCGGTGCGGCCTTGGCCGGCTGCTCGGCGACGGAAGTCTCGTCCTCGTTGAATTCGTCCCAGTTCAGCATGTTGTCCTCGTTCCTCGGAATAGATGGAAGGCATGAGAAGGAAGCGCCCTTCGGACGGAAGAGGGAGTCTCGCCATGTTCTTCCCTCCTCATCGGCGCGCAGCGCCGTCTTCCTTCTTCGCTCTTGGTCGTTACTGGCAGGCCTCGCAGCCCAGGTCGTCCATTTCTCCCGCGGAAGGCGCCCGCGAGCCGCTGCCCGCCTTGCCGGTGAGGAAATCCTCTACGCCGCGAGGCTCGCGAGTCGTTGGAGCGGATTGTGCCTGGGGGGCAGGGGCACTGCCTGAGGCCTGGTTGCTCACCGCGTTGAGCGTGCCGCGCTCGACCGTGGATTTTTCCACCGAGGTGGCACCCAGGGCGCGCAGGTAATAAGTGGTCTTGAGCCCGCGGAACCACGCCATGCGGTAGGTCACGTCGAGCTTCTTGCCGGAAACGCCCTTGATGTAGAGGTTCAACGACTGGGCCTGGTCGATCCACTTCTGGCGCCTTGCGGCAGCCTCCACCAGCCACTTCGGCTCCATCTCGAAGGCGGTGGCGTACTTTGCCCTGAGGTCTTCCGGAACCCGCTCGATGGGCTGCACGCTGCCGTCGTAATACTTGAGGTCGTTGATCATCACCTCGTCCCACAGGTCGCGCGCCTTCAGGTCGTGGACCAGATAGGCATTGACCACGGTGAATTCGCCGGAGAGGTTCGACTTCACGTAGAGGTTCTGATAGGTCGGCTCGATCGACTGCGACACGCCACAGATATTGGAGATCGTCGCGGTGGGGGCGATGGCCATCACGTTCGAATTGCGCATGCCCTGCTCGGCGATCTTCTGGCGGATGCGCTGCCAATCCTGAGTGGCAGAAGTATCGACCTCGATGTACTTCTCGCCGCGCTCGGTCTTCAGCTTCTCGATGGAGTCGATGGGCAGCACGCCTTGGCTCCACAGCGAGCCCTCGAAGCTCTCGTAGCGGCCGCGTTCGGCGGCCAGGTCGCTGGAGGCCTCGATGGCGTGGTAGCTGACCAGCTCCATCGAGAGATCGGCGAACGCCACCGCCTCTTCTGAGGCGTAGGCGATATCCTGGGCATAGAGCGCGTCCTGGAAGCCCATGATGCCGAGTCCCACCGGACGATGTTTGAAGTTGGAGTTCCTGGCCTGGGGCACCGCGTAGTAGTTGATGTCGATGACGTTGTCGAGCATGCGCACGGCGGTGCGCACGGTCTTCTTCAGCTTGTCGTCGTCGAGCTTGCCGTCGGTCACGTGCTGGGCCAGGTTGACCGAACCCAGGTTGCATACCGCGATCTCATCGACGCTGGTGTTCAGGGTGATCTCGGTGCACAGGTTGGAGGAGTGCACTACGCCGGCGTGCTGCTGGGGGCTTCTCAGATTGCACGGATCCTTGAAGGTGATCCAGGGGTGGCCGGTCTCGAACAGCATCGAGAGCATCTTGCGCCACAGGTCCTTGGCGCGTACGCGCTTGAACAGCTTGAGCTGCCCGGAGCGGGTCATTGCCTCGTACTCCTCGTAGCGCTTCTCGAAGGCGGCGCCGTAGAGGTCGTGCAGGTCGGGGCAGGTGGCGGGTGAGAAAAGCGTCCACTCCTTGTCGTCGAACACACGCTTCATGAACAGGTCGGGCACCCAGTTGGCGGTGTTCATGTCATGGGTGCGGCGGCGGTCGTCGCCGGTGTTCTTGCGCAGCTCGAGGAATTCCTCGACGTCGAGGTGCCAGGTCTCGAGGTAGGCGCATACCGCCCCCTTGCGCTTGCCACCCTGGTTCACTGCCACCGCGGTATCGTTGACCACCTTGAGGAACGGCACCACGCCCTGGCTCTTGCCGTTGGTGCCCTTGATGTAGGAGCCCAGCGCGCGTACCGGGGTCCAGTCGTTGCCCAGGCCCCCGGCCCACTTGGATAGCAGGGCGTTGTCGCGGATGGCACTGTAGATGCCGTCGAGTTCGTCGGGCACGGTGGTGAGGTAGCAGCTGGAGAGCTGGCTGCGCACGGTGCCCGAGTTGAACAGCGTCGGCGTGGAAGCCATGTAGTCGAAGCTGGAGAGCAACTCGTAGAACTCGATTGCACGCGCCTCTCGGTCGTCCTCGTTCAACGCCAGGCCCATGGCTACGCGCATGAGCATCACCTGGGGCAGCTCGTAACGCAGGTCGTCGCGGTGGATGAAGTAGCGGTCGTAGAGCGTCTGCAGGCCCAGGTAGGTGAAGGCGTTGTCGCGGGAGTGATCGAGGGCATCGCCCAGCCGCTCGAGGTCGAACTCGGCGAGTGCCGGATCGAGCTGTTCGAATTCGATACCCTTGGCCACATAGGCCTGGAAAGCCGGTTTGTAGAGTTCGGCCATATCGCCGAAGGTGGCCTCCTCGGCAATGCCGAGGAACGACAGCGCCTCGCGGCGCAGGTTGTCCTGCAGCAGACGGGCGGTGACGTAGGTGTAGTTGGGCTCTTTCTCCACCAGAGTACGCGCAGTCATCATCAGCGCCTGGGAGACGCCATCCACCGAGACGCCGTCGTAAAGGTTCTTCAGCGATTCCTCGACGATGCGGTTGGGGTCGACGTTCTCGAGTTCCGCGCAGGCATCGAACACCAGCGTCTCGATGCGGCCGAGGTCCAGCGGGCGACGGCTACCGTCGGCCAGGGTGACGTTGAGCGTGGGATGCGGTTTCTCGATCTCGGCACCGGCCGCGGCGCGGGCTCGGGCGTGCTCCTCGCGGTAGAGTACATAGGCGCGGGCGACCTTCTGCTCGCCGGCGCGCATCAAGGCCAGCTCCACCTGGTCCTGGATGTCCTCGATGTGTACGGTGCCACCGTCCGGCATGCGGCGCAGGAAGGCGCGAGCAATGGCCTGGCTGGCCTGTTCCACGAAGTCGCGAACCCGCGAGGAGGCACTGACGTTGTCGCCCTCCACGGCAATGAAGGCCTTGCGCATGGCGACGGCGATCTTGCCGGCATCGAAGGGCACCACATCGCCGTTGCGCTTGATGACGCGCAGGGTTTGCGGAGCCGTTAGCGACAGGTCGGTGGGGGCGGGGGTCTGAAGTTCCATGTGCCGGTAATCCCTTCTGCGTGGGGATGGTGTCTGTGGCGACGAAGGCATTGACAGCCGAAGTAAGGCTTGGTAAATGCACATCATCTTGTATCATTCGCTTTTGAGAACACAAGATAGTGTGCTTTTTCGCCGCCTTCAAGTGGATAACCTGTGGGCGAGCTGTGACTCGTCGGGGGGCATCCTTTGGGTTGTTGCGCAAGTCCGGGCTATGCTTCGCTGGCAAGCTGCAAGGACGCGAAATGTATGAAAGGCAGGCGAAAGAAGCTATTTCGGGTATCCTTGAACTGTAATTTGGCGGGACAGGGTGTCCCGAGTGATAACCAAGCCCAGCACGGGGATGACTAGGATGGATGACAACCTGGAAAGCAGCGACATGGAACACGTGCTGATTATCGAGGATGACGTGCGCCTGGCCGAACTCACCCGCGACTATCTCGAATCCAACGGATTCAAGGTCACGGTGGAGGCCGAAGGCTCACGAGGTGTCGAACAGATACTGACGCTGCAGCCGGATCTGGTGATCCTCGATCTGATGCTGCCCGGAGAGGATGGATTGTCGATCTGTCGCCGGGCCAGGCCCGACTATGCTGGGCCGATACTGATGTTGACCGCCCGCACCGACGACATGGATCAGGTGCTAGGGCTGGAAATGGGGGCCGACGACTACGTGCCCAAGCCGGTCCAGCCCCGGGTGCTGCTGGCACGCATGCGGGCGTTGCTGAGGCGAGCGGAGAACGCCGAGCATTCCGGTGAGGCCCGGCTCACATTCGGCAATCTCGAGATCGACAGCGCCACCCGGGAAGCCTGGCTGCAAGGTGAACGCATCGACCTGACCAGCGCCGAGTTCGATCTGCTGTGGCTATTGGCCAGCAACGCCGGCCGGGTACTCACTCGTGAGGAGATCTTCAGCGATCTGCGCGGCATCAAGTACGATGGCCAGGATCGCTCCATCGATGTCCGGGTCTCTCGGATTCGTCCCAAGATCGGCGATGACCCCAACCATCCGCACCGGATCAAGACGGTGCGCAGCAAGGGCTACCTGTTCGTCAAGGATGCCTGAGCCATGCAGCGGTTGCTGGCCGATGGCTCCTTCCTGCGTGTCTATCTGGCCTTGGCCCTGGCGCTGCTGCTGACTTTCTGCCTGGCCCTGATGGGCCTGGCACTGGTAGACCGGGTGCGGATCGAGCAGTATCGCGAGCAACTGGCCGAAGCGCCGCTACAGCTGCTCACCTGGCGGGTGGCGGCTTTGCCTGCCCACGAGCGTGGCAGTTGGCTGACCCAGCAATCGGATCTGCTCAACATACGCTTGTCGCTGCGTGAGCCGGAGGACACCGAGCTAGGCTGGTTCGATCGACGTCGTCTGGAGCGTGGCCGGGTTCTGGTAAAGGTGCACGAGGAGGAGGGCTGGCGGCTCTACCGGCGCCTGCCGCGCGAGGAGCGCATCCTGGAAGCTCGCCTCTCCGGGCTCAACGAGCGTCAGCTGCGTGGCCTGGCCCAGATGCTGGGTGATTGGCTGGCCGAAGTGGACGGCGATCGTCGCCGTCGGCGCCTCGAGGGCGTGGCCAGCGACGCCTTGCCGGTACGCCTCAACGATCTGGCCCCCGAAGGGCTCGACAGCCATCAGCTCACCCGCCTGCGTGACGGTGAACTGGTGATTCGCCTGATGCCGGGACACTGGGCGCTGACCATTCACCTTGCCGTACCGGCTGCCGACGACTCCCGCCAATGGCTGTCGATCGGTCCGGTCTCGGCGCTGGAACCCACCCCCATTTCTCTGTTGCTGCTGGTGCTGGTGATCATGCTCGGCGTGCTTGCCGCCATCATCTACCTGATCGTACGTGGCGTGGAGGCGCGCCTGGCGCGGCTCGAACTGGCCGCGGGGCGCATTGCCAGTGGCCGCCTCGATACCCGGGTCAAGGTCGACGCGGGCGGTTTCATCGGCCGCGTGGGCATGGCCTTCAACGCCATGGCGGCTCAGGTGCAGTCGCTGCTGCGTTCGCAGCAGGAGATGATCCGTGCAGTGTCACACGAGCTGCGTACGCCAGTGGCGCGCATACGCTTCGCCATGCAGATGGTCGAGGACATGACCGACGACCCCGCCGTTCACCGCCAGCTGCATGGCATCGACAGCGATATCGAGGAACTCGACCAGCTCATCGACGAGATCCTGACCTATGCACGGCTCGACAGCGGTATCGTCAACGGGGCCGAGCTGGAGCGTACCCAGGTCGATTGCCGCGCGATCGCCGAGCGAGTGATCGAGACGCTGACCCCGCTACATGCGCACCTTCGCCTGGAGCTGGCGCCGGGGCCCGAGGTGGAAGTACAGGCCGACCCGCGCTACCTGCAGCGGGCGCTGCAGAACCTGGTGGCCAATGCCTGCCGTCATGCCCGGTCACGCGTCCTGGTGCGGCTTTCTCTCGAGTCTCGCCTGGTCCGCCTGGATATCGAGGACGACGGCCCCGGCGTGCCGGCTGGCGAACGCCAAGCCATCTTCAAACCTTTCGCCCGGCTTGACGACAGCCGCACCCGGCGCAGCGGGGGCTATGGGTTGGGGCTCTCCATCGTGCAGAAGATCATGACCTGGCACGGCGGCAGTGTAGTGGTCGACGACAGCCAGGAGTTGGGCGGTGCGCGCTTCTCGTTGCTGCTGCCGCGGGGATTGCCGGCCAGCAAGGCCAAGCTGCCGGTCAAGCCGGCTTGATGCCCTCCAGCACGGCGAAGGATGTCTCGCGGGCCGTGCGCAGGAAGTCCTCCATCCACGGCTGCTCCCGGCTCTCGTCGCGAATGGCCGCGTAGAGCGTGCTCCACATGCCCGTCTCGCCTAGACCAACTGCCTTCACGTAATCGCGCTCCAGGTACTCCGTCAGTGCCCAGTTGGGTAGCGCGCAGACACCTCGGCCGCTGGCCACCAGCTGCATCATCATGATCGTGAGTTCGGCGGTGCGTATCTCGCGGGGGCGTACGCCGGCGGGATCGAGGAACTGGGTGAAGACGTCCAGGCGCGCCCGCTCCACGGGGTAGGTAATCAGGGTTTCCTCGGCCAGCTCCGCGGGCTCGATGAAGGCATGGTCGGCCAGGCGATGCTGGCGAGCGACGGCCAGCAGGCCTTCATAGCGGAACAGTGGCTCGTAGTAGACCCCGGCCAGCGGCTGCGGGTCGGCGGTGATGACCAGGTCGAGCTGCTCGCGGGCCAATGCCGGCAGCGGATCGAAGTGATGCCCGCCGGGAATGTCGATCTCCACTTCCGGCCAATGGTCGCGGAAGTAGTCGATGGTCGGCATCAGCCACTGGAAGCAGCTGTGGCATTCGATCGCCATATGCAGGCGCCCCGGCTCGTGGCCGATCAGCCGGGCCACGTCGCGTTCGGCCATGCGCACCAGCGGCAGCACCTGCTCGGCCAGGGTGAGCAGACGCTGGCCGGCACGGGTGAATTCCACCGGTCGTGACTTGCGCACGAACAGTGCGGTACCCAGCCTTTCTTCGAGGTCCTTGATCTGATGCGACAAGGCCGACTGGGTCAGGTGAACCCGCTCGGCGGCTTCCACCAGCGAGCCGGCATCGCGCAGGGCAACCAGGGTTCGCAGATGACGAAGTTCTATCATGAGTTTCTTTCAAGTTTAGAGTTAATATATTTAGTTTGATTCACGAGCAGGCGGCAGCGAGACTCTGCGACATCATTCATGCGTAGAGGGACTTATCATGACATCAGCTCATGTGCTTGGCTATCCGCGAATCGGCGCCGCCCGCGAACTCAAGCATGCCGTCGAGGCCTACTGGCGTGGCGAACTCGACCGTGACGGCCTCGAGGCCAGCGGCCGCGAGCTTCGGGCGCGCCACTGGCAAGCGCAGTGCGCTGCCGGCCTCGATCTTGTCACCGTGGGTGATTTTGCCTTCTATGATCAGGTGCTCAACGTCACCACCCTGGTGGGTGCCGTGCCGGCGCGTTTCGCCGCCGAGGAGGAGATTGCCCGCGGCGAGGTCGATCTCGACACCCAGTTCCGCATGGCCCGCGGACGTGCCCCTAGTGGTGCGCCGGCTGCGGCCTGCGAGATGACCAAGTACTTCGATACCAACTATCACTATTTGGTCCCGGAGCTGCACGAAGGGCAGCAGTTCAAACTGGCCAGCTCGCGACTATTCGATGAGGTGGCCGAGGCGCGTGCGGCAGGGCATCCGGTCAAGGTAACGCTCACCGGGCCGCTGACCTGGCTGTGGCTAGGCAAGGGACGCGAGGTCGAGTTCGACCGCCTGAGCCTGCTCGAGGCGCTGCTGCCGGTTTATGCCGAGATCCTGGCGCGCCTGGCCAAGCAGGGCGTGGAGTGGGTCCAGCTCGACGAGCCGGCGCTGGTGCAGGATCTACCGGCGGAGTGGCGAAGCGCCTTCGAATTCGCTTACAACGCCCTGCGTTCGGCACCGGTCAAGCTGCTGTTGGCCACCTACTTTGGTGGCCTGGGAGACAACCTGCAGTTGGCGGTGAGCCTGCCGGTGGATGGCCTGCATATCGACACCGTGCGCGCCCCCGAGCAGTTGACCGCGGTACTCGACAATCTGCCCGGCTACAAGGTGCTGTCGGTAGGCGCCATCGACGGGCGCAACGTCTGGCGTGCCGACCTGGGTGCCCTGCACGAGCGTCTGGCAAACGCCCGTATGCGTCTCGGCGAACGCCTGTGGATAGCACCCTCCTGTTCGTTGCTTCACGTGCCGGTGGATCTCGAAGCCGAGAAAGAGCTCGACGAGGAGCTCAAGAGTTGGTTCTCCTTCGCGCGCCAGAAGCTCGACGAGACGGTCACCCTGGCGCGGTTGCTCGGCAACCGGGGCAATGACGAGGATCGCGCCCGGGTTGCCGCCGCCACGGCAGCGTTGGACGCCCGGCGTGCCTCGCCGCGGCTGCACCGACCCGAGGTTGCCCAGCGCCTGGCCAGCATCGGTGACGCCGAACGATCTCGCGACAATCCCTACCCGGTCAGGGCCCGGGCTCAGCGCCAAACCTTGGACTTGCCTTTGTTCCCTACCACCACCATTGGCTCCTTTCCGCAGACCCCGGAGATTCGCGCCGCCCGCCGCGCCCACAAGAACGGTGAACTGGGGCGCGATGCCTACGAGGCGCAGATGCGCGACGAGATCGCCGATGCCGTCCGCCGCCAGGAGGTGCTGGGGCTCGACATGCTGGTGCACGGAGAGGCCGAGCGCAACGACATGGTCGAGTACTTCGGCGAGCAGCTCGACGGCTACGTCTTTACTCGCAACGGCTGGGTGCAGAGCTACGGCTCGCGCTGCGTCAAGCCGCCGGTCATCGTCGGCGACGTGACTCGGCCGGTGGCGATGACGGTGGCCTGGAGCCGCTATGCCCAGTCGCTGACCGAGCGGCCGATGAAGGGAATGCTCACCGGGCCCGTGACCATGCTGCAGTGGTCCTTCGTGCGTGACGACCAACCGCGGGAGGTGACCTGTCGGCAGATCGCCCTGGCCCTGCGCGACGAGGTCGCCGATCTCGAGGCTGCCGGCATCCCGGCGATCCAGATCGACGAGCCGGCGCTACGCGAGGGACTGCCGCTGCGCCAGGGCGAGTGGCAGAGCTATCTCGACTGGGCCGTGGATTGCTTTCGCCTGACCGCTTCGGTGGCACGCGACGCTACCCAGATCCACACCCACATGTGCTACTCGGAGTTCAACGACATCATTGCGGCCATCGCGGCGCTGGATGCCGATGTCATCACCATCGAGACCTCGCGCTCGAACATGGAGCTGCTCGGCGCCTTCCAGGACTTCGCCTATCCCAACGAGATCGGCCCGGGCGTCTATGACATCCATTCGCCCAACGTGCCCGAGGTGGCGTGGATGGTACAGCTGATGGAGAAGGCAGCCGAGCGCATTCCCGTCGAACGGCTGTGGGTCAACCCGGATTGCGGCCTCAAGACCCGCGGCTGGACCGAAGTGGAGCCGGCACTGGCCAACATGGTCGAGGCAGCACGGGAGCTGCGCCGCCGCTACGGTTGAGGCAGATGGTGCGCTGCGTTCGCAGCGCGTGTAACGGGCACCGGGCCGGGAGGCGCCGGTGCCTGGTATGCTGTGGCCGTTCGAACACTTCAAGGAACCGCCATGTCGCTTCGCTTCCTCACTTCCCTCCGCCCGGCGCTGTTCGTCGCCGGCTCATTGCTACTGAGCGGCTGTGCCACGGCAACGCTCGACGGGGCGCGGCCCGGCGCCGACAAGCTCGCCAGCGCGGCGCCGCTGCTGCCTTCGATGCTGTTTCCCGGCGGCGCCGAGCGCCTCGAGGCCTGGCGCTGCACGCCGCAACAGGATCTGGTCACCGCCTTCGGCGAGCGCGAGCTGCGGCTGTGGTCGGCCCACGGCGCCTACCGCCTGTCGCCGGCGGTGGTAGCCAGTGGCGCCCGTTACCAACAGGGTGACCTCAGCTTCTGGAACAAGGGCGGGGAGGCCGTGGTGGAGAGCGCCAATGGCCAACTGGATTGCAGCGCCGCCATGGCACGCCCGGCGCTGACTCGCGAGCAGCGCCCCGGCGTGATGTTCCATGGCCGCGGCAATGAGCCCGGCTGGAACGTCAATCTGGCCCACGACGCGCCCGAGCTGACCCTGGTACTCGATTACGGCGCACGAGAAATGACGCTGCCCTATCGTGTTACCGGTATGGACAATGCCAATGGTCGGGTGATGCTTGCCAGCGCGCAAACCGCTCAGCCCTTCGAGCTGCGCCTGGAGGCGCGCGCCTGCTTCGACGATATGAGCGGCGAACCGTTTCCGGCCCGGGTAACGCTGACAATAGACGGGCAGACATATAATGGCTGCGGACAGGGCATCGCTCCCTAGAGCCTAACCCTTGTCGATGCGGTAGACGCAGCGCCGCGCGCCGGCCAGCACATGGTCGGTGCGCTCGACCTGAACGTCATCTCCCAGCACGGCGCGAAAGACCTCCAACTCGGCACGGCAGAAGTCCGGGCAGGTGCGGGCGGCCTGGCAGATCGGGCAATGGTTTTCGATCAGCAGCAGGCTGCCGTCCTCCTCGCGCTGCCACTCCGCCATGTAGCCCTCACGGGTGCGGATTTCGGCCAGGCGTTCGACGCGGGCCTCGAGACTCGTGGCGGCGGCCAATGCCTGACGATACTGCGCCAGCGTTTCGCCCTGGCGCGCCTCGACCAGTCGCGCCAGCGCTTCATCGCCCAGAGTATCGCGCACGCTGAGAATCAGTCGCGATGCCAGCTCGGCATGGCCATCGGGAAAGCGGGCATGGCCGGCTTCGCTGAGACTCCACTCGATCACTGGCCGGCCGACGCCACCCGGTAGTGGGCGCTGGGTCACCAGCCCCTGCCGGGCCAGCTTGTTGAGCTGCTGGCGGGCATTCTCACCGCTGGTGCCGAGCCACTCGCCCAGGGCCGCGGCGGAGTGAGGGCCGCGTGTCTTGAGCAGGTGAAGTAGCCTTTCAGCGCTATCCGCCGGGTTGCCGAAGGCTTTTCCATCGCGATTGCTTGACATAAGGGCGGCTGGAATTAATCTAGTGGTTTCTTGGAAAATAGCGGCGGGATACTCACAAGGCAAGTCGGGAGCCATCGGATTTGCCTTGAACGAGCCCCGCCACCCACCGTGAGTAGCAAGGAGCCACAATAATGGCATTCGAACTGCCGGCACTGCCCTATGAAAAGAACGCTCTCGAGCCGCATATCTCCGCCGAGACCCTGGAATACCATTACGGCAAGCACCACCAGGCTTACGTCAACAAGCTCAACGAGCTGACCGAAGGTACCGACGACGCCAACAAGTCCCTCGAGGAGATCATCCAATCCTCCTCCGGCGGCCTGTTCAATCAGGCGGCGCAGGTCTGGAACCACACCTTCTATTGGCACTGCCTGGCGCCCAACGGCGGCGGCGAGCCGACGGGGGCACTGGCCGAGGCGATCAATGCCAAGTTCGGCTCCTTTGCCAAGTTCAAGGAGACCTTCAACGCGAATGCCGTGGCCAACTTCGGCTCCGGCTGGACCTGGCTGATCAAGACCGCAGACGGCGGCGTCGACATCGTCAATACCAGCAACGCCGATACCCCGATCGCCCACGGCCAGACTCCGCTGCTGACCATCGACGTGTGGGAGCATGCCTACTACATCGATTACCGCAACGCGCGTCCGAAGTATCTCGAGAACGTGTGGAACGTGCTGAACTGGGACTTCGTCGCACAGAATTTTGCTTGATCGAAAGCAAGGTTGCGATACGGGCCCCGCCAATATGAACTGACCCCCAATAGTTGGACGGTTCATTCAGGCGGCCCTAAGGCCTGGGCTCTGTACTCTACAGGGCTCAGGCCTTTTAGCTTCACCTTGATGCGCTCATGGTTGTAGTAGTGGAT
>NZ_JAAQTO010000054.1 GCF_011742165.1 Billgrantia bachuensis | reverse complement strand
CCTCTTCCGTATGGGTTGATGCACCCTCTAATCTGGCACATCGCGATGCCGTCGGAGGGGGGAGTCCATATCATCTGCATCGACTGGGACTAGCCTTTAAAGTGCAGCCACCGATAGCAAGCTGATCGCCAGCCCTCCCGTACCCACGATCAGGACCACGGCCCAAGCCGGCATTTTCCATATGCTCAATAGCACGAAGCCCGTCAGTGCCAGCGCGAAATCGTAGGGATCGAGAATAGCGCTCGTCCACACCGGGTGATACAGCGCGGCGCCCAGGATACCGACGACGGCAGCGTTGGCACCACGCATCAAGGCCTGGGCGGCCACCAATTGGCGAAAGGTGTTCCAGAACGGCAGTATCGCAACCAGAAGCAGCATTCCGGGTAGGAAAATGGCCAATAGCGCAATGATCGCACCAACCAAACCATTGGGGGCAGGTTCCAACACGCTGCCAAGATAAGCGGCAAAGGTGAAAAGCGGCCCAGGAACCGCCTGCGCTGCACCATAGCCCGTCAAGAAGGCATCCGAGCTCACCCAGCCGGATTGCACCACTTCAGCTTCGAGTAATGGTAAAACGACATGGCCGCCGCCGAACACCAGCGCCCCGGCGCGATAGAACGCATCCATTACCTCCAGCGTCTGGCTCGTGATACCCCATGTAAGGAGTGGCAGTCCAGCCAATAGGACAACGAAAAGCACGAGGGCAGCCCCGCCGGCAGTGCGGGAAACTGGCAGATACAGGTGGCTCGCAGTGACCGTGGCATGACCGCGACACAACCAGATGCCGGCCAGCCCCCCGGCCAGGATGCCCCCCACCTGGCCCAGTGGGCCGTTTACCAACACCACGATAAGGACTGCCACCAAGGCAATGGTAGCCCGCTGACGATCGGGGCATAGGTTTTTCGCCATGCCCCATACGGCATGCGCCACGATGGCAACGGCGACAATCTTGAGCCCATGGATGATGCCTCGCCCCACCGGCCCCTCCATGACCGCAGCGCCATAGGCGAACAGCACCAGCACCAGGGCCGAGGGCAAGGTGAAGGCCAGCCACGCGGCGGCAGCACCCCAGGGGCCGGCACGCATCAGTCCTAGGGCAAAGCCCACCTGGCTACTGGCCGGGCCGGGCAGGAATTGGCACAGCGCCACCAGATCGGCATACGCTTGCTCGTCCAGCCATTTGCGCCGCGCCACGAACTCGGTGCGAAAGTAGCCGAGATGAGCAATAGGCCCGCCGAAGGAGGTCAGCCCCAGCAGCAGAAAGGCCTTGAAGACTTCACCGACACGCCCAGCCGTCTCGGTCATCGCCTGCTGTGTCATGACTTTGGCTCCCTGGCTGCGTCCTTGGGCATGGCTTCGCTCATTATCACGTCGCTGCTTCTTGGTAGCTGTTAGCCATCTCATATGTCGCGATACGGCGTAGTGAGCAGTGACAAGCCGCTCTCTTTCAGCACATCGCCACCCGCCTTTCCGGGCGATTGCCCATCTCGGCCAGGCGCCGCTGTCGTGCAAGCAGGCGGTCGGCGTCACCTGCCGCCGCCGCCTTCAGAGCGCACCTTGCCCAACCGGGCAGTGAAGGCACCAGATCATAGTAGACCCACTGCCCTTCGCGTCGATCCTTGAGCAATCCACAAGCACGCAATTGGGCCAGATGACGAGAGATCTTGGGCTGCGACTCCTTGAGCGCATGCGTCAATTCGCATACACAGAGTTCGCCTTCGCTGTGAATCAGCAAGGTCAGCAGCAGCCGGGTATCGTCGCCCAGGCATTTAAAGAATCGAGTTGGTGCCAAGGAAATCACGTCATTACCTATTATCTAACTTGCTGCTTTCGTCATTCGCAGCGGCGTGTGAGACTGGATCCCGCGGCAGCGCCAGTGCCATCAGCGCACTTGCCGCCACCAGCGCCGCCGAGATCCACAAGCAGGCGGTCAGCCCATAAACCTGATAACCCCACCCGGACAGCAACGTCCCCAGCAGCCTGCCCATGGCGTTGGCCATGTAGTAGAAGCCCACGTCCATGGAGACCCCGTCGGCGCGCGCGTAGTGAACGATCAGGTAGCTATGCCAGCTCGAGTTGATGGCAAAGAGCACGCCGAAGGCGAGCAGCCCCGTCACCAGCCAGCCGACCTCGGCCAACGGCAGCAAGGCCAGCAGCGCCGGCAACCCGGCCAGCGCCAGGGCCCAGGACGCGGTGGTCATGCGCGCACCGCCCCGGATCAGGCTGGTGAGGCGTGGTGCCTGGGTCTGAACACCGCCGTAGCCGATTACCCAGATCGCCAGCAGTCCTCCCACCGTCCAGTGGCTCCAGCCGTGCTGGTCGTAGAGGAACACCGGCAGGGCCACCACGAACCAGACATCGCGTGAGGCGAACAGGCAGAGCCGGGCCGCCGAGAGCACGTTGATCGCCCGCGACTTGGAGAACACCTCGCTGAATTTGGGCTTGCGCTTCTGACGGCCCAGATCGGCCTTCAGACGCAGTAACGACATGACCAGCACCGCGACGAGCATCAGCGCCATGGCGATCACCGCGCCGCGGAAGCCAATCAGCGTCAGCAGCAACCCACCAAGGAAGAAACCGGCCCCTTTGAGGGAGTTCTTCGAGCCGGTGAGGATCGCCACCCAGCGATAGAGGGCGCTCTGGGCGCTGGCACTCTCCTTGGGCACCAGCACCTTGACCGCGCTCTTGGCGCTCATTTTGTTGAGGTCCTTGGCGATGCCCGAGAGGGCCTGGGCGGCCATCACCCAGGGCACGGTGAGCGCCGCGGCGGGCACCATCAACATGGCCAGGGCAACGATCTGCAGGCCAAGGCCCATGTTCATGGTGCGGTTGAGGCCAAGCCGTGCCCCGAGCCAGCCGCCGACCAGATTAGTGACCACGCCGAAGGCTTCGTAGAAAAGGAACAGCAGCGCCACCTCCAGCGGCGAGTAGCCGAGCTGGTGGAAGTGCAGCACTACCAACATGCGCAGGGCGCCGTCAGTGAGCGTGAAGGCCCAGTAGTTGCCGGTGATCAACAGGTACTGGCGGACCTCGAAGGGCAGCCCGCGCAGTCGCGCGGCCAGCGACTCAGCCACGGCTCACCTGCTCGCTCCCCACCTTCAGGGCCAGCTCGGCGGTGCGGTTGGCATAACCCCACTCGTTGTCGTACCAGGCATACAGCTTCAGCTGCGTGCCGTTGACGACCATGGTCGACAGCGCATCGATGATCGAGCTGCGCGGGTCGGTACGGTAGTCGACCGAAACCAGCGGGCGTTCCTCATAGCCCAGGATGCCGGCCAGTTCCCCCTCGGCGGCGGCCTTTAGCGCTGCGTTGACCTCCTCTTCGGTGACACTGCGCTCGAGCTCGAAGACCATGTCGGTCAAGGAGGCATTGAGCAGCGGCACGCGGATGGCATGGCCGTTGAGCTTGCCTTCGAGCTCGGGAAAGATGGCGGTGATCGCCTTGGCCGAGCCGGTCGTCGTGGGAATCAGGCTCTGGCTATTGGCACGCGCCCGACGCAGGTCCTTGTGCGGCGTGTCGAGGATCGACTGGGTGTTGGTAATGTCGTGCACGGTGGTCATCGAGCCATGACGAATGCCGAAGCTATCGAGTATCACCTTGACCACTGGCGCCAGGCAGTTGGTGGTGCAGCTCGCCGCGGTGACGATGCGATGCGCGGAAGGGTCGTAAAGATCGTCGTTGACGCCCATTACCACGTTGAGAACGCCCTCCTCCTTCATGGGCGCGGTCACCACGACACGGGAGACGCCCTGGTCCAGGTAGGCCTGCAGCTTGTCCCGGCTTTTCATCTTGCCGGAAGCCTCGATGATCACGTCGCAGCTCGACCAGTCGCTGTCACCCAGCTCACGGTTGCCGCTGAACGGAATGCGCCGGCCATCGATCACCAGCGCCTCCTCTTCGGCCTGGAACCCCTGCCATGGTGTCCAGCGGCCATGCACGGAGTCGAACTCGAGCAGGTGGGCGAAGGTTGCCGCGTCGCCACCCGGATCGTTGAGATGGGCGATCTCGACATCACCGCGCGCCACATGGGGCCACAGGCAGCGCAGGGAAAGCCGCCCCATGCGGCCAAGGCCGTTGATACCGATACGAATTGTCATGTTGTCCTCGGTGGCTTGAACAAGAATGCCAGGGCGCGGAATGAGCGTCAGGAATTTGTATGATCGTCGCGCGCCTTGATCGCCAGCCAGAGCGACAGGCGCCGGCGGATTTCACCCAGCGCCTGCTCGTAGGCGTCGGCGCGGTCGATCAGGCGCGGATCGCGAATGTCCCAGTAGAGATGCTCGTCGCTGCTACCGCGCCAGTTCCGGCACGCCTGCTGCGCCTTGTCGCAGAGAACTATCACCGTATCGAATTGTTGGCCTTCGAAACTCTCCAGCGGCTTGCTGGAGAGCCCCTCGGTGGCGATGCCTTGCTTCTTCAAGGCCGCCAGGGCCAGCTCCTGCGGCCTGTCAGGTTCGGTACCTGCACTGAAGGCATCGAAGCGGTCGTTGGCCATATGCCGGAGCAGCGCCTCTCCCATCAGGGAGCGGGCGGAATTGGCATTACACAGAAAGAGCACTCGCTGCTTGACCATGATCGAACCCCACAAATATATGGAATTACATATATACAGAACCGACATGTCAAATTTTTGACAGCCGCTACCGCCACTGCGTCATGGGACCTCTTGAGGCCATGGGTATGAAACGCGACGAATGGCGCCTTGTCTTACCCCATCGGCGCGGTAACGATAGAGGTATGAAGACGCACTTGTGGCAACGCCACCCCCTGGCCGTCATCGTCCTGGCCCAGCTCTGCGGCACCTCTCTCTGGTTCAGCGTCAATGGCGTTGGCCTGTCGCTCGCGCACGATCTCGCTTTCTCCGAGGTCGACCTGGGACGCCTGACACTCGCCGTGCAGGCAGGCTTCATCTGCGGCACGCTATTCATCGCCACAACGGGCCTAGCCGATCGCTTCCGCGCCAACCGTATCTTTGCCGCCTCTTGCCTGCTGGGTGCTATGGTCAATGCCGGTTTCATCCTGACGGCGGCACAGTTTCCCCTGGCGGTGCTGCTGCGCTTCGCCACCGGGCTGTGCCTGGCAGGCATTTATCCACTGGGCATGAAATTGGTAATCGGCTGGACGCCGAAGCATACCGGGGCGGCGCTCGCCTGGCTGGTAGGCATGCTGACCCTGGGCACCGCCCTGCCGCACTTGCTGCGAGGGAGCACTTTGGGTATGCCCTGGGAGTGGCCGCTGTTGGGCGCCTCGCTGCTGGCGCTGCTGGGAGGCGCCATGGTCCACGCCCTGGGCGATGGCCCACACCTGCCGCCGCCAGCTGGCAGGGTACGCCTTAGCGAAGGCCTGACAGCCCTGAACGAGGGGCGTTTTCGCGCCGTGGCGGGTGGCTATTTCGGCCACTGCTGGGAACTCTACGCCCTGTGGATGCTGACGCCCTTCCTGGTTCATCGCGAAGTCCAGCGACTCATGGCGTCTTCCGACCTGGTGGCCTGGCTGTCGTTCGGCATCATCGCGCTGGGGCTGGTGGGCTGCGTCGGCGGCGGCCTGTTGAGCCGACGCCTGGGCAGCCTGTGGGTGGCTCGTTGGGCGCTGACGGCCTCCGGTGCGATCTGCCTGACCTATCCGCTGCTGGCCTGGGCGCCGCCGGGTCTGTTGCTGGCGCTGCTGTTCCTGTGGGGCCTCACGGTAATCGCCGATTCGCCGCAGTTTTCGGCCCTGGCAGCGGCCACGGCACCGCGCGAGCGTGTCGGTTCGACACTTGCCGTGATGAATGCCGTGGGCTTCGCCCTGACCATTCCTGCCATTTCGCTGACCACCTCGCTGTGGTCGCTGCAGGGCACCTGGGTCCTGTGGTGGTTACTACCGGGGCCGATCCTCGGCCTGTGGGCGCTGCGCGGGCTTGCCGATCCGGCCACGCATCCGCCCGCAGCGGTGCACCAGGAATGAACCGCTAGGCCGGCTCGAGCGCCCGTTCGTCATGACGCTGCCTGGTGGCGTCAGTCGCTTCAGCCGTGCCCCACTCCTCGACACCGACCCAGGGCGCACTCGATCGTTGTGCTTCAGCCTGAGTGGCCAGCGTTGCGGGTAGCGCGAAGCGCTTGGCTTGCTCCTGCATGTGCAACGATTGGGCTTCGAGCTCCCTGGCACCGTCGGCGGCCTGATCAACCAGCAGGCTGCTCTCACGAGTTGCCACCTCCATCTGGCTCATGGCGCGGTTTACCTCCTCGATACCGAGGCGCTGCTCGCCGGAGGCCTGCACGACCTGTTCCATGAGCCTATCCACCCGTTCGATGGCCTCGATGATGCCATGGGTATGTTCGGCAGCTCGAACCGACAGGGAATTGCCCTCGGCCACGCTCGACTGGGAGGCCTGGATGCGGTGGCGAATGTCCCTCGCCGCATCGGCGCTGCGCGATGCCAGGGTGCGGACTTCGCTGGCCACCACGGCAAAGCCCTTGCCCTGCTCGCCGGCACGCGCCGCTTCCACGGAAGCATTGAGGGCCAGGATGTTGGTCTGGAAGGCGATGCTTTCGATCAGCCCGATGATGGCCACGATTTCCTCGGAGTGGCTGTGAATCTCCTCCATGGTGGCAACGAAGCGGGTGATCACCTCCTCGCCTTCACGGGCTCGCTGCGTGGCGGCATAGGCGGTTTCCCCCACACGCCGCGCATTGTCGGCATTACTCGCCACCGCTACCGTGAGCTGATCCAGGCTGGCGGCGGTCTGCTCGAGCGCCACCGCCTGCTGGCGGGTCTGTGCCGCCAGCGCCTGGTTGTGACCGGTCATCTCGCGGCTGCCCGAATGGACACAGTCGCTGCCGCTACGCAGAAAACCCACGGTCTCGATAAGAGAGCGCTGCATGGTGGCGAGCTCGGCATAAAGCTGGCCGATCTCGTTGCGTCCGCGCGTCTCGATCGGAGCGGCCAAATCGCCCCTCGCAATACGCTGGAAGTGCGCGACGATGCGACGCAGCGGTCGAATGACGTTGAGCGTGACGCCCCAAATGACGCCCGCCATCATCACGGCGGCAACGAGCAGGGCCGCCAGGATGGCCCAGGTCATCCAGTCGGCCAGACGCTCGAAACGTAGCGTCAAGGCTTCTCCCTGGGCAGCCGAAGCGGCGAGAAAGGTATCGGCCGCCTCGATGAAGGCCTGGGCACTGTCGTTGACGCGAGACTGACCGGAGCGATACCCCGCATGGTCACCCTCCTCGAGCAACAACATCTGTAGCTTCAGATTGTTGTTCACCAATGACTGGTAGCGATCCGCAAGCGCCTCGATATTCGCCTCGCGCTGCTCGGCCATGGGAATGGCGAGAAACGCCTGGAAGGCGAGCTCGGCTTCGTCCAGCTTCTCCTGCGCCCGCTCAAGTACCGGCCCCGGCAGCTCGAAGGCTGGCGCACGCATCAGTTCGGCGGCACGATCCATGTCGAGCCGCGCCTGCAGCACGCGGGTATAGGTGCGGTTCAGCGCGCCAGCCTGCTCGACGTTGAGCCGTTCAAGAGTGCCAAACGCATCACGGCTCAAGTGATTGGAGACTAGCCCCAGCGCACCGGTGCCGAGAATCAGCACGCTGAAAGCCATCAGCACCAGCGACCAGCTGAGCCGAACCGTCATGTCCTGGAATCGTTTCATACGCTCCCCGCGCATTTGGTTATCGTCCGGCACGGCCATCGCTGGCCGCCCTGCGGGAATATTAGTAACAGGTCAAGATGACAGTTCAGCGAAGGGAGGCGACACGGGAAGCCAAGGAGGAATCAGCAGAACGCCGCACGTCGTTCGGGGCGATTGCCCATGTCCTGCAAGCGCGCCTGTAGCGTATCCAGACGAGAGGCCTCGCCGCGCTCGGCGGCCTCGAGCGCGGCCATTACCCAGGGAGCCAGGCCATCGGCCAGTCGATAGTAGACCCACTGGCCATCACGGCGATCCTGCAACAGGCCGCATTCACGCAGTTGGGCCAGGTGCCGCGACACCTTGGGCTGGGACACTTCGAGGGCGTGCGTCATTTCGCAAACGCACAGTTCGTCTTCACGCTGGATCAGCAGCGTAACCAGTAGGCGAGTCTCATCGCCGAGGTACTTGAACAGGCGGGTCGGAGTCAGGGAGGGCAAGCCATCTCTCGCAGTGAATGTACTTGCCCCCATCTTACCGCAGTACGATCGGCCTGGCTTAGCCGTAGCGCCCGGTGATGTAGTCCTCGGCCTTCTTGGTAGCCGGATTGGAGAACATCGTCTTGGTATCGTTGTACTCGATGATTTCACCCAGGTGGAAGAAGGCGGTGTAGTCCGCCACCCGCGCCGCCTGCTGCATGTTGTGCGTCACCGTGACGATGGTGTACTGCTTCTTCAGCTTGTCCATCAGGTCTTCGATGGTCGCGGTGGAAATGGGGTCCAGCGCCGAGGTCGGCTCGTCCATCAGGATCACATCGGGCTGCACGGCAATGGCACGCGCGATACACAGGCGCTGCTGCTGCCCTCCGGAGAGCGACGTCCCCGGCTGATGCAGCTTGTCCTTGACCTCTTCCCACAGGCCGGCATCGCGCAGTGCCCGCTCTACCAGTTCGTCCTGCTCGGCCTTGCGCCCGACCAGATCGTGCATGCGCGGGGCGTAGGCGATGTTCTCGTAGATCGACTTGGGAAACGGGTTGGGCTTTTGGAATACCATGCCCACGCGACGCCTGAGCGCCACTTCATCCATCTTCGGGGCGTTGACGTCACGACCGTCCATTTCCACCAGCCCCTCGATGCGCACGCCGGGGATCAGGTCGTTCATGCGATTGAGGCAACGCAGAAAGGTCGATTTGCCGCAGCCCGACGGGCCGATCAGCGCGGTGACGTTCTTCTGGTACAGGTCGATGTTGAGGCTCTTCAATGCCTGGGATTCGCCATACCAAAGGCTGAGGTCGCGCACGCGGATGCTCAACTCGTGGTTGGCATCCGGGTTGCGAGTCACCGGCTGGCCGGTCTGGGATCGAGACATGGGGGAGATACTCCGCTCGGAAACTTGAATATTCATCGATTCGTGACCTCGGTTGGCCTACCAGCGACGCTCGAATTTCTTGCGCAGGATGACGGCACTGGCGTTGAGGAAAATGAGGATGGACAACAGTACCAGGATGCCGCCCGCGGTCTTTTCGACGAAGGCGCGCTCCGGCTCCCCGGCCCAGGTAAAGATCTGCGCCGGCAGCACGGTGGCCGCCTGGGTGAACGAAGCCGATACGTCGGGAATGAAGGCTACCATGCCGACGATGATCAATGGCGCCGTCTCGCCCATGGCCTGCGCCAGTCCGATGATGGAACCAGTCATGATGCCGGGCATGGCCAGCGGCAGCACATGGTCGCGCACGACCTGCCAGCGCGAACAGCCGACGCCGAAGGCGGCATGGCGGATGGAGTCGGGAACGCTGCGCAGCGCCGTGCGGGTGGCGATGATGATCACCGGCAACGTCATCAGCGCCAGCGTCATGCCGCCCACCAGCGGCGACGAACGGGGCACGCCGAAGAAGTTGATGAAGATCGCCAGGCCCAGCAGGCCGAACAGGATCGAGGGAATCGCCGCCAGGTTGTTGATGTTGATCTCGATGAGCTGGGTCAGGCGATTGTCGGGAGCAAACTCCTCGAGATAGACCGCCGTCATCACCCCGATGGGGAAGGAGATGGCGAGCGTCACCAGCAGGGTCAGCACCGTACCCACCGCGGCGGACAGGATGCCAGCGCTCTCGGCCATCTTGGAGTCGCCACGAGAGAAAAAGGTGGTATTGAAGCGCAGCTCCATTCGGCCGGCTTCGACCAGCTCGTCGACTGCCTCGCGCTCGTTGTCGCGAAGCTTGTTGGCATGTCCCTTGAGGTACTGGTCGACCTGGCTGTTGGCCAGCACCCAGCGGGTCTCGCTGGTGCCCAGCAGGTCGGGGTCGTTGCGAATCATGCCCGGAATGAGGCGCTCGAAGGTACGGCTGACCAGCCTGGCCACTTCGGGATCCATGGCGGCACGGCCCATTCGGGTCGCATCCTCGTTGTACTCCAGCTCGACCTGGACGTAGGCCTGCTGAAAGGCCGGCAGCCCCTTGCTCAGCATGTCGGCGAAAAACAGCACCAGGAACAGGCCTGCCAGCCCCAGCGCACTCATGGAGATCCACTTCAGCCGCGCCGACCGGCGGTGACGCTTCTTCAGCTGGGCGCTGATGACGTCGAAGGATTGGCTCATCGGGTCGTTTCCTCGGCGTTTACAGGTTGTTGACGCGATACTTGGCACGGAAGCGGCGAATCATCAGCACCGACACCAGATTCAAGCTCAATGTCACGGCGAACAGCACCAGGCCCAGGGCGAACGCGGAAAGCGTCTCGGCACTCTCGAACTCCAGGTCACCGGTCAGGGCCGCCACGATGCGTACCGTCACGGTGGTCATGTCCTCGAGCGGGTTGGCCGTGAGATTGGGCCGCATGCCCGCCGCCATCACCACGATCATGGTCTCGCCCAGCGCTCGCGACACCGCCAGCAGCGAAGCGGAGATGATCCCGGGCAGCGCCGCAGGTATGACCACGTCGCGAATCGTTTCACCCTTGGTCATGCCCAGCGCCAGCGAACCCTGACGCATGCTGTCAGGCACCGAATTGATCACGTCGTCGGACAGTGACGAGATGAAGGGGATGATCATGATGCCCATCACCACACCCGGCGCCACGGCGTTGTTGTAGGAGGCGTCCAGACCGAGGAAGCCCGCCACATTGACGATGATGGGGGCCACGGTGATGGCGGCAAAGAAGCCATAGACCACGGTGGGAATGCCCGCCAGCACCTCGAGCGTCGGCTTGGCCAGAGTACGGACCCGCTGCGGGGCGAATTCCGACATGTAGATCGCCGACAGCAGGCCGACAGGAATGGCCACCAGCATGGCGATGGCGGTGATCATGAAGGTACCGGCAAATAGCGGTACCGAGCCGAATTGAGCGGCACCGGCGGCATCGTCCGCGCGGCCGGCCGCGGCCAGGAAACTTGCCCCTGGGTTCCACACCGTGCCGGTGATGAATTCCCAGAAGCTGTGCATCTGGAAGAATCGCAGCGCCTCGAAGACGATGGAGAACAGAATGCCGAAAGTAGTGAAAATCGAAATCAGCGCGGCCCCCACCAGCAGCCAGCGGATCACTTTCTCGATTGCCTGGCGGGCATGGAAATCGGGTCTGATGCAGGCCATGCCTACAATGGCGCCAACGGCGGCCACCGCCAGGCTACCGGCCAGCAACAGCAAGGTGGGAATCTCGGCCCCCAGCAGCAGCATGACGAAGGCACCGACGGCGCTGACCAGCAGGGCCGGACCGGCGGTAGCGACCACCGTGAACCAGGCGTACTGGTCGGGCTGGGCATACATGGCCTGACCCGAGGCCCGAACCCGTGTGGCCTTGGTCCGGCCCAGCACGAAGGCGATCAAGCCAAGCAACAGCAGGCCGCCAATGAAGAGGGTCAGAAGATGGTTGGTCTGCATGTCTCTCTCTCGGGTAACTGACGACGGCAGGTCGGCTGCCGGAACGTGCGACGGCCGACAGCCATAAGCTGCCGGCCGACCAGGCCTCCCTGCCCGCTTCCGTCCTTTAATTCAGGTCGGAAACCTGCAGGCCGGTACGCTCCTCCACCTTCTGCCGAGTGGCTTCGCGCTCTTCCTCGGGCAGCGGAATCAGGCCGATGTCTGTCAGATAGCCACCCTCGCCGATCATCTCTTCGGAAACGAACATCTCGACATAGTCGTACAGCGGCGGCACTTCCTCGGCATGCTGGTTCTTGACGTAGAAGTACAGCGAGCGGGCGATCGGATAGTCGCCTGCGCTGATCGCCTCGGGCTCCGCTTCGACGCCATCGATACTGGCGGCGATCAAGGCGTCCGGGTTTTCGACCAGGAAGGAGTAGCCGAAGATGCCGAAAGCCTTGGTGTCCTCGGAGAGACGCTGGACGATCAGGTTGTCGTTCTCGCCGGCATCGATGTAGGCACCGTCAGCGCGAATCTCGGTATAGGCCTCTTCACCGTATTCCTCGAACTCCTCGGAGGCAGCTTCCATGACCAGTTCCTCGAAGGCGTCGCGAGTGCCAGAGGTGCTGGGCGGACCGTAGATGGAGATCTCGCGATCCGGCAGGGAGGAATCGATGTCGCTCCACTTCTCGTAGGGATTGTCGACCAGCTCACCATCCACCGGCACCTTGGCTGCCACGGCGAGGAACAGCTGCTCGAGGGAAAGATCGAGCGCATCGTTGCTGCTGGACTGAGCGAAGACGATGCCGTCGGAGCCGATCTTCACCTCGGTGACGTCGGTCACGCCATTCTCTTCACAGCGCTCCACTTCGGAAGTCTTGATGCGGCGCGAGGCGTTGGAAATGTCCGGAGTTCCCTCGCCCACTCCATTGCAGAACAGACGAATACCGCCGCCGGAACCGGTCGACTCGATGACAGGCGTCGGGTAGTCGGTGACGGCACCGAACTCTTCAGTCACGTAGCTGGCAAACGGGTAGACGGTGCTGGAGCCGACGATGCGGATCTGATCGCGAGCCTGTGCGACGCCTACCACGCCCATCACGGCAGCGGCGACGATGGTTGTCTTGAAGGCACGGCTCTTCATGGTGCGGTTCATGCGAGTCACTCCTGTCGATGAGAAAGGTATCTAGCCTTTGCATGGCATAAGATGCCGCGACTCGATGACAACTTCATGACAATGTGACCGTTCTTTATCGCTGCGTCAGATCAACAGTCCCAGTGCCGCCAACGTACACAGCGCCAGTGACGCGCCCTGCAGCCGCCGGCGGTCGAGCCGATGCGCCACGCGACCGGCAAGGGCGCTGCCGAGCAGTACGGCGGGCAGCAGGGTCAACGCCAGTCCCAGGTGCCACAGGCGCACCTGCCCGGCCAGCGCCAAGGTGGCAAGGGTCAGGCTCGAGGTGACCAGGAAGAATGCCGCCAAATTGCCGCGCAGGCGCTCCGGTGACAGGCCGTGCATCAGCAGGACCATGGGCGGACCACCAATGGCGGCCACGGTCCCGAAGATGCCCGACAGCACACCGGCGCCGAACAGAGTGACGCGGTTGACCGGCAGGCGCAGGCGGAACAGCGTGACCGCCACGGCGAACAGCACGCTTACGGCGATCAGCTTCTCCAGCATCGCCAAGGGTGCCGCAAGCAGCAGCCACAGTCCCAGGCCGTTGCCGGGCAGTCGCCCGGCCAGCGCCATGCCGAGCTCGGCGATGCGTACCTCATGGCGATAATGCCGCATCATCATCAACGATACGGTAAAGCCGAACAGCACCAGGATCACCGGCACCAGTCGAGGCTCGATCAGCAGCAGCAAGGGCGCCCCCACCACCGCCAGGCCGAACCCGGTGGCGCGCTGCACGAAAGCGCCCAGCGCAAGCACCAAAGCACATCCCAGCCAGGCACTGAGCGGCATGTCGACCCACGCCAGCCAAGCTTCAGGCATGCTCGGCCCGGTCCGACAGCAGGCGCAACCCCAGGTTGCCGACCAGCGATGCCCCCAGCATGGTGGCCACCATGGGCCAGGCGCTGTCGATTTGGAAGGCGCCCACCAGCACCCCGGCCAGCGCCCCACAGGAGAACTGGATGCTGCCCTGCAAGGCAGCCGCCGTGGCGCTCATGTGATGAAAGTGGTCCAGCAGCGAGGAGATGGCATTGGGTGCGATCAGGCCAATGGTGCCGGCAAACAGCATGATCAGCGGCACCACCACCCACAGAGACTCCAGGCCAGTGGCGACCAGCAGGGCGAGACCAGTCGCCGCTACCAGTTGAATGGCCAACCCCAGACGCAGGTTCTGCTGCGGACTGCGCCGGCGCAGCAGGCGGATGTTGAGTCGATTGGAGGCCGCCATGGTCACTACGTTGACCCCGAATACCAGCGGATAGAACCCCGGACTCAGCCCGTAGTGCTCCAGATAGAGGAAAGGCGAGGCAGTGATGAAGGCGAACAATCCGGCGAAAGACATGGAGGCCGCGCACACGTAGCCCATGGCCTCGCGGTGGCACAGCACGCTGAGGTAGTTGCCCAGCATTTGACGTGGCGAGGCGCTGGGCGCCCCGGGAGCCCGGGTCTCCGGCAATCGCGTGCCCATCAGCCACATCAGGAAGGCGGCATAGCCGGCCAGGAAAATGAAGATCAGCCACCAGTCGCCAAGATAGAGCAGGCCGCTGCCCACCACCGGTGCCACCAGCGGCGCCAGCAGCATGATGATCGCCATGGTCGACATCACCTTGGCGGCCTCTCGGCCGCTGAAGCAGTCCCGCACGATGGCCGCCGAGTTGACCACCGTGGCACCTCCACCCAATGCCTGCACGAAGCGCCAGGCCAACAGCTCCGACAACGAGTCGACCGTGGCGATCACCAGGCTGGCCAGGAAGAAGGCCACCAGGCCGCCCAGCAGCACCGGTTTGCGTCCCACTCGGTCGGAAAGCGGTCCGAACAGCAACTGGCCCAGCGCAAAGCCGGCCAGGAAAGCGCTCAAGGAGAGTTCGGTATGGTGGATACTGGCGCCAATGCTGTCGGCCAGTGCCGACATGGCGGGCAGGTAGGCATCGATGGCGAAAGGTGCCAGTGCCGTATTGGTGGCCACCAGCAGGGCCACGCGTCGGGGAGAGAGTGCCAAGATAACTCCGTTGCGAACTCGAAAAGAGAAAGCTAGGAGGCTAATCATAGCGCAACTGATGTGTCGCTGCTCCGCCAAGGCGTCTGTTCGCCTTACCGTCCAGTTGTTAAAGTGGCTCGATACCGACACTCAGGAGAGACCGCAATGGCAGAGGATCTGCTTAGCCAACTCAAGACGATGAGCACCGTGGTAGCCGACACCGGTGACATCGATGCCATCCGCCGTTTTCAACCGACCGATGCCACCACCAACCCCTCGCTGATTCTTCAGGCCGCCCAGCACGAAGGGCGCCGCGAGCGACTGGCGGAGATCGCCCGACAAGCCACTGACATCGATGACGCCCTGGATGCCGTCGCCGTGGATATAGGCAGCGAGATCAGCAGTCTGGTGCCCGGCTTCGTTTCCACCGAAGTCAGCGCCCGGCTCTCCTTCGATACCGAGGCGACCCTGGCCCGCGCCCGCTCGCTGATCGAGCGCTACGATCGCCACGGCATCGGTCCCGATCGCATCCTGATCAAGGTCGCCTCGACCTGGGAGGGTATTCGTGCTGCCCGACAGCTGGAGCGCGAGGGTATCCACTGCAACCTGACCCTGCTGTTCAGCTTCGCCCAGGCACAAGCCTGTGCCGACGCCGGCGTGACGCTGGTGTCGCCCTTCGTCGGTCGCATCCTCGACTGGTACCGGGCGGAGTGGCCGGATGCCGAGTTCAGCGGCGACAACGATCCCGGCGTCAAGTCGGTCAGACGCATCTACGAGCACTACAAGGGGCACGGCTACGGCACCATCGTGATGGGTGCCAGCTTCCGTAATGTCGGCGAGATCCTTGCGCTGGCAGGTTGCGATCGCTTGACCATCTCCCCGGCCCTGCTTGGCGAGCTGGCCGAAAGCCATGACCGGCTCGAACGCAGGCTGACCCCGGCCGACGCCGAAACCTCGCCGCCGGAGCCCCAGGACGAGGCGGAGTTCCGCTGGGAAATGAACGAAGATGCCATGGCCACGGAGAAGCTGGCCGAAGGCATACGCAAGTTCGCCGCCGATCAACGCAAGCTGGAAAAGCTGCTGAGCGAATTGCGCCAGTAACGGGAAGCGACAGTCACTCGAGCAGGCAGGTGTGGCAACACGCCTGCCGAAACAGCCAAGCCGGGCGAGCTAGTGCTTGTCGGTGTGGGAGGTCTCCTGCCCTTCAAGCATTTCGACCAGCGGCTGAAACTCTTCCCGATTGTGCTCGCTCATGCGCATCAGGATGCGATGCGCCTCGAGGATACGCTTGCGCATCTCCTCCATGTCGGCCGGGATCTCGGGCAAGTCGCTAAGCTCACTGGTTTCCGTGAGCGGTGCTTCGACCATGGCGAAGTACTGGGCAAAGCCCATGACCTCGAGCATGCGCTGCACGTCGGGGTTATTCACCACAATGGTCGGCTTGTAGAGAATCCTGTCCTTGACCGCCATGGCCACCTTGGCCAGAAACCCAAGGGCGGTGGAGTCCACGTTGGTGGCCTCGCGCAGATCGATGATCAGGGACTGCAGGCCCGGTGTACGGGCAAGCTGCTGGGCCTGGGTATCCAGCGTCGCGCAGAGCGTCAAGCGTACGTCGCCGCACAGCTTGAGCACGAAGACACCGGAGTCGAACGCCGCCTGGACGCGGCCTTCATTCGTGATCATTGCCAAATCCGCTCAACATCATGATCGTCAGGTCATCGGGCAGTTCCTGTCCGCCGTCATCCCCTTCGGCATCGATGTCACGGGGAGTGTCCAGCATCAGGCTGTCGCGAAGCCGCTCCAACGTCGTACAGGTCAGCACACGTTGCTCGAGTTCCCTGAGCCGTGCGTCGAGCGTTTCGCCCGGCAGGCACTCCAATATTCCATCCGAACACAACCATAACCGGAAGTTCGACGGTAACCTATACCTCAAACGTGGATACTCCACGCCGGGAAACAGGCCCACCGGCATGCCTTCGCCGGGCAGCTCCAGTACTTCTCCATCGGCCACCAGCAGCGGCGTCGGCAATTGCGCGCCAAGCGAATAGTGAAGCTCATGGGTCTGCTGGTCAATGACACCGACGAACAGCGTGGCGTGCTTGCCTATCCCGGCATCCAGCAGTTCCCGATTGAGCGCCGCCAGCCAACGCGCCGGCAGTTCCTCCGGCTGGCTGGCATCCCAGTCGCCCAGCCAGCGGTTGAACAAATACTTGAGCAGGACGGTGACGAACGCGGACGAGGCCCCATGGCCAGACACATCGGCAAAGTAGAACAGCGTATAACGCTCGTCAAAGCGCTGAAAATCGAGAAAATCACCCGATAAATAGAGCGACGGGATCAGCCAGTAATCGCAGGTCACGCCACCGATGGTCTGAGGGTGAGGCGGCAGCAGCTTGCGCTGGATCTGGCCTCCCGCCTGCTGGTCGAGTCGCAGTAGTGCCAGGTGAGTCTCGAGGCTCTCGTTGAGCTCTTCCAGATGGGCATTGAGCTGAGCGAGGTGTTCGCGATCCTGCTTGCGCTCGTCCTCCAGTTGCCGCAATTCGATCGCCTTGCGGATCATTCGCCGCAGCAGTTGGCCATGACGCATTGGCTCGACGACATAATCCACCAGCCCTACGTCAACCGCAGTCAGCAGGTCGGCGTCGAGGCGTGAGTCGCTGACCACCACGGTGGGCAGGCGCTCCGTCAGGCTCGACCACGCCAGGCTGGGAATGGCCTGGGCATGGGCGACGACCAGCATCGTTTCCGCTGGCAGGTCCTCGAGGCGTTCCGCGGCATACACGGCCAGACCATCGCGAGCGATGGTATCGGCCAGGGCATCGCGATAGGCACCGGGTTCGTCGAGTAAGCCGATCAGCGGCTTGGGTGCATCCATCGGCTCAGGCCTCAATCGGCGAAGTCGGCATCGTCGAAGTCGAAGTCGAATTCATCGCTGGCGAAAGGATCGTCTCCCACCTCGCCGTCACTGACTTCGAAGCGTCGGCGCTGCAAATACGCATCGCGAATGAAGACATAGCGGTCTCCGCGGATCAACTCTTCCTGATCGAGAAAACCTGCCCTCACGTCGACGATACGCAGCGCGGTCAGGCCATAACGCACCTTGTCATCCTCGACGTAGGTCAGCGGATAGGTATAGGCGTCCAGCGGCAGGCCAGACGTGTCCCTTACCGTGCTGGGCCCCAGCAACGGCAGCATGAGATAGGGCCCTTCGCCTACCCCCCAGACGCCCAGGGTCTGGCCGAAATCCTCCTCCTCGGCGGTAATGCCCATGTGGGTAGCGAAATCCCACAGGCCAGCGATGCCCACCGTCGAATTGATCAAAAAGCGCGACGTGGAGAGTCCGGCGTTGGCGGGCTTACCCTGCAGCAGACTGTTGAGCGCGGTGCGGATCTCGCCCAGGTTGGAGAAAAAGTTGCCAACACCGGTCTGCACCGGATCGGGGGTAATGGTGCGGTAGCCACGCGCAACCGGCTTGAGCACCGCCCTGTCGATTGCCTCATTGAAGGAAAACACCCGGCGATTGAATCCCTCCCAGGGGTCATCGGGGTGGCGATCCTCCACCGCCACCTGTCCGGCACAGCCGGCCAGCATGGCCACAGCCGCCAGGGCGACCAAGGCTCGAGAAAGAAAGCCGGTCTGCTTCACGACCATCGACTGAGTCTCCTGCAGGTTACCGTAAGCAGCGCCTTCACAACCGGCGCACCACAACGCAGCCGGCACTGTACCCGGCACCGAACGAGCAGACCACCCCCACGTTGCCCGATACCAGATCGGCATGGTGCAGATGAAAGGCGATGATCGATCCCGCCGAGCTGGTATTGGCATACCGGTCGAGGATGATCGGCGCCTGGCCGGGCTCGGGATCATGGCCCAGCACGCGCCGCGCAATCAGGTCGTTCATGTGGTGATTGGCCTGGTGCAGCCACAGGCGTGAGAGGTCATTGCCGTCAAGCCCAAGGCTCTGCAGGTGATCGTTGATCAACGCCGCCACCATGGGACAGACTTCCTTGAAGACGCGCCTGCCCTCTTGCACGAACAGCTTGTCGCTGGCCAGGGGATCGCTGTCCGTTACCCTGTTGAGGAAGCCGGCATTGTTGCGAATGGCGTTGGAGAAGCGTGTGGCCAGACGCGTGCCGAGGATCTCGAAACGTGTTTCCGACGTGGCCAGCGCGGCGTCTTCCAGCACGACGGCGGTGCAGGCGTCACCGAAAATGAAGTGACTGTCACGGTCGCGGAAGTTGAGATGCGCCGAGCAGATCTCCGGATTCACTACCAGGGCGCGCCTGATATTGCCCCCGCGTATGGCGCTGGCCGCCAAGTCAATGGCGAAGGTTGCCGAACTGCATGCCACATTCATGTCGAAGGCATGTCCCTGGGTTCCCAGCTGTGCCTGCAACTCGACCGCAATCGCCGGATAAGCCCGCTCCAGGTTGGAGCAGGCCACGATCACCATGTCGATCTCGCCGGGCTCGACGCCAGCCGTCTCCAATGCCTGGCGCGCCGCGGCCATACCCATTTCGCACTGGATCGAGGGCTCGTCGTTGCCGCGCGAAGGCAGGCGTGGACGCATCCGCTGGGGGTCGAGGATACCGGCAGCGTCCAGCACGTAACGGCTATGAATACCGGATGCCTTGACAATGAACTCGCTGCTCGAGTGCAGCAGCGGCTCACGTTCGCCGGCCTCAATGGCTGTGGCGTGACGCGCATTCTCGGCGTCCACCCAGGCATTGAACGAGGCTACCAGGGCATCGTTATCGATGGCGTGTTCCGGTGTGAAGAGACCCGTACCGGTAATCACGACGTCTGTCATTATCTTCTCCCTCGTGCGGCCGTCTCGCCGCTGGCTGAACATCGGCTAACCGATGTCTCATGTCTCTGTTATCGGCACGCCAAGGTCAGCCTTGACCATGCCCCACCAGCTCCGCCCAGCGCCGCTCGAGGCGCTTGACGGAAACCGGCATGCGAGTGCCGAGCTGCTGGGCGAACAACGAGACCCGCAGTTCCTCGATCCACCAGCCGAACTCCAACAGCTCGGGATCCTCGTGGCCGCCACGGCGCTGGCTCTCGCGTCGCGCCGCCAGGCGCGTCTCGAACTCCTGGACCTCCTGCATGTGCATCTGGTCGCGCATGCGCTCGCGCGGCGCCTTCTCCAGGCGGATCAGCGCCGCTTCCATGTAGCGCGGGTACTCTTCGAGCCAATCACCCGCTTCACTCACGAAGCCGGGATGCACCAGCCGCTGCATCTGCGCCTTGATATCACTGTATACCAGCGCCAGGTTCAGATTGCCCTTCAGCGCCTTGGTCACGGCCAGGTGGCCTTCGAGCGAGCGCTTGAGCGTGGCAACCAGTGCCTCGGCGGTCGGCAACAGCTCGGCGCGCGTCGCCTCGAGCCGCACTTCGAGCTCAGCTGACGAGCGCGGCAACGGCGCCATTGCCACGCTGCGGGCGAAAACCGCCTCGACCACGTCGTCGAGCAACTCACGCTTGCTACCCACCTTGGTAAACAGCAGAGCGCACGCCTCGCCCTCCCTGAGCCGCTGAATCGCTTTCACCTGATCCGGCAGGCGGGCCATGGCCAGCCTGACCACACCGCGGCGATGGGCCTGCTCGGCCTTGCCGGGGTGATCGAACAGCTCGATGCGGAAGGCCTCGCCTTCCGCCGGCACCAGCGCCGGGAACGCCTCGACCCGGATGCCTGCCTGAGTGGTCACTCGCGATTCGGGCAGCGGTGTCTCCGGCAGGCCGGCGACATCGGGCGCCTCGCTCACCTCGGCGGCCAGCGCCCGGGCGCCTTCGCCCGCTGCGGCTTCGAAGCGTCGTTCGAGCTCGCGCACGTCGCGCCCCTGGCCCAGTACCCTGCCTTCATGGTCGACCACGCGGACGTTCATGATCAGGTGAGGCTCGAGCTGGTCGTAGCGCCAGTCGTCAGGATGCACCCGAACGCCGGTGCGGCGGCGCAGGAACTCACCCAGTGCCTCGCTGAGCGGCACGTCGTCGGGCGTGAGCGTCTCCAGTGCGGCATCGACCCAGTCGGGGATCGGCACCACCTGACGGCGGATAGACTTGGGCAATGACTTGAGCAGGGCGATGCATTTCTCGCGTAGCAGCCCCGGCACCAGCCACTCGAGCCGTGCCCGAGGCAGTTGCGGCAACATGGCCGCCGGTACCGTCAGGGTCACGCCATCGTCCTGCGCGCCGGGCTCGAAGCGATATTCGAGCGGATAGCGCACGCCACCGAGCACCAGTTCGTCGGGATACTGGGTCTCGGTAACCTCCCCGGCCTCCCGCGCCAGCAGCGCGGCACGATCGAACTTGAGAACGTCAGGACTCTTGGCCTCGGCTTTCCTGCGCCACGCCTCGAAGCCCTTGCCGTTGACGATCTCCTCCGGGACCCGCTCGTCATAGAAGGTAAACAGGGTCTCTTCGTCGACCAGTATGTCGCGCCTGCGTGCCCGGTCTTCGAGATCCTCGACCTCTTCCACCAGAGCGCGATTGTAGTCGAAGAATTCGCCCTTGGTGCGAAATTCCCCCTCCACCAGAGCGCGACGAATGAACAGCTCACGCGCCTCGCGCGGGGCGATCGGCCCATAATGAACGCTACGCCCGGTGACGATGGGCAGGCCGAATAGGCTGACCTGCTCCTTGGCCACCACCTGGGCACGCTTCATCTCCCAGTGCGGCTCGCTGTAGCTGCGCTTGACCAGATGCCCCGCCACCGGCTCGATCCACTGCGGCTCGATCCTGGCCACGGTGCGGGCGAACAGTCGGGTGGTCTCGACCAGCTCGAAGGCCATCAGCCACTTGGGCGATTTCTTGGCCAGCCCGGAGCCGGGATGGATGACGAACTTGCGGTTCCGGGCACCCAGGTATTCGCGGTTCTCGATGAGCATGCCCAAGTGCGAGAGCAGCCCCGGTAGCAGCGCCCTGTGCAATTGCACGGCATGCTGCCGGCGCGCCTGCTGGTGCGCTTCTCCTCCTGCCGCCTGCTCGGGCAGTGGCGCAGGCGGAGGCACCTCGATCTCCATCTCGCGCAGCAGCTGGCGCAGCTGGCGGAAGGTATCGTGCCATTCACGCAAGCGCAGATAGTTGAGGTAATGCTCCTTGCACCAGCGCCGCAATCGATTGCCCGAAAGCTCCTCGCGCGCCGCCTCGAAGCCCTGCCACAGGTTGAGCAGGGCGACGAAATCGGAGTCTGGATCGTGCCAGCGGCGGTGGGCCTGATCGGCGGCCTCGCGCTTATCGGCCGGACGGTCGCGTGGGTCCTGCACCGCCAACGCCGACACCACCACCAGAACATCGCGCAGGCCGCCCTGCTCGGCACCAGCCAGCACCATGCGTGCCAGGCGTGGATCAATCGGCAGCCGGGCGAGTTTGCGCCCCATCGGCGTCAGGCGATTGCCCTCGTCCACCGCACCCAGCTCGAACAGCAGGCGAAAGCCGTCCTTGACGAAGCGCGAATCGGGCGGGTCGACGAAGGGAAATCGCTCGATATCGCCAAGCTTGAGGGACAGCATCGACAGGATCACCGACGCCAGGTTGGTGCGCCGGATCTCGGGATCGGTGAATTCGGGACGGGAAAGGAAATCCTCCTCGTCATACAGACGAATACAGACACCCTCGGCCACGCGCCCACAGCGCCCCTTGCGCTGGTTGGCGCTGGCCTGGCTGACTGCCTCCACCGGCAGCCGCTGGATCTTGGAGCGATAGCTGTAGCGGCTGATGCGCACTAGCCCCGGGTCGATCACGTAGCGGATGCCCGGCACCGTGAGCGAGGTCTCGGCAACGTTGGTGGCCAGCACGATGCGCCGCCCTGCGTGGGGGGCGAAGACGCGGTTCTGCTCGGCATTGGAGAGTCGCGCGTAGAGCGGCAGGATCTCGGTAGCCTTGAGGTCGGCACGCCGCAGGGTATCGGCGGTCTCACGGATCTCGCGCTCGCCGGGCAGGAATACCAGGATGTCGCGCGGCCCGTGGAACCAGCGCTTGTCGCGCTCGATCTGTTGGACCTCCTCCACCGCGTGAAGTATGCCTTCTTGCAGGGTACGGTCGGCCTCGTCGTCGGTTTCGCGTACCAGCGGGCGGTAGCGTACCTCCACCGGATAGGCGCGCCCGGACACCTCTACCACCGGGGCGGGTTCCGGCTCGCCGTCCGCCCCGGGCAGGGAGAAATGGTGCGCGAAACGCTCCACGTCGATGGTTGCCGAGGTAATGATCAGCTTGAGGTCGGAGCGTCGCGATAGCAGCTGCTTGAGATAGCCGAGCAGGAAGTCGATGTTGAGGCTGCGCTCGTGGGCTTCGTCGATGATGATCGCCTCGTAGCGACTGAGATCCGGGTCGTGGCGGGTCTCGGCCAGCAGGATGCCGTCGGTCATCAGCTTGACCAGCGTATCGTCGCCGGTCTGGTCGGTGAAGCGCACCTGGTAGCCCACCTGCTCGCCCAGCGGCACCTCCAACTCCTCGGCCAGCCGCGTGGCTACCGAGCGCGCCGCCAGGCGGCGTGGCTGGGTATGCCCGATCAGTCCGCGGCGACCCAGGCCCAGCTCCAGGCACAGCTTGGGCAGCTGGGTGGTCTTGCCCGAGCCGGTCTCGCCGGCTACCACCACCACCTGGTGTTCGCGCAGCGCAGCGAGGATGTCTTCGCGGCGCTCGGCCACCGGCAGCTCGGGGGGATAGTTCAGAGTCACCGCCTGGGCGCCACGCCTCGCCGCCAGCGCCGCTGAACGCTCGACGCTGCGCGCCACCTCGTCCAGGCCACGATCCACCGGCTTGCCCTCGCGCAGGCGTCGCTTCAAGCCGTTCAGCCTGCGCGATAGCGCCCCGCGATCGCGCAGCATGACCTCGCCCAGCGCCTGTTCGAGGCGGGAAAGCTCGCTCTTGCCATCGGTGACGGTGGAACCAGTGGTGATTGCGGTACTCACGAAATGCCTCTTGCCAAGGAAAAAACCTGCCCGCCCCGATGTGCCGGAGCGGGCAGGTCATTGTAGCGCTGCTGGCCGAAGGTCGGCCAATTTCAGGTGAACTCGGTCGGGGCCAAGCCGTGCTGCCCTACCGTTCCGCCTGTTCGTCGCGTAGCTGGCGCCGCAGCACCTTGCCGACGTTGGTCTTGGGCAGCTCATCGCGGAACTCGACGAACCTGGGTACCTTGTAGCCGGCCAGCTCCTTCTTGCACCATTCACGCAGGCCTTTCTCGTCGAGACTCTCGTCCCGGGCGACCACGAACAGCTTGACTGCCTCGCCGCTGTTCTCGTCGGGCACCCCGACCGCCGCCGATTCGACCACGCCCGGGTGCTTGGCGACCACGTCCTCGATCTCATTGGGATAGACGTTGAAACCCGACACCAGGATCATATCCTTCTTGCGATCGACAATCTTGATGTAGCCATCGTCCTGGAGCACGGCGATATCACCGGTGTGAAACCAGCCGTCATCGGTCAGCACCTTGGCGGTCTCTTCGTCCAGGTTCCAATAACCCTTCATCACCTGGGGCCCCTGGACGCAAAGCTCACCCGGTTCACCCAGCGGCAGGGTGTTGCCATCGGCATCGACCACCTTGACCGAGGTGCCCGCCACCGGCTTGCCGATGGTACCGAGCTGGATGGAATCGACGGGATTGAAGCTGACGATCGGCGACGTCTCGGTGAGCCCATAGCCCTCGGCGATGGGACATCCGGTGATCTCCTCCCAGCGATTCGCCGCTGCCTTGGTCAGCGCCATGCCACCGGAAATCGTCAGGTGCAGGCGCGAGAAGTCGAGCTTGCGAAAGTCCTCGCGATTGCACAGCGCATTGAACAGGGTATTGAGGCCGATGAAGCCCGTGAACTTGATCTTCTGCAGCTCCTTGACGAAGTTGTCCAGGTCGCGCGGGTTGGTGATCAGGATCGAGTGGTTGCCGGTTTCCATCAAGAACAGGCAGTTCACCGTGAAGGTATAGATGTGATAGACCGGTAGCGGTGCGATCACCACTTCCTTGCCCTGGGCCAGGCCCGGCCCAATGGCCCCTTCCGCCTGGAGCATGTTGGCTACCAGATTGCAGTGGGTGAGCATGGTGCCCTTGGGCATGCCGGTGGTGCCCCCGGTGTACTGCAGCGCGGCGATGTCGTCGAGCTCTCGCTCGACCTCGCTATGCTGGCGCGAAGCCCCCTCCTTCAGCGCCTTGCGGAAAGGCACCGCCATCGGTAACGAATAGGACGGCACCATCTTCTTGACGTGCTTGACCACGGCATTGATCAGGAAACGCTTGGGGAAGCCGTGCAGGTCACCGAGTTCGGTGACCAGCACGTGCTCGATATCGGTACGGTCGAGCACCTTTTCGAGCTTGCTCGCCATGTTGGCCAGGATCAGGATTGCCCGAGTGCCGGAGTCCTTGAACTGGTGGGCCATCTCGCGCTCGGTGTAGAGCGGGTTGGTGTTGACCACCACCAACCCGGCACGCAGGGCGCCGAAAACGGCTACCGGGAACTGCAGTACGTTGGGCAACTGAATGGCGATGCGATCGCCCGGCTGCAGGCCGGTCTCGTGCTGCAGCCAGGCGGCAAAATCGGCAGAGAGGCGATCGAGCTCGGCGAAGGTGAGGGTCTGCCCCATACAGGTAAAGGCCGGGTTGTCGGCAAAACGTTTCACCGCTGCATGGAAAACGTCCATCAGCGATCGATACTTCTCCATGCCCTTCAGCTCGGGACCGTTGAGGATACCGGCGTTGGCTTGCTCACTCATTGGCGCTATCTCCACAGCATCGTCGACGGTGGTCGCTCACCTCTCGACCTAGTCCGTTGTTATTTTGTCCAAACCATAACGATATACCAGGCACCACTCGGCTGTAAAACGAACGATTCAAACGTCCGTTCAACCAGAATCGCCCGAGATGACGCACCTCAGTGACTACCAAACTGGGCAAAAGGTAGTAGAAAGGCAAGCTATCCAGGAGGATAACTATGAGCCCGCGGAAGAAGACGGCTCGGCAACGAGGCGAGCAACGATACGGCCATGGCGCCATACCAACAGCTCACCCGGCTCCATGCGAACCCAGGCCTCATTGCAGGTCAGCGGCTCGGTCGCGATCACCGATACGATGTCGTGGCGAGTGGTGTGCTCGGCGAAGTTGACCGTCAGTTCGGCATCGGAGAGTTCGGCGCTGCCGAACGGCGCTCGGCGTGTGATATGGGCCAGCTTGGTCGAACAGTAGGTATAGAGGAACTCGCCATCGGCCAGCAGCAGGTTGAACACACCCTTGGCCCGCAGCGTCTCGCACAAGTGATGGAGCAGCTGCCAGAGCGCCGCGTGACGCTCGCTCAACGTGGCGTCGCACGTCGTCAGCCCGGGCGCCTCGGGAAAGCGCTCGCGCAGGGTAGCGAGCAGCCAGCAGAAGGCGTGTTCGCTGTCGGTGTCGCCTACCGGTCGATAGAAACTCAGCGGCAACTCCTGCCACTCTCCGAGCTGGCCGTTATGCGCATAGCACCAGGTTCGGCCCCACATTTCACGGGTGAACGGATGGGTATTGGCCAAGCGCACTTCACCGACGTTGGCCTGGCGGATATGGCTGATGACGATATGCGACTTGATCGGATAGTCGGTGATCAGCCGTGCAATGGGGGAACGTACCGAGGGGTGTGGGTCGCGAAAGTCGCGATAGCCGCCCGCCTCGTAGAAGGCGATTCCCCAGCCGTCGCGGTGTGGCCCGGTACCGCCGCCGCGATGCAGGAAACCGGTGAAGCTGAAACAGATATCGGTGGGCACGTTGGCGCTCATGCCCAGCAGTTCACACATGCGGCTCCTCCCGTGGCGCCACGCGACGCCGCCGCGTCATTCTCCATAGCAGCAGCAAGAGCACGCTAGCAAGCAACAGACCGCCAAGCAGCCAGCGCCGATGCGGCTCACTCAAGGTCTTATCGAGCGGTCCGGCCAGCACGGGGCGCCACTCATTCCAGCGCTCCTGAGCGATCCGCGGCAGCTCCTGAATATGCCTGACGACACGCTCAACCGGCTCCGGCAGCGTCGACTCCGTCGAGCGAGACTCTCGCACCGGCGACAATTCCTCGTGGAAGCGCGCCACTTCCAGGGCCGGGCTGGCATCGACCTGGTCGATCGCCGTGTCCACCGTGGGGAACAGCATCAGGCGCGGGAGATACAGCTCGCGCGTTTCGCCCTCGAGAGTGACTTCGCCGCGCAGGATCAGCGGTACGCTGAGCGCCATGTCGAGTTCGGGCAGGTCAATGCTCCAGCGCCGCTCGGCCACCGGCTCCGCCTCGAGCCGAGCGCCCTGGAGCTGGCCGTACAGGCGGGTATTGTCACGATCGAGCTGGGGATGCTCGGCCGCCAGCAGGACCCGCTGACCGGCCTCGTCATGCTGTGCGGCAATGGCCGGCAGTACGTTGATGGGCTGCACACGCTGGCGGCGGAAGCCCTGGCCTTCGGCGCGCACGACGAACTGTGCGTTCCCGGCCAGGGCCGGTGCAGGCAACCGGCCGACGAAGCGCTCCTCCTGCTGCTTGAGGGCTACGGCCGACTGCACCGTGCCCGACGAATCGTGCAGTTCCGCCGTCAGACGCAAGTGTGCAGGCAGCGCTTCGATACCCACTGTCTCTCCCTCGCGCGCGAGCCAGGCTTCCACCGGCACGTCGAACCCCAGATAGAGGGTACTCGGCACGCCGGCCGTCTGCAGGCTGAGCGGCGATTCGACGGTGATGCGGCTATCCTGACCCGGCGAGCCCTCCAGGCGCCACTGCCCAGGCTGGGGATCGGGTACCCGAACGAGATCATAGCGGGATTCGCTTCGCCACTCGGCGCCCTCTGGGGGAGAGTCGGCGGAGTAGCGCCGGCCATCCGGCCCCACCAGCTCCGTCTCGTCCTCGCCGCGGAACAGCAGCGCAGTGAAGCCGCGCACCCCTGGCTCGATGAGAAAACGCTGGTCGGTGACCGGCACCCGATCGCTGGGGAAGATGCGATCGACAATGGTAAGAAAAGCACCGAGCAAGGCGTCTGGGGCCGCGACTGGCGCTGAAAGCCCCCCGGTCATTTGCGCAAGGCGCTCCACCAGGTCGAGGTCGGCGTCATCGGAAAAGGCGATCGCATGCACCACGATGCCCTCCTCGGCCAGCCTGGGACCGAGATCCTCCAGCAGCGCCTCCCGCGAAGCCTGGTCGATGGCCGGCTTGCTGCCGCGCCACTCGGGCAGATCGATTCTGCCATCAGTGAGCAGCACCAGATGACGCGGGCCAGAGACAGCCTCGGCTGCTGCCGCCTGGTAGATGGCAGACTCGATGTCGGTGTACTGCTGGTAGTCGACCAACAGGCCGGATAGCGCCCTGGCGCGATCACGCCATTCGAGGTTGGCCGGACCGGGCTGCAATGGATTGGCCACTCGCTCGCCGAAGGTCCAGATCCCGGCCCGGGCTCCGCTGGGCACTAGCGTGACCAGCAATTCCAACGCCTCTGCGGCGAGCTGGTCGGGGTCGTTGTGACGCATGCTGCCGGAGACATCGATGATGACCCGAATCTCCGGCTGCTCTTCGAGCGTTGCGGCAGACAGGCAGCTCGACACGACCAAGCACCCGGCCAGACCGACCAGCCAGTGCCATACCTTGTTCCACTCCCTCCCCATCGGGGCTCCCTAGCCGATTTTCGGCTCCCGGCGCTTGATTGGCTGACGCGGCTGCTCGCCGCGGTGGCCATTGCGCCTGCTATTATTGCGCTGCTTGTTATCGTCCTGCTTCTTCTCCTGCGCGTTTTCGCTGGGCATGGCATCCGTGCGGAACCACCAGGCCTGCAGAATGCCAACGGCAATGCCCAATAACGCTCCGGCAGCTACCAGCAAGCCGGAAGTCATCAGTACCGAGCCATTGCGTTCGAGGAAGGCAACGGCCGCCACCACCACCGCCGGCGCCATGCCGGTATGGAACTCCCCTTCCACCAGCGGCAGCCGGAAGCGGGTCGGCATCAACAGAATGCCGGCCACCATCCAGGTAAGCGGAAGGCGCAGCAGGCGTGGCAGGAAGGCCAATCCCAGATAGCCGGTCACCAGCACGACCAGCGACAAACCCAGATAGGTCAGCCATAGTAGGGACATCGAATCGGATGTCAGCATCGATACCTCGTTTTACGCGTCACGGCCCGCCCTTGACGGATCGTACAGGATGGAAAGTCACCTTGAGTATGGTACACGCGACCCAATGAAAGCACAGCCGCCACATCATTCGTCCACCATTGCAACCAACAGCGAGCCCTCTCCTTCACCAGTCGAACGGTTTAGACGCACCGATGATCCCGAGTGGCATTGGTTGGAAGAACGCGACGATGCACGCGTTCAGGCCTTCCTCGAGGCCGCCAACGAGGAATCCCAGGCCTGGATGGCGCCCCTCGAGAGTCTGGTCGAGCGGCTCTATCACGGCCACCTGGCACGCCGCGAGCTGGCGGTTCATGGGCTGCGCACTGCACTCGACCACTATACCTATTGGAGTGAGACGGCTGTCGATGCGGATTATCCGGTGTGGTGGCGCCATCCCAACGGTCGCGCGGAGCAGGCGAGCGTCTTTCTCGACCTGCAAGCTCGCGCAATGCCTGAACACTACCTCGAACTGGGCGACATGGCACTGTCGCCCAACGAACGCTGGCTGGCCTGGACCGAAGACACCAGTGGCGACGAGCGCTTTTCACTCTATCTCAAGGAACTGCCCGACGGCGAGCCACACCTCTTGCTGGAGGAGGTCGGCGCGGAACTGACCTGGGCCGAAGACAATGTCACCCTGCTGTTCACTCGTTACGATGCCACACAGCGCCCGGACAGTATCTGGCGCCTGCCACTCAGTGAAGGCCAGGCCGGCGAGCCTTCACTGATACTGCGCGAGGACGATCCCGAGTTCTGGCTCGGACTGGGCAAGACCCGCTCCCGCCAGTGGCTGGTACTGGAAATCGCCTCCAAGGACACCAGCGAGTGCCATCTGCTGCCGGCGCTGTCGCCAGAGCAGACGCCACGCTGTTTTCGACCGCGAGAGAAGGGTGTGGAGTATGGGCTGGAACACCGTCCCGGGCATTTCTACGTTCTGCACAACCGCGACGCACCACACTTTCGCCTGGACGTGGCCGACGAGCACGACGTCGAGGCCCAATGGCAATCGCTGATCGGTCATCGCGATGACACCACGCTCGAGGACGTCGAGGCCTTTGACTGGGGCCTGGCCATTAGCGAGCGCGACCATCATGAGGCCCAGGTTCGCATCCGCATCATCGAGCTCGATGCATGCCACCGCGCACGGTGCGACGAACACCTGACGTTGCCGGAATCGCCCTGCAGCGTAATGCTCGGCGACGTGCCACACTTCGACAGTCGCCGTCTGCGCCTGCGCGAAGAGTCCTTCGTCATGCCGGTACGCTGGCTCGAGCACGACCTCGACAGCGGGGAGCGCGTCGTCCTCAAGTCCCAGCCGATCCACGGCAACCTGCAGCCGGCGGACCTCTGCTGCGAGCGGATCTGGGCGCGCGCCCACGATGGCGAACGCATACCGGTATCGGTGGTGATGCGTGCCGATCTGACCGGCCACCCCTTGCCCACCCTGCTCTACGGTTATGGCGCCTATGGCGAAGTCCTCGACCCCTGGTTCTCGGTCGCCAGGCTCGAATTGCTTGCCCGCGGCGTCGCCTTTGCCGTCGCCCATGTACGCGGTGGCGGCGACCGGGGTGAGCCCTGGTACTTGGCCGGCAAGCTCGAGCACAAGGAGAACAGCTTTCGCGACTTCCTGGCGGCGCGCAACGCTTTGGTGGAAAAAGGACTCAGCGACGGCGAGCGCATCGCCGCCTACGGCGCCAGTGCCGGCGGGCTACTGGTTGGAGCCAGCCTCAACCTGGCTCCCGAGGCGTTCTGTGCGGCCGTGCTCGACGTCCCCTTCGTCGACGTGTTACGCACCATGGAGAATCCCGACCTGCCGCTGACCACCGCCGAGTATACCGAGTGGGGTAACCCCGACGAGCCGGGCGCGCGCAATCGTATCCGCGCCTATTCACCGCTGGACAATCTCTCACCCCAACCCTACCCCACCCTTTTCCTCCAAGGCAGCTGGCACGACTCCCGGGTCCCTTATTGGGAACCTGCCAAGCTCTATGCCCGACTGACCGAGATGGGTACCGCACGCGGCCCCGTACTGCTGCGTACCGACATGGCCGCCGGGCATGGTGGCGCCTCGGGCCGGTTCAAGGCGTGGCACGACAATGCACGCCAGGACGCCTTCATTCTCTGGGCCTTGGGGTTAGCCCACAAGGAGCCCTGAGTGCCGCATAATAGACCCGGCCAGAGGCCGGGTCTCGTGCTTGGCTAGGGAGCTCAGCCCATGGAGGCTTCAACCGTCGATCGGCAGTATGGCAATAATATAATCTTCCAGCTCTTCCTCGGGCACGTCCTGCTGGGAAACGGCGAAGCTGCGCACGCTGATGCCCTTGCGATGAACACGTTCCGGGTCACCGGAGATCAGCGGATGCCAACCGGCCAGCCGACGCCCCTCCGCAATGCGGCGATAGGCACAGGACTTCGGCAACCAACGGAACTCGTCGACACGTTGCGGGGTGAGCCGGGAACAGTCGGGCACACGGGCCTGACGATTGGGGTAGTCACTGCAGCGACAACTGTGAATGTCCAGCAGCTCACAGGCCACGCCGAGCACGGCGAGATCGCCGCTCTCATCGTCCTGGAACTTGAGCAGGCAACACTGGCCACAGCCGTCGCACAGCGCTTCCCACTCCTCGGCGCTGAGCTCCTCGAGGTCGAAGCGTTCCCAGAACCGTTCACGCATGGTCAATAGCGAGCTTCCGTAGGCGTCCGATAAAGGTCCAACAAATACTCGTCCTTGGCCGGCGGCATCTGCAGATAGAACCCCTTATCACGAATCGCTGCCATGACATCGCTCGCCTTGGCGCGTGCCAGTGTCTTCTCCGGCGTCAGGATAACGGTCATGGTCGAGACCGGCTTGCCGAAGCGTTCGAGCAATGCCTCGGGCACCTCGGCAAGACCTTGCCTCTTGTCCACGTAGAGATACATCTCCTCCTTGCGCGAGCTCTTGAATATCTCGCACAGCAACTTATCGCCTTGCATGCGGTCATCCGTCATTCGGCTTTCACCTCGTCCAGTGCCTGTGCCAGGGGGGCCGAGAGGCACTCGCCACGCCAACCCTGGGGAAGGGGCAACGGCTCGGCGGCCAGGTCGGCTGCGATCATGGCCTCGAGGTCGCGCCGGCGCATCAGCACTTCCGGCGCCAGCCCCAGAGTCTCGGCACACTCGTTCACGACCCGCTTGAGGGCTTTCATGCGTCGCTTGTAATCCGCCCCAAGCGGCGAGGGTTGCGCGGCCGGCAGCGCCGCCGCCTCGCATTGTCGCGCCTGTTTCACCTGCGCCAGCAGCGTGTCGCCGTCCCGCTTGATCTGGCTCGGCTTGATGTCCTCGACTTCGGCGAGCTGATAGCGATTTTCGGGCATGCGTTCGGCGATGCCATAGAGCACCCGATCGCTGAACAGCCAGCCCCGCGGTAGATTGCGTCGCCGCGCCTCGCCCTCTCGCCAGGTGGTCAGCAGCCGGTACGCCTCGATCTGGCGCGGCGAAAGCCGCCACAATTGACGATGACGGCGGAACCACTGTTCATCAGCCGCGTCGCTGCGCAGCGCCTGGGCCATCAGTTCACGACAGTCGGCCTCGAGCCATTCGCGCCGCCCCTGTCGTTCCAGGGCTTCGCGCTGACGCTCCCAGACCTCGAGCAGGAAAACCACGTCGAGCGCCGCATAGAGCTGTTGGGAATCGCTCAATGGCCGCTGCAACCAATCGGAGCGGGTCTCGTCCTTGGGCAGCGTCTCGCCGGTCCAGTGCTGCACCAGACGCTGGTAGCCCATGGCGGGATCCTCCCCCAGCAGGGCTTGGGCCACCTGGGTATCTACCAGTGGGGCCACCGTGACACCGGCCCAGTGCGCCAGCACTTCGAGGTCTTCGCTGCTGGCATGCAGCAATTTCAGCGGCCCCTCACCCAGCAATTGACGAAAGGACTCGGTACAGTCGACCGCCAGCGGGTCGACCAGCCAGACCGGACCACCGGCGGAGAACTGGATCAGCGCCGGGACCGGGTGAAAGGTCTTTTCGCGAAAGAACTCGGTATCCAGTGCGATGACCTCGGCCTGGGCCACCTCGGCGCAGGCGGCATCCAGTGCCTCGGGCGTATCGATCCAGCGTATCTCGGGGGTCAGGGTCATGCGTTCGTCCAGCAGGGAAAAACAGTGAAGCGGCGTCAATCGCCACGAAACGGCAGGCGTCCATTGAAGGCTCGACTGAGGGTGCCGCCGTCGACATACTCGAGTTCACCGCCCATGGGCACGCCATAGGCCAGACGCGAGAGCGTGACGCCGTGGGGCGTGAGTTGAGCGGCGATGTAGTGCGCCGTGGCCTCGCCCTCCACCGTTGGATTGGTGGCCAGGATCACCTCACTGACACCGCCTTCGGCAACACGCATCTCGAGCTGTTCGAGCCCGATGTCCTCGGGGCCGATGCCATCCAACGGCGAGAGATGGCCGTGGAGGACGAAATAGCGGCCTCGAAATCCGCCGGCCTCCTCGATGGCCAGTTGATCGGCCGGCGACTCTACCACGCACAGCAGGGCGTCGTCGCGCCGGCTACTGGTGCACAGACCGCAGACCTCCTCCTCGGTGAGAGTGCGACAACGCTGGCAATAGCCCACCTGCTCGATAGCCTGCTCGAGTACGGCGGCGAGGCGTCGCCCGCCGTCGCGGTCGCGCTCGAGCAGGTGCATCGCCATGCGCTGCGCTGTCTTGGGACCCACGCCCGGCAGTACCCGCAGCGACTCCATCAGCCTCTCGACGAGGGGGGAAAAACTCATTCGATACCTCTAACGGATGGTTAACGCCGCATGACGGAGCGCAGCCGGTTGCAATCGGATCAGAAAGGCATCTTGAAACCCGGCGGCAGGTTGAGCCCCGCCGTGGCCTCCTCCATCTTCTCGCGCGAACTGGCCTCGACCTTGCGCACGGCATCGTTGACCGCCGCAGCCAGCAGATCCTCGAGCAGCTCCTTGTCCTCCTCCATCACGCTGGGATCGATGTCGACCTTGCTCACGTCGTGACGGCCGTTCATGGTCACCTTGACCATGCCGGCGCCGGCTTCGCCGGTCACCTCGGCCTTGGCGACTTCTTCCTGAACGCGCTGCATCTTCTGCTGCATTTCCTGGGCCTGTTTCATCAGGTTGCCCATTCCGCCTTTCATCATGATCGTTCCTCTCGCTTGGCAAAGTGAAACTGTCGGTATCAGGCCCTTGGCGCCATTTCCGCCGGCTTGACGCTCGATTCGATCAAGCGCGCGCCGAAGGTATCCTGCAACTGCCTGACATGCGGGTCGCGCTGCAGGGCTGCCACGGCCTCGGCATGGCGCTCGGCGGCGATCCGGTCAGCACGCTGCCGGGGCGTTTCCACCTCCGTCGGCAATGGCCCCGGCTCGATCGCCAACTGGCGCGATACGCCAATGGTGGCTAGTGCCTCCTGCACGCGGCGCACGTGAATTTCGGCGTTCATGGCCTCCTGTGACGGGTCCAGGCGCAGCGTCAGCCGGTTGCCGTCATCGGCTTCGACCACGCAATGGGCCGCAAGGTTGCGCGTCAGCCCTCCCAGGCCCAGGCTGTCGAAACTTTCCAGCCAACGACCATGGTCGAGCAACTCATCGCTGGCAGCATTGGCTGCAACGGCCCGGGGCTCGGGCGCCTCGGCGGCCGGCTGCTCTACGGATAGCGCTTCGCCCTCTGGCTCAGGTGCTTCAGGAGCCGGCTCGGGCGCCTCCAGAACGACAGTGTCGTCCTCTTCCGCCTTTACCGCCATCTCCTGTCGGGGCGCGGATGACTGCGCCGACGGCCGTTCGATCGCTGCCATCGGTGTGGCGTGGTCCTCTCGTGAGGCGACGGGCGTCCTTTGCGTGGACTCGGCCGGGGCATGGGAAACCACCTCGCCCAGCGGCGGCGCCATCGCCTCATCGGCCGCCTCCTTCTCCCAGGGCGGGGGTGGCTCGGCTCTTTCGTCCTCGACGCCAGGCTCTGGTGCGCTCTGTGCTGGAGCCGGCTCGGCCGGCGGCCCGGGCTCCGAGGCCGGCCGGCTCGATGGCATGGGGGCCGCACCGTCGGCACTCTGGGCGGGAGGCGGTGGCTCACCCGTCCCACCCGCGGGCGCGGTGGGCGTGCTGCCGGCGTCCGACCCACGCAGCGGTAGCGGTGTCTTCGCCGGCTGCGGCACGCCCTGCGGGCGGAAGGCCAGCATGCGCAGCAGTGTCATTTCAAGCGCCGTGCGCAGGTCGGGAGCATGAACCATGTCGCCGCGCCCCTGGATGCCGATCTGGTAATAGAGCTGCACGTCCTCGGCGGTGAAGCGCGAGGCCAGGGCCAGCACGGTTTCGCGATCGCCATGACCGTTGTCCACCGCATCCGGCACCATCTGCGCTACGGCCAGGCGGTGCAGCACCGCCGTCATGTCGTCGAGAACCGCGGCGAAATCCGGCCCCTGCTCGGCCAACTGGGCAATCTCGCTCAATAGCCGGGGCGCGTCCGTGTCGGCCAGGGCCTCGACCAGCGCCAGCACGTGACGATGATCCAGGGTGCCGAGCATGGCGGCGACGTCGGCATGACGCACTTGGCCCTGGCCGAAGGCAATGGCCTGATCGGTCAGGCTCATGGCATCGCGCATGGAGCCGTCGGCGGCCCGTCCCAGCAGCCACAGGGCGCTCTCTTCGCAGCCGATACCCTCGGCTTCGAGCACCTTCGCCAGGTGGGTGACGATGCGCTCCGGCGGCATGTTCTTGAGCGTGAACTGCAGGCAGCGCGACAGCACCGTGGCGGGCAGCTTCTGCGGATCGGTAGTGGCGAGCAGGAACTTGACGTGGGGCGGCGGCTCTTCCAGCGTCTTGAGCAGCGCATTGAAGCTGCTGGTGGAGAGCATGTGCACCTCGTCGATGAGGTACACCTTGTAACGACCCTGGGTGGGGGCGTACTGCACGTTGTCGAGCAGTTCACGCGTGTCTTCGACCTTGGTGCGCGAGGCGGCATCGACCTCGATCAGGTCGACGAAGCGCCCCTCGTCGATGGCACGACAGCTGTCGCACTCGCCGCAGGGCGTGGAGGTAACGCCGTCATCGCCATACCCCTTGGCGGTACAGTTGAGGCATTTGGCAAGTATTCTTGCCAGGGTCGTCTTGCCGACGCCTCGCGTGCCGGTGAACAGGTAGGCATGGTGCAGACGCCCCTGGTCGAGGGCGTTGACCAGCGCACGCTGGACGTGCTCCTGGCCGACCAGTTCGTGGAACGTACGCGGCCGCCACTTGCGGGCCAGAACCTGATAGCTCATTGCAGCACGTATTCCTTGCAGCGGGGCTGGCGGGCAGCCGGTCGGAGCAGGGCCTGCTTCGCCCCGGCGAGAAGTCCGGTCGACGAGCCGAACGTGAAAATCCCCATTCTACCGGCTGAGGCCGAAGGCGCAAAGCTCGCCCCTCACGCAGAGCGCCGGCAGCACGGGGCGACCACCATGCCGAACGTGTCCTATCCTCATGCTGTGCTAGCATGCGTTGAGTATTTTCGACGATTTGCGGAGTCAACATGGCCGAGCCTCGCTGCGCCTCCTACTACACCGCATCGATCCATCAGGAGTCGGACTACTCCCGGCTGCAGGGCGAAATGAAGGTCGATGTCGTCATCGTCGGCGGCGGCTTCACCGGAGTGGCCACGGCGGTAGAGCTGGCCGAGCGCGGCTACCGGGTGGCCATCGTCGAGGCCAACAAGATCGGCTGGGGCGCCAGCGGGCGTAACGGCGGCCAGGTGACCGGCAGCCTCTCCGGCGAGGCGGCCATGCGCAAGCAGATGCGCCGCACCTTGGGCGAGGCCGCCGACGATTTCCTCTGGAACCTGCGCTGGCGCGGCCAGCGCATCATCCGCGAGCGAGTGGAAAAATACGGCATTTCCTGCGATCTCAAGCACGGCCACCTGCAGGCGGCCTGGCAGCCCTCGCACATGCTGGCTCTCAGGGCCGACTTCGAGGCCTGCCAGGCCCACGGCATGGGCGAGCATGTCGAACTGCTCGATGCCCGCCAGGTTCGCGAGGTGGTGCGCACCGAGCTTTATCACGGCGGGCTGCTCAACCGCTGCAACCTGCACCTGCACCCGCTCAACCTGTGCCTGGGAGAGGCTCGCGTCGCCGAGTCGCTGGGCGCGATGCTCTTCGAGCATTCGCCTGTCGTTCGCATCGAGCATGGGGCCTCCCCGGCCGTGATCACCGAGCACGGCACGGTCCGCGCCGAACGGGTACTCCTGGCAGGCAATGCCTACCACCGGCTGGAGCGGCGTCGGCTCGGCGGCAGGCTGTTCCCGGCTTCGCTGGGCATCGTCACCACCGCGCCGCTGGGCGGGCTGGCCGAGGCCATCAACCCCCATGATCTTGCCGTCTACGACTGCCGCTTCGTACTCGACTACTACCGCCTCACCGCCGATGGCCGGCTGCTGTTCGGCGGCGGGGCCAACTATTCAGGCAAGGCCTCCCCGGACATCGCCGCCGAGCTGCAACCGCGCCTGGAGGCCACTTTCCCCCAGCTCAGAGGGACATCGATCGATTACGCCTGGCAGGGCATGGCCGGCATCGTGGTCAACCGCATCCCGATGTTGGGGCGGCTATCCGACAACGTCTACTATGCCCAAGGCTATTCGGGGCATGGGGTGGCCACCTCGCACATTGTCGCAGAGATCATGGCCAAGGCGATTGCCGGCCATATGGAGGAGTTCGACACCTTCGCCGCCTGCCGCCACGTCAGGGTGCCGTTTGGCGATGCGCTGGGCAACCCACTGCTGGCCGCCGGCATGTGGTACTACCAGATGCTCGAACGCTGGCGCTAGACGGCTTCGAGCCGGAAGCCGCTCCCAGGCCGGCTGCAAGCTTCCTCTAGCCCAAGGACTCATCCAGCATCGTTCCCGGATAGGTCGCGAGCAGCGACCTGCCCCGCTCACGCAGGAAATCGAGCACCCTGGCCTGTTTCCAATCGTCGCGATAAGTCAGGCCGAAGCTGAACTCCATGGCCGGCGAGAAGGGCCGCATCTCCACGCCATCGCGCGGGGCAAGCTGATCCTGGGCGGTGATCGGGTTCATCACTGTGATTCCGACATTGTTGGCCACCAGTGCGGTGATGGTACCGATGTTGGCCTCAGTCTTGCCGGCGATCTGGACGCGGTGACGGGCCACCAGCTCGAGCAGCGGATTGGTGCTGATACTGGGCTGGTTGCTGATCACCAGATGCTGGTCACCCAGATCCTGCACGTCGATGCGCTCCTGCGTGGCGAGTGGATGCGACTGCGGCATCAGGCACAGCGCCTTGCTGGTGAACCAGGGCTCGACACGCAGAACCCGCGAAGTGATGGGTAGGGTGACGAAACCGATGTCGGCATGGCTCGACTCCACCGCCAGCTGCACCTCATGGCTCGACATCATGTCGAGGCTGACGCTGAACCGCCGATTCTCCTCCAGCAATGCCGCCACCAGCCGTGGCACGAAGCCGAACGATAGCCCCGGCACCGCGGCGATACGCAGCCGCGAGGTGCCGAACTCCTTGAGCGCCAGCACGCTGTGGCGCAACTCCTCGATGTTACCCATCAGGCGCAGGATCTCTTCGTAGAGTTCGCGCGCCTCGGGCATGGCTACCAGGCGGTTCTTCTCGCGCAGGAACAGTTGAATACCCAGATTCTCCTCGAGCTGTGCCAGCGAGCGGCTCACTCCGGACTGGGTGATGCCCAGGATACGTGCTGCCTGGGAAGCGCTACCGGCCTCAAACAGTGTCTTGAAGATCGCCAGGGCCTTGAGCGAGTGGATATTGACATCAGCCATGAGCATAACTCATCGAAATCGTTAAAAAGATCATATATTGAAATAGCCACCGTTCGCTACTTAGACTGCTGACAACCGTTCACTAATACATAACGACAACCGGACGTTGACATGAGCCCATCTCCGCTCTTCTACCAGGCCGGCCCCGCCCTGCCCGAAGTCAGCCACGCCAAGGGCGTCTATCTGTGGGACGAGACCGGCAAGCAGTACCTCGATGGCTGTTCCGGGGCCATTGCCTGCAACCTCGGCCACGGCCGCGACGATATTCGCGAGGCCATGCTCGCCCAGCTCGACCGCGTCGCCTTCACCTACCGCACCCAGTTCGAGAATGCCCCCGCGGTGGCCCTGGGCCAGGCACTGGTCGACCTCACCGAGGGTGAACTGGAGAAGGTGTTCTTCGTCTCCAGCGGCTCGGAGGCAGTGGAGTCGGCGCTCAAGCTGGCGCGCCAGTACTTCGTCGCCAAAGGCGAGCCCCAGCGTCGGCACTTCGTCTCGCTGCGTCCCTCCTACCACGGCAGCACCCTGGGTGCGCTGGGTGTGACCGGCTACGAACCGCTCGAAGCGCCTTTTGCCGACATCGTCAACGCGTCGCTCAAGGTGCCTGGCCCCGACTTCTACCGACATGCCGGCGCCGGCGATGCCCATCACGTCGAGCACGTGCTGAGCGACACTCGCGCCGCCATCGAGACCGCCGGCCCCGAGACGATCATCGCCTTCGTGCTCGAACCGGTGGGTGGCGCCAGTACCGGCGCGCGCATGCTCGACCGCCACTACCTGGATGGCATAAGGGCATTGTGCGACGAGTTCGGCTGCCTGCTGATCTTGGACGAGGTGCTGACAGGCATCGGCCGCACCGGCGCCTGGTTCGCCTACCAACACTACGGCGTGATGCCGGACCTGCTCGCCACCGCCAAGGGGCTTGGCGCTGGCTACTACCCCGTGGGAGCGGTGCTTTCCCGGGCCGATATCGTCGACACGGTGATGGCCTCCGGCGGTTTCCAGCATGGCCATACTTACGCCGGGAACCCCCTGGCCTGCGCCACGGGGCTGGCCGTGATCGAAGTCATGCAGCGCGAGAACGTACTCGACAACGTAGCCGCACGCGGCCATGAGTTGAAGGATGGCTTGCAGGCACTCAAGGCCCGTTTCCCCTGGGTGGGCGACGTGCGCGGCCTGGGGCTGCTGTGGGGTGTGGAACTGGTCACCGATGCAACGACCAAGATCCCCTTCCCCGCCGAACAGAACCGCTTCGCTCGCATCACGGCGCTGGCCAAGGAAGAGGGACTGTTGATCTACCCGCGACGCACCCTCAACGGCGTGGCCGGCGATCACTTCCTGGTCACTCCTCCGCTGACTATCCGCGCTGACGATATCGCCGAGCTGTTGGCCCGGCTCGAACGTGCCATGTACCGCTTCGACCTCGAGCTCAAACGAGAATAGGCGCGTACGGATGCCATGAGTGACGCTCCTTGAACGTGCTCCCGACCCACGACAAAAGGCTCCCTGCATGACGCTACTCAATCGCAAATATCGCGCCATCGGCGAGGCCATCGCCGCGATTCCCGACGGCGCCTCGATCATGGTCGGCGGCTTCGGTTCACCGGGCACGCCTTTCGCGCTGATCGACGAACTGCTGGCCCAAGGACAAAGCGAGCTCACCCTGATCAAGAACGATGCCAACGAGCCGGGTATCGGTGTCGGCAAGCTGATCGAGGCCGGTCGCGTGCGCCGCCTGATCACATCGCACATCGGCCTCAACCGCGACGCTATCGCAGCAATGAACCGTGGCCAGCTCGAGGTCACCCTTTTTCCGCAGGGGATACTGGCCGAGAAGATCCGCAGCGCCGGCGCAGGACACCGGGGCTTTATCACTGACATCGGCCAGGGTACCGAGATCGCCGCCGGCCGCCGCGAGATCGAGATGGATGGGCGTACCTGGGGGATCGAGCCGGCGCTCTACGCCGACTTCGCCCTGGTCCATGCCGAGCGCGCCGACCGCTACGGCAACCTGATCTACCGCGCCACCGCCAGCAACTTCAATCCCTTGATGGCGATGGCCGCCGACACCGTCATCGCCCAGGCCTACCGGGTCGACGAGCCCGGCAGCCTGGCAATCGAGGCGATCCACACCCCCTGCGCCTTCGTCAGCCTGGTGGTCGCGGTCGCCCCCGTCACCGGCGAACAGGGGAGGTGCGCCCATGTCGGCTGACCAGCAGCGAATCCTCGCCCGTGCCGCCCGCGAGGTGATTCCAGGACAGATCGTCAACCTGGGGATCGGCCTGCCTACGAAGCTGTTCCATTACCTGCCGGAGGACATGGAGGTACTGGTGCATTCCGAGAATGGCGTACTGGGTTGTCGTCCACGCACCGAAGGCGAAGAACCGGACTGGGACATGATCGACTCCGGCGGCGCCTACATTGCCACTCGACCCGGCGCCAGCGTGTTCGACAGCGCCATGTCGTTCGCCATGATCCGGCGCAGCCGCGTGGACCTCACCTTCATGGGCGCCTTCGAGGTCGACGCGCTGGGCAACCTCGCCAACTGGAAGATTCCCGGCAAGTTCTCGCCGGGTATCGGCGGGGCCATGGAGCTGGCGCAGAAGGTCAAGCGCCTGGTGATCCTGTGCTCGCACAACGACAAGCACGGCAACTCCAAGATTCTGCACCGCTGCCGCCTGCCGCTGACCGCCGAGCGCTGCGTGTCGCGCATCATCACCGACAAGGCGGTCATGGACGTGACACCGCAAGGACTGGTCGTGGTGGATATCGCCGAGGGGCTGAGCGTTGCCGAACTGCGCGAGGCCACCGAAGCCGAACTGATCGTCGACGAAGCTCGACTGGGGAGGTTCTGATGCTTACCAGCACCGAGAAGCGAATCGTCGAAAGATGTAATGCCCTGCTGGACGAGACCCTGGCGCTGACCCGCGACCTGGTGCGCGGCTACAGCGTGCTGGGCCGGGAGCACGCTGCGCTGGAAGCCATGGAGCGCTGGTTCGAGCGCCTCGACCTGCCCAGCACCCGGGTGCCGCTGGATGCCCCCGGCTTCGCCGACCACCCCCACCGCGCCCCGACCGAATGGGACAACACGGGCCGCTACAACCTGGTAGCCCAGCTCAATCCCGGGGCGTCAGGCCCGCATCTAGTCTTCAACGGCCACCTCGACGTGGTACCCGCCGAGCCCATAGACATGTGGACTCGCCCGCCCTGGGAGCCGTGGGAAAAGGACGGCTGGCTCTACGGCCGCGGCGCCGGTGACATGAAGGCCGGCATTGCCGCCATGACCCTGGCCGTGCACGCCGTGCGCGAGGCCGGCGTGGCGATCGACTTCCCGCTGACCCTGCAGACGGTCATCGAGGAAGAGTGCACCGGCAACGGCGCCCTGGCCTGCCTGCACCAAGGCTATCGCGGCGATTTCGTGCTGATTCCAGAACCCTTCGGCGCGCAGATCTACGCCGGCCAGGTGGGCGTGCTGTGGTTCCGCATGCGCCTCGACGGGGTACCCGCCCACGTGCTCGATACCCGCGCCGGCAGCAATGCCATCGAGGCGATCCTCGCCTACCTGCCGGCCTTCAAGGCGCTGGAAGCCGAGATCAACGGTCTCACGCGCCAGGCTCCCTACGACGATATCGACCACCCCTTCAACCTGAGCATCGGCAGGATCGAAGGTGGCAACTGGGCTTCCAGCGTACCGGCCCATGCCATTCTCGAGGGTCGCGTCGGCTTCCCGCCGGGCATGACAACCGACGAGGTCATGGATCGCGTGCGTCAATGCATCGAAACGCGCCATGCCAAGCTCGGCAACGGCAGTCCTGCGCCACGCGTGGAGTTCCATGGCTTTCGCTCCGAAGGTCATCTGGTCGATCTCGAGGCGCCGGGCATCGCGCTGCTCTCGCGCTGCCATGAGGACCTGCTCGGCGAGCCGCCGAAGGCCTATCTCTCGACCTGCACCACTGATTTGCGCGCCTTCCATGTCAGCGGCGAGATCAACGGCACCTGCTACGGCCCGGTGGCCCAGCGCATTCACGGTGTCGACGAGTGCGTCGAAATCGACTCGATACGCCACGTGCTGACCACCTATGCGCTGTTCATCCATCGCTGGGCAGAACTGGCCAACGCCAACGGAGGAGCGGCATGAGGGACGCCTATCTCGTCGACTACGCACGCAGCGCCTTCACCCGAGCCCACCCGCGCAAGCCCGAGGTGGACGCCTGGGCCGACATCCGCGGCGACGCCCTGCTGGCACGAGTTATCGACGAGCTTCTAGCGCGCGCCGACCTCGACCCGCAAGCCGTAGAGGACCTCAGTATCGGCTGTGCGCTGCCGGTCAAGGAGCAGTGGAGCTTCGGGGGACGCTATCCGCTGTGGCTGTCGCAGCACCTGGGGCCGCAGGGTCGCGATTGCGCCACCCGCCAGATCGACCAGCAGTGCGGCTCGGGGCTTGCCGCCCTGCGCAGCGCCGCGCGCGAGATCCAGGCTGGCGCCGTCGATGTGGCCCTGGCCGGCGGCTATGAAAACATGACCCGGGTGCCGATAGGCCCTGCGCTGTTCAAGGAGGGCGTACTGACCACCCCCGGCACCTTACAGCAAGCTCCCTGGCTCGAACTCGACGTGGCGCTGAACATGGGGCTCACCGCCGAGCGCCTGGCCCAGGCGACCGGCATCGAGCGCGATGAAATGGACGCGTTCGCGCTGGAGTCTCACCGCCGTGCCGCCCGAGCCGACGCCGACAATCACTTCGATGGCGAAAGACTCTCACTCGCCAACCCCGCCGGGAAAGTCATCGCGCGCGACGCCAATATTCGCCCGGATACCAGCCTTGAACGCCTGGCTGGGCTCGACCCGGTATTCCTCGATGGAGGCAATGTCACGGCCGGCAACAGCTCGCCGCTGACGTCGGGGGCTGCCGCGGCACTGCTCATGTCGTCCGCGGCCGTCGAGCATCATGCAGCCACGCCACTGGCACGCATCGTCGCCTTCGCCGACGTGGGCGTGGCGCCCGAGCACATGGGCGCCGGTGCCGCGGCGGCGGCCGAGCAGGCGCTGGCTCGCGCCGGATTGCATGCAGATCAGATCGATGCCTGGGAGATCAACGAGGCCTTCGCCGCCGTGCCGCTGCATGCGATCGGCAAGCTCGGGCTCGATTCGTCCCGGGTCAATGTGTGGGGCGGTGCTCTGGCGCTGGGCCACCCTCTGGGTGCCACCGGAGTGCGTCTGGCCGGCACCCTGGCACGCATCCTGGCCCATCGCGGCGGCCGCTATGGCTGCGCCACGGCCTGTGTGGGCGGTGGCCAAGGGATTGCCATGATCATCGAACTCATGTGACGCCGCAAGAAATGCTTGGTAGTGTCAATATGAATTTTTATAAATATAACTGGAGGTGATAAGACAGCAAGGCCCGGCTCCGCTTCGATAGCGAGAATAGCAATGAGGCAAGTCGCGACGCTGGTCGCAAATTAACAGTAATCCTCACAATGAACAGGAATCGACATGACAAATCATAAAAAGCTTTTCCAATACCCTCTTGTCGCCGTCATGACGCTCGGCGCCATTACCCTGGCGAGCTTTTCGGCCCAGGCACGAGACTTACCCGAAATTCAGAACGACGTCTTTCAGGTCGCCAATTCGGGCGCATATCCTCCTTTCAGCTACGTCGATACGTCCGGCAATCTGGTCGGCTTCGATGTGGACATCGCCAATGCCCTGGCAGACAGGATGGGCGTCGAGGTCAATGTCCAGACCTCCCCATGGAATGGCATCGTCGCCGCCCTGGCCGGGGGACGCTTCGATGCCTGCATCTGCAGCATGAGCGTGACTGAAGAGCGTGAACGGGCGGTCGATTTCACCGACAGCTATTACAGTTCGGGACTCTCGATATGGGTTCAGGAGGGCACTGACGACGTCGCCCGCATCGATGATTTCGAAGGCAAGGCTGTCGGCTCCACCCTCGGCGAAACAGGCAATCAATGGGCCACCGAGAACGGCGAAGGGAAATGGCGCAACCAGACCTTCCAGGGCTTGCCCGACATGCTCAATGCGCTCACCACGGGACGAATCGACGTCATGATTGCCGATGACATTCCCGTCTACGTGGCGCTCAACGAGCAGGAACTCGCCATCAAGCAGGTCGATGTCGGCGAACTGCCAAGCTGGCCTGCCGCCGTTGCCATCCAGAAGAACAAGCCACAGCTTCGTGAGGCCCTCAACTCGGCACTGGCCGAGATAAAGGCGGATGGCACCTACCAGGAGATCGTCGACAAGTGGATCGGCGAAGGGGTCGAATTCGACTCGTGATCCTGAAGCAGCAGGGCGCGAGCCCTGCTGAACCAATCATCATCACAACACAACAGCAGGGCAAAGGAGCTCATGGACATCAACCTGATGATCGAATTAACGCCGTTGCTGGTAAAAGCGGCCTGGGTGACCATCGATATATCGGCTCGTGCCCTGTTCTTCGGCTTCTTCATCGCTTCCGCGCTGGTAACGCTGCGAACCTCACGAACTCCCCCCGTTCGTTGGCTGGCTCGCGCCTACATCAGCGTCGTTCGCGGTACCCCCTATTTCGTACAGCTGCTGCTGGTCTTCTACGGCGGGCCCGCCATCGGTTTGCGCCTGGATCCTTTCACCTGCGGCGTGGTGGTCGGCGCTTTCAATATCGGCGCCTACATGAGCGAGGCGATTCGAGGCGCCATCGAATCGGTCGACAGCGGGCAGAACGAGGCGTCGCGCTCGCTGGGATTCGGACGTTTCGCGACGCTCCAGCATATCGTTCTGCCGCAGGCGTCCGGCTTGATGATTCGCTCCATCGGTGTACTGGCCATCATCCTGGTCAAGAACTCATCGCTGGTTTCCATCATCTCGGTGGTCGAGCTGACCTACCAGGCTCAGCGCCTGATCGGCTCCACTTACAAGCCCTTGGAAGTCTTTACGCTGAGTGCCCTGATGTACATCGTCATCATCTATGCGGTCATGGGCATCGTTGAGTTTCTCTATCGGCGCGCCACGCGATACACCTTTTTATAGAACCGATAGAACCCAACAGACAATAGAACAACAGGGTAAGCTTCATGGAATTCGACTTCAGCCCCGTCATCACCTACTTTCCGACTCTTCTGAAAGGGGTGGGAGCCACACTGCTGATTGGCTTGGTGGTTGCCATCATGTCGATCATCGGCGGCCAGGTCGTCGCCGTGATAACTCTCTACACCAGGAAAGCCGTGAACTGGCCGCTGCGCTTCTTCATCTGGCTATTCATGACCACACCGCTGCTACTCCAGCTCTACTTTCTGTACTTCGGCATGGGACAGTGGATATTGATTCCTGCCATCGTGGTCGGCGTTCTCGGTCTCGGCTTTCACTACATGGCCTACAACGCCGATATCTTCATTGCCACTATCAAGTCGGTCTCGAGCGGACAATATGAAGCTTCGAGATCGCTGGGCTTCGGCCATCTCGCCACCATCTTCCATATCATCCTTCCACAGGCGTTCTATCGCGCCCTCCCCCAACTCGGCAACAACATGATCATCATGGTCAAGGACATTTCGGTGCTCTCTGCCATCGGCATCGCCGAGCTGGTCTACATGTCGCAGTATGCGATCAGCGTGACCTTTCGCCCCTTCGAGTTCTATATCACGATCGCTGTCATTTATTACCTGATCAACATTGCGATGGAATCCGGACAATCCTGGGTAGAGCGCCGTGCCGCCCAACGCCGCTAAAGAGGACCTCACATGACACAAGGGACAGAAACTCCAATGGTAGAGCTGAAGGGAGTCAAGAAAAGATTCGGCGACCTTGAAGTCCTCAAGGGGATCGATCTCAAGGTCGACCGCGGCAAGATCATTTCAATCATCGGCCCATCGGGTTCGGGAAAGAGCACCCTGCTACGTTCGATCAACAACCTGGAGGTGATCGACGAGGGCTGCATCCTGCTGGATGGTACCCAGGTCAATCGACCGGACCTGAAGGGTCTTGCCTTCGAGCGGCATATCAATCATATACGCCAGAACATGGGCATGGTGTTTCAGCACTTCAATCTGTTTCCTCACCTTTCGACGCTGGAGAACGTGACGCTGGCGCCGAGAAAGCTCAAGGGCATGGCGGCGAAAGACGCCAGGGAGCTAGGCATGGAACTTCTGGAGCGAGTCGGGCTTGCAGACAAGGCCTCGACCTATCCCAGTTCCCTGTCGGGGGGTCAGAAACAGCGCGTCGCCATCGCTCGTGCCCTGGCCATGCAGCCTAAGGTCATGCTCTTCGACGAAGCGACCTCGGCACTTGACCCCGAGCTGGTGGAGGAAGTGAACCGGGTCATGAAGAGCCTCGCCGAGGAGCACATGACCATGCTCATCGTTACCCACGAGATGGCTTTCGCGCGCGATGTGTCCGACTGGGCCATGTTCATGGACGGTGGCGTGGTGATCGAGGAAAATACTCCTGACCACTTGTTTTCCCACCCCGACCAGGAGCGCACCCGCAATTTTCTGCGCAAGCACCTGGGCCGCCAGGAACAGACGCAAGAATATCTTTGATCCGGAAACCAGAGCGTCGCCTCCGACCACCGCGTAGAGTCTTTTAGCGAGGGAAGACAGAAACGCAGCGGGGAGGCCCAAAGGCCTCCCAGCTTGCTTGTCCCTTGGCCGCTTGGGCTCAGGCGCAGTCCGCCGCCCCCTCGCCAAACATGTCGAACAGCAGTTCCCGGCCCATGGCGCTCAATACGAAGCGGCCCTGCTCGTTGTAAATGGCGGCTTCGCTGCTCTCCAGCACGCGCTGGCAAGCAGGCCACTCCCGAGAGGCCTCACGCAACTGGCGAAGGGCACGGCTATCGAGACCGCGGAAGGGAATGGTGATGGTTTCCAGCACATGACCGTGCTGATAGAGCAGGAAGGCAGCGTTCGACAGACACTGGCGCAAACTGCGCTGAACAGGGACGTTGGGCGTGGTGTCGAGCGGCATGCGTGCATCTCCTCCAAGGGTTTTGCTGCGCTGCATATTAACACCAAAGTCTAACGCGACCAAGGTCTAACAAACCAGCCGCACCAGCCCGAGCCCACCGCTTGTATAGACATGTGCAATGACGCTTCGGAAGCACGGCCGGGCGACAAAACGCAACGAAACGTTTTGAGAATTCTGAAAGCAGCGTGGGTGCGACCAAAGGGGAGGGAAAGACGGAGTCGAAAAGCAAGGGCCGAAATGGAGGCGGCCCCGACAGCCACATCCCGGCACACGCGGCCACCACTACCGTTGCTCCCTTCCGGGCCTGGCGGGGTTTGCGGTTTAGCGTTGCGGGAGGACCGACGGGGCCACCACAATACGACGCCTGCCTGGCAGGCCTCGAACTCGGTTTGCATCAATGGCTTGCCGAGTGCGCGTGCACTATACCAGCGGTGCCGGGGGCGGGCAAGGAGCGTGACTCGGATAGCTCCCGCCCTGTGAGGGTCACCTCAAATCGGCTAGGGTAGAAAGAGCAGGGGAACACGAGGAGAAAGACACTGCATCTGAGGAGCTGCCCCATGGAAAAGAATCCCGACAAGGGCTATATCGCACTGCTCGGCTGGAGCCTGAACGCCATCGAGGCCGCCGAAAATTTTGATCGTCGCTACCTGGTAGTCGCCCCTGAATGGGCAGAAGAGTACTGCCAGAAGCACGACATTCCCTACGTACCGTGGAATTTCGAGAGACTGAACGACCGCTCCATGGAGATCGCCGAAACGCTGCAGGAGCGCGGCGTGGACGTAGCGATTCCTCTGTTCGAAGAAACCGTGGAGTGGGCAGGTGCCATCAACTCGGTGCTGCTCGACAATCCTCGCCTCTACGGCCAGTCGCTGTTGCTACGCGACAAGGCCCTGATGAAGCGGCGTGCCCAGCTAGGTGGGATCCGCGTGGGCATCTTTGAGGAAGCGCATGACAAGGGCGACGTGATCCGCTTTCTAAAGCGCGTCAACCAGACCCTGCTCAAGCTCGACGGCGACCCCAACGACCCCATTCACCTCAAGGCCTTCGACAAGGCCGGCTGCCTGGGACACCGGGTGATCCGTACCCCGGACGAGGTCGATACCATCCCCGACGAGGAGTTCCCGGTGCTGATGGAGTCGCACCTGGACGGTTGGGAGTTTGCCGTCGAGGCCTGGATCCACAACGGCAAGATCGCCTTCCTCAACATTTCGGAGTACGTCACCCTGGGCTATTCGGTGTTCGTTCCCGCCTCACCGGAACTCGAGCAGTATCGTCCCCAGATCACCGCCCAGATCGAGAAGCTGATCAAGGCATTCGATATCGACTTCGGGCTGATCCATCCCGAGTACTTCGTCACCAGCGACGGCGAGATGTACTTCGGCGAGGTCGCCTACCGCCCGCCGGGCTTCAAGGTGTTCGAGCTGCTCGAACGCGTCTACGGGTTCAATGCCTACCAGGCCAGCATGCTGGTATTCGACCCCAAGACCACCCCGGATGAGGTCAAGGCCTTCTTCCCGCGGGAAGTGGAAGATGCCAAGTGCTATGCAGGCTGCTTCGGCGTCTATCCGCGTCGTCGCGTGGTGAGTCGCCTGGAGATTCCCGAGGAGGTCGAGGACGATCCATACTTCGAATCCCATGAACTCACGCCTCCCATGGAAGAAACCGTAACCAAACGCACCGCCTTCGGCACCCACTGGGGGCTGATCTACTTCAAGGGCGAGGATCCCAATCGCCTGCGGGACATGCTCAAGCATCAGGAAGAGCTTGATTTCTATGTCTGAACAAGGCGTCATGAACACGACAGATCGATCAGCAAGGAGTCGGCGTGGCCACCAACCGAGACATGCAGGATACCGGCCAGTTCCCGCCGAGTGACGACAAGCTCCAGGGCCTGCTGGTGCACCTCGACGAAGCGACCGCCCTGCTTGGCGAAGCGCGCGACTTTGCCAAGCCGGGCAAGCTTTCCCGTGTGCTGGATACGGCACGCCGGGTGCTGCTTCAGCCGGGCGGCGCTGCCGCGCTGGAAAACCGTGCCAGGGCTCTGGAGGAAGCGGGTGTATTTCTCGGTTCGGACTGGGCCACGCCGCAGTACCTGCTGCCCTACCTGACGACCTATTCACTCAAGAGCGCAGATGCCAATACCGTGGTGATCGAGGCACTGAGCGAGCTGCGCCTGCTCGCCGTGGCCAAGGGCGACTATCCGCATTCCCTGGTTTCCGCCGAGCAGGCCCACCATTACCTGACCCAGGTGATGGCGCTCAACCTGTGGCTGCTGTTCAGTGCGCCCAGCGAGGCCGAACGGGAGACCCAGGGGCGGCTGGCGCAGATTCCCCGTCATCTGTTTCGCCACCTGGCCGAGCGAATCGGCTACGAGCACATCATCGACAAGTTGATCGAGGAGATCTGGCGCATCCTTCAGCAACGCCCGATCCAGGTGGAAAGCGTCAAGCAGATGATCACTCAGATTGCCATCTGCCATGCCGATCCCAATATCGACCTGGGCGCCAGCGGCCAGGGAGCCGACCGCTTGGTCAGCTCCTTGTTCGGCCCTACCCGGGCCAGCCGCGAGGATCCCGGCATCGAGATCTATCGTGAACGTCTGTCGAGCATGGACAACAGCGCCTTGCAGGGAGAGGCCACTGGCTTCGCACGCGCCATGCACGATACCGGGCTGGTATCGCCCTACCATCCGGTGCTGCTGCGCCACCTGCTCGATCACGGTGACCACCTTTTGGCCGAGGCCCTGGGGCTCTCGTCGACCGGTCGCGATTGTCTGCTGTGCTACCGTGAGCTGGCTCGTGCGCTGATCCGGGGGGCGGTCCATCCCGCCACGCCGCAAGCCGTCTATGGCCTGACGTTGACGTTGGAGCGCGGCATTCTCTACCAGCCGCCCGTGGCGCCCGCCATGTGGCGGCAACTGGGTCTGTCGCTTTCGGAATGGTCGCAACAACGCTTGATCCTGGCCTTCGGAGATGCCGTTTCGCCACGGGCGCGCCTGCTGGAAGGCGTGCTGTGCATGCTCGGGTTGCCGCTGGGAGTGGGCCAGGGCAACAACCCGACCTGCCAGTCGGCACGGGCACTCTCCATGTGGGCCTACAACGACCCCGATTACCTGCTGCAGATGGTGGCCTGGGCGGCACGCGACGACGAGATCATCATGCACTTCGAAGGCATGCCGCTCTCCTCCATGGCGAGCCTCTCCGGGGTGGCCCAGACCCTGCCCATGGATCTGGATCCGGTCTCGCTGATCGTGGTCCCGCACCTGGATCGCATCTATGCCGAGATGGGGCGGCGCTGCATCGGCCGCGAGGGCGATCCGCATCGCTGGGTGAATCCGGAATTCCACGGCTGGTGGGCGGGCCGTGGCTTTCGCATCAATGTCGACGTCGCCACCGGGCAGTTGCACGAACTGGACGCCTTCCTGCGCCATTTCTATGCTAGCTATCATCCCTACTACAACGGCAACCAGCCCCTCATACACCCGCAGCCGGCCGGGATTGCCGTCACCGACAGCGCGGCGCGCTTCATCGGCTGGCACGCCATCACCATCCTGCGGGTATCGCTGGACCCCTCGGATGTGATGCGGGTCTACTTCTTCAATCCCAACAACGACAGCGGGCAGGACTGGGGCGATGGCGTGCAGGTCAGCACCGCCGGCAATGCCGAGCGATTCGGAGAGGCATCCCTGCCCTTCGAGCAGTTCGCCTCACGCCTGTACATCTTCCATTACGACCCGCTGGAGCGCGGCGAGCTGGCCCGAATCAGCCAGGAGGAACTCGACCGGGTGACGCAATACATCCATCGCAGTTGGGGGGCCGATCGTATTCCCCCGGCCGATCTGCAGGCCGATGCCGGTCCACAGCCGCAGGATTACTGATCGAGGCGCCGTAACAGCCAGCGCGCCCAGAACGGGGCGAACAACATCAGCGCCACCATGCGCAGCAGGTGGTGGAAGGCGACGAAGACGGGATCGAGGTCCAGCGCCACCGCCAGTATCGCCATTTCTCCGATGCCGCCGGGTGCCAGTGCCAGCAGGGCAACGTCCCGCGGTACGTCCACCAGGCGATGGATCAGCTCGGCAAAGCCGGCCAGCACCGCCAGCGCCACTAGGGTAGCGACGAAGGCCTCGCCGAGATAGCGCCACAGCCGCGCCGAGGAGAGCCCACGGAAGCGCGAGCCTATGGCGCAGCCGAGCACCCACAACATCAGGTTCATCCCCCAATCCGGCAGGCTCAGGCTGGCGATGCCGAAACCGGAGAGCACGCCGGCGAAGAGCAGCGGGGTAAGCAGCGAGGGAGTGGGAAGCCGCAAGCGGCGCCCTAGCGGCAAGAGCAACGGCAGGACCAGCAGCAGCCAGGGCGAGGAGAGTTCGCGATCCACGGCGGCAGCCACCTCGTCACTGCTCGCCCCCTCGTAGAACCAGAACAGCGGCGGCAGGATCATTATTACCAGCACTACGCGTAGCGACTGGGCCACGGCAATACGCCGCGGGTCACCACCGCACTTCTCGCCCATCAAGATCATGGCCGTCATGGCACCGGGCGCCGAGGCGAACCAGGCGCTCACCGAGTCGAAGCCGCAACGTCGGTACCAGGCCGCCGCTGCCGCCGTCGAGACGGCCACACCGAGCAGCAGCAGCATGGCGGAAAGCGGCCAGTCGAGTACCCGCTCGGCTAGCTGTGGTGTCACTTGGCTACCCAGCACCAGGCCGAGCACGCCGAGGAAGACTTCACGCAGCGGCTCGGGTATGCGCACGTCGACACCCGTCGCCGAGACGATCAGGTTGGCCGTCAAAGGGCCCAGCATCCATGCCAGCGGCATCCCGATGAACTGGAAAACCAGCCCACCCACGGCACCGAAGGCCAGCGACCTGGCCAACGCCCTGCCCATGTCTCGACCCACGCGGCCCCCTTCTATTAACCGGCTAACTAAACGATTATGCCATAATGCCCAACCCGCTTCTGGCTGCCGGAGTCATGCCATGCCCCGCCTCGATCAACTGCTCGTTTCCCAGGGCCTGGCCCGTTCGCGCACGCGCGCCCAGCGGCTGATTCGTCATGGCCGAGTCAGCGTTGCCAGCAGCGGCCGGGTGCTCGACAAACCGAGCGAGAAACTGGCCGAGGATTGCCGCCTCACGGTCACCGAAGACCCAGAGGAGCGCTATGTCTCGCGGGCGGGATTGAAACTCGAGGCACTGATCGAGGTGCTAGGGCTCGACCTGAAGGGAAAGCTGGTACTCGACGTGGGCCAGTCCACCGGCGGCTTCACCGACTGCGCCCTGGCCTTCGGCGCGCGCCACGCGATCGGCGTCGAGGTGGGCCACGGCCAGCTCGATCCGGAGCTGCGCGGCGACTCCCGTGTGACCTGCCTGGAGGGGCTCAATGCTCGGACCATGGCCACCGAGCCCCGCCTGCATGAGGCCCTGGCCGCCCAGGCGGCCGAGGCACCCGACATCGCGGTAATGGACGTCTCGTTCATCTCGCAGACGCTGATCCTGCCGGAAATCTCCGCCCTGCTACGCCCCGGCGGCGAACTTCTGAGCCTGGTCAAGCCACAGTTCGAGGTAGGACCGGGCGGCGTCAACTCACGCGGCATCGTGGCCGACCCGATGCGCTACGCAGAAGTGGAAGACACCATCCGCGCCTGCTGCGCCGAACTGGGCCTGGCGATCCGCCACTGGCAGGAAAGTCCGATCACCGGGGGCGATGGCAATCGGGAGTTCCTGCTGCACGCCGTGAAGCATTAGCGGCCGATCAACGTCCGCCATCACCTCCATCGCCGCCACCGATATCGATATCTCCCGGATCGCCGCCCGCTCCGGGAGGTGGAAACAGTTCCCCGCAATCGTCCGAAGGCGTCAGCGTCTGCACCTTCTTTTTCGCCCCGTCATCTGCACGGTGCAGCCAGACGTCGAGCTGGTTGAAAGCGATGTCGATGCCATACTCGGCGAACAACTCGCCGACCCGACAGTTGATCTCGTCAGTGGCGAATAGCCGGTCGCCCAGCGAGTTGACGAAGATGCGCAGCTCAAAGGTGAGCGTGCTCTCACCATAACTCATGAAGAATACCTGCGGCTCGGGGTCTCCCAGCACCCGAGGATTCTCGTCGGCGACATGACGTAGCAAGCGGTGTACCAGACGCTGGTCCGAACCGTAAGCGACACCGAAGCTGAGTACGACCCGGGTGATGGTGTCCGACAGCGACCAGTTGATCAGTTGGTCGGTGATGAAGGTCTTGTTGGGGATGATGATCTCCTTGCGGTCGAAGTCGGTCACCGTGGTGGCTCGGATGCGAATCCGACTCACCGTACCGGTGAGGTTGCCCAGGGTGATGGTGTCGCCGATGCGCACCGGCCGCTCGAACAGGATGATCAGTCCCGAGACGAAATTGGCGAAAATCTCCTGCAGGCCGAAACCCAGGCCCACGCCCAGCGCCGCCACCAGCCACTGCAGCTGGCTCCAGGCAACACCCAGGGTGGCCAGTGCCACGACCAGCCCTGTTCCGACGATGGTGTAGGAAAGCAGCGTCGAGATGGCATAGGCGCTGCCCTGCTTGAGCTCCAGCCGCGATAGCACCATGACTTCGAGCAAGCCCGGCAGATTGCGCGCCATCACCAGGGTCAGCACGAATATCAACACTGCGGCAAAGATATCGGCAACCGACAGCGCGCTGGTGACGAGCTCTGCTCCCCCTTCTTCTCCCGCATCCCAGATCGCAACATCCTTCAGATAGCCCAACACCGTGAGCAGGTCGGACCACACCAGGTAGAACAGCAGGGCGAAGCCGATCAACAGGAACAGCTTGGAGAGACGCAGCGACTGCTGGTTGATCTGCTCCATGTCCAGTGGCGGCTCCTCCACCACTTCGAGTCCGCCCTCAGCACCCTCTTGAGCCTGGGCACGACGCCGCGTCAACGCGCGTTTGAATGCCAGACGACGGGCCGCCACTGCCAGGCCGCGCACCACCGATGCCTCGACCAGGATCCACATCGCCAACAGGTAGAGCGTGATGACGAAGCGGCCGATCAGGCTCAGCGCGGTGTATTCGAAACCGGAAACGATCAGCCCCACCAGTACCAGCGGTACTGCCGCCATGATCAGGCCCAGTACCAGGCGAAACAGCTTGACGCCGAAGAATGGCGTATGGGCAAGAATGAGGCGTGCCAGCAGAACGCTCATGGCCACCATACCGGCCAGCAGCAGCGTCAGTGCGATGGGACGCGTGGTCAGGCTGATTTCGCCATCGCGGGCCAGCGCGGAAATCAGCAATACGGGTATCAGTGTCACGCCGAGCCAGCCGAGCAGCCAACGCAGCCGCGAGGCATACCCCGAGGGCCAGTAGAAGTGCTTGGTTGCCACCCCGTCGCGTACCAGCAGGCGTCGCGACCAAGCGATGAAGGCCCAGGCCAGGGCCAGATGCAGGAAGGCCTGGCCCAGGCCCGACGCAATGCCTGCTTCGATGCTGGTCAATGAGGCGCCAATGCCGGCCAGGGTCAGCGGCCCTGGTAAGGCCAGCAAGGCGTTGAGGGCGACCGCCAGAGGCGTATGCGCCTGGGAATCGCTGCGCAACCGGCCGATCTGCTCGTGCAGCATCGCCAATCGGCGCTGTATGCGACGTCGTAGCCCCAACAGCAACCCTGCCACCAACAGGAGAGGGGCACCTGCCAATGCTTCTGCCCCGGGGATACGCCAGTGCACCGGCAGCACCCCACGCCACTCACCCTGCTGCCATTCGGTGACGAGGTTGGTCGGAAGCTGACGGAACCAGGCTAGATCCAGCGGTCGTGTGTTGGCAATCCAGAACAGCTGCTCGTCGATGGTAGTGCGCAGCTCGAGCGAGGTTTCCAACAGCTGCTGCTGGTTGAGTTGCAGCTCGATGGCTGCGCTCAGCAGGCTGCCGTAGGTCTGCTCGAGCTGATCGACCAATTGACGGCGCGAATGGTAGAGGCCCTGCAGTGACTCCACCAGCGCTTCGCTGACCTCGACCCCGGCCTCCTCGAGGCGCTGATTGGCCAAGCGTTCGCTCTGGCGCAGGGCATCGCGCTGGCGCACCAGATCGAACTGACGCAGGCGCAGGTCGGCGATCTCGTCGTGCAGGTTGCGCCTGGCATCGACCTGGGGCAGCGAGCGGCGCTGCTCTCGCAGGATACGCGACAGCAGCAGGCTGCCGCGTATCGCTTCTATCTGCTCGTTGAGGCTACGCTCGAGCTGGCGTACATGATCGAGCTGACTGCGAGTCGCCAAGCTCTCGCGCACCAGTCCGTTGTAACGATCGTTGGCCCGCAACAGTTCGAGGCTGAGATCGCGATTGACCTGCTGGGCGCGCTCCAGCACAGGATGGCCGGCCTCGAGCAGCGGGTCGTCACGCGCGGCATCGGCAATCGCCTGTTCCGTGGCCATGCGGCGCTGACGGTCGATCACGCTCTGCAGCAGCGAAAGCTCGGCTTCCTGGCGCGCGATCTGCTGTGTCAGCAGGTCGCGCCGTTGCTGCGCCAATTCGCGCAATCGCGTGTTGCTGCCCAATTCGCGCTGACGCAGGCGCAGCGTCCGCTCGGCCAGGCGCCGCTCGACCATGAGCTGCCACAGCTGCGGTGAATCTTCGCTGACGCCCTGGCCCTCCAGCGCGTCGAGCTCGCGACGCGTACGCTCGGCTTCCTGCATCGCTTCGGCAATGGCCTGCTGGGCACGCTCCGGCAGGGTCTGGGCGGAAAGCAGTTGGGCATTGACGTCAGCCAGACGATCCTGCTGCTGCTGCAGCTCGAATACCGCCTCCTGCTGGCGATACTCCAGCTCATCCAGCGGGACGTCATCGAGCTCGTCGATCGTGCGATCGAGAGCCGCCTCCTCCTCCTGAAGCAGCTCCCGCTCCAGGCGCAACAGTTCGGCAGGCGCCTCCTCGAGCCGCTTCTCCAGAGCCTCGAGCCGTTCCTCCACCCCCTGCAACTGCTCGAGGGCGCTCAGCGTAGCCTGCAAGGCGTCGATATCTCGCTGTTCGGCGTCGGTTACGCTCACGCCCTCCTCGGGGCGGAGTTCGGCCAGGCGTTCTTCCACTGCCCCTCGCTCGGGCAGGGCGTCCTGAGCCACTACACGCCCACATGCAAGCAACAACAGCAGCAGCAGGACGAACCATGCGGGAAGGCGCCAGGCCGGTCGGCCAGCCCGGCAGCGACGACGGTGCACTTGATAAGCCAATTCTTTCACTCTTGCTTCCGTGGGAGGTACCTTGCGGCTTCGTGCTGATTCTCGGCCCCGCAGCAGCGCAAGGCAATGGGAAGCTGTTTCTCTTCCCATTCCGTCCATGATTGGCGGGGACGGCTCGGCTCATGGTTGACTTAAGGCCCGAACATGGTAGAAACGGCGTTCACAGTCACGCTTCCTTCGGTCCCGCTGCCATGATGCTTCGTCGTTCGTCTTCTCAGGCACTTCTTGCGTTGCTGCTGGCCGGGGCCACCAGCAGTGTCACTGCCCAAGAGGGCCAGCTCACCGCAGAAGAGCGCGCGGCGATAGAAGCGCGCATCGAAACGCTCGGCCAGGAGTTGGATTCGCTGCGCCAGCGGTTGACCCAGGATCAGTTGCAATCCGGCGAAGACCGGCTCGGCCTGGGCGAGGTGATCACCATCGCCTCGGAGCAGGAGCTCCAACCCGTGGAAGAACGCCGCCAACTCGAGCGTGAGTCTTCGCGCAATCCCTTTGCAATCACCACTCACCGTCGCAACTACCTGCTGCCGCTGAATTACGACCGTCGCCCCAATGAGGCGGTCTTCGGTGATGTCGACAAGGACGGGACACCCGACCGCGCCGAGGTCAAATTCCAGTTCAGCGCCAAGTTCAACCTGATCGAGCGGCTCTTCGGCGACCACGGCGGCGATCTCTACTTCGCCTACACCCAGCGTAGCTGGTGGCAGGCTTACAATGCCGATTCCTCTTCGCCGTTCCGCGAGACCAACTACGAACCGGAGTTCTTCATCGACTTCGAGAATCGCTGGTCGCTGCTGGGCTGGACCAACATCAACAACCGTGTGAGCTTCAATCACCAATCCAACGGACGTTCGGGCGACATGTCACGCAGCTGGAATCGGATCATTCTCGAGTCGACCTTTCTCAAGGACGACTGGCTGGTCAGCGTCGCCCCTCATTGGCGAGTGCCGGAGTCGGCGGGCGACGACGACAACCCGGATATCGAACGCTACCTGGGCTATGGCGAGGTCACCGTTGCCCATCGCATGGGCGACAACGAAGTGGCCGTCCAGTGGCACGGCAATCCCAGCGCCGGGCACATGGGAACCCGCCTGGATTACTCCTGGCCGTTGCACGGCAATGTTCGCGGCCACATTCAGTACTTCTACGGTTACGGCGACAGTATGATCGACTACGATCATCGCACCCAACGCATCGGTATTGGCGTCAGCCTCAACCCCATCTTCTCGGGCAGCAGCACCCTGATCCCGGAGTGACTTCGGTCAATCATGCAGCGAAGCGACGTTGAAGTCGCAGTCGCTAATGCTATGCTGAGCCTGTGATCTCATTCACGTCATAGGAAGACTGCCATGGCATCTCGCACCCCGCATACCGACGAAACCACCCGGCAGCTGAAGGAGGACTTGCATCAGCTGAGCCGCACCATCGAGGAACTGGTGAGTGCCACGGCCGACGATTCGCGAAGCAACATCAAGGAACTCCGCGAGCGCGCCGAGAAGCGGCTGAAGGATACCCGCGAGCGAATCGAAGCCCGCGGTGAACGACTCTACGGCGAAGCACGCGATACCCTGCACCACCAGGCCGATGCCTGCGACCGCTACGTGCACGACAATCCCTGGACCAGCATCGGCATTGGCGCCGCGATGGGCGTCGTTATCGGCATGCTCATCGGGCGTCGCTGATGGCGTCGAGTGAAGGTCCGGTACAGCGTCTGTTCGAAATCGGCAAGCGCCTGCTGGCAAGCCTGGTGGCCACCGGCGAGACGCGTCTGCGCCTCGCCGTGCTTGAACTCGAGGAGGAGCGCGCTCGCCTCGTCACCCTGCTGCTGCTGTTGGGCCTGAGCCTGGTACTGATGCTGCTGGGGCTGGGCATGCTGGCACTATTGGTGGTGGTTATGTTCTGGGATACCCACCGCCTGGCCGCCATTCTCCTCTGCGCCGCCACGCTACTGGCCGGCGGCAGTCTGACCGCCCTGATGGCACTGCGCCTGGCCCGCCGCCACACCCTGCTCAAGGAAACGCTGGCCCAGCTCGCCCTGGACCGCCACTTGGTGGAGGAGCACCGTGAGACACCGCGCCACCCGTGACCGGAGCCACGCGCCGTCCCGCGCGCAACGCAAGGCCGAGCTCGTCGCCACCATAGAGCAGCAGCGCATCGACATCCTGGTCGCGGCGGATCGCTGGCAGCACGCCTCCGCCTCCCTCGATGCGGGCTGGCAACGCCTCAAGCGCTATCGCGGGGTGGTATACCTGGCCGGCGGTGCCCTGCTGATCGGCAGCGCACGCCACCCCAGCTCGCTCATCCGCGTGGTAAAACGACTCGCTGCCAGCGGCCTGCTGCTCAATCGCGCACTGCGCCTCCTGCAGCAGGTCCGCTGACTTCGACGAGGGCCCTGGGGCTGCCGCCTTACAGCTGTGCCTCCGCATGATGCCGCCGGTGGGCGACTCCCGGCACCCATTTCATCCAGCTCTCGCCGCGCTTGAGACGTTTCTCGATGAAGCGCCGGGTGCGACGCTGGCCTTCGCTGGTGTCGGAAGACCATACCGCCAGCGCCGCCAGGAACAGGCTGGTCAACGCCATCTCCTCCACCTGGGCACGGCGAGTACCGTAGCGCGCCTCGAGCCGGGCCGCCTCGCGCAGCCACTGGACGGTACGCGACAGGTCGAAGACCATCGGCACCCACGTATGCGGATGCGGCAGGTGTGCCTTGGATCTCAACATCTGCACGGTGACCCGCCGATGGGCGGCGAAGGTGTCGAACCAGGCCTGCAGGCAGTGTTCGATGCGCACCCGCTCCGGCCAGTCGTCGAAGGTATCGGGCTTCGTCGCTAGCATGGCGCGCCAGCCACGCTGAAACCAGGCATTGGCCACGTCATCCCTGTCGCGAAAGCGCTCCAGCACAACGGACATCGGCAGCCCGAGGCTATGCGCGACCTCGGAGAGGCGGACTGCCTGCCAGCCCCGCTCTTCGGCTTGGCGCACGGCTTCGTCGACGATACGGTCGGCGAACGGAGACACCTCGGATTCGGCAGAATCCTGAATCGCAATCATGGTCATGGCGGGGCCCCTCTGCTTCCAGCGTGGTTCTGTCATGCAGCATAGACCGGATTACCCTCAAGGCCATCAGGCGGCACGCTCCAGGTAATGGATGCAAAACAGCGAGTCGCAGTCGATCCAGTGAGCCCTCGGTTCGAACCCGGCGCGGCCGGACAGCTCGCGGAAGCCAGCGACACTGTACTTGTAGGAGTTCTCGGTATGCAGGCACTCGCCCTCTTCGAAGTCGATCCGCTCCCCTGCCACGCGGATGGCCTGGTCGCGCAGGCTCACCAGGTGCATCTCGATGCGTGAGTCGACCTCGTTGTAGAAAGCCTGGTGACGAAACTCATGAGGCTCCACCTCGGCCTCGAACTCGTGACGGAGGCGCTGCAGCAGGTTGAGGTTGAATGCCGCTGTGACGCCTGCGGCGTCGTTGTAGGCGGCATCGAGAATCGCCCGATCCTTGATCAGGTCGACTCCAATGAGCAGCCCCCCACCGACGGGAAGCAGTCTCGTCAATCCCTTGAGGAAGCCTTCGGCCTCCTCGGGCGTGAAATTGCCGATGCTCGAGCCGGGAAAGAAGGCCACCGGACGTTCACCTGCCAGGCCGTCCGGCCAGGCCATGGGGCGCGAGAAGTCGGCGCAGGCGGCATGCACTTCGAGCCAGGGGTAGTCTGCTGCCAGGCGACGAGTACTCTCGAGCAGGAAGTCGCGAGAGATATCCACGCCCAGGTAACAAGCCGGATGCAGCGCCTCGAGCAGCAGCCGCACCTTGCGGCTGGCACCGCTGCCCAGCTCGATGAGCGTAGCATCGCGGCCGACCACCTCGGCAATGTCGGCGGCGGCGGCACGCAAGATTGCCTCCTCGGTACGGGTCGGATAGTACTCGGGCTGCACGCAGATGGCGTCGAACAGTTCGGAGCCGCGACGGTCGTAAAAAAACTTTGGCGAAGTGAACTTGGGTGTTGCGCTGAGCCCGGCCAACAGCTCTTCGCAAAGCGAACCCGCCACCTCCGGAGGGTGCTGGTCGTGAAAGCGTACGAGCGAGTCCATGTCATGCCTCCCTGGCGAGCCGAAAACCGGAGAACGCCCAGCGGGCGTGGGGCGGAAAGAAGTTGCGGTAGGTCGGGCGAACATGATCGGCCGGCGTGGCACAGCAGCCGCCACGCAGCACCATCTGCCCGGACATGAACTTGCCGTTGTACTCGCCTAGCGTGCCCGGCAAGGTGCGAAACCCCGGATAAGGACGGTAGGCGCTGCCGGTCCACTCCCAGACGTCGCCGAACAGCTGGCTCGAGGCCGGTGCCAGGGTCGCAGCGGCCACCGGCTGCAGGTGGTCACTCTCGACGAAATTGCCGCTCACGGCCACGTCGCGAGCGGCCACCTCCCATTCCGCCTCGCTGGGCAGGCGCGCCCCGGCCCAGCGGGCATAGGCATCCGCCTCGAAGAAGCTCACGTGAGCCACAGGCGCCTGCAAATCTACCCGGCGCAGTCCGCCCAGGGTGAAGTGATGCCAGTCGTCATCGCGCTTCACCCAGTAGAGCGGTGCCTGCCATCCGGCCTGGCCGACCTGCTGCCAGCCATCGGAGAGCCACAGCTCGGGACGCGTATAGCCACCATCCTCAATGAAGGCCAGGAACTCACCGTTGGTTACCGGACGATTGGCGAGTTGGAACGCCTCGAGAAACTGACGATGTGGCGGCCCTTCGTTGTCGTAGGCGAACCCGGACGCCAGGTCATGGCCAACGGGACGTATACCGGCGGCATGGTCGAGCCAGGCCAGTTCGCCGGGCGGCGTCTCCTCCACCGGCGGCGACAGGTCGTCACGATAGGCGGGGCACAGCGGGTTCTGCGCCAGGATGTGCTTGATGTCCATCAACAGCAGCTCCTGATGCTGCTGCTCATGGTGCAGCCCCAGTTCCACGCGCCGCAGGATCTCCTCGGCATGCTCGGGCGGTGGCGATTCGAGCAACTCCGCCATGGCTGCGTCGACATGGGCACGAAAGCGGTAGACGTTGGCTACCGTGGGGCGCGACAGCGTCCCGCGTCGGGGCCGTGGGAAAGGCACACCGTGGGTCTCGTAGTAGGAGTTGAAAAGGAAATCGTAGGCCGGGTCGAGCGTTCGGTAGCGGGGCTGGAAGGGAGTGAGAATGAAGGCTTCGAAGAACCAGGTAACGTGGGCGAGATGCCACTTCGGCGGGCTGACGTCATCCATGCTCTGGATCACGTAGTCCTCGGTGCAGAGCGGCTCACAGAGCTGTTCGGAGGCTCGGCGAATGCGCTGGTAGCGTCTCAGCCACTCCTTGGTGTGCAGGGTATCGAGCGTTTCCAACTGATGTGGGCTTTCCCATTGGTGGGCTTGGGGGGGCATGGCACACTCCTGTGACGAACCACATCCGTGGCGAACCAATTCTCCCAAGCGTAGCAATCCGTCCCCAAGCGCCCGGTTACGCTCCGTAAGGTTTTGTCATTCGAATGCCAGAAGAGCACCCGCGTACGAATGCCCGAAACCCTGGCCAACGCGGCGGTTTCCAGGCTGCCCAGGCTACCTACAGAGCATTTCCACACGCCACGCCCGATGCCCAGGCCCACTGGAAGTTGTAACCGCCAAGCTCGCCGGTGACGTCGAGCACCTCGCCAATGAAACGCAGCTGCGGCAAACCCTCGACGCTGAAGTCCTTCGACGAGATGGAAGCCGTGTCGACACCGCCCAAGGTCACCTCGGCGGTACGCCAGCCTTCGGTGCCGGCAGGCTTGAGGCGCCAGTGGCCGAGGCGTTCGTGCCACGCCTCTAGGCGGGCATTGGAGAGTTCAGCCAGGATGGGATCCTCGCCGTGCCACTCGGTCAACGCCTGGGCCAGGCGCCTAGGCAGACATTCGCCAAGCCAGGTGGAGAGCTGGCGGCGTGGCGTGTCATGACGCGCCGCCGCGAGCGCCTCACCGACCGAGATATTCGGCAACAGATCGATCTCGAGTTCGTCGCCTGGCTGCCAGTAGCTCGAAATCTGCAGCATGCCCGGGCCGGACAGACCACGGTGGGTGAACAGCATCGGCTCGCGATAGCGACGTTCGCGACCCGGCCCCAGGCGCTGGCCGGCACGCACGGCGCTTACCGCCACGTCACAGGCCACACCGGCCAGGTCGGCGACGCGTGCCTTCCACTGGGAGGTCAACGTGAAAGGCACCAGTGCCGGGCGCGTCTCGGTCACCTCCAGGCCGAACTGGCGAGCGATGTCGTAACCAAAGCCGGTAGCCCCCATGGTGGGTATCGAAAGCCCGCCGGTGGCGATCACCACCGCACCGGCCTCGATGCGCCCTGTGGAGGTAACGAGTCGCATGGCCTCACCTACTGGCTCGATACGTTCGACGGCTGTCTTCAGGCGCAGCTCCACCCCGGCCCATTCGCATTCGGTGAGCAGCACGTCGAGCAGCTCCTTGGCGGAGTGGGCGCAGAACAGCTGACCCGGTGCCTTCTCGACATAGTCGACGCCATGCCGCTCCACCAGCTCGACGAAATGTTCCGGACGGTAGCGCTTCAGCGCCGAGATGCAGAAATGCGGATTGCCAGAGAAGAAGTTGGCAGGCCCGGTGGCCAAGTTGGTGAAGTTGCAGCGCCCTCCCCCCGACATCAGGATCTTCTTGCCGGGCTTGTTGGCATGGTCGAGCACCAGCACGCGCCGCCCAACATAGCCCGCCGTGAGGGCACACATCAGCCCGGCAGCGCCCGCGCCGACGATCACGACATCGAATCCTGGAGACGGCATGGCTTGTCCGTTGGTGGAAAAGGAGCCGATTCTAGCAGAACTCTCGTCCGCGCAGCCAAGTCGTAGTGCCGTAACTGCCTGGCCTTCCTGATGGCTGCAAGCATAATCACATATTCCTAATACAGCTTTTTCGTTAAATATCTACGACTAAAGGATGAGAAATATAACCCAGCTATTTCGCCACCTTCAATTACAGTGGATAAGACATACCCATCACAAAAGATTACGTTAACTCATTCCCAATTAACAAACTTTTACAATTAGAAAGACCCAATAAATAGATCTTATAAAGCGTTATCACGCAAGGGATTCACGGAGGGACACTGCTTATGTCCACTCATGCTTATGTGCTCGTCGTGCTACGTACTATCGATAACCCAGTAGAAAAAAATTATGTACACGCTCTGCGTAAAAAGGGCTATACGGTTGAATTCGTGTCCAATGAGCAGGATCCCCTTCCCATCCTGCTCTCCCGCCCCCCCATCGCCGCCTGTTTCGAATACGATTATCCCGACCTACAGGGCCTGACCGATCTCAGGCAGGCCAAGCAGCGTGCGGCCTCGGTGCCCCTGCTCATGATCACTCAGGCGCATTCAGAAAGCCTGGCGGTATGGGCCTTCCGCACCCGCGTATGGGATTACTTCGTTCAGCCGGTCGATCTCACCCGGTTCATGGCGGTGATGGGAAGCCTTTACCAGTTGAGATCGGCCAACGCAGGCACTCAGGTGAGGAGACAGGCGGCGGAATTAAGCAATCAAATTCCTCCTGAAGCACGGCATCACTGTCTTGCATCGAGCCATCAGCGCGTGCAGCTGGATCGCGCCATCAGCTATATCGAACAGCACCTGCACCAGAAAGTGGCTCAGGCCGACGTCGCCGAGCAGTGCGGTATCACCCCCTTCCAGCTCAGCCGTCTGTTCCGCAAGCTCACCGACAATACCTTCCAGGGTTATCTGCTTGAACGGCGTATCGCTGAAGCCAAGCGGCTGCTGGCCAATCCGCGGATGTCGGTGACGGACGTCTGCTTCAGCGTCGGTTTTCGCGACCTCTCCTACTTCACTCGCACTTTTCAAAAGCACGTCGGCCACACGCCGACGCTCTATCGGCAATCACTGAACCCGCACACAGCCACCGCCGCTCCGGTCGCACCGCCCAAGGAGCCGGCCAAGCCATGTGGAGAAGCGACGGCACCTGTCGGCAAGTCCGCATTCGACATTGACGGCTCCGACGGTGCCGCCCCCCTCAGCCTCAGGGCTTCGACCTGAGCGGCTTACTCTTAGCGCATCGCCAAACAAGAAAGGGCGCTGGCAGAGAGATTCGACCAGCGCCCGCCGACTTTCGCTCGGAGCCTAATCCACCAGCACGGGTATCTGCGCCAGAATTCCGAAATTTTCGCCTCCCGTCTGTCCTTTGGGGTCGTGATAGCTGCAACTGGGCAGGAAGTAAATGCTCTTCTGTCGCCAACCCGACTCTTGCGGGTCGGAGCTCCAATAGGCGGGATCGCCATTCTCTTTCTGCAGATTGAAGGTATCGACGAAGCTGTCCCAGCGCTCCGCACCGCTGGTGCCGTCATGGTTCCAGGTACCCGGCGAATCGCTGTCGCTGTCTTCGGGCGGCAGTTCCATCTGTCGCGGCGCACGATCGTCGATGTTGTTGGCCTGGTCGATGATCCACACGATATTGACGGTCACGGCACCTACCAGCGGGTTGCTCGGCGCAACGCCCTCCTCGCAGTCGATCACCGGCAGGGTCAAGGTCCAGATAACTTCCTTGCCGGTCTTCTCCACCCAGCAGTCGTAGAGGTCGCTGAAGGCCGACTGCACCTGGCCGTTGTTAGTGGAGATGTCCTCACCGAAGCGCATTTCGTCGGGATTGCCGTCGCCGCAAACCAGGTTCCTGAGTTCGTTGGCATTGGACGCCCCGCTGTCGTCGTGCTGGAAATTGGTCCAGCCGCCGGTCTGGTCGCCCTCGGGGATGAAGCGGCCCGTGCTGCAGGAGTAATTCCCCGAGGGATCCACAAGCGCCTGCCGGCACAGGGCGATGGGCTGGTCGACGTCCTCCGGGCGCAGGTTGCCGGCAAAGCCGATGTAGGCCACCGAGCGCGCCGTCACGTCGTAGCCCGGAAACCCGAAGATTCTTCCGAAGAAGGCCTCCACCTGGGTCTGCTGACGAGCCGTGACCACCTCCACGGCATTGATGAAGGGTTCCAGCGGGTCATAGGTGTCGAGCTCGGCCGTCGACTTGTTGAACAGGTCGACAGGATCAAGGGACTCGTCCGGGGTGAAGGTCCGGGTGCCGAAGCTCCAGTGCCCGCGCAAGGCGCGCACGACCTCCACCGCCTCGTTCTGGCTGTCGTTGTCCATGGCCGCATCCGTGGCGACCTGGTTCGCATTCGGATTGACCGAACTGCCATCGGCGGTATAGAGCACCCGGGCGCCCGCCAGAGAGCCGGCGTCGGCGGCATTGTGCAGTTCGTTTTTGGCCACGTAGAGATTGCCCCCGTCCACGGTCAGGGCGGTAAAGGCCAGCAGCATGAAGAGGCCGACGGCCAACAGGACGATGGAGACCCCACGTTGGCGTTGCGGCGAACCGTAGCGGCCACGCTTGGCGATGTTTGCGTTCATGTCATTCGGCCCTCATCACGGTGGTGGCGCTGAGTTCCAGCACATCGCCCAGGGTGCCGACGAAGGCGGGTAGCAGCAGGAACTGATAGGGATAGTCGACCGTCACGACCAGACTGTCCCCGGCCTGCAGGGTCCCACCATTGGGGCGTTGAATGGTGATCTCCATTGCGGCCGGCCCCCCCAGGGAAATCAGGTATTGCTCGGCGTAGTCGCGAATCGCCTGTTCGATGGCGGCATCCTCAGTTGCCGTGTCACGCGGTTCCGGGCGGTACAGAATGCCGGTTCTCGCCCCTTCGCGGCTGGCATTGGTCAGCGTCGCCTTGTCGAACAGCGCGACGCTGAACTCGATGATGCCGAACAGCAGAATGAACAGCAGCGACGCCGAGATGGCGAACTCCACGACCTCGGAGCCGCGCTGACAATGCACCGAGCGTATCGCTTTCATGCCTAGCCCTCCTCGTTCATGCTGCCCCGCGCTTGTGGCGCCGGGGGTCGTGCCCATCAGTTGACGGTTTCACCACCGTGACGACGAATCAGCTGGTCCAGGCTGCGGGCATTCTCGCTGGCGGTGACGTAGTAGGCCGGCGACAGGCGCATCGCCTCCTCGAAGAAGCCCATGGCATCCTGATAGCGTCCTTCGAGCATCGAGATATAGCCGATGTCGTTGTAGGCCTTGGCGCGGTCGCCGCTGCGAGCCACCGCCTCGATGGCAGTGTCGTAGTCTCCTTCGCGGGCATGCACGAGTCCCAGGTTGCGCCAGGCCAGGTCGTAGTCGGGGTTGACACTTACCGCCTGGCGCAGCGCCTGGCGGGCGCCCGACAGGTCGCCGGCCAGGTAGCGCGAGTAGCCCTGGTTGTTGAGCACCAGCGGCGTTCTCGGATTCACCTCCAGGGCGCGTGCATAGTGGCTCTGGGCCGTGGCGTGATCGCTGTTGATGTCGGCGATCACTCCCAGGGCGTTGTGAGCCTGCCAGGGTGCCTGGCGGCGTGCCGCGATGGGCGCCAGGAACCGCTCGGCCTGCTCGTAGTCGCGCTGCTGTATCAGGATGATGCCAAGCGCCGTACCCGCTCCGGCATGGTTCGGCTCGATGTCCAGCACCCAGCGATAGGCGGTGCCCGCAAGCTCATGATTGCCGCGCCCATGATGGATGATCCCCACCCGATAGAGCGGATCGGCCTTGGGCCGTGCCTCCATACGCAGCCCGCGCAGGTACTCGAACAGCGCCCGGTCGGCGTCGCCGGCCCGCAGCGCGGCATCGCCATTGCGGTAGGCCTCCTCGGGCGAGCCCACCGGAAAGGCGGTGCTGTAGGCCACCGACGATCCGCCGTCGCTCAGCGACCCGTAGACGTCACCCTCCGGGGGCGGGCCCCCGGTGGCGGCGCAACCGCCCAGCACCAGGGATAGCGTGGCAGCGGCCCAGACGGTGCGCAGGCCCATGGCAGTTCTGATGACGTTATTCATGACAACCCCTCCAGTACGACGTTGGATGGCTCAGCGCCCCGCCAGGGCGGCGGCCGCCCCCAGCAGCGGCGGCCCCAGGGCCACCACGAAGAAGCTGGGAAAGACACAGAAGATGAGTGGAAACAGCATTTTGGTGCTGACCTTGGCGGCCTTCTCCTCGGCCTCCTGGGTGCGCTTGTCGCGCAGTTCCACGGCGAATAGACGCAGGGTCATGGCGATGCTGGTGCCGAAGCGCATGCTCTGCAGCAGGGTCGTGACCAGGCCGCGGATGTCCTCGACCCCGGTGCGCTCCTCGAGGTCGCGCAGGGCGGTCTTGTTGTCCATACCGGCACGGGTCTGCATGCCGAACAGGTGCAGTTCGTCGGCCAGCTCCGGGTGGCTCACCTCCAGGTCGCGCGCCACCCGCTGGATGGCCGCGCCCAGGCCCAACCCCGCCTCGCTGCACACCACCAGCAGGTCGAGGGCGTCGGGCAGGCCGCGGCGCAGCAACGTGGTGCGCCGCTTGATCGCGCGCTCCAGCCAGAAGCGCGGCAGCAGGTAGCCGAAGATGGCCACGAAGATGACCAGCAGGATCGCGATCGCGGAGGGAATGCGCACCAACGGAAGGAGCAGCAGCAGCAGTAACGGCGGCACCACGGCAAGCAGCAGGCGGATGCCATAGAACAGGCTGACCGCCGACGGCGAGCGCTTGCCGGCATGGCGCAGTTCCGTGGCGATACGGCTACGCACCTCTTCTTTCCCGGGCACCAGCTTCTCGCCCATCGGGCCCAGCCACTGGACCACGCCGCCCGCCTCCGCCATGCCATTCCCCGCCGCTGTCCCGGCGCTGGCTTCGAGGTGCTGGAGGCGCCGCCGCAGTGGGTCCGACAGCCCTATTACCAGCAGCATCAGCGCCACCATCAGGGCGAAGACGGCAAGGCCCAGCAAGGCGGCAAAGCCGAGCTGCATGGCCTGGGGGTCCTGCGTGAAGGCATCGAACCTGTCGAGCCAAGCTGTCACCGCGTCCATCAGCGCGCCCTCCTCAGACGTCGATGCGCACGATGCGGCGCATCCACAAGATACCGATCACGATCATGACGAACGCCGCCACGATCATCTGCCGGCCCACCGGATCCTGGGTGAGCATGGGCAGGAACTTCGGCGACACCAGGGTGAGAATGCCGGCCAGGGCAAACGGCAGCAGCGAGAGGATCCAGGCCGCCATGCGCCCCTGGGCCGAGAGCGTGCGTACCTTGCGCTGGAAGCGGAAGCGGTCGCGCACCACCGAGGCCAGGCCATCGAGCAGCTCGGCCAGGTTGCCGCCGCTCTCCTTCTGGATCAGCACCGAGGTCGCGAACACCATCACGGTCACGCTCGGCACCCGCTCCAGCATGCCCAGCATGGCGCTGCGCACCTCGCCGCCGTAGTTGATCTCCATGAAGGTGGTGCGGAACTCGCCGGCGATGGGATCCGCCATCTCCTCGGCCACCAGGTGCATGGCGTCGCTGAAGGGGTGCCCCGCCCGCAGCGCCCGCGCCATGATGATCAAGGCATCGGGCAGCTGTTCCTCGAAGCGCGCCAGGCGCCTGCTGCGCAGCCGCTGCAGGTGCATGAACGGCAGCACCGCCACGCCAACCCCCATCAGCACGCCCAGCAGGGGCTGGGGCAGCAGATAGAAGCCGGCCACGCCGAACATGCCCCCCAGGCAGACGCTCTGCAGCACCACCCGGTAGGCCGGCGTCTCGCGCCCCGCCTGCTCGATCAGCCGCTCGACCCGTGCCATGCCGGGCAGCGCCTCCAGCCCCCGCTCCAGCGGCGACAGCTGGCGCAGGTACTTGCGCCGCACCAGCGAGGCCTGACCGCGCTCCGCCCCGGCCGAGATGGCGTGCAGTCGCTTCTTGAGCCGCTTCTGCGCCTTGCGGTTCTCACCGAACGCCGGTACCAGGAAGCTCTGCATCAGCAGGAAGGCGGCGATGAAGATCATGCCGATGAAGATCGTCTCGTCGGAGAGATTGAGATTCACGCCCATGGCCGCTGCCCTCCGCCCAGTTGGAAGACTTCCAGCCCCGGGTCGAGCCCGCGCCGCTTGAGATGGTCGTAGAAGCCCGGCACCACACCGGTGGCCTGGTACTGCCCCACCACGCGGCCGTGCTCATCGAGGCCTTCGCGCTCGAAGCGGAACAGCTCCGACATGGTGATGATCTCACCTTCCTGGCCGTTGACCTCCTGTACGCTGACCAGGCGCCGGACGCCATCTTCCTGGCGCTCTACCTGCACCACCAGGTCGATGGCCGAAGCGATCTGCGAGCGCAGCGCGCGCGGCGGCAGCTGGAAGCCGCTCATCGCCACCATGTTCTCGATCCGCGTCAGGGCATCGCGCGGCGTATTGGCGTGGATGGTGGTCAGGGAGCCGTCGTGGCCGGTGTTCATCGCCTGCAGCATGTCGAAGGCCTCGCCGCCGCGCACCTCGCCGACGATGATGCGGTCGGGGCGCATGCGCAGACTGTTGCGCACCAGATCGCGCTGGGACACCTCGCCGCGCCCCTCGATGTTGGGCGGGCGCGTCTCCAGGCGGCCGACATGGGGCTGCTGCAGCTGCAGCTCGGCGGAGTCCTCGATGGTGACAATGCGCTCGTCAGGCGGGATGAAGCCCGACAGCACGTTGAGCAGAGTGGTCTTGCCGGCACCGGTGCCGCCCGAAACCAGCACGTTGAGCCGTGCCTTGACCACCTTCTCCAGTACTTGGGCGATGACCGGTGAGAGGCTGCCGTGGGCGATCAGGTTCTCCACCGTCAGGCGATCCACGGCGAAACGCCGGATCGACAGCATCGGCCCGTCGATGGCCAGCGGCGGTATCACCGCGTTGACCCGCGAGCCATCCTTGAGCCGGGCATCGACCATCGGCGAGGATTCGTCGACACGCCGCCCCACGCTCGACACGATGCGGTCGATGATGGTCATCAGGTGCTGGTCGCTGTCGAAGCGCAGCACCGTCCGCTCCAGCTTGCCGCGACGCTCGACGTAGATGGGTTTGGTGCCGTTGACCAGGATGTCCGAGACCGTCTTGTCGGCGAGCAGGGTCTCCAGCGGCCCCAGGCCCAGCACCTCGTCCTGCAGTTCGCTGACGATGCGCTGGCGCACGGCCGCGTTGAACGGCAGCGTCTCCCTGCCTATCAGCGCCTCGCACACCTGCTGCACCTGGCTGCGCGCCTCGCGTTCGTCCAGCGTGCTGAGCAGCGCCAGGTCCATTACCTTGACCAGCTGGCGGAACAGGCGCTGCTTGAACTCCTGCTCGGCCGGCGACAGGCTGGTCCCCGCCAGCGCGCGGCCGCCCCAGGTCCGATCTTCCTCTCCTGCCGTCATGCGTTCACGGAAATTCATGAGCCTGTCTCCGGTCAGCGTCAGTGTTGGGTACGATTCCACAGCCTTAGCGACCAGCGCCGCGTCCGTGCCGGAGCTACACGCGGTGTCACGAGCGTGAGCGCCAGGGCCTTGAGCGAGCGGGTCAACGCGGCCTTGCGCGCCAGGTCGATCAGCGGGCTACCAACGTTGATGCTCTGGCTGGCGTGGCGATAGTCGTTGGGCAGGGTGTGCAACGGCAGCTTCGGCAGGGCATCGCCGATGGCGCCGAGGGATACGTCGTTGCGCTTGTCGAAGCGGTTGACCACCACCGCGATACGCGACGGCGGCAGGCCCAGCTCATGCACCAGGATGTCGCGCAGGCGCTGGGCGTCATGCAAGTGAGCAACGCTTTGCTGCATGACCATCAGCACGCGGTCGGCGCGCTCCAGCACGCAGGCCGTGGCGCCGTTGATCCAGCGCGGCAGGTCGACCACCACCTCGTCGTGGTCCTGGCCCAGCACGTGGAGCAGTTGCTCGACCCGGATCTCGGGCACCTCGGCGAGGCTGGCACGATCCTCGGGCGACGAGGCGAGCAGACCGAGGCCGCTCTCGTGACGCTGGATGTAGGCCGACATGGCCAAGGTGTCGAGGCTGTCGGCGGCTTCCAGCGCCTGCACCAGCCCATGGTCCGGGGTCAGGTTGAAGTAGAGCGGCAGCGAACCGAACTGCACGTCCAGGTCCACCAGGGCGCACTCCTTGCCTTCCACCACCAGGCGATGGGCCAGGTTGGCCGCCACCAGGCTGGCGCCTGAACCGCCTTTGGCATTGATCACGGCGGTCAGGGTCGCGGCGGGGCGCGCCAGCTCCTCGCGCCGATCGCGGACGATCTCGCGCAGGAAGCGACTGATCTCGCCGTCGTCGACGGGGGGCGAGAAAAAGTCGCGGGCACCGGCCCGCATGGCCAGGCGGATCAGCTCCACGTTGCCCTTGGGCCCCACCACCAGCAGCGGCGGGCGCTCGCCGACGGGGCGTTCGCACAGCGCCATCAGCTCCGCTTCCCAGTTTTCCCCCACCATCAGTACCAGGGCATCGGGCAGCGTCTCGACGCCTTCCAGGGGATCGACGCTGCCGTTGTAGAGCAGCCGCTGGGTGACGTTGATGTCACCCTGGCTGCGCAGCAGGGCCTCCAGCGCCTCCATGTCCACCCGTGCGCGCCCTACCAGCCGTATCTCGAGCCGTGTCAGCATGGTAATACACCCGTTGATCGTCGCTCTGTTTCGCCGGTGGCAAGCCACCGGCACTCGTGCCGCCGTTCCGTTTGCGGCGTCTCGTCGCTTCAGGGCAGCGAGCTGGAGGTCATGGGAACCGTCTGCTGCCCGCCCGATTCGGCACCGCGATAGCCGCGCATCGCTTCGGCCGCCTTGGCGCCCCCCAGCGGCGGGGCATCGTCACCGGGCGAATAGGTCTGCAGCTGCTTGGTGTGGTTCACCGTGTCACCAAAGGGGGGCAGGTCGGCTCCCGGCTTTGGCGCTACGCAGCCGGCCAGCCCCAGGGTGACGACGAGCGACACCCGCCAGGCGTAGCGCCCGAGCGACACGGCGGCAAGGTGTTGGAATGCAGGTAATGAGGACATGATGTGGCACTCCCGTCATGGTGATCGGTTCACAGGTCGTGGCCGAAGCGGCCCTCGGTGCCGCCCGCGCGACGGCTCGACATCAACTCCAGGTCCAGGCTACTGGGGCGCGGCCGCGAGCCGCCCTCGTCGCCGCCGGCCTGGTAGCGGCCGAGCAGGTAGAATTCCAGGTCACTGGGGGGCACGAACGACCCGGTGGGCAGCCGGGCCTGCTCCGGTGCGAAGGAGCGCGCCAGCCGCGGGGTGACGAAGATCACCAGCTCGGTTTGCTCCTTGATGTACTCCTGGCTGCGGAACAGCGCGCCAAGCACTGGCAGTTCGCCCAGACCCGGGAGCTTGGAGACGTTCTCGCGCAGGCTCTCGTTGAGCATGCCGGCGATGGCGATGGTCTGGCCCGAGGCCAGCTCCAAGCTCGAGCTGGCGCTGCGCTTGACCAGCGCCGGGACGAAGAACTGCGACGCCACCTGATCGCCGACGCCGATGCGCAGGCTGTTGGCGGGCACCAGGTCGGAGACGGAGACATCGACCTGCAGGTTGATCGAGCCGGAATCCAGCACCACCGGCAGGAAGCTCAGGCCGACGCCGAACTCCTTGTGCTCGATGGCAACCTGGCCGTCGCCCTGGGGCACCGGAATGGGAAACTCACCGCCGGCAAGGAAGCGCGCCTGCTGGCCGGTCAGAGTGGTGAGATTGGGCTCGGCGAGGATCTTGGCCACCCCCTCGCGGCTGGCCGCATCGAGCACCAGATTGAGCAGATAGTCGCTGCGCTGGTAGCTGGCGAAGATGCCGGTATCCTCGATGGTGGCGGTAGCCGGTGCAAACTCATCAATGACGGGACCAATCGTAGGACTTCCGCCAAATACGGGCACGCGACCTTCCAGACCATCGACTCCTTCAAAGATCGCATCGGGGAAGGTCGCCCCGCCGCTGACCGCCCCGCCACGCAGCGCCGACGAGCCAATGTGGAAGACGTTGAAGTTGGCTTCCAGCCGCTTGACCAACGAGCGCGAGACCTCCGCCACGCGCACGTCGAGCATCACCTGGTTGGCCCCACCCACCTGCATCAGGTTGAGTACCGCATCCTCGCCGCCGCCGGCGAAGCGAGTCGCCAGTCGCAGCGCGGTATCGAGCCGCTCGGCGCTGGAAACCTCGCCGCTGAGCACGATGCTGTCCTGGGCCGAACGCACCTGGATATTCTCGTCCGGCAGCAGCGCGTGCAGGTGGCCCTTGAGCGCCTCGAGATCATGGGTCACGGTGACGTTGAGCGTGCCCTGGATGTTCTCCGACTGGTCCCACAGCACCACGTTGGTGGTGCCGGTGGACTTGCCCAGCACGTAGAGCTGGCGCGAGCCCATCACCACCAGGTCGGCGATCTCGGGGTTGCCCACCGACACCACCCGTACCGCCCTCGGGAATTGCAGCACCTGGGCCTTGTTCAGCTCCACCGCTACCGACACCGCCCGGCCCTCCACCGGCATGGCCACGCTGCGAGTGCTCTCCTGCGCTTCCAGCGTGGCCGCCCAGCCCAGGGCCAGGGCGGCGAACCCGGCCAACATCAGCCCCTTCCACTGCGCACCTTGAATGCTCATGACGCTTCTCCCCTGCCCCTGTTCTATTTGGCCGAACCGCCCCGGCAGTCAGCCCTGATGCCGCAATCCGACTCTCGCTCGAGCTTCAGTTGCGTACGTTCACTGTGCTGGCCTCGGTGCCGCGAATGACCGTCACGCGGCGCTGTACCTGGGCGACGGTGGTTCGCTGTGGCGTCGGCTCGCTGCGCACGCGGGGCGGCTCAACGTTGAGCAGTTCGCGCTGGGTGGCAAGCAGGTCGGGCACCTCGTCATCCAGCGGATTGCGCAGGGTCAGCTGTACCTTGCCCTCCTGGGTAGCCTTGACCAGGGTTTCCGCCTGGGTGGGGTCAACCTCCAGCGTCACGGCCCGCACGATTACCGGCCCGTCACGCTCCTGGGAGGCGATCTGGTCCACTGCCAGCACCTTGAGGTTGCGCAAGACCGTCTTCGACTCGACGCTGTCGCGGCTGCCGTTGCGCTTGCTGGACACCACGTCGACGCGATTGCCCGGCAGCAGGAAGCCGGCTACCCCGACCACGTCGTCGACGCGCACGCTCATGGCCCGCTTGCCCTGGTCGAGCAGCGCGGCCAGGGCGCTGCCGCCGAGGTGTTCGGCCACGCGGCCCTCATGGAGGATCTCGCCGGCATAGATCACCTGATTGCTGACCCGCCCCACCACGTTCTCGATGTCGTTGAAGCTGCCGGGCGGCACCGAGTCCGGTGGCAGCCGCAGCATCTTCAAGTCGCTGGCCTGCACCGTGGTGCCGAAGGGAATCTGCAGGGCCGCCACCACCACCTGGCCAGCCTCGGCCAGGGAGTCGTGCTCCCGGTTCTGCTCCTGCATCCAGCTCATGGCGATCAGCGCCGCACCGCCGGCCATCAGCAGCGAGACACCGAACATCGTGACAACGCCTTTCTTCTTCATGATGCGTTCCTCCCGCTCGTATTGCCGTCACCGCCTGCGCGGTCGCCATCCGAGAAATCGCCGAAATAGGTCTGCCAGGCCCAGGCGAGCACCTCCCGGTCGGGTGCCTCGCCGCCCCAGTAACGCAGGTGATCCGCCGCCAGCCCCAGCAGGTCGCGTGGGTGGCAGGCCAGCAGCGGCGCGCCGAAGCGCGCATGCAGCTCATAGATCACGAAGTCGACCAGGGCGGGATCGAAGGGAATGCCGTTCTCGCGACACTGCAGGGCCCAGATCCGCCGGTAGGCGTCCGGATCCAGCGGTGCGAAGCGAATCTTGTAGCCGATGCGGCGCAGGAAGGCGGCATCGGCCAGCGACAGCGGGTCGAGGTTGGTGGAGAACACCAGTGCCACGTCGAAGGGCACGCTGAAGTGGTAGCCGCTGGCCAGCGCCAGGAAATCGCGGCGCTCCTCGAGCGGCACGATCCAGCGATTGAACAGCTCCATCGGCGGCATCCGCTGCCGGCCCAGGTCGTCGATGATCAGCATGCCGTTGTTGGCCAGCAGCTGGACCGGCGCCTGGTGGATGTGGGTGGCAGCATCGTACTGGATCTCCAGGCGCTCCATGGTCAGCTCACCGCCGGCGGCCACGCAGGGGCGCCGGCAGCGCACGAAGCGCGGGTCGTGGCCCTCGGCCAGCAGTAGCGTCGAGGCGGCCTCGGCCGGCTCGTCCAGCGGTGCCAGCGGGCTGTGTACCGCGGGGTCGAAGCAGCGCACGGCCTTGCCCCCCGCCAGGACGGCGTAGGGGATGAGTACCTCGCCGGGCAGCAGGCGCGCCAGGCGGCGGGCGACATAGCTCTTGCCGGTGCCCGGCTCGCCATGAATGAACATGGCCCGCCCCGAGTGCAGCCCGGGGCCGAGCTGGTCGAGCAGCATCGAGTCGATCACGGTATCGGCGAAGGCCGACATCACCCGGTCGCGGCTGATGCCGGCATCGCTCAGGGCCTGGGCTCGCACCCGGGCGGTATAGGCTTCCAGCGGCACCGGCGCGGGCCCGGCGTAGCCGTCGCGGGCCAGCGCCTCCAGGGCGGCGGCGCGGCCCAGCTCGGTGAGGCCGAAGCGCAGCGCGCCGCTGTCGGCCTGGCCGCGCACCTCGGCGCGCCCCTCGCGGCGCAGCTGATGGCAGATGGCTTCCACCACGCTGCCGGCCAAGGCCGCGCTGCGGCTCAACTGACGCAGGTCGAGTACACCCTGCTCGAACAGCTGCTTCGAAAGCAGGTCGGCGAGATAGAGCGGCGAGAGGCCGGTCTCCTCGACGCTGGTGGGACGCGGCGGCAAGGCCTCGGCGCGAGCATTCTCCGGCAGATTCCGCTGCTCAGGGCCACCGATGTATTTGGTGTTATTTTTTGTATCCACGCCGCCACCTCCCAAAACTTTTTCGACCTATGCCAGTTGCCACTGCCAGGTGATCCAGGCAGTGGTTCCCAGAGCAATAGAAATGGCAAAGGGGAATTTACGACTCATGACCTCACCCTCTTCAGGTGGGATATAGAGCGGACGACCGGTAATCACCAGGGTGCGAAACATCAATCCATAGCGCCCCCAGGGAGAAATAGAATGGCGAAATACGAATGCACTCAAGGCAAACCCAAGGGCAATAATTCCACCAATAAACACGCTAACAATGGCAGCATGGAACACTCCCATCGGACCCAGAAAGGTGCCTATTGCCGCCATAAACTTGACATCGCCGGCACCGGTAAATCCCATCAAGTAGCCGGGAAGCAGGATGGCCAACCCAACCAGAAGTCCGTAGATGGCGGCCAGGACACCACCGATTCCTGCTGCCCATCCCTGCAGCAGAAAACCCACGGCGGCCCCGGCCAGAACGAGAAGGTTGGGGATACGGTGCGTGCGTATGTCCCAAGCTGCTGCGCACCATACAAGAAGCAGCGAAAGAAGAATTATTGAAACGTATTGATTCATTCTCTTCCTCTCCAGCTTTTTTATTCATTTAACTTTTAAATGGCGCCGGCATTTCTACCGGCGCCTTAGCACTCTCTACACTAATCAGGTGTCTGGAATTGCCGCAGCAATCTTATCAAGTTGAGTTTTCGCATCTGTTCCGATAGTGACAAAAACAGCTGCACCAATTGCCACAACGAGCCCTCCAACCAAGGCCCACTCCACCACCTCTGTACCCTCTTCTTCGCGCCAGAAGCGCTCGATACCCTGCATCAGCTTGCTCATGGTCTTTCTCCCAATCAGGTTTTTATTCAAGCTTGCTGCTGTCGGGAACCGGTGCCTCTGGCCCCGGCTCACGACTTGATCATCGCCGTTACAAAACGGTTACGCTTGGAGAATCTTGCAAAGCAATGGAAGGATCTTGCAAAAGAGAGGAATGAGGTGCGCGCTAGGGCACAAATTGATTTCCCTATACAAGAGCTATACAGTTGAAAACCCGAGGTAGAATGGATATTGCTAATTTATTGTCACATTCGATGCCGACAAGATGAGTAGGCTGTCAAGGAAGCGCCCAGGGACGTGGCGCCCTCTCGCGCCTGCCGAACCACGATAACGAGCCCTCATGAAACCAACGCGCCCCTACCCCCTCGCGCTGGCCCGATGCCTGGCCACGCTGACCGGCCCGCTCTGTCTGGCCCTTGCCCTGATCGCAGGCCTCGTGCTTGCCCCCCACACGCTCGTTGCCGCCCAGGAGCATCCGGCGGTAATCGGCGCCCGCGCCAGCGTCGAGCCCTGGTCCGACCCGTTGGAGGCATTGGGGACGCTACGTGCCGACGAGAGCGTGACGCTCTCGGCCACGGTCACCGAGCTGGTGGCGGAACTGAACTTTCAGGATGGTGAGATGGTGGAAGCGGGGCAGCTGCTGATCCGCCTGGATGACAGCGAGGAACGCGCCCAGTTGCGTGCCACCCAGGCGCTGCGCGACGAGCGCCGCGGCACGGTCGACCGCTTGAGCCAGTTGCAGAGCCGCAACATGGCGCCGCGCGCCGACGTCGAGGACAGCCAGGCGCAGCTGCGCCAGGTCGAGGCCGAGGTTCAGGCTCTGGAGGCACGGCTGACCAACTACCGGATTCGCGCGCCGTTCGCCGGCCGGGTGGGGTTTCGCAACATCAGCCTGGGCAGCCTGGTCACGCCCGGCACGGAACTGGTCACGCTGGACAAGCTCGACGAGATGAAGCTCGATTTCAGCGTGCCGGAGTCCTTCCTGTCGATTCTCGAACCTGGCTTGCCACTGACTGCCCGCAGTGCGGCCTTTCCCGACGAGCGCTTCGAGGGCGAGGTGGCCAGCATCGGTTCTCGGGTCGATCCGGTCAGTCGCAGCGTCGCGGTGCGGGCGAAGCTCGACAACCCCGAGCTGCGCCTGCGCCCCGGCATGCTGATGGAGGTGGTGCTGCGGCGCAATCCGCGCCAGGCGGTGGTGGTGCCCGAGTCGGTGCTGGTTCCCAGCGGCGACAGGCAGTACGTGCTGGTGATCGACGAAGGCGACGATAATCGCCTGGTGCGACGTCAGGTGAGAGTCGGCGAACGCCGTACCGGTCAGGCCGAGATTCTCGAAGGGCTCGCAGGCGGTGAGCTGCTGGTCAGCCACGGCCTGCAGCGTGCCCACGAAGGCGATCGGGTGCGGATTCTAGGCATTGCCGACGACGACACCTCGGTCCGCGAGATCCTCGAGGCCAACCGTCACGAGGAAGACGCCTGATGCGGCTCTCGGATATCTCCGTCCAGCGCCCGGTGCTCGCTACCGTACTGGCCCTGTTGATCGTCGCCTTCGGCCTGCTGGCCCTGCAGCGACTGCCGCTGCAGGAATACCCCTCCATCGACCCGCCGGTGGTCAGCATCGAGACTCGCTACCCCGGCGCCTCGGCCAGCGTGGTGGAGACCCGCATTACCCAGGTGCTGGAGGATCGCATCGCCGGGGTCGAGGGCATCGAACTGATCACCTCGACCAGCGAGGATGGCCAGTCGCGCATCGACATCGAGTTTCGCCTCGACATGGATATCGATGCGGCGGCCAACGACGTGCGTGACCGCATCTCGGGGGCGCTGCGCAACCTGCCCGACGAAGCCGACCCGCCGGAGGTGCAGAAAACCGATTCGAGCGAAGAGGTGGTGCTGTGGCTGTCCCTCTCCGGCGCCGGCTATACCATTTCCGAACTGACCGATTACGCCGAGCGTTACTTGGTGGATGGCTTCTCCGTGCAACCCGGAGTGGCGCGCGTGCGCGTGGGCGGCGGTAGTGAATACGCCATGCGTGTGTGGCTCGACCGCAACGCTTTGGCCGCCCGCGATCTGACCGTCGGGGATGTGGAGAGCGCCCTGCGCGCCGAGAACGTCGAACTTCCCGCGGGCGCCATCGAATCAAATGATCGGCAGTTCGTGGTACGCCTGCCGCGCAGTTTCGCCGAGCCAGGGGACTTCGAGCGCCTGGCCCTGGCCCGCGGCGGCGACGGCTACCTGGTGCGCCTGGGCGATGTGGCACGGGTGGAGATCGGCTCGGTGGAGGATCGCTCGATCTTCCGCGCCAACGGTGTGCCGATGGTGGGCCTGGGCATCATGAAGCAATCCACCGCGAACGTACTCGAGGTATCGCAGGGAGTCCAGGCGGAGCTTGAGCGAGTACAGAACAGCCTGCCCGACGGCATGTCGCTGCGCCTCAACTATGATGCCTCGGTGTTCGTCTCGGGCGCCATCGAACAGGTCGTGCTCACCCTGTTCATCGCCATGGGATTGGTCGTGGTGGTGATCTTCCTGTTCCTCGGCAACGTGCGCACCACGCTGATTCCCGCCGTTACCGTACCGATCGCCATCATCGGCTCTTTCATGGCACTGGCGCTGATGGGCTTCTCGATCAATCTGCTCACCCTGCTGGCCCTGGTACTGGCGATCGGCCTGATCGTCGACGACGCCATCGTGGTGCTCGAGAACATTCATCGGCGCATGCACGACTATGGCGAGACGCCGCTGGTCGCAGCCTTTCGCGGCAGCCGTCAGATCGCCTTCGCCGTCATTGCCACCACCCTGGTGTTGGTCGCGGTATTCGTACCGCTGGGCTTCCTGCAGGGCAACGTAGGCCGCCTGTTCTCCGAGTTCGCCCTGACCATGGCCGCTGCGGTGGTGATCTCCAGCGTGCTGGCCCTGTCGCTGACGCCGATGATGGCATCGAAGATCCTCAAGCCCTCCATGCACGATGGCCATATCGCCCACGGCGTGCAGTGGCTGCTGGAGTTCTCGCAGCGCCTCTACCGCACGCTGCTGGTCGGCGTGCTCAAGGCCCGGTTGCTGGTGCTGGCGGTATTCATCGGACTGATCGCCGCCACCGCATGGCTCGCCGACCGTCTACCCAGCGAATACACCCCGCAGGAGGACCGCGGCAGTTTCATCGTTCTGGTCAACGGGCCGGAGGGGGCGACGTTCGACTACACCATGGATTACATGGACGAGATCGAGACGCGCCTCTCCTCGCTGATCGACAGCGGTGATCTGCAGCGGGTCGTGATCCGGGCACCACGAGGATTCGGCAATATCGAGAACTTCAACAACGGCTTCGTGATCGTCAGCATGGCCGACTGGGGAGAGCGTCGCGACGCCTGGTCGATCATGAACGACGTGCGGCGCATGCTCGCCGATCTTCCCGGTGTGCAGGCCTTCCCGGTGATGCGCCAGGGTTTCGGCCAGCGCATCAGCAAGCCAGTTGAATTCGTGCTGGGCGGCGGCACCTATGAAGAACTCGCCGAGTGGCGCGACCTGTTGGTGACGCATATTCGCGAGGACAATCCGCGCCTGATCGGCCTGGACAGCAACTACAAGGAGACCCAGCCGCAGTTGCGCGTCGAGATCGATTATACGCGGGCCGCCGACCTGGGCGTCACCGTGACCGAGATCGGCCGGACCCTCGAGGTCATGCTGGGCGGGCGCAACGTGACCCGCTACCTCGACAATGGCCAGGAGTATGACGTGATCCTCGAGGGCGACCGCGCCAACCAGTCGAGTCCGCGCGCCCTGGACAACATCCAGGTACGCTCGGCGCGTACCGGGGAACTGATTCCGCTGGCCAGCCTGGTGAGCTTCTCCGACGAGGCCGGCGCCAGCACGCTCAATCGCTTCAATCGCCTGCGCGCCATCACCATCGAGGCCAACCTGGCCGACGGCTACGCGCTGGGCGATGCGCTGGAGTATCTGGAAGCGGCAGCCGACGAGGTCCTGCCGGGCCAGGCCCAGACCGACGTCAGCGGCGCTTCACGCGACTACGATCGTGCCAGCGGCGCCACCCTGTACCTGCTGATCCTGGGCGGCCTGGTGGTCTTCCTGGTCTTGGCGGCCCAGTTCGAGAGCTTCGTTCATCCCTTCGTGATCATGCTCACCGTGCCCCTGGCCATGAGCGGCGCCATGTTGGGGCTCTACCTCACCGGGCAGTCGCTCAATATCTACAGTCAGGTGGGCCTGGTGATGTTGATGGGCCTGGCGTCGAAGAACGGCATCCTGATCGTGGAGTATACCAACCAGCTGCGCGACGAGGGCATCGCCTTCCGCGATGCCCTGCTGGAGGCCTCCGTGACGCGCCTGCGGCCGATCCTGATGACGGCGGTCACCACCATGGCCGGCTCCATCCCGCTGATCGTCTCGACCGGCGCCGGCGCCGAATCGCGCATGGTGATCGGCACCGTGATTCTCGCCGGGGTCGCTGCCGCCACTCTCTTCACCCTGTTCGTGGTGCCGGTGGCCTACGATCTGCTGGCGCGCCACACCGGCTCGCCCGGCGACGTTCGCCGACGCCTGGAGGACGAAATGGCACAGGCGAACAGCGAATCGACGTCCACGGGAGCCGATCGCTAACGCGGCGCCGGCAGCCGTGACGTCGTCGGGCGCTGTTGCCGTTTGGCGGTGCACAGCATAGCGGCCCCGGCCAACAGCAGTGACCCGGCAATCAGCCCAACCTGGTCACGGTGCGTCGTCAGCCAGAACTGTTCGCTGCGGCTCTTCGACTCGCGGCCAAAGCGGCCGCGGGCCCCCATGTCGCCCCTGACCGGCTGCCACAGGTTGTCGGGGCGCTCAGGGTCCTCCTTCTCGGCGGTCTGCTGTCCGTCGACGGCAGAGCGCGCCAGCCACCGGTCCATGAGCGCAGGAAAAAGGCGATTCCCCCAGATCGTGACCGCGGTCGATAGCCCGACATGGAGCTCGCGCCGACGCTCGTGCGCGGCCCAGTAGACGGCTCTTGCCCCCACCTCGGGCTGAAACACGGGTGCCATGGGACGGGCGCGCCGGGGCATGCGATTGCGACACCAGTCGAACTGGGGCGTATTGAGCGCCGGCATCTCGACCAAGGTGACATGTACGCTACTGCCCTCATGCATCAGTTCGCAGCGCAGCGCCTCGGTCATTCCCTTGATGGCGTGCTTGGCACCGCAGTAGGCGCTTTGCAACGGAATCGAACGATAGGCCAGGGCCGAGCCGACCTGCACGATGGTGCCGCGGTTGCGCCGAGGCATGCGCTTGAGCGCTGCCATCGTGCCATGCACGTAGCCCAGGTAGGTGACCTCGGTCACGCGGCGAAACTCGTCCGGACTCATCTCGTGCAAAGGTGAGAATACGGTGGTCATGACACCGTTGATCCAGATGTCGATGGGGCCGAGCTCGGCCTCGATGCGCTCGGCGGCACGTTCGACCTGGGTCGCATCGGCCACGTCGACGCTCATCGTCACGGCACGTGCCCCGAGCGCCTCGATCTCGCTCTTCACGGCCTCCAGCCGGCCCGGGCTGCGCGAGATCAGCCCCACTGCGGCCCCATGACGAGCGAATTCCCGCGCCACGGCACGCCCCAACCCGGCGCCTGCGCCGGTGACGACGACCACTTCCTGATGGTCTTGCATATGCACCTCCTTTGCCTTGCCTGCTTCGGCATCGTTGCCTATCGTCTGGCTCGGCGCTGCCAACCCCAAGCCGCCAAGCCGCCCGCGACCAGAGCGCCAGCCACGGCGGCGGTACGCCGATTGGCCCGACGCTGAGCCAGGGCACGGCGCCGTACAATGCGCTGTTCCGCTAGTTCGCTGGGCGATTCCTGCCGAGTGTCCATGGCCATGCGCAGCACGTCGGCGATATGCAAAGCGTGCCTATCGGTGGTATCGGCAATCTGCTGGCGGCAGCTGAATCCGTTGGTGATGATCAGGGTGCTCGCCTCGGCTTCGCGCACCTGCGGTAGCAAAACCCGTTCCCCGGCGGCAATCGATACATCGTATTTGTCGCGCTCGAAGCCGAACGAGCCGGACATGCCGCAGCAGCCGGAATCGGGAATTTCGTACTCCAGTCCCATCCTCGCCATCAGCGTCTTCTCGGCATCCAGGTGCATGATGGCCTTGTGATGACAGTGGCCATGAACCAGCGCCTTGCGTGCGAAGCGTGGAGGTTGATAGTGCTCGGCACGCTGCACCAGGAACTCGCTGAGCATCAGGCTGTTTGCACTCAAACGCCGCGCCCGGGCTTCGTCCGGAAAGAGGTTGATCAGCTCGTCGCGAAACACCGCAATGCACGACGGCTCCAGGCCGATAATCGGCATGTTCATCTCGATGGCCGAGCCCAGCGTAGCCATCACTCGCCGAAGGTATGCCTTGGCGTCGTCGAGCATGCCGAAATCGTACAACGGCCGCCCGCAGCACAGCCCTTCTGGAGGTATCACGACGCGATAACCCGCCGCCTCGAGCACCTCGGTGGCAGCCTGGGCAGTGTCGGGATAGAAGTGATTGGTAAAGGTGTCCGCCCACAGCATCACCGGCTGGGCGCGTTCGTTGACGATGGGGCGCTTGGCGAACCAGGCCTTGAAGGTTTCGGGAGCATAGACCGGCGCCTGGCGCTGCTGAGGCATGGTGGTGACGGCCTTGACAACGTTGCTCACCGGCGACGTTTGAGTAACGAAGTTGACCAGCGCAGGCATCTTCGACGCCAGCCGCGACCAGCGGTCGATGAAGCCGAAGGCGTAGTGGTTGAGCGGGCGCCGATGCTCTTCATAGTAATGCGACAGGAACTCGGCCTTGTAGGTGGCCATGTCGACGTTGACCGGACAGTCGTGGACGCAGCCCTTGCAGGCCAGGCACAGGTCGAGCGACTCGCGCACCGCTTCCGACTGCCAGCCATCGCGAATCACCTCGCCGTTCATCATCTCGAACAGCAGGCGCGCCCGACCGCGCGTGGTGTGTTTCTCTTCGCGGGTCACCATGTAGCTCGGACACATGGTGCCATTGTCGCTGCGACATTTACCGACCCCGACGCAGCGAAAGGCGACCCGCCCGAAACTACGCTCGTCCTCGGGAAAGCGAAAGTGAGTCGCGACCGGCTCCGGCCGGTAGTTGACCAGACGCAGGTTCTCGTCGAGCCGATAGGGATCGATGACCTTGCCGGGATTCATCTTCCACTGCGGATCCCAGATGCGCTTGAACTCACGAAACGCCTCGATCAGTTCGGGGCCGTACATTCTCTCCAGCAGTTCGCCGCGCGCCTGACCGTCGCCATGCTCTCCCGAGAGCGAACCGCCGTAGGCGACCACCAGGTCGGCGGCCTCCTTCACGAAGACGCGATACTGGCGTACCCCCTCCTCGCTCTGCAGGTCGAAGTCGATACGTGAGTGGATACAGCCCTGCCCGAAGTGACCGTACATGGCCCCGACATAGCCGTGCTTCCTGTACAGCGCCTTGAGGTCGCGCACGTAGTCGCCGACGCGCTCCGGAGGTACTGCCGAGTCTTCCCAGCCGGGCCAATGCGGCGCTTTCTTGGGCGGCGGGAACGCCGTCGCCCCCAACCCGGCCTTGCGCACTTCCCAGATGTGGTTGGCTTCGTCCCCGTCGTCGACGATGCGGTAAGCCGTCGGCGCGCTATCGGAGCGCTGCAGCTTTTCGACCAAGCGCCTCGCCTGGGCACAGGTGTCCTCGGCATCTTCCCCGCCGAACTCGACCAGTAGGAAAGCACTGCCCTCCGGCATCCTGGCGAGGGTCTCCTCGTGCATATGCTGATCGACTTCGTGCTGAAACAGCCGCCTGTCGATGGCCTCCAGCGCGATCGGTGCTGCGTCGATGATAGTCGGTACATAATCGCCGGCGATCTCGATGCTGTCGAAGCCCACCACCATCAGTGTCCGGTGCCGGGTATTGACGGTCAGCTTGAGCGTGGCATGCAGTACCGTCATGCAGGTGCCCTCGGTGCCGCACAGGGCGCTTGCCAGGTTGAAGCCGCGCTCCGGCAACAGATCGTCGAGGTTGTAGCCGGAGACACGACGCGGCATGTGCTCGATCTGCGGGTAGCACTGGCGAATTTGTTCGCTGTAGCGATCGCGAAGCTTCTTGAGCCTGAGGAAGATTTCACCTCGGCGTCCGCCTGCGGCGATGATGGCGTCGATCTCCTCCTCGCTGTAGCCATCCTTGAGCGTCATGCGCTCACCGTCATAGGTGAGAATGTCCAGCGAATGCACGTTGTCGCAGGTGCGAGGCCCGTGGCCGTAGCACTGCGCCTGGACCGAATGCACCCCACAGGAGTTGTTGCCGACATTGCCGCCGATGGTGCACCACTCGTGGGTGGAGGGATCGGGCGGAAATACCAGGTTATAGGGACCCAGCGCCTGGTTGACCTTGTCGTTGATCGCCCCCGCCTCCACCCTGACCCGCTGATTCACGGTATCGATATCGACGATGCGATCCAGGTACTTGGAGTGGTCGATCACCACCGCATGGTTGACGGTTTCCCCCGACAGGCTGGTACCGGCACCGCGCGACAGGATGGGCACGCCATGCGCGTGACAAATGCGGTGAATGGCAACGATGTCGTCCACCGAGCGGGGGATGGTGACGCCGATCGGCGGCTGACGATAGTTCGAGGCGTCGTTGGCGTAGAGCGCCCGGCTGCCATCGTCGAAGCGCACTTCCCCTTCGATCGCCTCGGCTAGCTCCCGAGCCAGTTGGCGGTACGCCCCTGCCTCGTCACGGTATTGCGAGCGAGATGTACTGATCATGTCGTTCATTGCCAATCCCTGCGCATTGTGGGGATAAGAGCCAAAGAGGTCAGCCCAAACGGTAGCGCTCCGCCTCCTTGTGCTTGAACTTCAGCCCCAGGCCGGGCTGCGTGAGGTCCGGTTGCAGGTTTCCCTTGCCATCAGGAACGACGCCCCCCTCGAACAGCATCGCTTCGATCCGTGCGTGATCGTGGAAGTATTCAAGATGACGTAGCGGCGCCGTACTGCAGGCGGGATGCAGATGCAGCGCCGGTGCGGTATGGGAGGAGAGAGGAAGCTGGTGGGCCTCGCACAGCGCGGCGACATCGAGGAAGCCGGTAATTCCGGCGCAGCGCGTCAGGTCGGCCTGCAGCACGTCCACTGCCTCAGCCTCGAGCATGCGCCGGAAATAAGGCAGGTCATAGCCATACTCGCCAGCAGAGATCTCTATCCCAGCAGGCGCGCGATCGCGCAGCAGACGCAGCCCCGCCAAATCGTCCGAGGTTACCGGCTCCTCATACCAGCTGACCCCATGGATGTGGAAGGCTTCGGCCATGGCCAGTGCCTGCTTGCGGTCATACGCCCCGTTGGCATCGACGTACAGTTCGGCTAAGGGCCCGATCGCCTCGCGTGCCAGGCGGATACGCTCCAGGTCGCATTCGGGCTGGCGACCGATCTTCATCTTGACCCGTCGCATGCCCGCTTCGACCCAGCCGGACAGTTGCTCCTGAAGCCGCTCGTGGGGATAGGAGGTGAAACCACCGCTGCCATACACCGGTACTGCCTGACGTACCGCGCCCAGCAGCGTCACCAGCGGAATATCGAGCAGGCGCGCCTTGAGATCCCACATCGCCACGTCGACGGCAGCGATCGCCATCGAGCTGACTCCCGGCCGACCGAAATTGCGGATCGCATCCACCATCTTCAGCCACCCTCCCCGCACCGCAAGTGCATCATGCCCTTCGATTATGCCGGCCAGCTTGTCGCGGATCAGCGTGGCGCAGGCCCGGTGCCCGTAGGTGTAGCCGAGCCCGCTCTTGCCAGCCGCACGTAGTTCGACCAGCACCAAGGTGGTGGAATCCCACTGCAGCGTGCCGTCGGACTCCGGCGCATCGGTGGAAATCTCGTAAGCCGAGACTTCCAGGGCTTCGATGGGGATGTATGGCTCCAACATCGCAGCTCCTCCTCTCCCGAACGAGGCTCAGTGCTTGCGCACCTTGGGCACGAACTCCCGAGCGAACTGCTTGAAGGAGGCCTTGATGGTGCCCAGCGCATCCGGGTCGCCATGCAGTAGCGCCGACATATAGGCCTGCGCCTGCTCGCGCTTGATGTGCGGCGGTATGGGCGGAACGTCCGGGTCGGCGACGACCTCCAGTACCACCGGGCGATCAGCCGTCAGGGCTCGATCCCAGGCCCCTGCCAGCGCCTCGGGCTCGGTGACCTTGATGCCCTTGAGCCCGATCAGCTCGGCATAGTCCGCGTATGGAAAGTCGGGAATATTCTGCGATGCCTCGTACTTTGGGTCGCCTTCCATCACGCGCATTTCCCAGGTCACCTGATTGAGATCCTGGTTATTGAGCACCATGATGATCAGGCGTGGGTCGGTCCAGCGCTGCCAATACTTGGCAATGGTCACAAGCTCGGCGTTGCCGTTCATCTGCATGGCGCCGTCGCCCACCAGGGCGATGGCGACTCGCTCCGGGTGGGCGAACTTGGCGGCGATGGCGTAGGGCACACCGTTGCCCATGGTGGCCAACCCACCGGAGAGCGAAGCCATCATGCCGCGGCGCAGCTTGAGGTCGCGCGCATACCAGTTGGCGGCGGAGCCGGAATCGCTGGTCAGAATGCAGTTGTCGGGCAGCTTCGGCGACAGCTCCCAGAACACGCGTTGCGGGTTGACCGGATCGGCATCGGCCATGGCGCGCTCCTCGAGAACTTTCCACCATTGGGCAATGCTTTTCTCGATGTGCTCGCGCCAGTCATGGTCGGCCTTCTGCTTGAGATGAGGCAGAAGCGCCTGCAGCGTGCCTGCACTATCCCCGACCAGGCTCACCTCCATCGGATAGCGGATGCTGAGCATGCGCGGGTCGATATCGATCTGCACGCCGCGAGCCTGCCCCTCCTCGGGCAGGAACTCGGAATAAGGGAACCCCGAACCGATCATCAGCAACGTGTCGCAGTTTGCCATCAGCTCCCAGCTCGCGTTGGTGCCCAGCAGGCCGATCGAACCGGTCACGAAAGGCAAGTCGTCGGGCAGCACCGCGCGTCCGAGCAGTGCCTTGGCCACACCCGCGCCGAGTCGTTCGGCAACCTGGATCACCTCATCGGCCGCACCCAGCGCCCCGGCGCCGACCAGGATTGCGACTCGCTCACCCTCGTTGAGCACGGCGGCGGCCCGGCGCAGCTCCTCTTCATGGGGCACCACCCGCGGACGCGCATAGCCGACCCCCGAGTGAACCGTACCGTGGGCGTGAGGCGGTTTTTCCACCGCCGGCTGACTCTGCAGGTCGTTGGGCACGATCACGGCGGTCACGGTGCGCTCGGAAAGCGCAATGCGGATCGCACGGTCGATCAAGTGGCGAACCTGAGCGGGGCTGGTCGCCATGTGGACGAATTCGTGAGCGACGTCCTTGAACAGCGAGACGAGATCCACCTCCTGCTGATACTCGCCGCCCATGGCAGCTCGCGCCTGCTGACCGACGATGGCCACGACGGGCTGATGATCCTTCTTGGCATCATAGAGCCCATTGAGCAGGTGGATGGCGCCAGGCCCCGAAGTGGCGGTACAGACCCCCACCTCACCGGTGAACTTGGCATGGGCACAGGCCATGAAGGCCGCCATCTCCTCGTGACGCGTCTGGATGAACTCGAAGCGATCGTCCGCACGGTTCAAGGCCCCCATGATGCCGTTGCTGCCATCGCCCGGGTAGCCGTAGATACGCTTGACGCCCCATTCGCCCAGGCGCCTGATGATGAAGTCGCCGACTTGCTCGCTCATGTTTGCTCTCCCATAGCATTCGTCAGTGCTCGGATTCGACGCTCCCAAGCACACTCTTTCCATGGAAATCACTAGAGCTATAGTCATCTGTATTAGGATGGTCAATGTGACTCGACAATAACGGTTTCGCTTCGCTTGCCCGTGCCGATAATTCTAGAACTTACTTTAATAGCAGTTAGTTAAAGCAAATACGGGCCTTACTTCTCTTTCGACAAGAAGGCGTTACACAGCGATCCTCTAACGGGACAAAACGTGCAGAGGAAGAGAATGAAAAAGCTATTTAATCGCCTCTCCGCGATGTAAAGAAAAGCGGTTTTTTGTTCTTTTTTGCCATCATGGCTCGACTCGTACCACTCAAGACGTCGTAGTTCATAACGACAGGGAAGCGCACAGGAGGGAATCGAAGTGGATCAAGCGACACGGAAGATCGAGGACTACGGATTCATCGGCAACATGCGTACGGCCGCGCTCATCGATCGCGACGCCTCGATCAGTTGGCTGTGCCTGCCACGGTTCGATTCGGATGCCTGCTGCGCGGCGCTGCTTGGGGATGAGAACAATGGCCATTGGTGTATCCAGCCCTCCGAAGCGGTAAGGAGCCGCTCGCGTCGCTACCGCGGCGAGACGCTTGTGCTCGAGACGCTCTTCGAGACGGCCCAAGGCAGTGTCGCCGTGATCGACTTCATGCCGGTTGCCAGCAAGGGCGACAACGAAGAGGACGTGATGCGTATCGTCGAAGGCCGTAGCGGTTGCGTGCCAATGCGTTGCCATGCTGCCTTTCGTTTCGGATACGGTCGCTTGATGCCCTGGCTAAGCCAGGATGAAGACTGTATTTCCGCCGTGGCGGGCCCCGATGGGTTGCGTATGGCAGCCCCCATCGGACTGGAAACTCGAGGCAGCGACATCATTGCCTCCTTTGAGGTTCGTGCCGGTGAGCAAGTCCCGTTCGTACTGACCTGGTACACCCCTTTTCGCAACGTCCCCAGCCATCGGGATGCGCTGCGCTCGCTCGAAGAAACCGAATGCTGGTGGCGCGAATGGAGTTCACGCTGTCAGGTTGCCGATCGCTACCGTGAGCCGGTGGTGAGATCCTTGATCACGCTCAAGGCGCTCACTCACATCGAAACCGGCGGCATGGTGGGCGCCCCTACCACATCCCTGCCCGAGCAACCCGGTGCCGGCCTCAACTGGGACTATCGCTATACTTGGCTGCGCGATGCCACGTTCACGCTCTATGCCCTGCTCTCCTCGGGCTACCGGGATGAGGCTTACGCCTGGCGTGAATGGCTGCTGCGTGCGGTGGCCGGTGACCCCGGCAAGCTACAGCCGCTGTACGGCCTGGCCGGGGAGCGGCGACTCTACGAGCATGAGATCGAATGGCTGGAGGGCTTCAATGGCTGCCGACCGGTGCGCATCGGCAACGATGCCTTCCGGCAAAACCAGCTCGACGTCTATGGCGAAGTGATGGATGGTCTGCACCTCGCTCGCGTCCACCATATCGAGCCCTCCCACAACATGTGGGACATCCAGTGCAAGATGATCGATTTTCTCGAACAGCATTGGAGCGAGAAAGGAGCCGGCCTGTGGGAGAGTCGCGAGCCCCCACGTCACTACACCCACTCCAAGGTCATGGCCTGGGTCGCGGTGGATCGCGTCATCAAGGGCGCCGAGCATTTCGGCCTCGATGGCGACGTTCAGCGCTGGCGAGCGCTGCGCCAGCGCATCCATGACGACGTCTGTACTCACGGCTTCAATCGCGAGCGCAACAGCTTCGTCCAGTCTTATGGCGCGGACGCGTTGGACGCCTCGCTGTTGCTGCTGCCGCAGGTCGGCTTTCTTCCCATCGAGGATCCGCGCATTCTCGGCACGATCGAAGCCATACAGGCCGAGCTGGTGCATGACGGCTTCGTCTACCGCTACTCCCACGGCGACGAGGATCGTCATCTGACGGAGGGAGAAGGCGCCTTTCTGGTCTGCAGCTTCTGGCTGGTGGATACGCTTGAGCTGCTCGGTCGCCACGACGAGGCGCGCGATCTCTTCGACAAGCTGCTCAGCGTACGCAACGATCTCGGTCTTCTCGCCGAGGAGTATCATCCCATTGCGCGTTGCCAGCTGGGCAATTTCCCGCAGGCTTTCTCCCACGTAGGGCTGATCAACAGCGCCCACAACCTCAGCAAGGATATGCCGGACCACAAGGGGCCGGCACAGGAACGCAGCGACGAAGGGCGTTGAGCCAAGGCCACCCAACGAGCGACAAGGAAGTGGAGAAACGCCATGGTCGAGATCGAAACGACACCATCGTCATCCGTTGGGCTCCCGGCAGCGATTGCGCCACTGCTTCGGCAAGCCAAGCGGTACGAGGAGGAGCAATGATGGAACCCCGCGAAATCGAACACGAAGACGTCGACAGCTTGATACGTGCGCTGACCGACACCGCACCAGGCGCCAGGGCTTACCGGGGGCATGGCAATTCGACCTGGCGGCTCGAGCCCTCCATCGTGCGCAATCGACGTTATCAGGCGCAGACCCGACTGAGCGGGCTGGATACCGAGCACGACTCCATGCGCCTGGAGAATCACTTCTTGCTGCTCTTCGTCAATGCCTGCGACAAAGCCGGCCTGCCCGTTTCCGGCGATAGCGAAAAGCTGCGCAATTTCCTGGACGACCCGAGTCTTGTCGACAGGGATCAGAGAAACGTCTCTTCTGCGCAGGCCAGCCAATGGCCGGGCGATAGCAACGAGATGCTTTCGCTGATGGCTCAAGCCCAGCACTACGGAGTTCCCACGCGCCTGCTCGACTGGACCACGGCTCCGCTCATCGCCGCCTACTTTGCCGCCGCGGCTGCACTGAGAAGGGGGAGGGGCTCTACGACGACCCGCTCTCGCGCAAGCTGGCCATCTGGGAGCTCGATATCGACGCATCGGCACGCTATCGAAGTGACTTCGAGATCAAGCGGGCTCCTGGCAGCGTGAGCGCCCACCTGCCCGCCCAGCGCGGCATCTTCACCCTGATCAAGGGTCGCAGAGTGCCCAACTTATGCCTGGAGGAGCAGCCCGAAGCGGCGCACTTCCTGACCCGACACAGCCTGTCGGTACGCGACATTCCCGCGCTGATGCGCGAGTGCGACCGCCATGGGCATTCTGCGGCCACGCTGTTTCCCGACTATGAGGGCGCCGCGCGCCATGCCGAGGAGATTTTTCTCATTCATGAACTGAGCGCATCCACCCAGCCAACGCAGTGAACTTACTAGCTCGCATCGTCCCGATCCGACGAGGCCATACAATGAGGGCCACCCCAAAGGGTGGCCCTCGTGACGTTCCTGTCCGGAATACCCTCAACAGTCGCCGAGACGTTCACCCTCGATGGTAGTTTCCAGTTGCATCTGCCCCATCGGCGATTCGGTATCGATGTTCACGTTACCCTCGACGCGTTCACCCAGGAACCCCATGCGCCCGTCGATATTGGCTTCGCCACCCTCGGCATGACAGACCATCTTGTAATCGACACCATCCGCCGAGACGTTGTGCTCGAGCAGCTCACAGCCTTCTTCCACTTCGAGAAATTGGAAATCGGCGTCGTCCAGATCGCCCTGGACGATGCACTCCTGGTAGCTGTCGGACTGATCGGGAATCGGCACATCGCCCTTGACGGACGTAGTGCTGGAAAACTGCCACTGACCCGGCACGATGTTGGGCGACTCGGCCATGGCCGTAAGCGGAAGGATCAGCACGGCGGCGGCAAGCAAGGAACGAAATGGCATGAAAGGCTCCGTTGTAGTGGTAAACATGACAGAGAAGCGAGCTTCTCGGCGACATGACACGCTCAGCTTACCCCAGCGACGCCAGGAAAAGGAGGAAGCTCGGCACGAACTCCCTTTATCAGGAGGAAATGGAGCAAGCCTGCTCGGGCAATGCCAGTTCTTCCAGGGCCAGCGGACGGCCGAACAGATAGCCCTGGAAGGCCTCGCAGCCATGTTCCAGCAGCCAGCGGTGCTGCGCCTCCGTCTCGACTCCCTCGGCCGTGACCTCGAGCCCCAAGCTGTTCGCCAAGGTGATGGTGGTGGTGACGATGGCGGCATCAACCGGGTCGTCGAGCACGCCATCGATGAACGACTTGTCGATCTTGAGCTCATCCAAGGGGAGCCGCTTCAGGTAGTTCAGCGATGAATAGCCGGTACCGAAGTCATCCAGGGAAAAACGTATGCCGAGCTTGCTCAGGCGCAGCATGATGTTGCGCACACGCTCCGGCTCCTCCATCAGCAGGCTCTCGGTGACTTCCAGCACCAGCCGGCCAGGATTGGCGCCCGTTCCTTCCAGTGTATGCTGGACACGGGCCACGAAGTCGGGCTGGTGGAACTGCACCGAGCTGACGTTGACGGCGATCGTCAGTCTCTCCTTGCCGCTCTCCTGCGCCCATGCGGCCAATTGGCGGCAAGCGGTCTCGAGCACCCAGTAGCCGATCGGCAGGATCAGCCGGTTCTTCTCGGCGAGCGGAATGAAAAGCGCAGGAGACACCAAGCCACGCCGCGGATGTTCCCAGCGTATCAAAGCCTCGACGCCCGTCACTTTCGCGTGATCGTCCACCTGGATCTGGTAATGCAGGCGCAGCTCGTCGCGCGCCAACGCCTGATGCAGGTCGGCCTCGAGATGCACCCGCTCCATCACGTCGGCCTGCATGTCGGCATTGAAGAAGCGTAGGGTGTTGCCGCCCGCGGCCTTGGCCTGCTGCAGGGCGATGTCCGCCTGTTGCATGGCACTGTCGACGTTCGCCTGGCCGTTGGCAAACAAGGAGATGCCGATACTCGCCGAGATGGGCAGGGTCAGCGCCTGGTCGTCATCGGTCTGGGCACTCGCAATCTGCCCCAACAGCTTCTCGGCCACGCGTTCAGCGGCATGAGCCGCCTGCTCCACGTCGAGGCCGAGGTCGTGAATCATCAGCACGAACTCATCGGCTCCCAGCCGCGCCAGGGTATCGCTCTCGCGCACTACCTCTTCCAGTTTCTGTGCCACCTGGCGCAGAAAACGGTCCCCCCGCTGCAACCCCTGGGTCTCGTTGACGACCTTGAAGTCGTCCAGGTCGATGAACAGCAGGGCCGCATAGCGCTCTGAGCGACGAGTGCCCTTGACCACCATTTCCAACCGATCGAGCAGCAGGCGCCGGTTGGGCAGCCCCGTCAACGAATCGTAGAACGTCAGCCGATGCTTGCTCTCCTGGATATCGCGATATTCGGTGACGTCGGTGGAGATGCCACAGAGCGCACGAATCGAGCCATCGGCTCTGAGCAGCGGCAGCTTGATCGACAGAAAGGTGAAGGCGGTCTCGTCCTGGGCCTTCACATATCCCTCTTCCACCACGACTTTCTCGCCTTGCTCCATGACTCGCCGGTCGTTGAAGCGCAGCTCCGCTGCCGTGACCGAATCGAAGATATCACTGTCGGTCTTGCCCAGGACCGCCTCGGCCGGCAGGCCTACGATCTCGCAGCCCTTGCGGTTGACATACTGGTAGCGAAAGTCGCTCGACTTGACGTAGATACAGGCGTCGACGCTGTCGAGGATGGTCGTCAGCTCTTCGTGGCTGGCCCGCAACCTTTCGACATCGCTCAAAAGCCGGCGCCTATAGGCCAGTCCTGCCAGGACCAGAACCGACACCACGACCAGCAGCACCACGCCCCAGCCAGCAGCAGGCATGACGGCCGCTCCAGCGGAGGCAGACGCAACCGACGACAGGCCGGCCCACAGCCCGGCGAATGTGGAACGACGAGCCTTGACCAGCCAGTCAGATTTGGACATCCCGTCACCCATTGAAGGATACGCTTATCTATAGCAGATAATTCTAAAATAATTGATCAAGCGCAACCGGCTATGCCAGCGCTGTCGCTGATCGTTGCTCCTCTGCTCTACCGGCGCCGCCCCTTCGCTCCCATGGCAGCCGACCTTCCATCATCACCTCTGTTGTAATGAAGCGAAAGCAAAGAATCCGCCCTTATATGGTGGCTTTTCCAGGCTTGGAATACGGTGAGTCGACGGCCGATGATTCAGGAGGGCCTGGGTACGCAACAGGAGGGACACACAAAGCAAGAGCCCGGCCTTGCGGCCGGGCTAACTCATGCTTCCTTGCTCCTATCCCGGTCATCCTGGCCGGGTATCCATGGTCGTTGAGTCGTCCTGACTCGGCTTCCTTGCGGAGCTTCCTTGCTCTTGCTGACAAGCATGGCAGTAGTGCAGCAAATTGCTGTTAACGTGGGATATGCACCGCTGTAGGAAATTGCTGACAAGCGGTGTAGTTAAATCTCCTACGACGGCAGCATGAGTTTTCTAACGCTATTATCCTTGCAATGCGAATACCGAGCTCGCTGATTGCCGGCATCCAGAAACCCCGAGCGGCTCGGCTCCAGTGCGTGTAGACAAGCAAGACAACAGAGACCCCGACCAACTGCCGGGGTCAGGTGCGATGAGATGCGATATTTTGGCGAACCCGAAGAGAACGCAAGAGCAGGCATCTCTCGCAACGGGCCTTGTCGTTTCGAACGTTCAAGACGACAAAAACAGTGTCGGCACAGCGTCAAACCAAGCCTGCCAAAAGAGAAGCCCGGCCACTGGGGCCGGGCTTCCTGTCGACGCTTCCCATCCAACCAACCTTGGGCTTCCTGCCCAAGCATCCCTGGGTATGAGCATTCCGTCGCTCGGCCTTCCGTGTTGGGCTATCCATGCCCGATATCCACACCATGGCATAGGAAGAGAAGTCGTGAGTTAACCCAAGTTAGAAAGACTTGTAAGAGATTCACTACAAAAAACGTAGGTGACTCCTTACGTAGGTGAACCCCTGGGAGACTTGGTCGGCCCGGTGAGCATCGTATAACGCATTGCATGCAATTTTCGACCAAGGTCGAGTTAGAAGCCACGAGAACCTGCACCTATAGTCCATATTGCATGCAATTCTTTGAGACACCGATGAATCAACCCTCCATATCCGAACTCCCCCGGATAGCGAGAACCGCTACCGCTGAAGTCCACAACGTGATCAAGCAGCGGATTCTCGACGGTCACTACCGGGCCCAGGAATACGTTCGCGAGGCGAGCATCGCCCGCGAACTCGGCGTGAGCCGTACCCCGGTGCGCGAGGCGCTGCGGGAGCTGGTCTCCGAAGGCTGGCTGGAAGCGATTCCACATCATGGTGCGCGGGTAGTGGCCTGGACGGAGAGAGACGCCCGCGAAGTCTTCGAGCTGCGCCTGGTACTCGAGCCCATGGCCGTACGGCTTGCCAGCGAGCGCATGAATCGGACACACCTGGCGCATCTCGAGGAACTGGCCAGCCGCATGGAGGAACTCGTCGAGCGCATCGAGCGTGAACCGGAGGTGCGTAACGAAATTGCCCTCCTCAATCATGAGTTCCACCGCGAGCTGATCGCCGCGAGCGACAACCAGCGCCTGGCCGCGGTGCTGGACGGTGTGGTGCGGACCTCGGTGATCCGGCGCAACTTCGGCAACTACGATCTCGCCAACCTGCGCCGCAGCATGCGCCACCATCGCGAAATCCTGGAGGCGATTAGCGCCGGTAGCTCCACCTGGGCGGAAAACGTGATGCGCTCTCATCTGTTGGCCGCTCAGGCCTTGCATGTACGCTTTCCGGATTCGCCCGACGAGCCACAGACATCTCCTGGCTGATCCAGGGACTCCAAGAGAGGCACACAACAACAATGACTGCGCATGACAGCATATCCCCGCTACCTCTTGACGACATCAAGGTGCTCGAACTGGGCCAGTTGATCGCCGGCCCCTACTGCGGCCAGGTACTGGCCGACTTCGGTGCCCAAGTGATCAAGGTCGAGCCGCCCGGCAAGGGCGACGCCATGCGACAGTGGGGCGAGGCGGACCCCACCAGCGGCGAGCCCCTGTGGTGGAACGTCATCGGCCGCAACAAGCAGTCCGTTACCCTCGACCTTCGCCAACCGCGCGGGCAGGAACTCCTGCGCGAACTGGCCAGCCAGGCCGATGTCGTCATAGAGAACTTTCGTCCCGGTACCATGGAGCACTGGGGGCTGGGCTTTGATGAGCTCTCACGTCGCAATCCTCGCCTGGTGATGGTGCGCGTCACCGGCTTCGGCCAGGACGGTCCCTACGCCTCGCGCGCCGGCTTCGCCTCGGTATGCGAGGCCATGGGTGGGCTGCGCTATGTGAGCGGCTATCCGGATCGCCCCCCTGTGCGCGTGGGCATCTCCCTGGGCGATACGCTGGCCGGCCTGCACGCCGCGCTGGGCGCCATGATGGCGCTGCACCAGCGTGACCGCAGCGGCCGCGGCCAGGTGGTCGACAGCTCGATCTTCGAGTCGGTGCTGGCGATGATGGAGAGTCTGGTCCCCGACTATGCCCGCGCCGGCAAGGTGCGTGAGCGCAGCGGCAGCTTCCTGCCCAAGATCGCCCCGTCGAACGCCTACCCGGCCCGCGACGGGCGTGACGTGATCATCGGCGCCAACCAGGACAGCGTCTTCCGGCGCCTGTGCGAGGCCATGGGCCAGTCGCGCCTGGCCGATCATCCCGACTACGCCACCCACCGGGCGCGCGGCGACAACCAGCAGGCCATCGACGACCTGATCGCCGCCTGGACCCGGCAGCACGATGCCCAGCAGGTCGTCGATATCCTCGCCGATGCCGGGGTACCGGCAGGCCTCGTCTATCGCGCCCCCGACATGCTCGACGACCCCCACTTCCAGGCCCGCGAGTCGATCGTCGAGGTCCTCGACCGCCAGGGCCAACCGCTTCCCATGCAGAACGTTTTTCCGCGCCTTTCCGAAACACCGGGACGAGTGAATCACGCGGGCCCGGCGCTGGGCGAGCACACCGAAGCCGTGCTTTCCGACTGGATCGGGCTCACCGCCGAAGCCATCGACGCACTGCGCGCCGACGGTGTGATCTGAGGAAGTCGCCATGGATCCCGTCATCGTTCTGATCGTGCTCGTGGGACTGATCGTCATCGGTTTTCCGATCTTCCTCGCCCTGGGATTATCGGGCCTGATCGGCCTCTACATGGCCCGCGGCTCGCTGGCCTTCTTCTTCGCCCCGTCGTCGCTGTTCGGTCAGCTCAACGCCTTCGAGTTGATCGCCCTGCCGCTGTTCATCCTGATGGGCAATTTCCTGGGAGCGACACCGGTAGGTTCCAGCCTGTTCACCGCCGCGGTGCGCTGGCTCAACTGGTTACGCGGCAGCCTGGCGATCTCTTCGGTGGGCGCCTCGGCCATGTTCGGCGCCGTCTCCGGGGTGAGCCTCGCCGGTGTCGCCGCCGTGGGCTCGATCGCCGTGCCGCAGATGCTTCAGCGCGGCTACAGCCGCTCGCTGGCCGCAGGCGCCGTGGTCAGTGCCGGCGCACTGGCCATGCTGATTCCACCCAGCGTGCCCTTCATCATCTACGGTGCGGTATCCAGCGTCTCGGTGGCCGACCTCTTCATCGGTGGCATCGTGCCCGGTATCGTGCTGGCACTGGCCCTGTCGCTGTTCATTTACGTTCGCGTGCGCCTCAACCCGGCCGAGGCGCCGGCCAGCGAGGAGCGCTTCACCTGGAAACAGCGCTGGGCAAGCCTGGCCAACATCTGGCATGCCGCCCTGCTGGTTGTCGCCGTGCTGGGCTCCATCTACTCGGGCCTGGCCACCCCAAGCGAGGCCGCCGGCATCGGCGCGGCCGGCGCCTTCCTGATCGCCACCCTGGTGTTTCGCAGCCTCAGCTGGGCCAAGTTCCTGGAGATCCTCGGCACCACCGCCCGGATCAGCGGTGCCATCCTGCTGATCATCGGCTGCGCCAAGATCTTCGGCGACTACCTCAACATGGTGCGTGTGCCCCAGTTGCTCACCGAGGCGCTTACCGCTACCGGCCTGCCCGCCTGGGCGATCCTGTTGGCGGTCATGCTGCTGCTGATCCTGCTCGGCATGATCGTCGATGCCGTCTCGTTGATCGTGGTGACCACCCCGGTGCTGCTGCCGCTGGTCATCGCCCTGGGCTATGACCCGCTGTGGTTCGGCATCGTCATGGTGCTCAATTTGGAGATCGCCGTGGTTACCCCACCGGTGGGCCTCAACCTCTACGCCCTGCGCGGGGTCTGCCCCGAACTCTCCGTGGAGGAAATCATCAAGAGCGCCCTGCCCTTCGTCGCCGTGCAGTTCCTCGTGCTGATGCTGTTCGTCTTCATGCCCAGCCTCAGCCTGTGGTTACCGGGGCTGATGTAACCCCGGGGCAGCACCGTCAAAGAAGTAAACCGCTACAACAACAAAGGGAGATTCGCCATGACTCTGTCCCGTCGCCAAGTCCTCAAGTACGGCACCTTCGCCACCGCCGGCGCCACTCTGTTCGGCACGCATAGCCTGCTGGCGCCACGCAGCCATGCCGCCACCACCCTCACCGGGGTCACCTACCTGCCCGACTCCTACAAGGCACTGACCTACGGCTCCAACCGCTTCGTGGAAATGCTCCAGGAGAACGGCGGTGACGCACTGTCGGTGGAATTCTACGACTCCGGCCAACTGCTCAAGGTGGACGAACAACTGCCGGCGCTGCGCGCACGCAGTATCGATTTCATGTTCCACACCTTCTCCTATATCACCCGCTCGATTCCCATTCTCGGCGTGACCGGCCTGCCCGGTGTGGTGGGTGAACTCTATCGGCACCCGGAGCGATTGCGCCAGGGCAGCCCGCTCATGGAACTGATCAACGAGGTGCTGGCCGAGGAGAACCTCTACCTGCTCACTTCCGGCGGCGGCATCCTCGAGCCGGAGTACCTGTGGAGCACCGAGGAGAGCCCCATCCGCAGCCTCGACGAGGTACGCGGCAAGAAGGTTCGCATCGTCGGTTTCGAGGCCACCCAGGCCTTCGAACCCTACAACGTGGGGGCGACCCGCATCCCCTCCTCGGAAACCTACATGGCGCTGCAGCGCGGCACCGTGGATGCCGGCATCTTCAACATATCGACGATCATCGGGCGCAGCCTCCAGGAGCAGCTCAAATACTGCTACAAGCTGCCGATCACCGGCTTCTCGGTGGCACCCTTCATGCTGCGCGACACCTGGGACAACCTCGACGAAGACGTGCGCGGTGTGCTGCAACAGGCCGCCGACTGGTACGACGAGAACTTCATCGAGCACTGCAACAACGACATCTATCCCAACGAGTACTGGCCGCAAGTCGAGGAAGCCGGAATCGAGATCATCGAGCCCAGCGAGGAGGATATCGAGACGTTCAACGCCGGCGTCCAGGCGGTCTGGGACCACTGGAAGGACGAGGTCGGCGAAGAAGTCGGCAACCGTGCCATCGCACTGGCCCTGGGCGAGGCATGAGGAGCGCCACATGAGCGCTTCAACCACACGCAGTTGGGACGGCCTGCTGGCCGTCCTGCGCTGGACGTCTATGGCGGTGCTGGTGTTCATGATGGTGTCGATCTGCTATGACGCCATCATGCGCTACGCCTTCGCCGCCCCGACCAGTTGGAGCCTGGAGATCAACTCTTTCCTGCTGGTCTATCTGGCCGTTATCGGTGCCGCCGAAGCCCAGCGCCACGACGCTCACATCCGCATCACCTTCTTCAAGGACAAGCTGCCGCCACGCAGCCGCGCCGCGATCGACGTCGTCACCGGCCTGCTCGGTGCGGTGTTCTGCGGCATCATGGTGTGGCGTGGCGGTATAATGGCCTTGCAGGCCTTCGAGTACAGCGAGCGCGTCTCGAGTTCGCTAGGCACGCCCATGATCTTCCCCTACGCCCTGCTGCCCATCGGATTCACGATGCTCGCCCTGCAGTTCCTGCTGGATGCCGCCCGCGCCCTGCCCGCCTGCGCCACGGTATCGATGACGAGGTGACCTCCCATGGCTGACATCGTGAACCGCTCACATTGTCAACCCCGAGCCGAACTTTCCGGACTGGTAGTCGCGTACCGCCTGGGAGATTTCTTCCTGCGTGTTCATGACGAAGGGGCCATGGGCGACGACCGGCTCGCCGATAGGTTCGGCATGGCCGAAGAGATAGCAGCACGGCGTCACAGCCTCGAGGAGAACCGTGTCCCCGTCGTCGCTCAACTCGACCAAGTGCCAAGGCTCGACCCTTTCGCCCGCGACGCGGGCCTGGCCGGATACCGTATAGAGAAATACGTTGCGCCCCGCCGGGGCCGGTAGTTCGACACGTCCGCCGGCCTCGAGGCGAACCACTGACATGAATACCTGCGTCAGCGATTCGACCGACCCCACCTCGTCGCCGTACTTTCCCGCGATCAGCTCGAGCGAACCGCGCCCCTCATCGAGAGTCACGGTGGGTATCGCATCGCGCTGCACCCCCACATAGTGCGGCGACACCATCTTCAGCCGTGAAGGTAGGTTGACCCACAGTTGCAGGATCTCCAGCGCGCCGCCCCGCTTCTTGAATTCGGGTGGCGAGATCTCGGCATGCACGAGCCCCGAGCCCGCCGTCATCCACTGCACGCCGCCCGCCTCGATCACGCTCGCATGGCCGCCCGAATCATGGTGCGCCAGGCTGCCCTCGAGAATGAAGGTCACCGTCTCGAAGCCACGGTGCGGGTGCGGACCGAAGGGCAGACCGGCATTGTTGGGCGGGTAGACCTGCGGGCCGTGATGATTGAGGAACAGGAACGGATCGACCTGCGGCACGCCCGGCCCCGGCAAGGGTCGGCGCGTCTGCAAGTCACCGATGTCGTCGCGATACGCGGGGTGAACCGAGGCTACGGAACGCTTCTTCATCTGGCCTCCCAGGGTTTGAGCAAGGAGAAGCCGCCGCAGCGGCATGCTGGTTCCCAGTGTGGTAGGTGTGATGAGGCATGACCAGGGAGACGACCGGTTGAGCCGCGCCCCTGCGTTCGTGTGATGCGATTCGAAGCATCGCAAGTCGATGCGCTAGTCGGACAAGTGAACGCGCACAAAAAACCCGGCTCGCTGAGCCGGGTTTCTCGGTATCTGTGGCGGAGGGGGAGGGATTCGAACCCTCGAAGCCTTGCGACTTACACACTTTCCAGGCGTGCTCCTTCGACCACTCGGACACCCCTCCACATTGTGGTCCTCACGCCTTTTGGCCGTGCCTTGTGCGTCAGAACGGCGCAAAGTCTAACGGCTTAAGTACGCGTTTGCAAGCCGGTTTTCGGCTCTAGCACCGTCAGCTGGCGGGCAGCACGGCGTAGTCGCCGCAGGCTTCCAAGCATAGAGTATCGCCGCACCAGAGCTGCTGCGTGAGAGCGATACGACCGCGCCCGCGGCTCGCCAAGCGCTCCGCCAGCGTTTCGGAGCCGTGCGCGCGCTCAGGCGTGCAGGTCAAGCGGTAATCACCGGTGACCGGCGCCAGGAAGCGCTGGCTGGCCTCGGCCACGACGACGTCGCGGGCATGGCCGCGCTCGCGCAGCCACAGGGTGGTCCAGCACCAGCCCAGCAGGGTGGTCTGCGCGGTGAGCCCACCGCCGAAGCCCGTGCCCTTGTCGTTGAGGTTGGGCGCCAGCGAAAGCTCCCACACCAGGCTCTCCCCTTCCCGGCGCATCTCGCGGATGCCCAGGTGCTCGACCATGGGGATGGCGTCACTCAGCCAGGCAAGAAAGGCCCGCGGATCGTCGCGCTCGCCGGATGCGGGCAGCGGCAGGCGCGGGTGGGGAACGCCGATTTCACGCATGGCGTCAGGTCCAGCGTTCGACGAAGTCACTGAGGCGATGCTCGGCAATGGGCTTGTGGCGCCCGGCGAGCTGGCCAAGGTAGATGAAGGCGATCAGTTCGTCCTCCCCCTCCAGGCCGAGCCCCTTGCGTACGGTGGGGTCGAAGGCGTACTTGCCGCTGCGCCACATGGCGCCCAGCCCGAGGGCGTGTGCGGCCAGCAGGATGCCATGGGCGGCGCAGCCGGCCGAGATCACCTGCTCGATCTTGGGCACCTTCTCCACGTCGGGCGTGACCTTGGCGACGACAGCCACTATCATCGGCGCGCGCAGCGGCTTCTTGCGCGCGGCGTCCAGGGCGGCGTCCTCGATGCTCGGGTCCTCGCGGTACTCGGCTTCGGCGAAGAGTTCCCCCAACCGCTCGAGCCCTTCACCGGAAAACTCGATGAAGCGCCACGGGCGCAGCTCCTTGTGATCGGGGGCTCGTAGCGCGGCGCGGTAGATCGCTTCCATCTGCTCGGGGCTGGGCGCCGGGCCGGTCAACTTGCCCATGGAGCTGCGTTCGTGCAGCAGGGTCATCGCATCCATGTTGCTCTCCTCTTGAGTCTTTCTCGGCACTCTACCCAAGGCGCTACTGGCGCGCCAGGCTAGGGCTATCGCAGCTGGACATGAAGAGGGGCGCCGGGGATAGGTCGAAGAGGAGGTCTTTTGCCATGGATGGCAAAAGTAGCGCCCAAGGACGGGTTCACAGCGCCTCCTCGTAGCCCTGTCGACGGATCAGCCCCGAGTGAAATTGCTAACTGCGATAGACCTGCGCGCCAGGCCTACTGTCTTGCCAAGCGCAGGGGCTCCGGAGGGCGTTCGCCCGGCGTGGCGCGCCAGGGGCTGATATCGAGCCCACCGCGGCGCACGTAGCGTGCCAGCACCAGCAGCCGCTCGGGGCGAGCACGGGCCATCAGGTCGGTGAAGATGTGCTCGACACAGTGCTCGTGGAAGTCCTGATGTTGGCGATAACCGATCAGGTAGCGCAGCAGGCCCTCGCGGTCGAGCCTGGGGCCACGATAGCGGATCAGCACGCTGCCCCAGTCGGGCTGGCCGGTGACCGGACAGTTGGACTTGAGCAGATGCGAGTAGAGCGTTTCCTCGACGATCTCCTCGCCGACCTGCAGGTGCTCAGCGCTCGGCGTGTAATCGTCGACCTCGATATCGAGCTCATCGAGGCACTCGCCGGGCAGCCGGCAGGCGGCAAGCGCCGTGTCATCGACACCGAACAGCTCCACCGCGACGTGCGCCCCGGCCGCCTTGGCCAGGTCGCGCTCGAGTACGTCGATCACCTGCTCGCGGCTTTCGAAGCGGGTCTGGTTGAAGCTGTTGAGGTAGAGCTTCCACGACTTCGACTCGATCAGGTTGGGCGACTCGGCCGGCAGGCGGAAGCGCGCCACGGCCACCAGCGGCTTGCCGCGGGCGTTGAGCCAGCTGACCTCGAAGGCGTGCCACTCGTCCTCGCCGACGAAGGGCAGGCTACCCTCCTCGATGCCCAGTGGCGCGCGATTGGCCTCGCGGGGAATGGGATAGAGTAGCCCGGCGTCGTAGTGCTCGGGGTAGGCGGACTCGCGCCCCAGCGGGGCATGCTCAAGCGTATCGGGTCTGTGGCTCATGAACGAATACCTTTGCCGCGCTCCAGCATCCATAGCGCGACGGTGAAGAGCACGACGATGAAAGCGACGATGGCGGCCAGCGCCCAGCCCACGGGAATGTCGGAGACACCGAGAAAACCGTGACGGAACACGTTGACCATGTACAGGATCGGGTTCAGCAGCGAGGCATTCTGCCAGAAGGTCGGCAGCAGGGAGATCGAGTAGAACACTCCGCCCAGGTAGGTCAACGGCGTGAGCACGAAGGTCGGCACGATGGAAACGTCGTCGAACTTGTTGGCCAGCAGCGCGTTGATGAAGCCGCCGATGGAGAACAGCGCCGCTGTGAGCACCACCACGCCGATGGTCAGCAGCGGATGAGCCACGCTGATGCGGGTAAAGAACAGCGACACTAGCGTCACGATCAGGCCAACGCCCAGCCCGCGCGCCATGCCGCCGAGCACGAAGCCGGTGAGGATCACCCAGTTGGGCATGGGCGATACCATCATCTCCTCCACGCTGCGCTGGAACTTGTTGGAGAAGAAGCTCGAGGCCACGTTGGAGTAGCTGTTGGTGATCACCGCCATCATGATCAGCCCGGGAACGATGAAGTCCATGTAGCTGAAGCCATCCATCTCGCCGATGCGCGAGCCGATCAGGCTGCCGAAGATGATGAAGTACATCGCCATGGTGATCGAAGGCGGCAGCAATGTCTGCGGCCAGATCCGCGTGAAGCGCTTGATCTCCTTGAAGACCAGGGTCCAGAGTGCGATGGCGATCTGGCTGGCGCTCATTTACCCACCTCCACCCGTTCGGCCTCACGACGCTCATCGTTGCCCTGCTCTACCATCGATACGAACATTTCCTCCAGCCGATTGGCGCGGTTGCGCATCGAGACCACCTCGATGTCCTGTTCACCCAAGGCAGTGAACACATCGTTCAGGCGCTGCCCGCGGTGCACGACCACGGCTAGCTGGGCGCCCTCCACTTTGTTCACCTCGAAACCCTCGATATAAGGGGCCTGCTCCACGGGATGCGCCAGGTCGAGCAGGAAGGTCTCGGTGTCGAGCTCGGCCAACAGGCCACGAACGCTGGTATTCCGCACGATCTCGCCGTGGTTGATGATCGCCACGTTGCGACAGAGGCTCTCGGCCTCCTCGAGATAGTGGGTGGTGAGGATGATGGTGGTGCCCTCCTCGCGATTGATGCGGCGCATGTACTCCCACATGCTGCGGCGCAGTTCGATGTCGACGCCGGCGGTAGGCTCGTCGAGGATCAGCAGCTTGGGCCGATGCATCAGCGCTCGAGCGATCATCAGGCGGCGCTTCATGCCGCCGGAGAGCATGCGCGCGCTGCCGTTGCGCTTGTCCCACAGGCCGAGATCCTTCAACAGTCGCTCGGCACGCGGCAGCGCCTCGCGACGCGGCATGCCGTAGTAGCCCGCCTGGGCCAGCACGATGTCGAGCACCTTCTCGAACTGGTTGAAGTTGAACTCCTGGGGCACCACGCCCAGATGATACTTGGCACGCGCGAAGTCGCGGTCGATGTCGATACCGAAGATCGAGACCTTGCCGGCGGTCTTCTGAACCAGCGAGCAGACCACGCCCAGGGTGGTGGACTTGCCGGCCCCGTTGGGCCCCAGCAGGGCGAAGAAGTCGCCCTGCTCGACGTCGAGGTCGATCCCCTTCAGGGCGTGAAAGCCGTTGCCGTAGACCTTGGTCAGGCCACGGATCGACAGCGCCGGTTCGGCCATGGGACATCCTTGCGAAGCGAAAATGAGTTCAAGAGATTAGGGCGCGAAGGAATTTTTCAAGCCTGGCCCAGGAAAAACGCAGCATGCCTCGCCCACGGGCAAGGCAATCGAAAGCTTGGGGGGAGGAAAATTGGAGCGGGAAAGGAGATTCGACGGTCCGGCGCCCCGGCTCCCGGCCCGAGCCTTGGCATCTTCGAGATACGTAAGAATTTGGAGCGGGAAAGGAGATTCGAACTCCCGACCCTCGCCTTGGCAAGGCGATGCTCTACCACTGAGCTATT
>NZ_JAAQTO010000053.1 GCF_011742165.1 Billgrantia bachuensis | reverse complement strand
TCTTCCGTATGGGTTGATGCACCCTCTAATCTGGCACATCGCGATGCCGTCGGAGGGGGGAGTCCATATCATCTGCACTACGCTCGACAATATGGGACTTCATATGGAGGCGTTATGGACAAGGCCGTAATCGACGCAATCCGGGAGAAAGAGCAGTTGCCGGACAGCATGACGGACAGCGAAATCGCCAAGGAGTACAAAGGCACGTACACCGCCGCCAGGGCTGCCGTGAACTTGGAGCACAAGCTGCCCGATCAAGTGCTTGCGGATGCCATGCGCAAGGTGTTTCCTTTCATGCGGAAGAAGAAATGAGGTCAGCCCGGCTGGCCTGATTCACGCTCCATGCGTCCCCTGCGGCTGCAAAGCGGAACGGGCACCCGACTCTGGGCGCGCTGCTCCTTCTTGCGTACAATGGCCGGCCATCTCGTTTCCTGCTCCCTGCCGCTCGACGGTGCGATCCCGGCGTCGCTGTGCGAGCTGCAAACGCTTCGTTACCCTGAGAGTACCGCAGGAGTTGGGCAGCGATACGAGGTGGAGCAAACGGTAATGTCGGCTATACCCTGGAGGCCATAGATGAGCAACACGACTGGAAATGACCCGTTGGCACGGGCACGCCGGTTTTCTGTGGCCCCGATGATGGACTGGACGACCAGGGATCAAAGAGCCTTCGCCCGCACTCTGACCCGCCACGCGCTGCTGTATACCGAGATGGTGACCACCGGCGCAATCCTGCACGGCAGCCCGCGGGAGCGTTTCCTCGGCTATGACGAGGTCGAGCATCCCCTTGCGCTGCAGTTGGGTGGCAGTGACCCGGGCGAGCTGGCGGAGTGCGCGGCGATTGCCGAGGCGTGGGGCTATGACGAGGTGAACCTCAACGTCGGCTGCCCCAGCGACCGGGTGCAGAACAACATGATCGGCGCCTGCCTGATGGGCCACCCCGAGAAGGTCGCCGCGGCGGTGCGCGCCATGCGTGAGGCGGTGAGCATTCCGGTAACGGTGAAGTGCCGCATCGGTATCGATGACCAGGACGAGGACGCCGACCTGGAGCGCTTCATCGCCCAGGTCGCGGATGCCGGCTGCGAGACGTTCATCGTGCATGCACGCAAGGCCTGGCTGCAGGGGCTCTCGCCCAAGGAGAACCGCGACATCCCGCCGCTGAACTACCCGCGGGTGCATCGCCTCAAGGCCAGCCGGCCCGAGCTGCACATCGGCATCAATGGCGGAATCAAGTCGCTGGACGAATGCCGCGAGCAGCTAAGTCACGTGGATAGCGTGATGGTCGGACGCGAGGCCTACCAGAACCCCTGGCTGCTGTCCGGCGTCGACCAGGCGCTCTACGGCGTCGCAGGGCCGGCCGCCAGCCGGCATGCGGCCGCCCGTGCCTTTCGCCCCTACATCGCCCGTCGGCTCGAGGAAGGCGCCAAGCTCAACCATGTCACCCGTCACCTGCTGGGCCTGTTCCAGGGCCAGCCGGGCGGGCGCCGCTTCCGTCGCCATTTGTCGGAGAACGGCCATCTCGACGGCGCCTGCCTGCGGGTGTTCGATGATGCGCTGAGCCTGGTGCCGGAAAGAAGCGAGCGCGAGGCCGAGCCCCGCCTCGCCGAGGCGTGATCAATAGAGCGGGTCGGGCGGCGGTTCGAGGCTGGAGTGGAAGGTCTCGATAGCGCTCTCGGCCTCTTCGATGGCATCGAAGCGGGCGATATGGAACAGCGCCTCGCCCTCGTTGGCCAGCGGCAGCCGGCTCATGCCGATCACGATGCCATCGGCCATGGCCTTGACGCAGGCCTCGGCATTGCCGAAGGGGTCGGCCACCTTGCCCAGCACATCGCCCTTGGTCACCCGTGCGCCGAGGCGCACCTTGGGCCGCAGGATGCCGTCAATAGGCGCCCGTGCCCAGCTCGAGCCGTTGGCCAGTTCCGCCGCCGGCGGCGGGCGGCGCCGATGTTCGCCCGCCAGCATGCCCAGCCGGCGCATCACCCTGAGCACACCGCGCACCCCCGGCGTGATCGCCCACTCGTCGAAGCGCAGCGCCTCTCCGGCTTCATAGGTCAGTACCGGAATGCCCCGGCTCTGGGCGTAGTGACGCAGGCTACCCTCGCGCAGTTCGGCGTTGAGGATTACCGGCGCGCCGAAGGCGTTGGCCATGCGCTCGGTCTCGCTGCCGGGGCTGAGCTGGGCGCGGATCTGCGGCAGGTTGGTGCGGTGAATGGCTCCGGTATGCAGGTCGATGATATGCGTCGCGTGATCGACGATCTGCTCGCGAAACAGCGCCGCCACCCGAGCTCCCAGCGAGCCCGATTCACTGCCGGGAAAGCAGCGATTGAGGTCGCGACGGTCCGGCAGGTAGCGGCTGTGCTGCATGAAGCCGAAGACGTTGACGATAGGCACGGCGATCAGGGTGCCATTGAGCCCCTGGATCTGCTTCGAGCGCATCAGCCGGCGCACGATCTCAACGCTGTTGATCTCATCGCCGTGTATGCCGCCGCAAACCAGCATGACCGGCCCCTGGCGGCGACCGTGCACCACCTCGACGGGAATATGCAGCGGTGCATGGGTGTAGAGCCGCGCCACCGGCACGTCGACCTGAAGGCGGCTACCGGGCTTGATCTTGGCGCCGTTGAGCTCAAAAGATGCGCGGGGCATGGCCTTTTCCGAAGCGGAACAGTGTTCGATCCGTTATACAGGGCCACTGCGTGGAATACGAGAGATAGGCTTAGGTGGCGTCATACTATGAAGCATGACATACATATACGAATGTAAGCGTGTCATCCTTGGGTTAGAATGACAAAAACATTGCAGTACAGGACCGAGGAGAACCGCCCCACCATGGCCCGACGTACCAAGGCAGAAGCCGCCGCCACTCGCGAAGCCCTGCTCGATGCCGCCGAGGCTGTCTTCCTCGAACGTGGCGTGGCCCGCACCTCGCTGGAGCAGATCGCCCGCGAGGCCGGCATGACACGCGGTGCCGTCTACTGGCATTTCAAGAACAAGGCCGACCTGTTCCGGGCCATGCTGCAACGGGTGCGCATGCCGTTCGAAGAGCTGGTAGAGGAGATCGGCGACCCGGAACTCGCCAACAAGCCATTGGAAGCCATCCGTCAGGCCTGCCAGAGCGGCTTCGCACGCCTCGAACAGCCGCGCTATCGCCGCGTGCATGCCATCCTGATCCACCACTGCGAAACCTTTGCCGAGATCGACCCATTGGCGATGCAGAACGAAATGGCCGAGGAGGCCTGTGGCGCCCTGCTCGGCTACTTCACCAGTGCTGCTCGCATGGGCCATCTACGTCAGGATCTCTCCCCTGAAGTGGCCGCCAGGCTGCTGCAGGCCATACTCGGCGGCCTGTTCCATGACTGGCTGCGCAACCACGAGCAATTCTCGCTACGCGAGCGAGGCACGCAGCTCGTCGAGGCCCAACTGGAGCTGCTGCGCGCCGAGCGTTACAGTGGCGCCTCGGCCCCGCCATGACTCACCCCGGCGCGTCCCCGAGCCAACCGCAGCCGGCGCAAGTGCTCGCGCGCCTCGCAGTAGCGGCTCTCCGCCACGCTGCGGTAGGCGCCCTCCTTCGCCACGAACTTGACCAATACCCGACGCTCCCCCGGGCGGGGCAGGTCACCGGCCTTGCCGTGCAGACTCACCTCGCACGCGGGATCGTCGATCAGCGTGGCCGTGGTCCAACCCTGCGCATCGGCTGCGGAGCGCACCTGCACGACTTCGCCCAGCAGGCAGCGCGGCTGCGATCGTGCCAACCGATGGAAGCGGCGCTGTAGCGCATGGCATACGCTTGCCGCCAAGGGTGAGGCGAGAACGAAGGCCGCCCATAGCACCGCCACCCCCACGGGGATGCGAAACAGGCCCAATGGCAACCAGCGCAGCACGGCCAGCTCGATTACCAGAGTGATCACGCCCGCCAGCCCCAGCAGCACGCTGAGGGCAAAGGAAACCGGTACGCCGACGAAGCCCAGCGCCACCATGGTGCTGGCCAGATGGTCTCCCTTGAGGCTGTCGCGCGCGAACAGCTCCAGCGGCGCCAGGCGCAGCAGCACCAACAGCCAATAGAGCAACACCAGTGGCAACAGGCCAGTGAAGACGACGACGGGAAAACTCAGGACAATCTGACGCAGCGCTTCCATGGTGGCCTCCTCGCGGTTAACGCTCGACTCACCTTCAGCCTAGTCCAAGCCGCTCTGGGCAGGGCACGTACCAGATCATGAATAAGGGCGCCACCTTGCGGTGGCGCCCTTCGACCGCGCGCTACGAATTGCCTGCCGCTCAGGTGTGTTCGTTCGCGGCCTCGTGCCGGCCCCGAAGCTTATGGCGTAGCCAGTCGGAGGTGCGAGCGATCACGGCGTAGAAGCTCGGCACGAAGAGACTGCCGAGCACCGCCACCGAAGCCATGCCCACCGCTACGGTAGTACCGATGTGGTGGCTGCTGACGTCGCTCGCCCCGCTGGCCAGCGCCAGCGGCAGGGTGCCGAAGATGAACGCCAGCGAGGTCATCACGATCGGCCGGAAGCGCAACTCCGCCGCGGTGATGGCCGCCTCGTGGATCGACTTGCCCTGCTCCTTGCGTTGCAGCTCGGCAAACTCGACGATCAGGATCGCGTTCTTGGCCGCCAGCCCCACCACCACCAGCATACCGATTTCCACGTAGACGCTGGTGTCGAGCCCGCGCAGCACGATACCGCCAATACCGCCGAGGAAGGCAAAGGGCGTTGCCGTGAGCACCGCCAGCGGCAGCGACCAGCTCTCGTATTGCGCCGCCAGGATCAGGAATACCATCAGGATACCGAAGACGATGGCCAGCGTGGCGGTATTGCCGAGCTGGCTCTCCTGGTAGGCGGTGCCGGTCCAGCCCATGCCCCAGCCACCGCCGAGGGTCTCCTCGACGATCTCCTCCATGGCGGCGATCGCCTGGCCGGAGCTGTAACCCGGCGCGGGGCCGCCCTGGAACTGCGCCCCCAGGTAGACACCGAAGCGCGACACCACCGCCGGCTTGGCCTGGCGTTCCAGCGTGACGAACTCCGACAGCGGAATCCGCTCGCCGTTGCCGCCACGTACGTAGACGCTGCTGACATCGTCAGGAGTCCTGCGAAACTCGTCCTCGTTCTGCAGGTAAACCTGGAAGTTGCGGTTCTGGTAGCTGAAGAAGTTGACGAAGCCGTTGCCGAAGGTATTCGACAGGGTCGCATTCAGGTCCTCCAGCGCCACGCCGTAGCTCAGCGCCTTCTGCTGGTCGATCTCGGCACGATAGCCCGGCACGTTGACGTTGAAGGTGGTGAATACCCGCTGCAGGGCGGGGTGCTGATTGGCCGCCTGCATCACCTGGACCGAGGCCTGGAACAGCTCCTGCGGAGAGGCACCTTCGAAGGACTGCAGGTAGCCTTCGAAGCCCCCTGTGGTGGAAAGCCCCATGATTGGCGGCACGTTGAATGCCATGGCCGAACCGCCGGGAATCTGGGCTCCCAGCTGCATCACCCGCCCCACCAGCTCGGTAGCGGTCAGCTCACGTTCGTCCCAGGGCTCCATGTTGATAAACATGATCCCCCGCGCGGTGTTGACCGAACTCGAGAGGATGTCGTAACCGGCCACGGCGGTGGAATATCGCACCCCGGGCACCTCCTCGATGCGCGAGCTGAGCTCGTCCATGTAACTCTGGGTGCGCGCCAGGGAGGCGGAGTCGGGCAGCTGGACGCTGGCCAGCACAATGCCCTGGTCGGTCTCGGGCACCAGGGTCGAGGGGGCGATCTGGTAGAGCCACCAGGAGGCGCCGATGATCAGCCCCGTCAACAACAGCGCCAGCCCCCAGAAGCGCACCAGCACCTTGACCGCCCACATGTAGGCGGCGGTAACGCCGGCAAACAGGCGATCGAACAGCCGCAGCGGCGTGTTGAGTGCCCGCATCAGCTTGGACTGCCCCACGCCCTTGGGCTTGTGCTTGATGAAGATGGCCGAGAGCGCCGGGGTGAAGGTCAACGCCATCAATGCCGAGAAGGCCACCGAGACGGCCACCGTTATGGCGAATTGCTGGTAGATCTGTCCGGTGAAGCCTCCCAGGAAAGCCACCGGCACGAACACCGCCGCCATGATCAGCGACGTGGCGATGACCGGGCCGCCCACTTCCCGCATGGCGCGGATGGTGGCTTGGGTCACGGTGATCTCGTCGTCCTCGCTGAGCACACGCTCGACGTTCTCCACCACCAGGATGGCGTCGTCGACCACGATACCGATGGAGAGTACCAGTGCGAACAGCGTCAGCAGGTTGATCGAGAAGCCGAATACGAAGAAGCCGGCAAAGGTGGCCAGTACCGAGACCGGCACCACCGACATGGCAATCACCGTGAAGCGCCAGTTCTGCAGGAAGATGAACAGGATCACGCCGACGATCAGGAAAGCCTCGATGAAGACGTGGGTCACGGTATCCACCGAAGCGCCGATGAACAGCGTGGTGTCGTAGGGCACCACGTATTCGAGCCCGGGAGGGAAACGCGTTTCCAGGTCGGCCATGGTCGCCTGCACCGCCCGCGCCGTCTCCAGCGCATTGGCACCCGGCTGCTGGTTGATGATGATCGGCGTCATGGTGGCGCCGTTCAGACGCGCCTGCACGCCATAGTAGGAGGCCCCAAGTTCGATGCGCGCCACGTCGTCCAGGCGCAGGGCCGAGCCGTCGGCGTTGGTGCGCAGGAAGATGTTGCGAAAATCCTCGACGTCGTTGAGTCGCCCGCCAGCGGTGATGGTATAGGTGAACGCACGGGGATCGCGCTGCGGCGTGGCCGCCAGGTTGCCTGCCGGCACCTCGGTATTCTGGGCGCGAATGGCCCGCGCCACTTCGGTGGGGGTCAGGTCGTACTGGGCCAGCTTGTCGGGGTCCATCCACACGCGCATGGCGAACTCGCCGCCGCCCAGCACCGAGGCCTCGCCCACGCCGGGCACCTGGCGCAACTCGTCGAGGATGTTCAGCGTGGCGTAGTTCTGCATGAAGACGTTGTTGTAGTCGCCCTGCGGCGAGATCAGTGCCACCAGCATCAGGATAGAGCTGGAGCGCAGCTCCACCGTCACGCCCTGGGCCTGCACCGCCTCGGGCAGGCGCGACAGCGCCCCCTGCACCCGGTTGTTGACGTTGATGGTGTTGATATCACCATCGGTGCCGATGTCGAACGCCACATTCAGGCTCATTGAGCCGTTGTCGGCACTGGTCGAGGTCATGTAGAGCATGTCCTCGACGCCGTTGATCGCCTCGGCCAGCGGGGCCGCCACGGTCTGGGCGACCGTTTCCGCATCGGCCCCCGGGAACTGCGCCTGCACGGATACCGTGGGCGGCACCACGCTGGGATACTGCTCGATGGGCAGCACCCGCATGCTGACCACCCCCATCACGGTGAGGATGATCGCCAGCACCGTGGCGAAGATCGGCCGCTTGATGAAGAAATTGGAAAAATTCATGCGTCGTCCTCGCCGCCTTCAGCGGCCTCCCCCTCCGGCGTGGCCTCGGCGGCTTCTTCTTCCTGCATCGCCTCGGCAGCCTCGCGCTCAGCCTCGGCTTCGGCCTGCTCGGCTTCCTCGACCAGCGCCCGCACATTACCTTCGAAAGGCTGTGGGTCGATGGGCGTGCCGGGCTCGATGCCGGCCGGGTCGCCTACCACCACCCGCTCGCCGGGCTCCAGGCCGCCGCGAATGATCTGCCAAGGGCCCGCCACTTCACCCAGCTCCACGGTACGGGCGCGCGCCGTGTCGTCTTCATCGAGCACGAACACCTGCGGCCCCATCAGGCCCTGAGACACGGCAATCTCGGGTACCGCCAGCACGTCGAAGCGCTTGAGCCCCTCGAGGCTGATGCGTGCGAACTGGCCTGGCAGCACCCGGGCATCGGGGTTGGGGAAAGTGGCACTGGCCTGGACCGTGCTGGTGCGTTCATCCACCCGCGAGCCCAGGAAATCGAGCTGCCCTTCCAGGTTTCGGGCGGCCGTTCCACTGCCGCCGGGGACGTTCAACATGGCGCGAAACGGTTCACCCTCCTGGCTCCGCAGCTGCTGACGCAGTTCGAGGGCGTCGCGCTGCGGCAACTGGAAGCGCACCTCCAGCGGATCCAGCGGTGTGATGGTCGCCAGTACCGAGCCGGGGCTGACCAGGTTACCGACGTTGATCTGCGCCAGGCCGATCACGCCCGATACCGGTGCGGTGACCTCGGCGTATTCGAGGTCGATGCGCGAACTCGCCAGCGCCGCCTCGGCCTGGGCCACGGCAGCACGCGCCACCCCCAGCTCCGCGCGCGCCTGGTCGACCTGCTGCTGGCTCACCGAATTTTGGCTCAACAGGCGCTCGAAGCGCTGTGCGTCACGCTGGGCACGGGAGAGTTCGGCCTGGGCGCTCTGCAGATTGGCCTCGTTCTGATTCACCGCCGCCTGATAAACGTCCGGCTCGATGGAGAAGAGACGCTGGCCTCTCTCGACCTGTTCGCCGGGCTCGAAGTGACGCTCCTCGAGGGTGCCCGTGATACGGGCCACGAGGGTGACCTCGTCGTCGCTACGCAGTAGCGACGGGTAGGATTTTTCCAGCGCGATATCCTGGCGCTCGATCGCCACGACCTCGACGGGGTGAGGTTGACGCTCGGGGGCGGCTTGCTGCTGCGCTTGGGGGTTCTCCTCCTGGCCACAGGCGGCCAGCAACAGGCCGGCGGCCATCGCCACCAGGGCGGCCCGGCCGAGACGAGATGTTCTTTTCATGATGTGCGTCGTTTCCGTTGATACGCCAAAGGTCGACGAATTTTACATTCATGCGTGTATGGATGTAAATCGAATGGCGGAAAAGCTCATTCACCACGCGGTCGGCTGCGCAGGATACGTCCCTCGGGGTGAACCTCCAGCCGACCGCCACTTCCTGAACCCACCACGTCGTCTCGCCATATCTCGCCGCGCTCTTGCGGAACTATCGGGGCGGGGCGTGGTGGCACGGCCGGTGTCGGCGCATGGCCCCAGTTGTAGTAGGGGTCGAAGAACGCCCGGGGAAGCTCGATGACGAAAGAGGGATCCTGCCGCCTGCGCTGTCGCCAATGCTCGCGCTGCCAGGCCAAGGGTTGAAAGACCGGTTGCCAGACAGGAGACACCGGCACATGGCGTGGCTCAGCCGGCGCGGCCCAGGCAGGCACGCTGACGACAAGCCAGGCAGTCAGCGCCATGATGCAAGCACGCCCCCAATCGGCTCCCGCTGACTGCTTCATGGCGATGCCCCCCTGATTGTTGCGTCTATCGGCTCGGCCAGGCTTCCAGTATAGGCAGGCCGAAGCGCGGGCGAGCCAACACGCGCCGAGGAATACCGCACGAAAGCCCTTTGTCAGAGCCGGTAGCTCAGCGAAAGTGCGCCATGTACGGTGCTTCCCTCCTGCTCCTCGAATTCCCGACTGCGCCAAACGTGCGCTACGCTGACCTCCCACTTGTCCCAGGTCAGCGCCAGACCCAGCACGGCGTCACCGACCAGCTCACGGCGGCCGACGGAGTGGCTGTCGCGCACGGTGTTGCCATCCAGCAGCAGGTTGTGCGCCACGTAGCGTCCCTGTAGAGCGGCAAAGACATGCCAGCCGCCGCCGGGCGATGTAGAAACCTGCCGATAGCCGCCCTGATCGATCCCCAGGGAGGGCCAGCCCATGACGTTATCCAAGCCGTTGCCGAGGCGCAGGCCGTAGCCCGCCCCGGCCTGGACGAGGAGGTTGCCGAGGGAGGCCGAGAGCCCCGGCCCGTGCTGCATCTCGAGCTGCCCCAGCGACTGGCGATGCCACCAGTGGCGTCGGTAGGAGGCGTTGAGGATGGGCTCGTTGCCCAACTGGTGGGACCAGCCGCGAGGTCGCTGGCTCTCGACGAAGCGATGAACTTCGCGCTGAACGCTGTCGGCCGCCGTGACCGGCCCGACCACGCCGATATCGAGCTGAAGCGCCTCTTCACTCTGCCAGGCGCCTGGCAAAGGCTGCCGGCCATACAGGGCAAGCCCGCCCAGTGCCAGGCCGGCGTAAGGGCGATCGTTTTCAATGAGGTCACGCCGCGCCACTTCCACCGGCGTATACATGCGGTAGCTCAGGTGATAGCTCAGCGCATCGACCCGACTCAGCCAACCGTCCGGAAAGCCCTCGGCGATTCGCTGGCTCCAGTGATCCGCCGCCACTGCCCGGGTCCAGATGAGTTCGGCACCGGCCGTGTAGTTGTCGTCGTCGCTGCTGAACATACCGTCGTTGTCCATCTGCAGCGTGACGGCACCCGGGCCTGCCAGGGCCGGTGCCACCCAGCCAACGATCCCTGCAACAACAAGGTTGCCAATGATTCTGTGCATGTTTCTCTTCCATGAGTGAACAAACATGCTTGAGTGTATGTAGCGAGCCTGGGGCGGGCAAGTGCATTCAAACGAACTTTTGAATGAATGGATGCCGCGTCACAGCTGCTCGAGGGTGATCACTGCCCGCTCGACGCCACTCCGATAACCACCACCGAACAAGAGCAGGTGATTGAGCAACGGATAGAGCTGGAACAGCGCCTCGCGCCGTGGCCAGTCATGCGGGGCATTGCCATCCCAGTAGGCTTCGAAGAAGGCTTCGCCGGGCGAGCCGAACAGCGTCAACATGGCCAGGTCCACTTCGGGATAGTGGCGATACACAGCAGGATCGATGACTGCCGGTCCTTGTGGGGTATGCAGCACGTTGCCCGACCACAAGTCGCCGTGCAGCAGGCTTGCCGGCACGTCGGGCAGCCACTCCTCCAGAGACTGCGCCAGTGCCTCGAGGCGGTTGCGCAGCCGATCATCCAGTAGCCCTCGCTCGTGGCAGGCCCTGGCCAGCGGCAGCAGGCGTCGATCGCGCTGAAAGGCCCGTCCGTCTGATAGTGGTGCATTGGGTTGGGGCGTGCTCCCGCAGGCGTTGTCCCGCGGCCAGCCATGCTCGGCTGCGGTATGCGAATGCAGCTGACGAAGCCCCTCGCCCAGCGCCGTTGCGGAACGCTGCGAGCGGGAGCCCACCTCGAGCGCCTCCATGACCAGCCAACCATCGCCCAGCGCCAAGACGCTGGGCACCAGTAGCGAACTCCCGGCCTGGCGCAAGGCCTGCAGTCCATCCGCTTCGCCCGACAAGCGCTCGGCATCATCATGCTTGACCACGACCGGCCCCCGGGACGTTTCCAACCGGTAGACGGCTGCAATATCGCCGCCCCCGAGCGGCTGCATCCTACCGGCGGGCGAGAGCCCCTGCGCTTCCAGCAGTGCGGAGAGTGCTCGATCCATGTTCTCCTCCTCGATAGCCTCTTTTCATCTTGGCAATATATGCGCCAGCATCATTCAAAAGGAGCCTAATTTCATCAGCGGCGCCCTCGCCGCACCATGATAGTTGCGGCATTCCGCATGCAAGGAGAGACATATGTACAAGCTTGCCTTCTACGTTCCGCTCGAGGATGCCGAAGCGGTCAAGGAAGCCGTGTTCGCCAGCGGGGCCGGGCGCATCGGAGACTACGAGGCGTGCTGCTTCGAGACCCGCGGCACCGGCCAGTTTCGTCCGCTGGATGGCGCCAACCCACACATCGGCCAGGTTGGCGACCTGGAGAAGGTCGAGGAAGTGAAGGTCGAGCTGGTCTGCGAGGACCAGCTCATACACGATGCCGTCGCCGCGCTGCGTGCTGCCCACCCCTACGAAGAGCCGGCCTTCGACGTGTGGCGGCTGGAAGCCTTCTAGGCTTTACCTGCCAGGGTGTCAGCCCAGCCGCTCTGCAATGCGCCGCTCAAGCTGACCCTGGTCTTCGGCAAAGCGGCGGATACCCTCGGCCAGCTTGTCGTTGGCCATGGCGTCCTGGTTGTGCTGCCAGCGGAACCGGGCCTCGCTGAGCGGCGCCGGACGCTCGCCGGGGGACGGGAACACGACCCGCTTCTCGACGTCGCCCTTCTCGCCCGCCAGTTCCTCGAGCAGCGCCGGCGATATTGTCAGCCGATGGCAGCCGGCCAGCGCCAGCACCTGGCCCGTCGTGCGGAAGCTCGCCCCCATCACCACGGTATCGAAACCACCGCGTCCGGCACGCTCGCATACGCCGCGGACGAACAGCACGCCCGGGTCCTCGTCGGAGGCGTACTCCTTGCCGGTCTCCTTCTTGTACCAGTCGGTGACTCGGCCCACGAACGGCGAGACCAGGTATACGCCGGCATCGAAGCAGGCTTGGGCCTGGGCATCGCTGAACAGCAGCGTGAGGTTGCAGTTGATGCCCTCCCGCTCGAGTCGCTCGGCGGCACGAATGCCCTCCCAAGTGGAGGCCAGCTTGATCAGTACCCGCTCGCGGCCGACGCCGCGGCGCTCATACAGTTCGATCAGCTCAAAGGCCTTGCGCACGCTCGCCTCGGTATCGAAGGAGAGCTTGGCGGCCACCTCGGTCGAGACCCGACCGGGGACGAATTTGGTGATCTCCGCGCCCTTGGCCACAGCCAGGCGATCCACGGCGCGCTCGACGCGTGTCGGCAAGTCGCCACCCTCGGCCTTGACCGCGGCAAGCTCTTCATCGATCAGCGCCTGATAGCCCGGCAGATCGAAGGCCTTGAGCAACAAGGATGGGTTGGTGGTGGCATCCTGGGGCCGATAGCGCTGGATGGCGTCGAGATCGCCGGTATCGGCGACCACCAGCGAGTGGCGTTTGAGTGCGTCGAGTCGAGTCGTCATGGGGCTTCTCCGTGGGCTGCGGTTGAGAATGGAGTGGGTTCAGTTCGGAACGCCGTGGTGTCCTTTCAGCGCCTCGCGATAGCGGGCATAGACCGCTTCGTAGGCATGCACATTCGCCTCAACGGGCTCGGCCAGCGAGTTCGTATCGAGATGTACCAGGCGATCGCAAAGCGCGGCCAGCGAGAGATCTGCGCGCTCACACCAGGCCGCCTGCAGCGCAGCCCCCAGCGCCGCGGCATCGGTCACCTGTGGGCAGATCACCTGGGTCGCGGTGACGTCGGCCACCATCTGGCGCCATAGCGTGCTCTTGGCACCGCCGCCGATGAGCCGGATCTGGCTTGCTCCGGCGGCCAGCGGCCCGAGCAGTTCGAGACCGTAGCGCAGGCCGAAGGTCGCGCTCTCCACCACCGCCCGACACAGGCTGGCCTGGGTCAGGTTGCGGCTGTCGAGCCCCAGGAAGCTGGCCGTGGCGTGTGGCAGCGCCGGAACGCGTTCGCCGTTGAAGAACGGCAGCACCGTCACGCCCTCGGCGCCGATCGGCGCCGTGGCCAGGCGTTCGCCGAAGGCCGCCAGGTCGAGGGCGAACAGCTCACGCACCAAGGTGCTGGCCGAAGTGACGTTCATGGTGCAGATCAGTGGCAACCAACCACCATGGCTGGCGCAGAAGTTGGCAACCATGTCGCTCTCGGCGCGCACCGGCTCGGGCGAGTAAGCACATACGGTGCCCGACGTGCCGAGGCTCAGGGTGACGATGCCGGGAACAATGTTGCCGGTGCCGATGGCGCCGAGCATATTGTCGCCTCCCCCACTTGCGACCAGGACGCCGTCGCCCAGTCCCAGCTCCCGGGCCACTTCCGGGCGCAGCGTGCCGGCAGGTTCGCGGGAGCGGATCAGCCGCGGCAGTACGCGCTCGGGGTCGAGCTCCGGGGCAATTTCGGCGAAGGCGTCGTGACGCCACTGGCGACTGCGAGTATCGAAGTAGCCGGTACCCGACGCATCGCCCGCCTCCGCCACCTTCTCGCCGGTGAGCCAGTAGTTGAGGTAGTCGTGGGGCAGCAGGATGGCGTCGATACGACGATAGGCCTCGGGATTGGTTTCGCGCAGCCAGGCGATCTTGGAGGCGGTGTAGCCGGTCTGAAGCACCAACCCGAGCCGCTCGAGGCAGCCCGCCGGGCCGCCCAGGCGCTCGACCAGGGCAGCGTTGTGCGCCGCCGTTTCGGTATCGCACCACAGCTTGGCCGGATGCACCGGCCGGCCCGCGGCGTCGAGTGCCACCATGCCGTGCTGCTGGCCGGATACGCCGATGGCGCGGATCGCGCGGCGCTCGATGCCGGCCCGACTCACGGCCTCCTCGAACGCACCGCGGAAGGCATCGACCCATTCGCCGGGCTGCTGCTCGCGACGCCCGTTCTCGCCTTCCACCAGGCGATGAGGACGCCTCGCCTCGCCGAGGATCGCCTCGCCGTCGATGTCGACCACCACCACCTTGGTGCTCTGGGTGCCACAGTCCACCCCGATATACATTATTCCGCTCCTTGTGCTTGCTCCCCGCTCAGGGCTTCAAGGGTAGCGCGCGCGCCGCGTTCGTGCAGGCTCTCCAAGGCGGCCAGGTAGGCCTGGCGAAAGCGTTCGTGCTCGGCCAGGTCGCCGAACAGCTCACGGTTGTCGATGAAGGCGGTAGGCTGTGTGCGGTTGACGGCGGCAAGCGCCATCAGTTCGTTCTTGAAGCGGTCGACTACCGTGATGGGCTCGCCTTGCTCGTCAGTACCTTCGGCGTAGCGCGCCCAGCTCGCCACCACCGCGGCGCTGCGGTGGATCTCGCCACCTCTTGCGAGCTGTTCGCGAATCACCGGCACCAGCCACTTGGGAATACGATCGGAGCTCTCAGCGCACAGCCGCGCCAGGGTGTCCTTGATCTCGGGATTGGCGAAACGCTCGATCAGGGTCAGACGGTACTGCTCGAGGTCCACGCCCGGCACCGGCGCCAGGGTGGGGCTGCCCTCGTGGCGCATGTAGCCGAGCAGGAAGTCGACGAACAGCGGATCACGGCACACTTCATGGGCATAGCGGTAGCCGGCCAGGTAACCGAAATAGCACAGCGCCTGGTGGCTGGCGTTGAGCAGGCGCAGCTTCATCAGTTCGTAGGGTTCGACATCCTCGACGACCTGGACGCCTGCCTGCTCCAAGGGCGGCCTGCCGCAGACGAAGCGATCCTCCAACACCCATTGGGTGAAGGGCTCGCATACCACCGGCCAGGCGTCGTCGACGCCGAATTCATGCGCCAGTTCCTCGATATCCGCCGGCTGGGTCACCGGCGTGATGCGGTCGACCATGGCATTGGGAAACGGCACCTCGAACTCCAGCCACTCACCGAGTTCGGTATCACGCGCTCGGGCAAAGGCGGAGAACATACGCCTGGCCACCTCGCCGTTGCCCTGGATGTTGTCGCAGGACATGATCGTGAACGGTGTAAGGCCGCGCTCACGCCGCCGGGCCAATGCCTCGACCACCAGACCGAACGTCGTGCGCGGCGCATCGGGACGGTCGAGGTCGTGGCGCACGTCGGGATTGCCGAGATCGAACTCGCCGCTGACGGGATGAAAGTTGTAGCCTCCTTCGGTCACGGTCAGCGAGACGATGCGAATGGCGGGGTCGGCCATGCACTCGATGGCGGCCTCGGGGTCGTCGGGAGCGAACAGATAATCGAGCATGGCACCGATCACCCGTGGTTCACGCTCGCCGCCGGGGTGCTTCACTACCAGCGTGTAGAGATGATCCTGTGCTGACAATGCCTCCTGCATGCGCCGGTCGCCGGGCATCACGCCGACGCCGACGATGCCCCAGTCGAACGCCTGGCCTCGGTTCATCAGCTCATCGAGATACATGGCCTGGTGGGCGCGATGAAAGCCGCCGACGCCGATATGGACGATACCCGGCGTTAGCGCCTGGCGGTCGTAGCGCGGTACGGCGATGCGCGGGTCGAGTCGAGTGAGCGTGGCGTTGCTGAGAGCAGGCATAAGGGCACTCCTTGCCGCAGGCGGCAATGAACGAGAAATGATGTATGGCAACGGCAGCGTGACGCGGCCTAACGCCAGTAGAGGTCCGGCGCGACGGATTCGCGCTTGATCAGTCGGGCATTGGGCATGTCCTTGTGGCGCGCCTTGTCGACGGCGCCCTGCTGCTCCTGGCCCATTCCCAACCAGCGCTGGATCAACCGCGCCTCGAGCACCTCGTCGGCGACCTCGAGGAACAGCGTCATGTCGAACAGGGCGTGCAGTTCGCGCCAGGGGTCGCGGTCGAGCAGCAGGTAGTTGCCTTCGACGATGACGAGGCGATGCTCGAGGGTAATCAGGCGTCCACCGGCCCGAGCCAGGTCCAGCGGTCGGTCGAACACCGGTACAGCCACGGTTCTATCGGTGCGGCGAATGCGCTCCAGGTCGTGCTTCAGACCGTCGGGGTCGAAGGTCTCCGGCGCGCCCTTGATCGGCAACTGGCCCAGCGGCTCGAGGATGGCGTTGTCGAGGTGATAGCCATCCATCGGCACCACCGCGGCGATGCCGGGCTGCCTCTCGTTGAGTTCGCGGCACAGCCACTCGGAGAGGAACGACTTGCCCGCCCCCGGCGGCCCGGCCAGGGCGACGATGAAGCGTCGCCGATTCTCGGCGGCCTCCAATAAACGCACCGCCATATCATGAATATTTGGATTCATTGTTGTTTCCTACTCAAAACGCAGGCACCAGGCGTGTTCAAAAAGGCAGCGAGCAAGCGCAGCCAGTTTTCGAATACGCCTAGCTCATCCAGTTGCCTCCATCGACGTTCAGGGTTTGTGCGACTACGTACTCACTATCGTCGGAGGCAAGGAACACTGCCGCGCCGGCGTGGTCTTCCGGCTTGCCCATGCGTCCGTAGGGCACCGCCTCGCCGACCAGGCGCTTCTTCTCGCCCAGCGGTCGGTTCTCGTAACGGGCAAACAACGCATCGACTTCTTCCCACATCGGGGTGTCGACCACCCCCGGGGCGATGCCGTTGACACGAATACCGTAGCGAATCAGATCGAGCGCGCACGATTGGGTCAGGCTGATCACCGCCGCCTTGGTGGCGCAGTAAGTGCTCACCAGCGCCTCGCCGCGGCGCCCCGCCTGGGAAGCCATGTTGATGATCGTCCCGCCTTCGCCGCGGGCCACCATGTGCCGGGCTACCGCCTGCAGGGTAAAGAAGAGCCCCTTGGTGTTGACGGCGAACTGGCGGTCGAAGCTGCCTTCGCTGACCTCGAGCACCGGCGCCATGTCGAATACCGCGGCGTTGTTGACCAGGATGTCGATGGGACCGAGGTGTTCCGTCACGGCCTGGATCATCGCCGCGATCGAGTCGCGGTCGCAGACGTCGAGGCGTACCCCCATGACGCGGTCGGCCCCCAGGTGACGCAGGCCAGCCACGGCCTCCTCCACCGCGGCCACGTCGATATCGGCCACGGCAACCCGCGCCCCCTCGGCGAGATAGCGCTCGGCAATGGCCAGGCCGATGCCGCGTGCGCCGCCGGTTATCACGGCCACCTTGTCGTGCAGTTTCATCTTGAAGCTTCCTCGTTGGTTTCGCTCGTGGCCGCTTTCACGTCGTTACGGCGTCGTTCGCGCCACTGCTGGATCAGGGCCTCCAGGCCGTGCATGGCCGGCAACACCCGCCACGCCCCCGCCCGGCGCAGCCGTTCGGCATGACCATCTTCGATATGGCTGGCGCCGGTGAAGCCGATCACCGTCATGCCCGCCGCATGCGCCGCAGTAACGCCGGAAACGCTGTCCTCGACCACCAGGCAATCGCCCGGCGCTCGGCCCATCTGACGCGCCGCCAGCAAATAGAGGTCGGGCGCCGGCTTGGGTCGCTCGACCTCATCGGCCGTGAACAGCGGCACCTCGCCCAGCCGAGCATCGAGCCCGGTAACGGCCAGCGATGCCAGCACCCGACGGCGGCGGCTGTTGGAAACGATGGCCAGCGGCAGCTCGATCCGAGCCAGCGTTTCCGCCACGCCTTCGACGGCGCGCAGCTCCTCGGCCAGGCGCGCCTCGATGGCGCTGTCGATGCGCTCCAACGCATCCGCCGGCAGACGATGCGCGCTCTGCCGCTCCAGCCGCTCGAGGATCGCCGCGGTGGTCATGCCCAGCGCCTGACGCAGGGCGACGTCCTCGGAAATGTCCGGCAACAACATGCCGAGTTGCTCCAGCAGCGTCGCTTCGGCGACGACCTCGCTGTCCACCAGCACGCCGTCGCAATCGAAGATCAGCGTTTCCATGCCCACTCCGTTCATTGGCCGCTGGTCACGGACGGCGTGCGGTTGTCCTGGCGGTTGAGTCCGGCCAGGGGATGGCGCGACAGGCTGGGCAGGGCCAGGTCCGCGGCATCGAAAAGATGGGCACAGGCGCGATCGAAGCCGAAGCGCAGGATATCGCCGACCCGGCTATCCACGTTGCCGTCGGCACTCACGGTGACCAGGGTGTCCTGCATGCGCACGTAGAGCGAGGTCACCCCGCCCAGGCGCTCGATCACCTCGATGCGACCCGAGAGCGGCCCTTCGGGCTCGAGGCGCAGATGCTCAGGGCGGATGCCCAGCGTCAGCGGGCCTGCACCAAGGCCGCTACCATCGACCGGCACTTCGCAGGTCGCTCCGTCAGGCAGTCGCACCTCGACACTTTCGGGCCCGGCATTGACGAGTTCCACCTCCAGGAAGTTCATCTTCGGCGAGCCGATGAAGCCAGCCACGAAACGGTTGCGTGGATGATGGTAGAGTTCCATCGGCGAGCCCACCTGCTCGACCACGCCGCCCTGCAGCACGACGATCTTGTCGGCCATGGTCATGGCCTCGATCTGGTCGTGGGTGACGTAGATCATGGTGGCGTCGAGCTCTTCGTGCAGGCGCGCCAGCTCGATGCGCATCTGCACCCGCAGCGCCGCGTCGAGGTTGGAGAGCGGCTCGTCGAAGAGAAAAATGCTGGGGTTACGCACGATGGCGCGGCCAATGGCCACGCGCTGGCGCTGGCCGCCGGAAAGCGCCTTGGGCTTGCGCTCGAGCAGCGGTTCGAGCTGCAGGACCGACGCCGCCTCGCGCACCTTGCGCCGGCGTTCCTCCTTCGGCACGCCGGCGAGCTTGAGGCTGAAGCCCATGTTGTCCTCGACGGTCATGTGCGGGTAGAGCGCATAGCTCTGGAACACCATGGCCAGGCCACGCTCGGCGGGTCCAACGTCGTTGATACGCTGGCCGTCGATCATGATGTCGCCCGAGGAGGCGCTCTCGAGACCGGCAATTATGCGCAGCAGGGTCGACTTGCCGCAGCCGGAAGGGCCGACGAAGACCACGAACTCGCGGTCGTGGACCTCCAGGTCGATGCCCTTGAGCACCTGGGTGTCGTCGAACTGCTTGACGATGTTGTTGAGTTGTAGCGTTGCCATGGGAAAACCTCTTACTTGACGGCGCCGAAAGTGAGGCCGCGTACCATCTGCTTCTGGGTCAGCCAACCGAAGACCAGGATCGGCGCAATGGCCATGGTGGAAGCGGCGGAGAGCTTGGCCCAGAACAGCCCCTCGGGGCTCGAGAAGGAAGCGATGTAGGCGGTGAGCGGAGCGGCGCTGGAGGAGGTCAGGTTGAGGCTCCAAAACGCCTCGTTCCAGCTCAGGATCACCGACAGCAGCCCGGTGGAGGCAATGCCGGGAAGCGTCAGCGGCAGCAGCAGATAGATCACCTCCTGAAAGGTGCTCGCGCCGTCCATGCGTCCCGCCTCGAGGATGTCCCGCGGCAGATCCTTGAAGAAGGTGTAGAGCATCCACACCACGATCGGCAGGTTCATCAGGGTGTAGACGATGATCAGCCCGGTGCGGGTGTCGAGCAGGCCGAAGTCGCGAAAGAGCAAGTAGATCGGCACCAGCACGCCCACCGGCGGCAGCATCTTGGTGGAGAGCATCCACAGCAGCGTGCCCTTGGTGCGCTTGGTGGGCAGGAACGCCATGGCGTATGCCGAGGGAATGGCGATGGCCAGCGCCAGCAGGGTCGAGCCGAAGGCCACCACCACGCTGTTCATGGCGAACTTGAAGTAGTCGGCGCGGGCCTGAACGGCGATATAGCTTTCGAGCGTCGGCGAGAAGATCAGGCTGGGGTCGGCGATCGCCTCCGCCTCGGTCTTGAAGCCGGTCAGCACCATCCACAGGATGGGAAAGAAAATGATCAGGGCAATTCCCCAGCCCAGCAGTGTCAGCCATAGCCGGCGAGCGCCGGCGCTGGGTACCAGCGGGGTGTGACGGGCGCGCGTCGCGCCGTTGGCGGAGGCGCTTGCCGGTTGGCCATCTGCCGGCAGGGCCTGCTTGGTCTTGAGTGTGGTCATGAGCGGCTCCTCGCCTCAGTTTTCCAGGTTCTTGGCCACCAGCCGGACCAGGAAGATAGCGACGATGTTGGCCAGGACGATGGCGACCACCCCGCCGGCGGAGGCCAGGCCGACGTCGAAGTCGAGCAGCGCCTGGATGTAGATCAAGAACGCCAGGTTGGTGGTGGCGAGCCCCGGCCCACCGGAGGTAGTGACGTAGATCTCGGCGAAGATCGTCAGCAGGAAGATCATCTCGATCATGATCACCACGCTGATGGCGCGTTTCAGGTGCGGCAGGGTGATATAGAAGAACACTGCGATGGGGCCCGCTCCATCCATGCGTGCCGCCTCGACCTGGTCATCGTCGAGCGACTGCATGGCGGTGAGCAGAATCAGCAGCGCGAACGGTAGCCACTGCCAGGCCACGATAATGACGATCGACGTGAGCGGCAGCGACGAGAACCAGTCCACCGCCGGCAGGCCGAACACGCCGGCAACCCACGACAGCACCCCGTTGGAGGGATGCATCATCATGTTCTTCCATACCAGCGCACTCACCGTGGGCATGACGAAGAACGGCGAGATGGCCAGCACCCGGGCGATGCCGCGGCCGGGAAATTCCTGCTGGAACAGTACGGCGAGCAGCACGCCGCCGCCCACGGTGATCACCAGCACCGACCCCACCAACAGCAGGGTGTTGCCCATGGCGCGCCACAGTGCCGGGTCGGTAAACAGGTACTCATAGTCCTCCAGGCCGGCGAAACCCTCCATGCCGGGCATCAACAGGTTGTAGCGCTGCAGCGAGAACCATACGGTCATGCCCAGCGGGACCAGCATCCATAGCAGCAGCAGCGTGACCGCGGGTGCCTGCAGCGACAGCGAGCGCAGGCCACCGACGGTACGCCCGGAGGCGCGTGTCTTGCTCATAGCATCACCACGTAACGTTGGGAATTGGCCGCCGAGACATGGCCCCGGCGGCCGGGCGAGTGCGTCGGATCAGTAGCCGGCGCGTTGCATGGTGCGCTCGGTGGCGCGCTGGGCGCTCTGCAGCGCCTGTTCGACACTGGTATCGCCGGTCAGCGCCGAGGCAATGGTCTGACCCACCTGGGTGCCGATCGACTGGAATTCCGGAATGCCTACGAACTGCACGCCGACATAGGGACTAGGCTCCAGCGTCGAATCGGTGGGATCGGCGCTGTTGATCGCATCGAGTACGAATCCGGCGAAGGGCGCCTCGCGCTGGTAGTTCTCGTTCTCGTAGGTGGACTCGCGGGTACCCGGCGGTACGCTGGTCCAGCCCTCGGTTTCACCGACGAGTTCGACGTACTCCTGGGAGGTGGCCCAGGTCAGGAAGGTTTGTGCGGCGTCCTGCTTCTCCGAAGTGGCGGGAATGGCCAGCGCCCACGACCATAGCCAGTGTGCCCCCTTGGGCGTTTCGGCCACCGGTGCCGGGGCGAAGCCGAGCCGATCGGCAACCTGCGATTCGGCCGGGTTGTAGAGCTTGCCCGCCGCCGAGGTGGCGTCGACCCACATGGCGCAGTTGCCGCGCGAGAACAACGCCAGGTTCTCGTTGAAGCCGTTGGAGCTGGCTCCGGGCGGGCCGTAGTTGCCAAGCAGGTCGACGTAGAAGCTGATGGCCTCCTGCCAGGCCTGCGAGTCGAGCTCCGGATTCCACTCCTCGTCGAACCAGCGACCGCCGAAGGTGTTCACCAGGGTGGAGACGAAGGCCATGTTTTCGCCCCAGCCCGGCTTGCCGCGCAGACAGATGCCGGCCAATTGGTTGTCGGGGTCGTGGAGTTCGGCGGCCCACTCTCTCACCTGCTCCCAGCTCGGCTGCTCGGGCATCTCGAAGCCAGCCTCCTCGAACAGATCGGTGCGGTAGTAGAGCATCGAACTCTCGGCGTAGAACGGCAGTGCGTAGAGTTTGCCTTCGTAGCTGAGACCGTCGCGTACCGGCTGGAGCAGATCGTCCTCGCGATAGGCCTCGGGCAGGTCGTCGAGCGCGGCCAGCCAGCCGCGCTCGGCCCAGATCGGCGCCTCGTAGGTACCGATGGTCATGACGTCGAACTGGCCGCCCTCGGTGGCGATGTCGGTGGTCAGGCGCTGGCGCAGCACGTTCTCCTCGAGCACTACCCAGTTGACTTCGATGCCCGGATGGGCCTCTTCGAAGGCCTCGGTCAGGCTCTGCATGATCACCATGTCGTTATTGTTGACCGTGGCGACCGTAATGGTCTCGGCGTGTGCCGCAGTGGCAACGGCAGCTGCCAGGCCGGCTAGAGGAAAGGCGTAAGCGAGCTTCATGTCGGGCTCCTGTGTGCTGGGCTTGCCCCGTTCAGGGCGCTTGTTGTTGTAGCCGGAGTCATTGTTTTGATCAATTTACTCAAGTGACGATCAAATGATCGGACGCAGGGGCAAAAAAAGCAAAGGCAATACCCTTAGACTTTAGGCTATGCCTTCATTCTCGATGATGAAGCGTGCGGCGCTCTCGTCGGTGATGAGCCCCTTGAGCCAGCCACCACGCAGCGCGGCAAGAATGGCGGGGCCCTTGTCGCGCCCGCCGGCCAGCGCCACCAGGGTCTGGTTGCGGAACATGGTCAACGGCAGGCTGGTGACGCGCCGGGTAATGGAGCACTCGATCACTTGGCCGGACTGGTCGAGCGGCCAGCCGAGCAACTCGCCTACCGCCCTGCGCGAGAGCAGCTCGTCGAGTTCGGCTTCACTGATGAAGTGATCCTGGAACAGGGTGGCCTGACGGTCGATGCGCCCCACACCGATGTAGGCGGCTTCAGCGTCCTTGGCGATCTCGACGATGGCCTGGAACAGTCGCTGAGCGAGCATCGCCTCCTTCTCCTCCACCGAGCCGGCTACCACCGGCGCCGGCAGCAGGAAGCGCTCGCCGCCAGTCTTGTCGGCCAGCACCATCACGCCGTCATAGCGGTTGGCCGAACCGTCGCGGGCGACGTTGCCAACCAGTGAGACGAAGCGGTGCTGGGGACGCTCAATACGGCTGAGTGCCTCCACCGTGGCGCGCACCGAACGCCCGGTGCCCAGCGACAGGGTCAGCGGCTCGGAGCGCTCGATCAGCCTGGCCAGCCGCTCCGCTCCCGCCACGGCCAGGTAGTGGGCGCTGCTGTCGGGGGCCTCGGGATCGGCAGGCACCACGTCGCAGAACTCGAGCCCGAAGCGCTTGAGGATGGCATCCGACATCACCATGCAATTGGCCAGCGGGTGGTCGATATGCACCTTGACCAGCCCCTCCTGGCGCGCCAGGGCCAGCAAACGCTGAACGCCGGGGCGCGATACCCCGAGCTGGCTGGCGATCTCGTCCTGGGTCCGCCCTCCTACGTAGGAGAGCCAGGCGGCACGTGCCGCCTGATCCAGTTTCAGCTCGAACTTGTCCACGATACCCGCTCCTTCTCGATTGCCCATCAGGCCGAGCCAAAGTAGCGCTCGCGATCCTCGGCGGTGATGTCACTGATGTGCAGCGGATAGTGGTCGTTGCCACGATCGGCGTAGAAATGGCGCAGGGTGCGCTCGATGGTGGGAAACGCCAGCTCACCCCAGGGAATCTCGTGCTCCTCGAACAGGGCCACCGCGAGACTTTCCGGTCCGGCCGAGAAGCCGCCGGCGAGGTCGGCACGGAAGATCATGTAGACTTGGTTGATGTGCGGCAGGTTGATCAGAGTGTAGAGCCCATGGATATCGACTTCGGCGCAGGCCTCCTCGCGGGTTTCGCGAGCAGCGGCCTCGACGGTGGTCTCGGCATTCTCCATGAAGCCCGCCGGCAGGGTCCAGAAGCCCTTGCGTGGCGCAATCGCCCGGCGGCAGAGCAGAATGCGCGAGCCGCTCACCGGCAGGGTGCCGGCAACGATGCGCGGGTTCTGGTAGTGAATCGAGCCACAGGAATCGCACAGAAACCTGGGGCGGTCGTCCCCTGCCGGGATCGCGAAGCGCACGGGTTGGCCACAGTGGCTACAGAAGTTCATGGATCTCCCTGGCAGGCTTGACGTCGGCGAAGGCCACCGGGTAGAAAAAACCAAACCCGATGGAAATTCCATGTTAGAGAAACTTCGTAAGCGCCTGCAAGCTCACGTACCTCGCCGCATGCGCCTCGCCATGCCCCAGGCCGCGGTATTGATGCCGATCGTCGACCGTCCCGAGCCTACGCTGCTGTTCACCCGCCGGGCGGGTCACCTCAATACCCACAGCGGCCAGGTGGCGTTCCCCGGCGGCAAACGCGAGGACAGCGACCGTGACCTGCTGGCCACCGCCCTGCGCGAATCGGAGGAAGAGATCGCCCTGCCGCCGGATCGGGTCGAGCTACTCGGCCGACTGTCGGACGTGATATCGCTGCATGGCATCCTGGTCACGCCCTACGTCGGCCTGATCCCGCCGGACCTGCCGCTTGCCCCCGACCCGACCGAGCTGGACGCCATCTTCGAGGTCCCGCTCGAACTGTTCATGATGGATCGCCGCCACCACACCGACGTGATCCCGGTCAACGGCCGCCCTTACTACGTGCCCAGCTACCATACCCAGGGCCAGGTGATCTGGGGGCTCTCGGCGATGATGCTGGTGGAGCTGCTGGCCGAGGGGTTCGAGCGCCCCATCAGCCTGTTCGATGAGCCGGCAGGCGGTCGGCTATGCTATTTTCCCGAACGTCTGCTGCGCAGCTCGGAGACCGAGACGCGCGTCTCCTGAATTAGTCTACCCGGCTTCGTTGCCATCCCGGAGGTTACACCTCGCCCATGTCGCTTCTCGTTCGCCCGGCCTTTGCAGCCAGCGCCCTGCCCCAACTGGTCGACGCCCTGGTCGAGCAGGGATGGTTCATCGGCGAGGGCTTCCTCGACGTCGAGCTGTGTCACGACCTGTATCGGGAGCTTGCGGAGATGGCCGAGCATGAGGCGCTGACTGCCGCCGGTATCGGCCGTGGCGACGAACACCAACTGCGTCGCGATATTCGCGGCGATGCCATCCATTGGCTCGATCGCGAGAGTCTGGCCCAGCGCCGCTATCTGGAAGCCATGGGTGAACTGCAGCGGGAGCTGAATCAGGCACTGTTCCTGGGACTTTTCGAATACGAGGCGCACTTCGCCCACTATCCGCCCGGGGCCTTCTACAGAAAGCATCTCGACAGCTTCCGCGGGCGTGCCAACCGGGTCGTCTCCACGGTGGGTTACCTCAACCCCGATTGGCCTGCGGACGGCGGCGGCGAGATGGCGATCTTCGCCGTCGACGATCCCGAGCGGGAGGTGGCCCGGATATGCCCCGAGGCAGGCAACTTCGCCTGCTTCCTCTCCGAGAACGTGCCCCACGAGGTACTGCCGACCCGCCTGCCGCGGGCCAGTATCGCCGGCTGGTTCCGGCGCAACGCCTCGCTGGGCGGTTTGGTGGATCCGGCACGCTGATGGCAAGCGAGATCGAAGCGCTGCGCGCGCGTCTGGCCGAGCTCGAAGCGCGCAATGCCATGCTCGAGGCCCAAGCCGCCGAGCTCGACGAGGAGAAGCGTCACTACCAATGGCTGGCCGAGAGCACCACCGACCTGATCTCACGCCATTCCCGTGACGGCACCTTCCTCTACGCCTCTCAGGCCGCCCGCGATCTGCTCGGCTACGAACCGGAGGAGCTGATCGGCATCTCGGCCTACGACCTGTTTCATCCATCCGATCTCGCCGACCTGCTCAACAAGTCGCCGAGGATCTACTACCACGCCGGCTTCTACCAGCAGACCTATCGCTTCCGCGCCAAGGACGGCCACTACGTATGGTTCGAGACTACCAGCCGCACCCGCCGCGATCCGGTCACCGGCGAGCTGATCGACGTGCTCTGCGTTTCTCGCGACGTGGGCCGACGCATTCGCGCCGAGGCCAACCGCGAACGGCTGGCGCGGGTGGTGGAATCGACCACCGACTACGTGCTGTTCTGCGATGGCGACGAGCGGCTGTTCTACACCAACGAGGCAGCGAGGCGCCTGCTGGGTCTGCCCCGCGAAGGCCTGGATGCTCCGCTGGAAAGAGCCTACACACCGGCCTCGCTGGCCATTCTGCGCGAAATCGTGCTGCCCGCCGTGGCCCGCTATGGCTCCTGGAGCGGCGAACTGGAAATGCCTGGCCCCAGGGGGCCGGTGCCGGTCCTCAGCGTGGTATTGGCTCACCGCGGCCCCGGCGCCGAACCCGACCATCTCTCGCTGCTCAATCGCGACATTGGCCTGCGTAAGGCCAATGAGGACCAGGCGCGGCGCCACCAAGAGCAGATCGCCCACGCCAACCGCCTGGCCACCACCGGCGAGCTGGCCTCCAATATCGCCCATGAGCTCAACCAACCCCTGGGCGCCATTGCCAACTACGCCAGCGGCGCGCTGATGCAGCTGCGCAGTGACCCGAACCGCCCCGCCAGCGACCTGGCCCTGCCGCTGGAGCGCATCGACGAGCAGGTGCAGCGCCTGGCGCAGCGTTTGCGTCATATCCGCACCTTCGTGCGCAAGGGGCAAACCCGGCCACGCCCGGTTGCACTACTCGACGTAGTCGACGCCGCCTGCCGCCTGTGCGAATGGCAGTATCAGCAGGCCGGCATCGCGCTCGATCACGAGCTGCCGGAAACCCTGCCACGCGTACAAGCGGATCCGGTTGCCCTGGAGCAGGTGCTGGTCAACCTGCTGCTCAACGCGCTGGAAGCAAGCCGGCAACGCCCCAATGCAGCATGCGTCACTATCCGCGCCCACCAGAGCGGGCCGCGCGAGGCGACCTTCAGCGTCAGCGACCAAGGCCCCGGCATCGGCGCGGAGGAGGCGCAGGCGATCTTCGCTCCGTTCCACTCCAGCCGCCCAGAGGGGCTGGGCATGGGCCTGGCGATCAGCCGCTCATTGATGGAAGCCATGGGCGGAAGCCTGAACCTGGCGGACGGTTCCGATGGCGCCACCTTTACCGGTACACTGCTGGCCGAACCCAGCCTCCCCTACCGCAGCCTGCCGCCTCGGAGCCAGCCGTGACCCAGCCCACCGCCGCCCCCTGTATCGCTGTGGTCGACGACGACGAGGCGCTGCGCGATTCGCTGGCCTGGCTGCTCGATTCCGTGGGGCTCGCCACCGGCGCCTTCGCCGATGGCGAGGCCTTCCTCGCCGCCGAGCCCGACGCCTTTGGCACTGTGCTGCTGGACGTTCGCATGCCGGGGCTCTCCGGCTTGCAGGTGCAGCAACGGCTCATCGAGCGTGGCGTTAGCGTGCCGATCATCTTCATGACCGGCCACGGCGACGTGCCCATGGCGGTGGCGGCACTCAAGGCCGGCGCCTTCGATTTCATCGAGAAGCCCTTCAACCAGCAGCAACTGATCGACGCGGTTCAGCAAGCCCTGGCCGAACACCAGCGTCAGCGCGCGTTACGCCAGCGCATCGACACCTTGCGCGCGCGCTATGATGCCCTGCGTCCCAAGGAGCGGGACATACTGGTACTCGTCGCCGAAGGCATGACCAGCCGCGAGATCGCCGAGCACCTGGACGTCAGCGCCAAGACCGTGGAAGTGTATCGACTGCGCGCCATGAAGGCGCTCGGCGCCGCCAACCTGGCCGAGCTGGTGCGCCTCTGCGTGGCGCTGGGGCTGGTCGAGCCGTTGGCAGAATAGGAGAGCCGCCCTGGTGAGAGCGGCTCGGCAAGCTCGGCATTGCTTATCGAAACCCAGATAGCCTGTCGCTGCCACGTCATTTAGCAGAGTATCAGGGCATCTTTCACTCGAATCCGAAGGAGTTGGAGCACCTCGATCAGAAATTGCCGAATCAGTGCATCAATCGGCCCCACATTGGCGGTCAGCGCTAACTTCGAATTCAGGAACGGATCTCGCCTCAGCTTCCTCTGAGGTACTGGCAGGTCCGTTTTGCTTGATGTCTTCGATTAGCCAATCCATCTCTAGGATCTCACGCCGTTGCGCTTCACTGATCTCGACTGCCAGTTCGCATACCCGCTGATCCGATATTTCAGCGCGCTCTGAACGCAAGATAGCCATGGAATGGTGAGGAATCATTGCGCTCATGAACGATTTGTCCTGAACGGTAGTCTGGCTCCGGTCGAGGAAAACCGCCCCAGCGAGTAACATCAAGCTTATTGCAATGATGACTAGATTCATTTTGGTATCTTGATACATATTGAGCATCCAGCCCAACATGACTAACCCCATGGTCCCGCCCATGGACAGCGCCATGAAAAAACGACTTTCGCTCCACCGCACGTGGTTCCATTCCCAGGCGCTCACGAACATCATGCCATACATTACCACCATTGCCGTAAGGATCATCGCTCCAAAGCGCAGGTACATGGAATATATATGAGGACTGCCTGAGTGCTTGTCTCCTTGCTTCATGTCATGACTCCTTTCTTCCTCCAAGGCTGGCGTTTCGTTCCATCTAAATCACACCTCGGTTCGAAAAGGCTAGGCAGAGTTCCGTTACAGAACAAGAGATGGGGACTAACCTTCTCAGAACAGGACGCGGATGCCAGCCACGAGGCCAGTATTCTCAGTGGGCTCGCCATGAGCGCGTGCCATATCGGCTGTGCTGCCGTAGCTCTTTACCCAATAGGCACCGACATAGGGTGCGATCTTGCGAGTGATTTCGTAGCGAAGCCGCAGGCCGGCATTCAGCGAGTTCAGGCCACTTCCCATATGAAACTCTTCGAGGTCGTTGCCTGAAGCCACCAGCTCTGCACGCGGCTGAAGGTAGAGACGTTGCGTCAGTCGCACGTCGTGTTCGGCTTCCAGTTGCACCCAGGCGTCGCCATTCTCGCTGACCTTGAGGTCGAGGCTGGTCTCGATGAGGTATGGCGCCGTTCCCTGCAGGCCGATGACGCCATAGAAGCGCTCGGGATGGTCGTTCGTGCCGACGTTGCCCTGGTAACCGATGCCGCCCTGGAGCTCCCAGAAATCCGCGATCAGGTGGCCGTAGCGCAGGTCGAGGGCCTCGAACTCGGCGCCCGCTCCGTCGCCCTGGACATTCTCGCCTTCGCTCTTGAGATAGAAGCGGCTGATGTCGCCGCCGTACCAGGCTTCGAAATCCCACACCAGGGTTTCTTCTTCCTTGTCGGGAAAGACGTATTCGAGCCGATCGAAGACCGCCGTCCCGACATGATGCTTCGCCATCGGAGAGGGCCAGTCGCCCGGCGCGTCGTAGCCATCCTCGGCATGAGCCCCGACAGTGGCCAGCAAGGCAAGGGTGGCGCCGGTGACAGGCAGTTTCGTTCTGGTTTTCATGCGAGCTCCTTACGAGACCTTGACGACCCGGAACATGCCGGCATCCATGTGGTAGAGAAGATGGCAATGAAACGCCCAGCTACCCTCGGCATCGGCCGTGATAAGGGCGGATACCCGCTCACCCGGCTTGACGTTGATGGTGTGCTTGCGTGGGATGAGCTCCCCGGCCCCGTTCTCTAACTCCATCCACATGCCGTGCAGATGGATGGGGTGTTCCATCATGGTGTCGTTGACCAGAACCAGACGCAGCCGCTCGTCCTTGCGGAAATGGATGGGGCCGTTGACCTCGCTGAATTTCTTGCCGTCGAACGACCACATGTAGCGTTCCATGTTGCCTGTCAGGTGGATTTCCATCTCCCGTTCCGGCTCGCGGCGGTCCGGCCAGGGGCGAAACGCCTTGAGATCGCGATAGACCAGGATGCGCCGCTCGTCAGGATCAATTCCGATCCCCGCCTGGTCATATTGCGAGCCGGGCTGGGCGGTGCCCGCCGGCAATAGGTCGCCTTTCGAAGCGCCAGGCGACGTGTCGTCCTGCATGTCGGAGTGGTCCATGCCCGCCATATTGGAGTGGTCCATGCCCGCCATGTTGGAGTGGTCCATGCCCGCCATATCGGAGTGGTCCATGCCCGCCATATCGGAATGGTCCATGCCCGCCATGTCGGAGTGATCCATACCGCCATGCGCCCCCATCGCCTCCATGCCGCGGTCGGAGATCCTGCGCCGCTCGGGCATCTCGGCCTCCATGCCCAGGCGAGGCGCCAAGGTCGCGCGGGCGAAGCCGCTACGGTCCATGGATTCGGCGAATACCGTATACGCCGTTTCGGCCTCGGGAGTGATGATGACATCGTAGGTCTCGGCGACGGCGATGCGGAATTCATCGACCGGCACAGGCTGCACGGGCTGGCCATCGGCCGCGACAACCGTCATCTTCAAGCCCGGGATGCGCACGTCGAAATAGGTCATGGCCGAGCCATTGATGAACCTCAGGCGCAGCCGCTCGCCTGGCTTGAACAGTGCCGTCCAGTTCTGCTCCGGTGCCTGGCCGTTCACCAGGTAGGTGTAGGTGCTGCCTGTGACGTCGGCGATATCGCGCGAACTCATGCGCATCCGTGCCCACATCGCACGCGAGCGGGCCGTTTCCCGGAAGCCGTTCTCGCGCATGTCGGCCAGAAAGTCCGTGATGGTGCGTTCCTGGAAGTTGTAGTAGCCCTCGGCGGTCTTAAGGTTGCGAAAGACCGTGGCCGGCTCCTCAAAGGTCCAGTCGGTCAGCATCACCACATGCTCGCGATCGAAGCGGAACGGTTCACGCTCGGCGGCATCGATGACGATCGGCCCAGCATGACCCAATTGCTCCTGCAAGCCGGAGTGGCTGTGATACCAGTAGGTACCGTTCTGCATCACGGGGAAGCGATAGGTGAAGGTTTCCCCCGGAGCGATACCGGCGAAGCTGATACCCGGCGCACCATCGACCGCAGGCGGCAGAATCAAGCCGTGCCAGTGAATGGAGGTCGGCTCGTCCAGCAGGTTGGTGACCCGCAAGGTGGCGTCCTGTCCTTCCCTCAGTCGAATCAGTGGCCCGGGGCTCGTTCCATTGATGGTGATAGGGCGCGTATTGCGTCTATTGATCGCCAGCGTTTCTCGACGAATGGCCAGGGCGATATCGTTGCCCTCCACCGCCCCTTGGGGATAGGTGTTGCTCTGCCCCCAGGGATTGGCCCAGGCCGGCGACAGCCCCAGGGTCGCGGCTCCGAAACCCAAGGCGGCACCTCCCTGGAGCAATTGTCGTCGGGAAAGAGAAAGACCCGTGGTTGTCTTGGTCGTCATGCATGGCTCCTGTCAGGGGAACTCCAGGCGCCATGATGCGGTGAATAGCTGAAAGCAGGCTGAACGGTCAGCCCGCCTCGCTCAGCGGAAGCCAGACCTCGACCCGTAGCCCTCCCTCGGGAGAAGGCTCGAAACGCACCTGGCCTGCATAGCGCTCGACGATCTGACGCAGGATGGCAAGGCCCAGCCCGTGGCCGGGCTTGCCTTCATCGAGCCGAGTGCCACGCCGCCCCAATCGACCCATATCACCAGGTGCGACACCGGAACCGTCGTCCTCCACCCACAGCGCCAGAGAGGTATCCTGCCGCACTCGGCAATGGACCTCGCGGGAGGCCCACTTGGCGGCGTTATCCAGCAGGATACCCAGCATCTCGGCAAAATCCTGCCGCTCGACGCTGACACTGACGGGTACCGAAGCGTCGATGTCGAGCCGGAAACTTCGATCGGGATAAAGGCTGGAGAACATCTCGACGAGTTGCTCGGCTTCATGCCGGACGTTGGCGCGCTGCCCTGCATTGGGGCCGGCGATGCGCGAGCGCTTCAATTCGGTGTCCAACTGGGCGTGCATGTCCTCCAGCCGCCGACGCATCTTCTCCCTACGCTCCGGGTCGATGGGACGTGAACCACGCAACACCTGAATGACCGCCGTCAGCGGCGTCTTGAGCGCATGGGAGAGATTGGCCAGGGATTCACGGGAGCGCTGGAGTCGTCGTGCATGTTCATCCATGAGGCGATTGAGTTGCGCCACCAGGGCATCGAGTTCGGAAGGCGTATCGAGCTGCAGCCGTTCACGCGTGCCCGAGCGCAGTTCGTCGAGCTGCCTGCGCAACCGGGAGAGCGGGCGCAGCGCACGGTTGACCGCCATCATGTTGAGACCGATGAGCAGGACCAGTAGCAGGCCGGCGATGCCGCCGACCCACCAGTGGAGCGCATCCAGCCCATCCTCCACCTGGCCGAAGTCCTCGCCGATCAGCAGCACGCCAGAGCGGCCGTCGAATTCGAAGCGCTTGCGATACACCAACAGATGGCGTTCACCAGAGGAGACGACGTCCAGCGCTTCGTCTTCACCCTCCAGGTAGGGCACCAGCGTTTCGAGCCAGCGTGGATGCGACGTGGTGATCTCCCCGTCCAGTTCCAGCACGTAGAGATGGTGAAAGACTTGCAATGCGGGGCTCTCAGCCTGCCAGAGCTGCGTCGAGAGATGCCCCTGATGAAACTGAAGCAGCGTATGCTCCGCCTCCTGACGCAACCGCTCACCGAGGAAGCTCCGCGCCAGATCTTGCAACAGGATACCGTGCATCAGCCAGGTCAGGCCCACGACGACGAATGCCACCCCCCCAAGCCAGGCCAGCAGGCGAAAGCGTAGGCTTCGACGCTCAACGCGACGCAAGAAGATAACCCTGGCCGCGCCGCGTCTGAATCGCGTTCTTGCCCAGCCGGCGCCGCAACTTGGCAATATAGACCTCTACCAGGTTCGGGGCGGGAGCATCCTGCTCCAGGGAATAGAGCTGGTCGAGCAGTTGCGCCTTGGACAGGACGCGGTCGGGATGGTGCATCAGATAGCGCAGCAGCCGAAATTCCGTCGCCGTCAATGGCTGCCAATGGCACCCGTCAGTGCTGACCTGTCGCCTCTCTTCGTCGAGCTGTATGCCGTTGATGCTGAGAATGGCGTTCACATGACCCGTCTGCCGCCTCAAGAGCGCATGCAGCCGTGCCAACAACTCCGCTTCATGGAACGGCTTGGCCAGGTAATCATCGGCCCCTCGGCGCAGGCCAGCGACCTTGTCTTCCCAGGTATCCCGCGCGGTGAGCGCCAATATGGGCAGGCGACGTTCCTGGCCACGCCAGCGGGCGATCAGGTCGAGCCCGGAACCGTCCGGCAGCCCCAGGTCAAGAATTGCCAGAGCATATTCCTCGGTCGCCATCAAGGACTCGGCTGCGTGAATCGTCGCAGCCGAGTCAACACGGTAGCCGTTGTCTTCCAGAGTTTCCGACAGGCTCTCTGCCAGCAGGTCGTCGTCCTCGAGAAGTAACAGCTTCATCGTATTCACCCTTGCAGGTCGATTTCCCCCACCATGCCGGCTTCGTAGTGCCCGGGAATGTTGCAGGCATATTGCAGTTGGCTCGTACCCTCGGGAGCCGTCCAGACGAGCGTGGCGGTCGCACCGGGAGCGATGGTCACGGCGGGCATGTCACCGCCATGCTCGCCCTCGGCCATGTCATGGTCGCCATGGCCACCATGACCGCCCATTTCCTGCATCATGCGGCGATGCTCTTCCTGCGCTGCGCGGTCACCTATGACGAACTCGTGTTCCAGCGCACCGCTGTTGTGTATTTCGAACTTTACCGTCTCTCCGGGTGCAATGGTCAATGCCTCGGGACCGAACATCATCTCGCTCGCTTCGATCTGGATGACGCGATCTACCTCTGCCTCGTCAGGCTGTTGCGTGCCAGCCTGGTGTCCGGGAGCGGCCAAGGCGAATGCTGGCCAACATGCAAGCAGGACCAACCAGGAAAATCTTTGCATTGTGAACCTCTTCATTATCAGGGGGAAAGGCCACTTATAGTCTCCAAGACTGAACCCAAGCTGAATCAATATCTTTCAAGATGGCATTAAGTTGGAGGTAATCTCTTGCCGTAGAAAACAAAAAGCCCTTGTAGGCTTGGCCCATCAGTCACGATTCCTTTCCTACTTTACTTCTTTTGACAAACGACCCTTGACCCTTCCATGCCGAAATACCTAGTTTCACAAGCGTCGGGCGGAGCCCCGATGTGCATTTCAGCATATGACCCCTATCGACGGGAGGAACCGAGATGGATTTTGGAAAATTCAAGTCATGTATCGAAGCATGCCATGCCTGTGCCGCCTATTGCGACAAGTGCGCCACGGAGTGCCTCAAGGAAGATGACGTCAAGATGATGGCGGAGTGCATCCGCCTGGAAATGCAATGCGCGCAGATATGCCGTCTGGCGGCCTCCTTCCTGGCACAGAACAGCGAGTACGCTCGCGAACTCTGCCGGCTGTGTGCCGATATCTGCCGCAAGTGCGGCGATGAGTGCGCCAAACATCAAGTCGACCACTGCCAGGAATGCGCCAAAGCGTGCCAAAGTTGCGCGGATGAATGCGCCACCATGGCCAGCTGAGTTGAAAAGAGCCACCCCGGCAGGGCAAATCATGGCGTTACCCGGGGTGGCTTCCAGCCTCAGAAAAGGGCAGTGTCACGTGACGGCTAGACCGCCAGTTCCTCCCAGAGCAGGCTCTCTTCCTCGCTGCTTTCCTCCTCGGGTTCAGGCTCGGGCTCAGGGGCAGGCGTCAGCGCAATGACTTCACCGCTGGGATTTTCGAGCAACTCACGCAGCAGCTCGTAGTTGAGCGGCGTTGAGGGCTCATCGCCGTTGCGCTCGAGTAGTGCCAGGGTCTCCATCAGTGCGGCCATGCCGGCTTCCTGCTCCTCGAGCGCCTCGTAGACCTGGACGTAGGGCATGTCGCCGTCCCAGCCGGCCTTGATCGGCTGGTTGATGAGGTGAACCTGAGTGCCGACGGGCACGCGTTCGAAGATCGACGCGACATCCTCTGGGAACATGCGGATGCAGCCGCGACTGGCGCGCATACCGATGCCGTCCGGCTTGTTGGTGCCGTGGATCAGATAGCCGGGGATATCGAGCAGGATGGCATGGCTGCCCAGCGGGTTGTCCGGCCCCGGCGGCACTACGGCGGGCGCCTCCTCGCCACGCGCTGCGGCCTCTTCGCGCACCGAACTCGGCGGATACCAGGCCGGATCCTTGAGATTCATGGTGGTCTTGGTCTTGCCCAGTGGCGTATCGAAGCCTTCCCGCCCGATACCGATCGGATAAGTCTCCACCCGCGGGGTCTCGCCTTCTCCAGCCGGGGGATAGTAGTAGAGCCGCAGCTCGGCGACGTTGATCACTATCCCCTTCCGCTCGACAGGGGGCAGGATGAAGCGGCCGGGAATGACGACCTCTGTGCCCTCGCCCGGCAGCCAGACGCTGACGTCGGGGTTGGCCCGACGGATCTCCTGGTAACCCACGTTATGCTCGCGGGCGATATCGAGCAGAGTCTCTTCGCCTCTCGCCTCGACGATATAGTCCTCACCGATCACGTCACCCTGCTCGGGCAGCGGGTAGTGTCCCTTTGGCCACTCATCGGCGGTCTCTGCCTCGTCGGCGGCGGGCACCTCTTCCTCGGCCCAAGCCGTACCGGTCAGCAATGTGATGGCCAGTATGCATGCGAACAGCGGCAGCCATGCCAGGCGCCACGACGTCCGGCCGTTCTCTCGAACAGTGCCGTAGTGTCTCATTGCGTTTGCCTCTTGCCTGTCCGCCTCCGGCGGCGGAGCCTTAAAAATGGGCTTCATACTAGCGATCCTAATTCGATTCGACAGCCGAAGAGTTTTAATTTCACTTCTGGCCTGGCCAGTCATCAGCCTGCCATTCCTCGTGCAGGAACCGCTGCGGCAAGCTCATCCCGCCCCTGACGCCTCGACCACAAGATGAGCGCCACGCCGACGGCTATCATCGGTAGCGTCAGCAGCATGCCCATGGTCATCCAGCCGAAGGCGATGAAGCCGATGTGCTCGTCGGGCAGCCGCACGAACTCCACTGCGAAGCGGAAGATGCCATAGAGCATCAGGAACAGCCCCGAGACCAGGCCGCGCCGCCGTGGTCGGCTCGAAACCCACCACAGCACGATGAACAGCACCACGCCCTCGAGAGCGAATTCGTAGAGTGCCGAAGGATGGCGCGGCTCCGGCCCCATGTACCTAAACGGCATGGCCCAGGGCAGGTCGCTGACGCGCCCCGGCAGTTCATGGTTGATGAAGTTGCCGATACGCCCGGCCCCCAGGCCGATCGGCACCATGGGGGCGACGAAGTCTGTCAACTGGAAAAAGGCGAGCTTCTTCCTGCGGGTAAACAGTAACGCTGCCAGCAATACCCCTACCAGGCCACCGTGGAAGCTCATGCCCCCTTCCCAGACACTGAACAGCCAAAGCGGATTGGCCAGGAACCGCTCCATGCCGTAGAAAAGCACGTAGCCCAGACGCCCTCCGGCTACCACGCCGAGAGCGGCATAGAACAGCAGGTCTCCGATATCATCGTGGCTCAGGCCCAGGCGATACGCCCGACGGCGCCCCAGCCACCAGGCGCTGACGAAACCCACCACGTACATCAAGCCATACCAATGCACTTGCAGGGGCCCGATGGAAATGGCCACCGGGTCGATCTGTGGGTACTGGATCATGGAACTTTCCTCAATTTGGCAGCGGCAAATGTATGGCGACAGCAGACCTCATAGCGCCGCCCAATGCTGGCCGGCATCTTCACTCAACCACAGATGCCCTTGGTCATCTGCCACCACCAACCGGTCGGGATCTCTAGGGTCAACCGCGAGATGTACCAGGTAGTTCTCGCCCCAGTTATCGCTTACCAGCGCCCATTCTCGTGTAGCTTCTTCGGCACGCAGCAGTCCAACGCCAAGCATAAAGGCATAGATCTCACCGTCGCTGCTCACAACCATGCTTACCGGATTATGCTGCGGGTGCATCAGGCGCCAACGCAAACCGCCATCGGGGCTCATCAGCAGGCCGCCTTGTGTCGCCGCATACAGATGCTGCGGGTCGCGGCTGGAAGCCGCCAGGGCAATCAGGCCAGGGGGTGCATCGGCTTGAGCCAGCCACTCATGCCCTCCGTCACGGCTCACCTGGAGCTTGCCGGCATAGGCACCGTAGAGCACGTCGGGGTCGGCCTCGCTTACCGTCATTTGATGAAAATCGACCGGCCCATCAACGCCAGCCGAACGCTGCTCCCAGGATCTGCCGCCATCACTGGAGACCACGACACCCAGGTTGCCACCGCGCGCCGGATGGCCACTTGCAAAAAGCAGGTCCGCCTCCTCGGGATGCGGGGAGAAGCCCATGTAGTCATGGCTCTCGCTGGAGACTTGGTGCGCCCGGCGGTCGCTGCCGACCGCATACAGACCGTGATGGGTAGCCACCAGCAGCCTGTCGCTATCGGCACGGTCAAAAGCCAGGCCGTGAATATGGGTTTTCTGGCGCAGCTCGTCCAAGGACATGCCAGTTGGCTCGTTGGAGCAGCCCGCAAGCAATGCCAGCGACATCAGCAGAACGAGAGCTAGACGTTGGAACGAACTGTCACCGATCGAGCCGGAACAGTAGGGTAAACCTCGGCGGTGCATAGCGAGTCCTCTGTGCATGAATAACCGTGCCACTCACTGACGGCGAGTGGCGATAGCCAAAAACGGTAGAGTTCTCACGCGCGAGGAGGGCGCTCCGGGCGGTCACGGGGAGCATGAAGGGGCGCTTCATCGGTGGCCCAGCGTGGCTCGAGCGAGCGTGGGGCAGCGGGGTAAAGCGCCAGCGCGCTGTTGCAGACAGGGCAAGGAGCGGTACAGGCAACCTTCTCTCCCGAGTGCTGCGCCTGGCTAGCGTCGCTGTCGGGAAGTGAGGATTGGTCAAGCATCGAGAAAGCTGCCACCCGACAGTCGTCGCTAGCACTCCAAGCACCCGAAGCAACCTGCGGTAGCGCCAATGCGATACCGAGCAGGAGGCAGAACAACCAGGAGACGGAACGGGAATGCATGTGGAGTCGGGCAGCCAGCAGGAGGATTGGCGTCTAGTCTTCCATGGTCGCTACGCAGCCGCAAGCCTGCCCTTGGACTCCCATGAAGAATTGAAGAAAAAACAAAAACCTGCAGCACCAAACGGACCGATGAGGGACGCTTTGGTTGATGCAGATCAATGTCAGCCCAGCGGGAACGACTATTCTGAACTTGCCCATCACGTCGGAGCGACACGCCATGCATCAGCAGGCAGCCTTGGTCTCACATCGCTCGTTCACCCGCTCCGGGTGGTGTGGAGGCTGGCTTGCCGTTCCCCTGGCATTGATGCTGATGTTGGTGTCGGCCTTTTCGGCCCATGCACACCCCACCTCATCTTCCCCTACCAACACGGCCATCGAAAGTATCACCGCGAGCCTGCAGGTGCCTGCCCCCCACTGCGAGCATGGTCACGGCTGGGAGCATGCCAGTGCGGCAATGCTGCGTGCAGAGCGGCAGGACGTCAGCGACGTTGCGGTGTCTCTGCCCACCTTCGCGGTGGCGTTTCCCCGGGTCGAGAACACCATCGGTTCCCCCGGTGAAGCCCCAACCCTTGCCTCTCTTCCCATCTACTTGCTTACCCAACGACTGCGCCCCTGACACGGCTCGATATCTTTTTGCTAATCAAGCAGTTCGGCATACCTCCTTTTACGGGCATTTATGGAGGTAGGCATGCCGCATGGAAGTCCCTTTCCCGGCCGCCCCTACCATGCGCGACAGAGGGCCTGCGATGAGCACCACTGCGAAGTCCAAGATCACCCTGACCGTGCCCGGCCGGTATCGTACGCACGACCCTCCAGCGCCTGAACGGCGTGGAAGAGATCCAGACCAATATTGCCAACCACCATGTCAGCGTAACTCTCGACGAAGGTGGTCCCGACGGTAGCGCTCTGAAAAAAGCTGTTGAAGGCGCCGGCTACGATGTCGCAGCGGTGAGCAGCCAGGCCGAGGACGACGGTGAAGCCGAGGCCGCCATCGAAGAAGGATACCTGAGCCAGGCCCGCAAGCGGCTGTGGATCGCCGGCGTACCCACCACGCTGATCATGTTCCTGATGGTACCGCACATGTTCTGGCAGCCGATTCCCGGCTACCTGGCCATCGTCGCCTTGCTCGCCTTTCCGGTGGTATTTCTCCATGGCGGAGCGGCCACCCACCGGTCGAGCTGGCGCTCGCTGAAGAACGGCACCTTCAACATGGACGTGCTTATCTCCATGGGTAGCCTACCTCCCTATCTGATCGGCCTAATCGGCTTCGTTTACCCCATGACCTCGTTCATCGAGATGGCTGCCACCATCATGACCTTCCATCTGCTGGGCCGCTATCTCGAGGCAGTGGCCAAGGGTCGCGCCTCACAGGCCATTCGCCGCCTGCTGACCCTCGGCGCCAAGACGGCCCGAGTGGAGCGTGACGGGGAAGAGGTCGAGGTACCGGTGAAGGAGCTCGAACCGGGCGACATCATGATTGTGCGGCCTGGCGACAAGCTTCCCACTGACGGCGAGGTGGTCGATGGCGAGAGCCACCTCGACGAAGCCATCGCCACAGGGGAGTCGATACCGGTCTATAAAGGCCCCGGCGACAGCGTGATAGGCGCCACCATCAACAAGGAGGGACGACTGCGCGTCAAGGCGACCCGAGTCGGCGGGATACGTTCCTCTCCCAGGTGGTTCGCCTGATCGACCAGGCACAGGGCTCGCGGGTGCCCATTCAGGAGTTCGCCGATCGCATGACTGGCCGCTTCGTCCCCGTGGTGCTGGGCATCTCCCTGGCCAGCCTGATCGCCTGGCTGCTGTTTCCCGATGCCTTGCGCCCGATCCTCGATTGGGGTGCGAGTTTCCTGCCTTGGGTGAACCCCGATGCCGCCACGCCGGTACTGGCCATCCTGGCCGCCATCGCCGTGCTGGTTATCGCCTGTCCCTGCGCCTTGGGCCTGGCCACGCCCACGGCGCTGATGGTGGGCTCGGGCATAGGTGCCGAGCGAGGCATTCTGATCCGCTCCGGCGAGGCGATCCAGACGTTCAAGGACATCAAGGTCATGGTGCTCGACAAGACCGGCACCATCACACGCGGCGAGCCGAAGCTGACCGAAGTGGTCGCCGCCGAAGGCGTCGATGAAAACGAGCTGCTCACGCTGGCCGCCAGCGTCGAGAATGCCTCGGAGCACCCCATCGCCCGCGCCATCGTCGACGGCGCCGCGGAGCGTGGGGTGAACCCCGGCGAGGTGAGCGAGTTTCGCTCTACCGGCGCCCGAGGCGTTTCCGGCAAGGCCGATGAAAGGCACGTGCTGATCGGCAATCGCATGCTGCTCGAGGAACAAGGCATCGCCGAGCTGGAGGCGCTGGACGAGACTCTGCGGGCCCTCGAAGGCAAGGGGCGCACCGTCGTCATCGTCGCCGCCGATGGCCAGGCCGTGGGCATCGTGGCAGTGGCCGATACCATCAAGCAGGAGTCGGTCGAAGCCATACGCGGGATGCACGATCTCGGCCTGCACGTAGTGATGATCACCGGCGACAACGAGCGTGCCGCGCGGGCCGTGGCCGCGGAGGTCGGAATCGACGAAGTCCAGGCCGGCGTGCTACCGGAAGGCAAGGTCGAGGCCATTCGCAAGCTGCAGGAAAAGTACGGCAACCACGTGGCCATGGTGGGTGACGGTATCAACGACGCAGCGGCCCTCAAACAGGCCAACGTCGGCATCGCCATCGGCGCCGGCGCCGAAGTAGCCATCGAGGCCGCCGACGTGACCTTGGTCCGCGGCGAGCTCACCGGCGTAGTGGAAGCTATGCACCTCTCCCGCGCCACTTTCGGCAAGATCGTACAGAACCTGATCTGGGCCAGCGCTTATAACGTTGCCGCCATCCCCATGGCTGCCGCCGGCCTGCTCCATCCCATGGTGGGAGTGATCGCCATGACGGCAAGCTCGCTATCGGTGATCGGCAACTCGCTGCTGCTCAAGCGTCGCTACGCTCGCACCCAGCCCCAAGGAGACGTGTCATGAACCGCATTCGCTCCCATTCCCGGCCGCCGGGTAGCCACCGCAAAGAGAACCCTGGCGTGGAGGGCCAGCCACAGGGGGTCCGTTCGAGAGGGCTGCACGCCTGGATGATGCCCCTCTTCCTGATACTGATGGGAAGCGCCTTCCTAATGCTCATGTGGCGCGGCGAGACGGCCGGAGGCGCCTGGCTGTTACTGCCCATGATGCTGTGCCTGGGCATGCATTTGCTGATGCATCGTCACGGCCATCCTCCAGGCAAGGAGTGAAGGGGACTGCACTCCTTGCGCTGGGTCATTGAAGCAAGCGGACGAGATAGGTTTCAATGTAAGGGCAACATCACGAGGACGTTCCATGAGAGCTGTCTACAGGTCGATTCAGAGCAGACACCAGCAGCGCATTCGCTGCCTGGCGCTTCTGCTCGCCCTGCTGCTGGCGCTGAGCAGTCTGTCGACTCACGCGGCCATGGATACCCACCAGGCCGATTGCGGTGTTGCCTCATCCATGCAGCAGTTCGATGACGATAACTCGGACGATTCGCGCTGCTCGGCCTGTAGCATGGTGCCTCATCTCGGCAGCCTTAGCGCCGCCGAGCCCCCTTTCCCGGCCGTTGCCCCGGCGCTGGCCATGACTGACCGCAGGATGCCGCCTCCGCGGCGCCCTCCCAGACCTTGAGAACGAGTACGGGCGTCCACAGGACTTGCCTGCGCCTGACGTACCCAACGTTCTCAAGGAGTCTCGTCATGATGACCAACTGTTTCGCCCTGATGGGCAGCATGGGCTGGCTTGGCTGGCTGATGCCGCTGGCCGTCCTGTCACTGCTGGGGCTAGGTATTGCCGCCCTGCTCAAGTATCTGTTCGCCTCTAACCCGACGCCCCCTCGCAATGGAGCCAACTCATGAATCGTCGCTTAACTTCACTGCTGCTTTCCGCCAGCCTGCTGATGGGCGCCACCTCTGCCGTTCACGCCGCCCTGCCCGAGGAAGCCACCCTGTACAAGAACCCGCAGTGCGGCTGCTGCGACGAGTACGCACGCCAGCTCGAGGAGCGTGGGCTCTCGGTCACCATCGTCGATGATGAAGACATGGGCAAGATCAAGCAGGAGGCCGACCTGCCCTACGGATTGGGTTCGTGTCACACCATCCTGATGGGTGGCTACGTCATAGAAGGGCATGTGCCCTTCGAGGCCGTGGAACGGCTGTTTCAGGAACAGCCCAAGATCGATGGTATCGGCCTCGCCGGCATGCCCATCGGGACGCCCGGCATGCCGGGACCGAAGCGGGATGACTGGAACGTCTACCAGTTCACCGACCAGGAAGCATCGCCGTTCATGACGCTGTGAGACCTTGCCGGGCGCCGGCCTCGACCGGCGCCCGGAACGTTCCCGCCCCGCCTCCTGATGGTTCGGTTCAGCGTTGCCCGACAGGATCGACCAGCAGGCGGTAGCCTATGCCGGCCTCGGTCTGCAACAATTGGGGTGAGTGTGGATCGTCACCCAGCTTGTGACGCAGCTTGCTGATGACGATTCGCAGGTAGTGCGTGTCGTGGGTATGTGAAGGCCCCCATACATGGCGCAGTAGTTGGGTCTGGGTCACCACTCGGCCAGCATGGCGTGCCAGTTGGTCGAGCACGGCATACTCCTTGGGCGTAAGGTGCACGGCATTGGCTTCCAGCGTCACGCTACGTGTCGTGAGGTCAATCTCGAGCCCCGCCCGTCGCAGGCGTAGCGCACTCGGGCCGAATCCCGCCGAATCCTGCTGCCGCAGCAGTGCGCGAATCCGCGCCAGCAGTTCCTGGATGCCGAACGGCTTGGTGACGTAGTCGTTGGCGCCCGAATCCAGCGCGCGCACCTTCTCTGCCTCCTGCTCGCGCACCGATACCACGATCACCGGCACTTGGTTAATCCGTCGTAGCTCGTCGAGCACGCGCTGCCCCTCCATGTCAGGCAGGCCCAGGTCCAGCAGTACCAAATCCGGGACCTGGGAGGCGACAAGCGCCAGCCCTTCCCTGCCCGTCGCCGCCTCGCTCACGGCGAAATCCTGCGACACCAGGCTGATACGCAGGAAACGTCGAATCTGCGGCTCATCGTCGATGACGAGTATACGGCGACATTCAGTCGTCATCGTTCGTGCGCTCCTCCTGCGCCACCGGTAGACACATGACGATGGTCGTGCCCTGCCCATCGGGACCGGGCAAGGCCTCGACGCTGCCACCGTGAGCGCCCAGCATGCCGCGGCAGATGGCCAGCCCCAGGCCGCTGCCGTGGCGCCCACGGTCACCCTCACCGCCGGTGAAGAACATGTCGAACACCTCCTTGCGCTGCTCCGGAGGAATACCTGGCCCTTCGTCGGTGATACGGATCACCAGCCATTCACGGGCCTCATCGAGCTGGGCATGAATTCTCACCCGGCCGTTCAAAGGAGAAAAACGTACGGCATTATCGATGACGTTGACCAGGGCTTGCTCGATCAGTGCCGGGTGAACGTAGAGCAGCGGCAGCCCTTCGGCCCCCTCGCGCTCGACCCGCACCGCTTCCAGCGAGGCGCCCAATCGTTTCAACGCTGCGGTTACCAGGTCGTCGAACGAGACCCAGTCGCGCTTGAGCTTGAGGCTGCCATGGCCCAGCCGGGTCATGTCGAGCAGGTTCTGGATATAGCGATTGAGCCGCTCGCTCTCGGTCAGGATGCCATCGAGCAATTCGCGTCGGTCGGCATGGCTGAGCTGTGGCTCGAGATCCCTCAACGAGCTGGCCGAACCGATGATCGAGGCGAGCGGCGTACGCAAGTCGTGCGATACCGACGACAGCAGCGCCGAGCGCAGTCGCTCGTTCTCCTCCGAGAGGCGTGAGGCGCCAAGCTCGGCGACCAGCCGCGTGCGCTCCAGAGCCATACCGAGCTGACGCGTCAGGGTGGTAACAAGCGTCTCCTGGTCGGGGCCAAGCGGGCGCTCACGCACGGCAAGCTCCAGCCCCACGATACCCAGCATGCGCTCCTGTTCCACTAAGGGAATGAAGCGCCAGCGCAGCGAGGCCTGAGTTGCCGTGCCGATACCGCTCGGCTTGCGCTGTTGCCAGCTCCATGCCGCAGCGGCCTCATCTGCCGCGCCAAGCCGGGCGTTTGCCGGCACGGCAATGCGCACAGCCAGGCCGTCTTCCTGTCCGTCATCATCGAGGAATACCGCCGGCACACCCAGCCAGCGCTCCAGGGTGGTGACGCCGACGTCACGTACCTGGTCCCGGTCAGTGGCAACCGAGAGGGCGCGGGAAAAGGTGAGCAGCCGGTGGCTCTGCTCGCGACTGCTGCGCAACGCCATCAGACGGTGTCGACCACTGCCCGCGAGCTGCCCCACCACCACCGCCACCAGCAGGAAGAAGATGACGGTCAGCAGTTGCTCTCGCTCGACCATTGCCAGTGAGAAACGCGGTTGGGTAAACAAGAAGTTGAAGGCCAGAAATCCCAGCGCCGCGGAAATCATCGCAGCCCGTGTGCCCGCCAGGGTGGCGCTGGCCAGTACTGCGGCGAGGAAGATCAGCGACAGGTTGGCCAGTTCCAGCCAGAACTCGAACGCCCAGGCCACGGCCACGGCCACGAGAAAGCTGCCTGCCACAACCCCGCCTTCACGCCACCCCAGCGGTTGGCGCCGCCGAACGGGGCGAAATCGGCGCCGCTGACGGGCCTCGGCAACGACCACCAGATCATAGGCACCGCCATAGCGCAGCAGCCGTTCCGCCAAGGGCCGACGCCAGAAGCGCCAGCCCGATGGGCGCGTACGCCCCACCATCAGCGTGACAACGCCCTGCTCGACGGCATAGTCGTGTAATTCCCGTGCACGTCCAGCCCCTTGCAGAATACGTATCTCGCCGCCCAACCGACTCACCAGGGCAAGGACCTGATCCAGCGCCAGCCGCTGCCTGGGTCCGGCCTGGCCGTTATCGACATGCACGGCTCGCCAGCGCACGCCCTCGCGCTGCGCATGGCGATGCGCCGCCCGCACCAGAGCGGTATCCTCCTCGCCACGCCCGCCCAGAGCAACCAACAGCTGTGGACTTCGCAGGCCCACCGGGTCAAGCCGGGTCTCATCCTGCAGTATTGGTTGATGCATCGACACGCCCCTGCCTACTTGCGCCAGAACATCGGCGTCAGCAAGACCAACACCGTGAGAATCTCGAGTCGTCCGAGCAGCATACCGGCACACAGCAGCCATTTGGCGGCATCCGGCAGGGTGATGAAATTGCCGGCAGGCCCAATGATATCGCCCAGCCCCGGCCCGACGTTGGCCACCGCCGTGGCGGCACCCGAAAGCGCCGTGGTGAAATCCAACCCCATCAGTGCCAGTCCCAGCGCCAGCCCCGCGACCGTGAGAAAGAAGAAGAACGAGAACGCCACCACGCCACGCGTGATATCGTCGGTGAGCGGCTGACCGTTGTAGCGCGAGGCGAACACGCCATGGGAATGGACCAGGAAGCGCAGCTGGTTGCGTAGCAGGATGGTAGCCACCTGGAAACGGAAGATCTTCATGCCCCCGCTGGTGGAACCACTGCAGCCACCGACGAAAGTCAGGTAAAAGAACGCCACGTAGGCCAGCGGCCCCCAAGTGCTGTAGTCGTCGGAGGCATAGCCGGTAGTGGTCACCACCGAGATGACGTTGAAGGCAACCTGTGTCAGCGCCTCGAACGGCGGCGTGCCCAGCCAGATTCGCCACAGCGTGAGCCCGATGACGACCACCGTCAGCAGCAGCAATAGCCCGTGCACCTGTTGATCGCGCCACAGCGCCATTCGTGCGCCGCGCAGCACACGGATGTAGAGCACGAAGGGCAACGCCCCCAGCAGCATGAACAGCGAACCCAGCCACAACAGGTGCGGCTGGTCGGCATAGGCGCCAAAAGAAGCGTCAGAGTTGGCGAAGCCCCCGGTGGCCAGCGAGGTCATGCCGTGCACGACGGCATCCAGCGGCGTCATGCCACCCAGCCAGTAGGCCAGCATGGCGACAAGGGTGAAGCCGCAATAGATGCCCAGGGTCGCCTTGGCGATGCCGCCCGTGCGCGGCATGACCTTATCCGACCAATCGGACGATTCAGTATGGAACAGACGCATACCCCCTACCTTGAGGAAGGGCAGGATGGCGATGCCCATGACGATGATGCCGATGCCCCCAAGCCACTGCATGATGCCCCGCCACAGCTTAAGGCCGTCGGAGAGTGTTTCGATGCCGACAAGCACGGTGGATCCAGTGGTGGTGATCGCCGAGACCGATTCGAACACGGCATTGGTGAAGGTCAACTGCGGTGCGCCCAGCACGAGCGGCAGGCTGGCAAAACCACTGACGCTGACCCAACTCAGGGTAGTCAGCACGAACATCTGCCAGGGCTTGAGTTCGACTCGTGTCCGCAACGTAGAGAGCCACACCAGGCCGACCGCTGCCATCACCAGCAGTATCGACAGCCCGAAGGCGCGGGCATCGGGGTCCCGCTCGACGACGAGCACGACCCATGGTATCGCCATGAAAACGGCAAGTACCGTCCACATGACGGAGACGACCTTGAGAACCGGCGTCCAGTTGCGCCAGTGATATCTGAGACGCAAGCCAAGCTCATTCGTACCTAGTCTGGCGATACGCATAGGAGGTGCCCTTGCCCCGCTACCCATCGTGCAGGCATGAAAGCACAGCCAAGCCTAAAAAAGCCGTAAAAAAATCTGGCCTCGGTACGCTTCGTCTAACGTTGCAGCATCTCCAGGTATTGCCTGAGCACCACGGCGTTGTTGCGTAGTTCATCCTTCGAGCTGAATATCAGCGTCACGCTGCCTTTCTGTGCGCGCTCCGCCAGCTCCCGTAGCGCGTCTCGTTGGGACTTGAGTTCCGCCAGGTAGCGACGGCGAAACTCGCCCCAGCCGAGCTTGCCAGCGTGAAACGCCTTGCGCAGCTCGTCGCTCGGGGCAATCTCCTTGGGCCAGGCATCGATCCTGGCGTCATCTTTGGATACGCCCCGGGGCCAAAGACGATCGACGAGAACGCGATAGCCATCGCGGGACGCGGGCGGATCGTAAGCACGTTTGAGGGCAATGTTCATCGTGGCACTCTCCCTGTTGCCGTAGATACGGGGCGGTAAAGCGATACCTGGAAGCGTAGTGCAGCAAGTCACAGCAGACACCTGCGATGGAGACCCCTGACGAGCGACAGCATGTATTAGCTCCGACGCTCCGGCTTACGCTCGTTGTAGGCAATTTCCTACAAGACAGAGGGTAAATGGATGACATTCTCAACGCAGGAATAGCGCTATCTTGAGTCTACTCACGCCGGTTCTTGCACAGCAGTCGTGAGTCCCTTGCTTAGCGCCCGCTTCTTAGCGGGCTTCTTTTTTGCGCCCCTTCCGTGGCCCTCATTTCCCAAGTAGGCAGCAGACGCCTTCACTTCGCATGGAGCGTCTCGCCCACTGCGATGACTTCCCCTTCGCCCGTGAGCAGCGTAGCGTTCTGGCCAAAATACGCCCCCGGCCGCAGTGGCTGAGTTTTCATCTGGATCAAGGTCTGCAGCGGCTCGCCGGGAACTTCGATGGTTCCATTGGCCTGGTTGATGGTAGTGATCTTGCAGCGCTGGCACGGCTTGCGCAGCCCGAAGCGGTATTGGCCCTCCTGCGCCATCACCTCGTTCCAGCCATCTTCGGCGAAGGCGGAAACCCCTTCGATTACGATATTGGGCCGGAACCGGTTCATGGGCAGTGGCACGAGGACCTTTTGTTGCAGTTCACGGTTGAGGGCATCGAGCGAGGCTTGCGAGGCGATCAGGAAGGGATAGCCATCGGCAAAGGCGGTATGGGCCTCTTCGCCCTGGAGATAGCGGGACTCCACGGGGCGCCGGTGAGCGTCATCGAAGCGTACCAGGCGCAACGCACTGCCGCGCAGGTCGCCAAGTACGGCGGTAAGCCAGCGGCTTGCCTCCTCTCCTTCGTCCAGCGCCTGGCAGGCATCGTCCCATACGTAAGTGGTCAGCCGGGGCTGGTCGCGGCGTGCCAGTGCAATGGCCAGCGGCTGCGCTTCGGGATGTTCCAGCACCAGCCAGTCTTCCTCGAGCCGGACCGTCACCCGCGCCATGCCCGGCATCTGCCGCTGGGTGACGAAGCGCCCTACCTGATCGACCACCATCCAGTTGCGGTCGTAAGCCAAGCCGCGCACGCCCAGGGTCGCCCGATCGAGCGGAATGCCGCGCAGCGACTTGACCGGGTAGAGATTGAGTTCCTTGATTCTCACGCTCTGTTCCTCTGAATTGCGCCCATTGTTCAAGCAGGTTCAGCCCGAGCCCACGCTGACAGGCGAGCCGTCATTGGCGACAATGACGGCTCGCTTACCGTAGGAGGGCTTTTCGTCATGACTCAGGCATGGCAGCAATATCGTAGCGCACCCGCGCCTGGAACGCGCCTCGTCAGGCTGGAGGAACTTACGCCCGGTGAAACTCACAGCCTGACCCTGGCGAGTGAGAAAGGCACCTTCCCGCTGCTGTTGATTCGCCTCGACGAAGCGCTGTTCGGCTACGTCAATGCCTGCCCTCATCAATATCTTCCCCTCGACCAGCGCGGTTCGCGGATTCTCAGTCGCGACGGCGAGCAGCTGCGCTGCAGCAACCATGATGCGACCTTCTCGACGCGCACTGGAGAGGGCCTCGGCGGCTTCGGCCTCGGCTGTGAGCTCGACCGGGTGCCGGTGAGCGTCGACGCCGAGGGTTGGATCGTCGTCGGCGCGTCGACTTGAGCCTTCTCTCTCGCTTGATGATTGCCATCACGAATATTGATGGAATGAAGCCTTTCCATAGACTGACGGCATGGTCTACGCTCACTGTTCTGCTACAGCCCTTCAAGGACGCCGCATGTCACCGGCCGATTCTCTACGCCTGATCCTGCTCTCGACGCTATGGGGCATGTCGTTCATCTTCATGCGCGTGGCAGTGCCTGAGTTCGGCCCGGTGTCGCTGATTCTGGTGCGCATGGGCATCGGCTCACTGCTTCTGCTGCCCCTGCTGTTCAGCCTGCGCTATCTAAAGCTGGTCTGGGAGAACAAGGGCGGCCTGCTGTTGCTGGGGTTGGTCAATCACGTGCTGCCTTTCAGCCTGCTGGCATTGGCCACGGTGCGGCTCGAGGCGGGCTTCACTTCGCTGATCAACGCCACCACACCCATCTTCACCGCTCTGCTCGGCGCGCTGTTCTTCACCACCCCGGTACGCCGCCAGCAGTATCTGGGCCTGGCGCTGGCCTTCTTCGGCGTCTATGTACTCTCGGCCAATAGGCTGGATTTCGCCCTGGGCGGTGATGGCTGGTTCATCCTCGCCGCCGTTGGAGCGACCTTCTGCTACGGCGTGGCCACCAATTACTCCAAGACCTACCTGTCGCACCTGCCGGTGCGGGTGCTGGCTGCCGGCAGCACCGCCATGTCGGCGCTGATCCTGCTGATTCCCGGTTTGTGGCTGTGGCCCGCCGAGCCGATCAGCGGCCTGGCCTGGGCCAATGGCCTGGGGCTTGCCGCCTTCAGCACCACTCTCGCCTTTCTGCTCTACTTCGGCCTGATCTCGAGTGCCGGTGCCACCGCCACCTCCACGGTAACCTTCCTGGTGCCGGTCAGTGCCCTGCTGTGGGGCTATCTGCTGCTGGGCGAACGACTCAGCCTGCAGGTCATGGTCGGCATGGCCATTACCTTGACGGGAACCGCCATTGCTACAGGAATGATTCGCTGGCGGCGGCGCGAAGTGGCTTAACCGCCGCCCCCCTTCTTTCTCGTTAGACAGAATCAGCCTCGTCTCCCCTTCGAGCCTTGTTACTCTCCGTAAGCGCGCCGCGCTCAGGTTTCGGTGCGAACGCTGACTGCATGGGGAGAAAAACAATGAAAAGACAGATGATCACCAAAGTGATGTGGGCGGGGCTGTGGCTCGGCGCTGCCATGACAATGAGCGCCAGCGCTTTGGCACACTCGACGAGCGGGCCGACCGAAGAGGGTAACGTAGCAGCAATGATCGACGCGATCCGCGCCGCCACACAGCGCTTCGAAGATGTGAACGTGGCATTGGCGGAAGGTTACGTGCCCGATCCCTCCGGTCAATGCGTGAGTGCAGCAGCAGAGGGTTTTCCAGCAGAGCTAGGCGACATGGGTATTCATTACCTGCGTCCCGACCTGCTGGGCATCACGGCCGTCGAGCCGCGCGTCGACGGCAATGGCATCAATCTCGACTTCCACACTCCCTCCATTCTGCTCTACGAGCCCCAGGCAGATGGTTCGATGCTGCTGGTCGGGGTCGAAAACCTGGTCTTTCAGCAAGCCTGGGAAGCCGCCGGCAACAGTGAGCCGCCGGTCTTCGCCGGCCGCCAGTGGGACTACATGGCCGACGACCCGAACACGGCCAGCGACGAAGCCCATGGCTTCGAACCGCACTATGACCAGCACGTCTGGTTCCGCACCAATGCGGCCACACACCTCGAGCCCTTCAATCCACTAGTGAGCTGTGCCTATCACCGCACGCTGAATCCTGAGGCGTAAAAGAAGGACGGCAGTGACAAACGTCTCTGCCGTCCTTGAAAAGTAGAAGACAGGTATCAGAAGTTAGGCTTGCGCTTCTCGACGAAGGCCCCCATGCCCTCACTCTGCTCCTCGCCGGCGAAGCAGAACGCGAACAGCGCGGTTTCCAGGGCCAGGGCGCTGTCGAGGTCTTGGTCCATGCCATCGTGCACGGCCTGCTTGGCGGCGCGCACGGCTTGCGGGCCGTTGCCGGAGAGCTGCTTAATCAGTTCCTCGGCGTAGCCTTCGAGTTCGGCCTGGGGCATCACGCGGTTGACCAGGCCGATGCGCAGCGCCTCCTGGGCATCGATCTTGCGCCCGGTGGTGACCAGGTCCAATGCCATGGCCGGCCCTACTCGACGCGGCAGGCGCTGGGTGCCGCCGAAGCCTGGGATCACACCCAGCAACACTTCGGGCTGGCCGAAGATGGCGTTGTCGCTGGCTACGGCCCAGTCGCAGGCCAGCGCCAGTTCGCAGCCGCCGCCAAGACAAAACCCGTTCACCAGGGCGACCACCGGCACCGGCAACGCTTCGAGGCGCTTGATGGTACGCAGCGCCTGGCTGGCGAAGGCACGAGCTTCCTCCGGCGTCTTCTCGCGCATCTCGGTGATGTCGGCACCGGCGACGAATGATTTTTCCCCTGCCCCGGTGATCAGCACGGCGCGCAGGCCCTGGCGCGTTTCAAGCTCGGTCAGGATGGTTTCCAGCTCGTGCAGCACGCCGCTGTTGAGCGCATTCAGGGCTTTCGGACGATTGATTGTCAGACGCACGACGCCGGCGTCTTCGGCCACATCGATCAGCTTCTCGCTCATGTGGGGCTCCTGTTGTGTCGCGTTCTTGTGAAGTGGTTACCGACCAACCCTAGCGAACGCTTGGTTGGTCGGCAATCCCCTTTTTCGTCGCCCCCACTATCGGTCAGTCATACACATGAAAGCCCCGCCCCGTCTTGCGCCCCAGATAGCCGGCCGCCACCATGCGCCGGAGCAACGGGCAGGGGCGATACTTGGGATCGCCGAAGCCCTCCTGCAGCACCTCCATGATCGCCAGGCAAACGTCCAGGCCAATCAGGTCGGCGAGCGCCAGCGGCCCCATGGGGTGAGCGGCGCCGAGCTTCATCGACTGGTCGATGTCTTCGGCGCTGGCCGCCCCTTCCTGCAGTAGAAAGGCGGCCTCGTTGATCATCGGCACGAGCAGGCGGTTGACGGCGAACCCAGGCGAATCGGCGATGGCTACCGAGGTCTTGCCCAGCGCTCTGGCCAGCTCCTCGATGCGGGCCACGGTGGCATCAGAGGTCTGCTCGGCACGGATCACCTCGACCAGCTTGAGTACAGGCACCGGGTTGAAGAAGTGCATGCCCACCACGCGCTCGGGGCGCTCGCATACCGCGGCGAGCCGGGTCAGCGATAGCGACGAGGTATTGGACGCCAGGATGGCGTCATGGCTCAGGCGGCTCAGGTCGCGGAACAGCTTCTCCTTCAGCGCCGGCTGCTCGGGAGCGGCCTCGACGATCACTTCGCAGCCGCGCAGCGCTTCCAGCGAGGTGGTCAGCTCGAGGCGCGCCATGGCCCCGCTCTTCTCCCCCTCACCGAGCTTCTCCTTGGCCACCAGCTTGCCCAGCCCCTTGTCGATGGCGGCCTGGGCACGGCCGAGCTGCTCGTCGGCCACGTCGTAGAGCTGGACGGGGAAACCGCTCGCGACCAGTACCTGGGCGATGCCCTGCCCCATGGTGCCGGCACCGACCACGCCTATCGATTGATGACTCATGGTGTCCCTCCCGTTCAGTGCTTGCGCGCTTCTTCACGCAGAACGAATTTCTGTATCTTGCCGGTTGAGGTCTTGGGCAGCTCGGTGAAGATCACCGTCTTCGGGACCTTGAAGCGCGCCAGGTGCTCACGGCAGTGCTCGATGATGTCGGCCTCGGTGACCTCGCCGAAACCCACCTTGAGCTTGACGAAGGCGCAGGGTGTCTCGCCCCATTTCTCGTCGGGCTTGGCCACCACCGCGGCTTCTTCCACTGCAGGATGGGAGTAGATGGCATCCTCCACTTCGATGGTGGAGATGTTCTCACCACCGGAGATGATGATGTCCTTGGAGCGATCCTTGATCTCGATGTAACCGTCCGGGTGCCACACGGCCAGGTCGCCGGTATGATACCAGCCACCTTCCAGCGCCTGCTCGGTGGCGGCCTCATTCTTGAGATAGCCCTTCATCACGTTGTTGCCGCGCATCAGGATCTCGCCGATGGTCTCGCCGTCCTTGGGCACCGGCTCCAAGGTGTTGGGATCGGCCACGCAGAGTGCTTCGAGCATGTGGTAGCGAACGCCCTGGCGCGCCTTGATCCTGGCCCGCTGTTCCAGCGGCAACTCATCCCAGGCCTCGCGCCAGGCGCATACCGTCACCGGGCCGTAGACCTCGGTGAGGCCATAGACATGGGTAACCTCGATGCCGAGCTTCTCGACCCCGGCGATTACCGAGGCGGGGGGTGCGGCGCCGGCGGTGGTGACCTTCACCGGATGGTCGAACTCGCGCTTCTGCTCCGCGGGCAAGTTGACCAGTCCGTTGAGCACAATAGGTGCGCCGCTGAAGTGGGTCACCTTCTCGTCGACGATCAGATCCATGATTTTCTTGGGGTCGACCTTACGCAGGCAGACGCTGGTACCGGCATTGGCGGCGATGGTCCAGGGGAAACACCAGCCGTTGCAATGGAACATCGGCAGGGTCCAGAGGTAGACCGGATGGTGCGGCATGGCCCACTCGAGGATGTTGCTCACCGCGTTGAGGTAAGCACCACGATGGTGATAGACCACTCCCTTGGGCTTGCCGGTGGTGCCCGACGTGTAGTTGAGCGAGATTGCCTGCCACTCGTCCTCGGGCAGGCGGTAGGCAAATTCTGCCTCGCCCTCGGCCAGCAGTGCCTCGTATTCCAGCTCGCCGATGTGGCGCACCTCACCCTCGAACATGGGATCATCCACGTCGATCACCAACGGCTTGATCGCCAGCCGCGAGACGGCATCCTCGATCACGTCGGCGAACTCCGGGTCGACCAGGATCGCCTGAGCCTCACCGTGTTCCAGCATGTAGGAGATGGCCTCGGCGTCGAGGCGAATATTGAGCGTGTTGAGCACGCAACCGGCCAACGGCACACCGAAGTGGGCCTCGAACATGGCCGGCACGTTGGGCAACATGGCCGCTACCGTCTCGCCGGGCTGAATGCCGCGCTTCTCGAGCGCCGAGGCAAGCCGGCGACAGCGCACCCAGGTCTCGCTCCAGCTGCGGCGGATGTTGCCATGGATGACCGCCGGGTAATCGGGGTAGATGGAAGCGCTGCGCTCGATGAAGGTCAGTGGCGATAGCGCCACATGGTTGGCCGGCGTCTTGGGCAGGTCCTGTTCGAAGATGCTGTCGTTCATGGTGGGCTCCGAGTGGAATGTCGTTATTGTGTGGTGCGATTCCAGCCTGCAGCGGCCGGTGAGTCGGCCGGCCGCTGCCAACGCCTCAGATTGCCGAGGCGTCGAAGTCGGCCAGACTCTCCATGCCTGCTTCGATCACGCTGCGATTGGCGCGGCCGACGGGTAGCCACTGGCGCAGCGCAAAGTCGGCGGCAGCCAGTTTGCTGCGGTAGAACGGCTCGTCACTGCCACTGGTCCGCGCTGCGCTGGCCTTGAGCGCCGCCCGCCCCATCTGCCAGGCACACAGCACATGACCGGCCAGGTTGAGAAAGGGCGTGGCATAGGCCTGGATGGCGTCCAGGCCGCATTCGGGGTCGCGGCCCTGCTCGAGCACGATCTGCATGGCGGCACGCAGGTCGGCGGCTCCCTCCGCCAAGCTTATGCCTAGGGGAGCAAGATCGCCGCTGTCACGCAGTTCGCTGACCGTGGCCTCGACCTCCTCGATCAGGCCGGCCAGGGCCGCCCCGCCATCTCGCTGTAGCTTGCGCCCGGCCAGGTCGAGCGCCTGGATGCCATTGGTGCCTTCGTAGATCGGCGCGATACGTGCATCGCGCAGCAGTTGGGCGGCACCGGTCTCTTCGATGAAGCCCATGCCGCCATGCACCTGCACGCCCATGGAGGCGATATCCACGGCCTGGTCGGTGGAAAACGCCTTGACCACCGGGATCAGCACGTCGACCCGGGCTTGGGCAGCTTCGCGCTCGGCGTTATCGGCGGCGTGGCGTGCCACGTCGAGCTGAGCCGCACAATAGAGCGCCAGCGCCCGCAGGCCATCGGTACGGGCACGCATCGAAAGCAGCATGCGACGCACGTCGAGGTGCTCGCTGATGGTCGCCTCACTACCGCGCGCCTTGCCCTGCACGCGGTCCAGGGCGTAGGCGAAGGCGTGCTGGCAGGCGCGTTCGGCCACGCCGATGCCCTGCACGCCGACCTTGTGACGCGCCTCGTTCATCATGGTGAACATGTGGTTGAGACCGCGCCCCTCCTCGCCCACCAGGTAACCGATGGCGCCGTCGTGCTCGCCGAAGCTGAGGGTGCAGGTGGGCGAGCCGTGGATGCCCAACTTGTGCTCGATGGAGGCACAGGTGACGTCGTTGCGCTCACCCAGCGAACCGTCGTCGTTGACCAGGAACTTCGGCACCAGAAACAGCGAGATGCCCTTGTTGCCCTCGGGGGCGTCGGGCTTGCGCGCCAGTACCAGATGGATGATGTTCTCACTGGCGTCGTGCTCGCCCCAAGTGATGAAGATCTTCTGCCCGAACAGGCGATAGTGATCACCCTCTTCATCGGGGCAGGGAACGGCCCGCGTGCGCACCTTGGACAGATCGGAGCCGGCCTGGGGCTCGGTGAGGTTCATGGTGCCGGTCCAGCTGCCCTCGACCAGCCTGGGCAGGTAGGTCTCCTTGAGCGCATCGCTGCCGTGGTGGGCCAGCGCCTCGATGGCCCCGGCGGTGAGCATCGGGCACAGCCCCAGCGCCATATTGGCGCCATGCAGCATCTCCTGCACGCTGCTCGCCACCACCTCGGGAAGCCCCTGGCCACCCAGCGCCTGGGACACGCCGATGCCATTCCAGCCGCCTTCCACATAAGCTTGGTAGGCCTCGGCAAAACCATCCGGCAGGGTTACGCCGCCATCTTCACGGCGCACGCAGCCCTGGCGGTCGCCGCGGGCGTTGAGCGGGGCCCAGACTTCCCCAGCCAGCTTGGCCGCCTCCTCCAGTACCGCTTCGATCAGGTCGGGGCTGGCTTCGCCGAAGCCTGGCAGGTCGAGCGAACGGTACTCGAGCAGTTCCTCGAGTACGAAGCGGAGGTCACGAACGGGAGCGGCGAAGGGAAACATGGCACTACCTCAGGAAAATGACAACGGTGATAGTAGTTTCACTACTTTCCGTTAACCATTATCCCTAGGTCGCACCCCAACGCAAGGCGCCCGATGCGGGAGCATCGGGCGCTTCGGTAAAGTCGGCGACGTGAAGAATCTCGTGGTCGAAGGAGTCTCTTAGCGGCGGGCGTCGCTGTCGAGTGGTTCCACGATTCGCTCACGCTCATCGCTCGGTGGCAGGTCGGTATCGTCGTCGTCTTGATAGTAGGCGATATGCGGCTCATCCGGCGGCGGCGGGCCGACCAAGGGTTCGGCCACCTCGATTTCCGGTACCACGTTGGAGAGATCCTCCACGTATTCATGCTCGGTGGCGCCCTGTACCAGTTCCTCGGTAACGGTGAGCTCGGCGCCTGCCGACGACATCGGCGTCGAAGGTGCAAAGGGCGCCACCGGTACCGGCGCCGGGCGCACGCTGCGCCGCCAAGTGAAGAAGCCCACCAGGAACACGCCCAGAGCACCGAAAGCCCAGAACAGACCGGCATCTCCCACCCAGCCCATCACCGGCGAGATCAGCGGTGGACTCACCGTCGAGCCAATGGCGTTGATCAGCAGCAGGCCCTGGCTCATGCGCACCAGCGCACCGGCCGGCGCACGATCGGCGGCATGGCTCACCGCTACCGGATAGAGCGCAAAGACCCCTCCGCCCAGCAGAAACAGAAGCGCCGCCAGCACCCAGGTCGTCAGCGGCAGCAACAGCATGGCAGCCGAGATCAAGGCGCAGAAGGCGCCGATCATGATCAGCACGATCTGACGATCATGTCGGTCGGACCAGCGCCCGAGAGGGTACTGCAGCAGCATGGCGCCAAGCACGACGACGGCCATCATCTGACCAACCTGAGCTACGCTCAGGCCGATGCGCTGCAGGTAGAGAGGCAACAGAGTATAGATGGCAGCGACTGCCAGTCCCGAGCCGAAACTGCCCATCACGCCGGAGGGCGTCATGGTGATCAGGCGCATCGGCGACAGCGGCTCGGCATGCTCGATCAGCGGCGAGACCCGTGGAATCATTGCCATCGGCAACACCGACAGCGAGGCCAGCATGCCGATGACCATGAATGGTGCCGTCTCACCCATGGCGTCGGTGACGCCGAGCAGCAGTTGGCCCACAACGCCGGCGGCATACAGCGAGATCATATAGAGCGCCAGCAACCTGCCGCGCACCTTCTGGTCGCCCGATGTGAGCAGCCAGCTCTCGATGACGAGATAAACACCCACAGTGGCCCAGCCCCCCACCAGGCGCAGGGCGAACCAGGCCCAGGGTTCGAAAAACAGCGCCTGCAGCAACACGGTGACCGCTACCAACGAGGCAAAGCTGCCATAGGCACGGATATGGCCGATACGCAGCAGCAGCCGATCGTTGAACACTGCCCCAAGCGCCAGGCCAATGAAGTAGGCCGAGGAGACCCAACCGATCACCACCGGCGACTCACCGGCTGCGTCCAGCCGCAGGGTGATCAGGGTAGCCAGGAAGCCATTGCCGATACCCAGAATGAAGAGTCCCAGCAGAGGTGCCAGGGCCATGGCCAGCAGTTGCCGCGACATGAGCGCGCCTCTCGACAGCAGGTGAATCGAAGGAAGTTAAGATGCCAGAAAAAGCCGTGGAACGCTGCCCACCGCCCCCTGTGCGTTGCCGAAAAAGAACCAATGCTCGAGCGGGGCGGCGCGAATCATACGCCCGTCGTCGCCAGAGTCAAACGCTTATTCTTTCCCCCTTCGACAGGTTAGAGAAAAGCACCGTCATCGCCACTCAAAACAGAAAGACACACTGACTTTTTTCGACGCCGGCCGGCTCAGCGTTTCTGCAATAAGGCCACATCAGTACCGGGAAACTCGATGCTCATGCCGAGCCTCTCCGCCAGCCATTCGAAGCTCGCCTCGCTGAAGAAGCATACGTGGGTCGGATCGAGGATATAGTGCCAACGGGCGAAAGCTTCCTCGCTGGTCATCCGCTTGGTCATCAGTCCCAGCCAGCCTCCTTCTGGCAGCAGCGCCGCAAGGCGCTCGAGCTCACGCCCCGGCGCGAACAGATGCTCCACTACCTCGGTGGCGGTGATGAAATCGTAGCGCCGCTCGAGTGCAGAGGTATCCGGTGCGTAGAAAGGGTCGTAGATCGCCATGGGGTGGCCCGCCTCCTCGAACATCAGCGAAAGCGTCGGGCCGGGGCCGGCACCGAAGTCGAGACCACGGGCCCCTGGCCCCAGCCGGCTCTTCAGCGGTTCGAACAGCCGCGACAGGAAGCGGCGATAGCCGAAGTCGTCGGGGTGGTTCTCGTGCTGGTCGTAGACCGCCCGTTCCTGCTCGGGCGAGAGGCGCTGAACAGGCGGCACGAATGCCAGCCGGCAGTTCTCGCAGCGGTAGTAGTCACGCCTCGCGTCGTGATGAAAATGGCGGGAATGCGGGGATGCGCATAGCGGGCAGGTCGGCATCGTCGTATCCTTTTGGGCCTGGCGAAATGAGATTGCTTTAAACACATCACAACGAGGAGGCCGGCGATGCTGTCAGGTCTGGACCATCTGGTCATCACCGTGACCGACATTTCACGTGCCGTGGACTTCTACTCTCGTGTGCTCGGGCTCGAGGTACGCTACCGGGATCGAGAGCGTGTCGACCTGATACTCGGCGACATCGCTCTGCGCCTCCACTGGACCGCCACCGACATCGAGCCGCGCGCCGCCACCCCCACGCCGGGGAGCCTGGATCTTTGCCTGCGCAGCCTGCTGCCGCTGGACGAGGTCCAGCGCCACCTGGCGGCACTCGATGTAGAAGTGGAGCTCGGCCCGGTCACCCGTCAGGGGGCCAACTGCCTCATCGAATCACTCTACTTGCGCGACCCCGACGGCAGCCTGTTGGAGATCAGCCGCCCGCTCAAGGAGGCACTCGAATAGCTGCCTCCCTGGCAATGTGGCCCATGGCCGGTATCATTGACGCATACCATGAACGACTGGACGCCTCATGAACGATAACCCCGAGAGCCGCAGCGTCATCGATTCGGGTGGCAAGCCCGACACCACCCTGCCCATCGTCGTCTATGCCCTGTATCTGGCAGGCATCGTCACCGGCGGCCTGACCCTGTTGGTCGGCGTGGTAATCGCCTACGTCTATCGCGGCGAGGGACCCCACTGGTTCGATGAACACTACCGCTACTTGATCCGCACCTTCTGGCTCGCGCTGCTCTACTTTGCCATTTCCGGCTTACTGATGCTGGTATTGATCGGTTTCCTGACCTGGCTGGTGGTGATCGTCTGGCTGGTGATTCGCTGCGTCAAGGGCATCAAGCGCCTGCAGGAGCAGCGTGCCCCCGACAATGTGGACGCCTGGCTGATCTGAACCCATGAGCGAGCCGCAGTCATCCACCGCCACCCTGCAGGGTCGCGCCATTGCCACGCTATGGCGCAGCCTGGCCGGCCGCCGCCCCGCCATGCTCTGGCGACTGGCCCGCCTCACCGGCCCGCTGGTGCATCGCTTCAGCCGGCGCGAGCGCAAGGTCACCGAGATCAACCTGGCGGAGGTCTTTCCCGAGCGCAGCGCAGCGGCACGACGTCGCTTAGCGCGGGAGAGCCTGACCCACTCCACCGCCACCATGCTCGAGCTGGGTTTCGCCTGGATGGGCGAACCGCAGCGGGTCGAGGCCTCGATCCACGAGATCCACGGCCGTGAACTGCTCGACGACGCCCGCGCCGAGGGGCGCGGCGTGATCGTGCTGGCACCGCACTTCGGCAATTGGGAAGTACTCAATTTCTGGCTTTCCAGCCACTTCCCCTTCACCGCCATGTACGAGCCCCCCAAGATCGCCGAACTCGATACGGTGATCCGCAGGGGACGCGAGCGCATGGGCGCGAGTCTGGTGCCGACCAACCCGCGCGGCGTTGCGGCCCTGCTCAAGGCACTCAAGCGCAGCGAGGCGGTGGGCATCCTACCCGACCAGGAGCCCGACTGGGGCAGCGGCGTGTTCGCCCCCTTCTACCATCGCCTGGCCTACACCGCGACCCTGCTGCCCAAGCTGGTGGCCCGCACCGATGCCCGAGTCGTCACCGGCGTGGCCCGGCGCCTCCCCGGCCGCGGCTTCGCCATTCACTTCCTGGCCGCCGACGAGCGAGTCTATGCCGCCGACGAAACGCAATCGGCCACCGGCGTCAACGCCTGTGTGGAGAACGCCATCGCGCTGGACCCGGCCCAGTACCAGTGGGAGTACAAGCGCTACCGCAAGGTGATCGAGCAGCAGCAGGGGCACCCGAAGCACAAGTCGTTCCGGCTTTATTAAAGATCCATTTCGCTTCGGTGACTGGCAAGACGGCCTCATCCTGCTAGACTGGCCCAGACGCTTGACGGGGTGCCGGTGGAACCGGCTGAGATCGCCATACGAATTGCTCGCCGGAATGAGCAGTCGTCACGGCGGGGCCCGTAGAACCTGATCCGGCTCGTACCGGCGTAGGGATCAAGCGGTGGCCCCGTCGCGGCAAGCAACCGCCGCCTCACCCCAGCCACCTCTGACTTCCTCCCGCCCGCGTTCCGGATCCGATTCGATACCGGAGGCAAGATGGGCTATCGCTTCACCGACCTGACCAACGCCTGCCACGACGATTGGCGCGCCTACATCGAGCATGACTTCGTGCGCGGCCTGGGTGACGGCACTCTCGCAGAGGGCGCTTTCCGCCACTACCTGCAACAGGACTACCTGTTCCTGATCCACTTTGCCCGCGCCTACGCGCTGGCCGCCTACAAGAGCCGCAGCCTCGCCGACCTGCGCCAGGCCCATGAAGGCCTCAAGGCGATTCTCGACGTGGAGCTGGACCTGCATGTGGGCTACTGCCGCGAATGGGGAATCGGCGAGGCAGAACTCGCTCAGCTGCCGGAGGCACGGGCGACGATGGCCTATACCCGCTACGTACTCGATACCGGCAACCGCGGCGATCTGCTCGACCTGCACGTGGCACTCGCCCCCTGCCTGGTGGGCTATGGCGAGATCGCCACTTGGCTGAACGCGCAGTCCTTCACGCTGCGCGGCAAGATCAACCCCTATGACGCCTGGATCGCCATGTACGAGAGCGACGAATTCCAGGGCGCCATGCGCGCCGAGCTGGAGTGGCTCGATACACGCCTGGCCGACGTCACTCCGGCGCGCTTTGCCGAGCTCGCCGAGGTGTTCCGCGATGCTACGCGACTCGAGATCGACTTTTGGCAGATGGGACTGGATCGAGCGATCTGACCCGCTGCCATGCAGTACCCGCCGACATGGCGGGCAAACACGCTTGACGGGGTGCCGTTGAAGACGGCTGAGATCATGCAGCGCTGCGCGCCCAGCATGGATCCCGTTGAACCTGAACTGGCTAGGACCAGCGTAGGGATCAAGCGACACGCAGCAAGGCGCCGCACTGCTGCCCCTGTCCTCCCCAGCTGTCCTCCCTGACGACCCACAACAAGGGAGAACACCCATGAGCAAGACCGCCCACTTCCTCGCCGAGACCGCCAAGGTCGACGAGGCCGCCATCCAGCCGCTGCCCGGTTCGCGCAAGGTCTACGTCGAAGGCTCGCGACCCGATATCCGCGTGCCCTTCCGCGAGATCTCGCTGTCGCCGACCAGGACCTCCGGCGCCGACGAACAGAACCCGCCGCTGCTGGTCTATGACACTTCCGGCCCCTACACCGATCCGGCGGCCAGCAACGACCTGCGCCAGGGGCTACCGGAGCTGCGCCGCACCTGGATCGAGGAGCGCGATGACACCGAGTTCCTCGACGGCCCCACCAGCGAGTACGGCAAGCGCCGCGCCAGCGATCCCATGCTCGCCCCGCTACGCTTCGACCTCACCCGCACACCCCGCCGCTCCAAGGCAGGCAAGAACGTCACCCAGCTGCACTACGCCCGCCAGGGCATCGTCACGCCGGAGATGGAGTTCATCGCCATCCGCGAGAATCAGCGCCGGCAAGCCCTGGGCACGGCCGAGGTCGAGCGCATCCTCGGTCATCAGCACCCCGGGCAGGGCTTCGGCGCCCGGTTGCCCGAGGAGATCACGCCGGAGTTCGTGCGTGCCGAAGTCGCCGCCGGGCGCGCCATCATCCCCTGCAACATCAACCACCCCGAGTCCGAGCCGATGATCATCGGCCGCAACTTCCTGGTGAAGATCAACGGCAACCTCGGCAACTCGGCGGTGACCTCCTCCATCGAAGAGGAAGTCGACAAGATGACCTGGGGCATCCGCTGGGGTGCGGACACCATCATGGACCTCTCCACCGGTCAGAACATCCACGAGACACGCGAGTGGATCATCCGCAACTCGCCGGTGCCGATCGGCACGGTGCCGATCTACCAGGCGCTGGAGAAGGTCAAGGGCGTGGCCGAGGATCTCACCTGGGAAGTATTTCGCGACACCCTGATCGAGCAGGCCGAACAGGGCGTCGACTACTTCACCATCCATGCCGGGGTGCTGCTGCGCTACGTGCCGCTGACCGCCAAGCGGGTGACCGGCATCGTTTCGCGCGGCGGTTCGATCATGGCCAAGTGGTGCCTGTTCCATCACCGGGAAAGCTTCCTCTACACCCACTTCGAGGAGATCTGCGAGATCTGCAAGCAGTACGATGTGGCCTTCTCGCTGGGCGACGGCCTGCGCCCCGGCTCGGTGGCCGATGCCAACGACGAGGCCCAGATGGCAGAGCTCAAGACCCTCGGTGAGCTGACGAAGATCGCCTGGAAGCACGACGTGCAGGTGATGATCGAGGGGCCCGGCCACGTGCCCATGCACCTGGTCAAGGAGAACATGGACAAGCAGCTCGAATACTGCGACGAGGCGCCCTTTTACACGCTCGGGCCGCTGGTCACCGATATCGCCCCCGGCTACGACCACATCACCTCCGGCATCGGCGCGGCGATGATCGGCTGGTACGGCTGCGCCATGCTCTGCTACGTCACGCCCAAGGAGCATCTGGGCCTGCCCAACAAGGATGACGTCAAGACCGGCATCATCACCTACAAGATCGCCGCCCACGCCGCCGACCTGGCCAAGGGCCACCCGGCCGCCCAGCGCCGTGACAACGCGCTGTCCAAGGCGCGCTTCGAGTTCCGCTGGGAGGACCAGTTCAACCTGGGTCTCGATCCCGACACCGCCCGCGAGTACCACGACGAAACCCTGCCCAAGGACTCGGCCAAGGTCGCCCATTTCTGCTCCATGTGCGGCCCCAAGTTCTGCTCGATGAAGATCAGCCAGGAGGTGCGCGACTACGCCGCCGAACACGGCCTCGACGGTGACCAGGAAGCCGTCATGAAAGGCATGGAGGAGCAAGCCGAGAAGTTCCGCCAGACGGGAGCGGAGCTCTACAAGGAGGTGTGAACCAGGCCGCTACCAACCATGACGCCGGCCCCAGGGCCGGCGTGTTTTTTTGTCGCCACAGGCGACAGCACGGAACGCTCGGATGTAGCCTGTAGGAATCTGCAAGGACCAAGTGCGGAGGGAGCAAGCCCATGCCACACCTGCACGTCGCGCTGGTAACCGAGCGCCCTGAGGTAAGCCTGATACCGATTCTGCAGCTTCGTCCCCAGCGGATCGTGCTGATACCATGCCAATCACCGCCCCAGGCGGCCGAGCGACTGGCGATTCTGCTACGCCACGAACTGCCCCGTGGAACCGAGATCGAGACACACGCTCGCCTTCCGGACGACGAGCCCCACCGCTGCGCAGAATATGCCGATGCGTTAGCCGAATCCCTGTATCGCCAGCAGTTCGATAACCCCTCTCTCTCGGTCACCCTGGACGCGGGCGGCTGCAGCACGCTTACTGCCCTGCTGTTCCAGCATGCCATGCAGCGCTGCTCCGCCGACTGGCTGCATGTGGACATTCGAGCGGGGGCGCTCTACCGCTTGGCGTGCGATAGCCCCGACTCAGCCCCCGACATCATGGCCATCGAGCCGGTACTGGACGTCGATCGCTACCTGCTGGCCAATGGCCGCAAGCGAGTTCGTGCACTGTCCGATAAAGGCGAGTGGCGCCAGGCTTGTCAACAGCGCAAGCACCTTACCCGCTACCTCGCCCATCATGCCGACCGCCTGGCCGTTCTGCTCGGAGAACTGCACGACATGGTGCACGGCGAGGGAGGTGCGCTGGAGAGCGTCACCCCCTCGGAAGCCCGGCTACGACCCGGCGCCGAGCGCCAGTGGTTGAAGGAATCGCCGTGCTTCCCAGCTACCGATGCGTTGAAGGCGCTGGATGAGGCCGGCCTACTGCACTGGTCGAGCGATGCAGCCGACGTCGTGGCCATCGATTCCTTGGAGGGCGGGTACTACCTGGGCGGCGGCTGGTTGACGGAGTATGCCTGGCTCAGCGCCCAGGAGGCCGGGCTAGCGCGGGTTTGCAGCGAGGCTCATATCCTCGACCTGAGCGGCCAGCACAACGGCGAACCCGTGGTATCCGATTGCCTGGCAGTGGAACGCAACCGGTTGCTGTTCATTGAGTCCCTCATCACGCGCCCCGGCTCCAGCGCCTGTATCGAGCAGGGCCTGAAGCGGTTGCACGGCATGCTCAACCATTCAGCAGGGCTCGCCGCTACCCGGGTACTGCTGGCCTGCGGCGAGTTCGACAAGTCCCGGCAGCGGCTCACCGACCTGCAGCGGCTTCAGGGCTTGCAGGTCGAGGTCGTCGAGAACGGAGACCTCAAGCACCTGCCCGCCCTGCTGGAGAGCTGGAAGGAACATGGCGAGTGGCCGGGGCACTGATTGAGCCGCTAACGAAGTCGCCCCCATGACAAACGTCATGGGGGCGCGGCGGGCGCGCAGACGGGTCAACTCAGAAACGGTAGCGAATCCCGATGCTTGCCGCATCGAAGGTGTAAGCCGATTCGTCCAGGTAGCGCATGTAGTCGGCCCCCACCGCCAGGTTGGGCGCCACATCGAACTCGCCGCCGGCACCATACGAGAAGCCACTCTCGCTGTCGGCGTCGAAATCCACTTCGGTGAAGCCCGCCAGGCCATACAGCCGGAACTCCTGCGAAACCGGCAGAATGCCCTTGGCATAGGCGCCTACAAGATAATCGAGCTCGGTCGCGCCGTCGGAGCCGCCGGTACCCAGATGAGCCTCGGCGCCGAAATAGTCGTTGAATTGCATCCCACCATTGAGACGCAGGCCCACGGAATCGGCCGAGGAGCCCTGATCGGGATCGAGTTCCCAGAACATGGCGTCGGCGCCAGCATAGGCTTGGGGGTACATCGGCATCTGATATTGCTGGGCCTGGGCTGAGGAAGCAAGAGCAGTGCCCATCAGCACGGCAGTGGAAATGGCGAGCAGTTTCATAGCGCACCTCCATTAAGAAACAGTGTTTCCATACTTCGCTTTCAAGTCTGGTACAGAGTCCGGAGGTACGCAAGACGAATCTAAACGCGACAAACTCGATGCCGAGGCAGGCTCAACGCGGCGACAAGCTGAGCACGACGATGCCACCCAATACGATCGCTCCGCCGATCAGCTGCATTCCCGACAGCATTTGTCCCAGCACCAGATACCCAAGCAACAGTGAAGCCACCGGCTCGACGTTCATGACCGGCGCATTGCGTGCCATCTCCAGCCGCGGAACGCTGATGAACAAGACCGAGAACGCCACGCTGTAGAGCAGTGCCAGCGCCACCAGCGCACCCCAGCCCGACGGGCTTGCCGGTAGCGCCATCCCACCGGGCACCAGTTGCAGCGCGCCGGCGACGATCATCATCACGAAGACGGTGAGCATGGTCAGCAGGCTACGCAGCGTGCTGCCCACCTCTCCCAGGTGGTGCTCGGTAATCCATAGCGCGCAGGAAAAGGCCGCCGCCGCCGCCAGGCCGAAGGCCACCCCGGGCAGCCATTGCGGACCGAGTGCCTCGGGGTTCGCCAGCCAGGCTGGAACGTCCAGCACGACCACCAGGCCAGCCAGAATCGCGGCCATGATCAACGCCGCGCGTAGCGTCGGGCGCGGCCCGCCCAATGCCCAGGTGAGCAGCGCCAGTTGAATGGGGAAGGTGTTCATCAGCAGCAGCGCCACGACGACCGGTATGCGCGCCACCGCCGAGTAGAGGCACAGACTCTGGATCGCGACCATCAGTCCTGCCAGGAGCTGCCAATGACCAGTGCCGGCCGGTAGCGACAAGCGCTTGCCTTGCCACAGGAAAAGTGCCACCAGCACGGTGAGCGCCACGGCGGAACGCACTAGCACGGCGAGCAGCAGCCCGGTGCCCTCGTCGAAAGCCAAGCGGGCCGCGACATGGTTGCCGGCGAATAGGGTAGCGACGCTGGCCAGCAGCAGTACGGCAAGATGGCGCGGCAGCAATGCGCTGCCAAGCGCCGCGGTATTGGTCGACATGGCGGCTTCCGACAGTTTGAGTGCTTCAGCATGCCAAGATTTTCGATAGACGGCTAATCAAATATCGGCTTGACCTGGAACAGGATCGATAGCGATGCCAGAGTGATAGACTAAAGTCTTACGTCTATCCTGCCTCTACACTCACTTCCTTGCGGAGCCCCGATGAACGCCTCGGTACTGGTCATCAATTGCGGTTCGTCGTCGATCAAATATGCCTTGGTGCCATCCGAACCGGACCAGCCGCGTCTGGCCGGGCTGGCGGAACGCTTGGGTAGCGCCGATGCCCGGCTCAAGGGCGTCGACAGCCTCGGCAAACCCTTCACGCAGGCTCTCGGTGGCGCCGATCACACCCGTGCATTGGAAGCCATCCTCCATCGCCTGGAGGGGCGTCGGCCGATCGCCGTGGGCCATCGCATCGTGCATGGCGGCGAGCGCTTCACCCAAGCCGCGCTGATCGATGACGACGTCGTCGAGGCGATCGAACGCACCTCGGCGCTGGCCCCGCTGCACAACCCTGCCAACCTGGAAGGACTGGCGGCCACGCGTCGGCTGTTTCCCGAGCTGCCCCAGGTGGCGGTGTTCGATACCGCCTTTCACCAGAGCCTACCGCCGCGAGCCTACCGTTACGCCCTGCCGGAAGCGCTCTACCGCGACCACGCCATTCGCCGCTACGGTTTCCACGGCACCAGCCACGCCTACGTCAGCCGACGCGCCGATGCGCTGAGCGAGCTCGAGGGCGGCGCCTGGCTCACCGCTCACCTGGGCAACGGCTGCTCCACCTGCGCCGTATGGCAAGGCCGAAGCCTCGACACCAGCATGGGACTGACCCCACTGGAAGGGCTGGTGATGGGCACACGCAGCGGCGATGTCGATCCGGGCCTGCACGCGCATCTTTCCCGCCAGTTGGGCTGGTCGCTGGATCGCATCGACGAGGTGTTCAACCGCAACAGCGGCCTGTTGGGGCTGTCAGGACTGACCAACGACATGCGCGAGTTGGAGGCCGCCGAGTCACAGGGTCATCCCGGGGCGACGCTGGCCATCGAGGTGTTCTGCTACCGCATCGCCAAGTCGCTGGCGGCGCTCTCCTGCGCCCTGCCCCGCCTCGATGGTCTGATTTTCACCGGCGGCATCGGCGAGAACTCCGCCCAGGTACGCGAACGGGTCATCGGGCTGCTGCCCCATTTCGGCCTGCAGCTCAACCGAACCGTCAATAGCGAAATGATCCGGGGACGCGAGGGCCGCATCGACGCCGGGGGTCGCCAGCTATGGGTCATTCCCACCGACGAAGAGGGACAGATCGCTACCGAAACCCGCCAACGCCTGGCTCAAAGTAGGGAAGAAACAGACACATGACGCCGCACGACGTACGACCGCAACCCCAGATCCTGCTGATGGTGCCGACCGTCGTCGGGGTGGGCTTGACCTCGGCCAGCCTGGGTTTGATGCAGGCGCTCGACACCATCGGCCTCAAGACCGGCTTTTTCAAGCCGTTCCGCCAGGATGAGTTGAACGGCCCCGGCCCCGACCGCTCCACCGCGCTGGTGAGCAGCACGCTCGGGCTGCGCCCGCCGGCGCCCATCGCTCAGGCCGACATGGAACGCCTGCTACGCCAGGATCGCCTCGACGTGCTGATGGAACAGGTCATCGAACTCTTCGATCAGGCCGTGGAGAGTCACGACGGCAGCGCACCGGACCTGATCGTGGTGGAGGGTGTAGTACCTACCGCCCATGGCACCTACGCTACCCAGCTCAACACCCAGTTGGCCCATGCGCTGAATGCGCGGATCATCCTGGTCGGCAGCGGTGATGCCGTCGCTCCCGGCGCGCTGGCCGAGCAGCTCGACATGCACGCCCGCGCCTTCGGTGGGGTGGGCTCCACGCGTACCTTGGGCTGCATCCTGATGCGCATGCAGAACCTGCCCGGTGCAGAGGAGCCGTCGCTGGCCCCGGGCACCAGCAACGTCCTGCTCGACGACGCCTTCCTCGCCGAGCTGCGCCGCTATTCGCCGGCGCTCGCCACCGACCGCTTCCATCTGATCGGCGTGGTTCCCTACAACCCGGCTCTGATCGCACCGCGGGTGGTCGACGTGGCACGGGCGCTCGATGCCCGCTTCCTCAGCGAGGGCGACGCGGCCAACCGCCGTGTGCTCTCCACCAGCCTGTGCGCGCGTAGCGCCGCCAATGCCCTGCACGTGTTCCGCCCCGGCAGCCTGATCGTGACCTCCGGTGACCGCGACGACATCGTCCTCGCCTCGGCGCTGGCCACCATGAACGGCGTGCCCATGGCCGGCGTGCTGCTGACCAACGGCTTCATGCCCAACGACAACATGATCGAGATGTGCCGGCCGGCGCTGAAGACCGGTATGCCGGTACTGGCGGTCGATACCGACAGCTTCACCACGGCCAAGAACCTGAGCCGGATGGGCAACGACATTCCCATGGACGATCTGGAACGCGCCGAACAAGTGACCCGTTTCGTGGCCGGTCATATCGACCTCCAATGGCTAAAGGATCACCTGAGCCGCGGATTCACGCCGCGCCTGTCGCCGTCGGCATTCCGTCATGAACTGGTCAAGCTGGCGCAGCGCGCCAACCGGCGCATCATCCTGCCGGAAGGCAACGAGCCTCGCACCGTTGAGGCCGCAGCAATTTGCCAGCGCCGTGGCATCGCCAACTGCGTACTGCTGGCCCGCCGCGAAGAGGTCGAGGAAGTGGCGCACAATCGCGGCATCGAACTGCCGGAGGGGCTCGAGATCCTCGATCCCGAGCGGATTCGTCACCGCTACGTAGCGCCCATGGTGGAACGCCGCCGCGGCAAGGTGAACGAGCTGACGGCCGAGGACCAACTGCAGGACAACGTGGTGCTCGGCACCATGATGCTACAGCTCGACGAGGTCGACGGCCTGGTCTCGGGGGCTATCCATACCACCGCCAATACCGTGCGCCCCGCCTTCCAACTGATCAAGACCGCCCCCGGCTATCGCCAGGTGTCGTCGATCTTCTTCATGTTGCTGCCGGAACAGGTGGTGGTCTACGGTGACTGCGCGGTGAACCCGGACCCCGATGCCGAGGCGCTGGCCGAGATCGCCATCCAGAGCGCACGCTCCGCACAGGCCTTCGGCATCGAGCCGCGGGTGGCGATGATCAGCTACTCCACCGGCGAATCGGGCAGCGGTGTCGATGTCGACAAGGTGCGTCAGGCTACGCGCCTGGCTCGCGAACAAGCCCCCGATCTGCTGATCGATGGCCCGTTGCAGTACGATGCCGCTGCCATCGAGAGCGTCGGCCGTCAGAAAGCGCCCGATTCACCGGTGGCCGGGCGCGCCACGGTGTTCGTGTTTCCCGATCTCAACACAGGCAACACCACTTACAAGGCGGTGCAGCGCAGCGCCAGGGTGGTCAGCGTGGGGCCGATGCTGCAGGGACTCAACAAGCCGGTCAACGACCTCTCGCGAGGCGCACTCGTCGACGACATCGTTTATACCATTGCGCTGACCGCGATCCAGGCCGCCCAGCGCGGCTAGGCTGGCCCAAGGCCAGAGCACCTAGACGGCTGCCCGCTCCTGCCTGGTCAGGCGTTCGGGCCCATAGGGAGCGGGATCGATGACCGGTTCGCGCCCCAGCAGCAGGTCGACCAGCAATCGGGTCGACGCCGGCGCCAGCACCAAGCCGTTGCGGTAGTGCCCGGCGTTGACGTGCAGCCCCTCGATGCCCGGCACGGCACCGATGAAGGGAATGCCGTCCGGGGCCGCGGGCCGTAGCCCGGCCCAGTGGTGCTCGACCTCGCAGTCGGCCAGCGCCGGCAGCATCGATACGGCACTCTGCCACAGCGACTCGCGCGCCTCCGCGGTGGTGCACTTGTCGAAATCGGTCTGTTCCAGCGTCGAGCCGACCAGCACGCGGCCGTCGGCACGCGGAATCAGGTAGCGCCCGTCGGCCAGCACTACCCGCTCGAGCAACTGGCGGCCACCGGGCATCGGCGGCGTGGCGAACAGCATCATCTGCCCCTTGACCGGGCGTACCGGCAGCGCCACGTCATGTTCGGCAAGCAGAACACCGCTCCAGGCGCCGCCACACAAGATCACGTGGCCGGCGTCGATGCGCCCTTGCGCTGTCTCCACGCCACAGGCACGCCCCCGCTCGATGGCGAGCCGCTGTACCGCGACATTCTCCGCCAGCGTCACGTTGGGCAACGCGTCCAACCGCGAGCGCAACGCCCGGCACAACCGCGGGTTGCGCACGCTGCCCAGCGTCGGCATCCACAGGCCATCCGTCACTCCTTCACGCAGCCACGGCTCCTTGGCATAGATGGAAGACGCATCGACACGCTCCAGCGGCCAGCCCTGACGCTGCGCCCATGCGAAGGCGTGCTCGGCATCGTCCACGCGCAGATAGAGCAACCCCTTCTGGCTGTATTCGATGTCGATACCGGTGGTCTCGAGCAGCCTGTCTGCCAGCTCGGCATAGCGGTGCGAGGCGCCATGGGCTAACCGGGATACAGGCTCACTGTAACGCCAGGGGTAGAGTGGCGAGACGATGCCGCCACCGGCCCAGGAGGCCTCCTGACCGCAGCGCCCCCGCTCCACCAAGGTCACGCCGTGGCCGGCTTCGGCCAGTTGGCAGGCGGTAAGCATGCCGATGACCCCGCCACCGACGACAAGAAAATCGTTCACACAGCGCTCCCGTGACTCATGCCCGCCCAGGCGGCGAACGTTCAGGTCCCATGACACGACTGCGCCCCGGCATGGCGGGGCGCAGGCAATGACACTGTTGTAGAGCGAGGGTCGTCAGGCAGCGGTGCCCTTCCACCTCTCGCTGCGCCGACGCAGCAGTTCCATGGTAACCAAAAGCCGTGTCTCTCCGTAACCTCATCGGGCACGATCAGCGCTAACGACAACGGTCAGGAGCACCGCAAGCAAGCCTGCGCTGGTAAGCTCGGCCTTTCACGCTGGTCCAGGCTGGCCTAGAGTGGAGAAATGTCAGCTAAAACTGAAGGAGGAATGCCCATGGCGGTTCAAGAGCGACCCTCGGTCGTGGCAGGCCCCGAGCGACGGGCTCAACTGTCGCTGTTCGCCCGCAATTTCTTCAAGCATCCCCGCATGCTTGGCTCGATCATCCCCAGTTCTTCCTTTCTCATTCGCCGACTGCTGGAACCGGTCGACTGGGAGAAAGCTCGAGTCATCGTCGAATACGGGCCCGGCGTGGGCACCATCACCCAGGAGATCCTCAACCGCCTGCACCCTGACGCAACGCTGCTGGTCATCGAGACCAACGAAGACTTCGTCGACTATCTCAATCGTACGCTGTTCGATCCAAGGCTGAGGGTGATCGCCGGTTCGGCCGAGACGATCGAAGCCGAGCTGGAACGATTGCGCCTCCCGGCGGCCGATTACGTGGTGGCGGGCCTCCCTTTCAGCACCATGCCGGCCGATTGTCGGGAACGTATCCTCGAAGGCAGCCGGTCGGCACTGGCACCACAAGGCTCCATGCTGATTTACCAGTTCTCACCCAAGGTTTCCTCCGACCTGCACCAGACCTTCTCCCGGGTAGAGAGCGCCTTCGAGCCCATCAACATCCCGCCGGCCAGGGTCTACTTCTGCCATAAGTGAGCCCCCGGGGCTGGAGCCGCAGGCCGCCTGGTCTGCGGTACTCATCGACGCCTCTTGACCCAACCCGTCGACAACCAGCTACTCGGCTGCGGCCTTTTGAGCGACTGCTTCGCGTGCCGTGCTGGTTCGCCGATCGTAAACGGCCTATCCTCAATGGCTCCAAAATTCTTCAGCCAAGCATCGCAAGGGAGAAACCAATGCCCGGCCTGTTGCCAGACGTCGACCCCGATGGCCTGCTCGAGTACTCGGTGGTCTATACCGACCGTTCGCTCAACCACATGTCCCAGCGCTTCCAGGGAGTCATGCGCGACGTCTCGGCGACGCTCAAGCAGGTCTACCGGGCCCGAAGCGCCGTGATCGTGCCCGGCAGCGGCACCTTCGGCATGGAGGCCGTGGCCCGCCAGTTCGCCACCAATCAGCACTGCCTGGTGATCCGCAATGGGCAGTTCAGCTATCGCTGGTCGCAAATTCTGGAAATGGGCGCCATCGCCGCCTCGACCACGGTGCTCAAGGCGCGCCGTCTTGCGCCCCAGGACCCCCAGTCTCCTTTCGCCCCGGCGCCCATCGAGGAGGTCGAGCGCAGCATTCGCGAAGAGCGGCCCGGCGTGGTGTTCGCGCCCCATGTCGAGACTTCTGCCGGCCTGCTGTTGCCCGACGACTATCTGCGCCGTGTGGCGGCGGTAACCCACGAAGTCGGCGGCCTGTTCGTGCTCGATTGCATCGCCTCGGGCACGCTGTGGGTGGACATGGACGAGATCGGCGTCGACGTGCTCGTCAGCGCCCCGCAGAAGGGCTGGAGCGGCCTGCCCTGCTGCGGCATGGTGATGCTCTCCGCACGAGCCCGCGAGCGCATCGAGCAGACCGTCAGCACCAGCTTTGCCTGTGACCTGCGCAAGTGGCTCTCGATCATGGAGACCTACGAGAATGGCGGCCACGCCTATCACGCCACCATGCCCACCGACGGCCTTGCCAGGCTGCGCGACATCATGAAAGAAACCGCCGAATACGGCTTCGATCGGGTATGCGAGGAGCAGTGGGCCCTGGGCCATGGCGCGCGTGAGTTGTTGGCACGCTACGGCTACCGCAGCGTGGCGGCTCCCGGCTTCGAGGCGCCCGGGGTGGTGGTCTGCTATACCAGCGACCCGGCCATCGTGGCCAAGTTCGCCACTGCCGGCATACAGGTGGCTGGAGGCGTGCCGCTGATGTGCGACGAAGGTGACGACTACCAGGCCTTCCGCATCGGTCTGTTCGGGCTCGACAAGCTGCACGATCTCGAACGTAGCCTGGCCAACCTGGAAGCGGCGCTTGAGCGAATTGCCTGAAAACAGGTTACCGGGGCGGCGCTGGGCCGCCCCAATTGGTTCAGGTCAGGTCCAGTAGCCCCCTACACCACGCGGCATCATGCCGAGATTGTTCTCCACGGATTTCACGCCAGGCGTGTTCTCGGCGGCAACCTGGACGGCCTTCTTCTCTTCCTGGCTCTCCACCAGCCCCCAGACCTGCACCACACCCTCGGTGACGATGACGTTGATACGATCGACCCAGACGCCGGTATTCTCGTCCACCTCCTTGAGAATGGCATCACGGATCTCACGATCGTCGGCCGTCACCGGCGTCTCCGTATCGGGCGCCGTGGCCGAGAAGCCTCGCAGCAGATTGGCGCGGCTGACGATGCCTACCAGCTTGCCATTCCGCACCACCGGCACGCGCTTGATATGGTGCTTCTCGAGCAACTTGGCCACGCGATGAAGCGGCTCGTTCTCCTCGATAGTGATCGGATCGGGCGTCATGATCTCGCGTGCCCGCCGCGCATGCGACTTGACGTATTCGCTGGCACTGCTGCCGCCCGCGAAGACCCGCAGCCACCAGGACTTTTGCCGTCCCTCATCGTTCTCGACCCGGCGCATCAGGTCGCCTTCGCTGACGATACCCAGCACCTTGTCGCCATCGTCCACGACGGGTACGGCGCTGATATTGTTCTCGAGCAGGAGGCGAGCGATTTCACGAACGTCGGCGTCGGGCGATACGGTTATGACTTTGGCAGTCATGACATCAGCAGCTTGCATGGCAACACCTCCATTAAGGGAGCGGTAAGGGTTGCGGCCGACCTACCTTGAAATCTAGTTCGACTTGGCGTAAGCCACAATTCGCCGCCTGTCTTGACACAAGCAAACCGAGCCGACAGCCGACTTGACCTGGAACAACATCGAAGCCACGTGGCGTTACACGACGGGCGTCTCGTCCTGCTCCGCTTCCCCCTCTTCGGGCTTGCCGCCTTCCTGATGCACCTTGACCACGTCGACGATCCGCGAACGGCTCATGACGATCTTCCAGCGCTGCAGGATCGGCTCGGCATTGGCGACCTCCTCGCGCACTACCAGGTTGAGCAGATGCCGCTTCTCGACCGACTCCCGCGAGACCTGCCCCTCCTTCAGCCGATAGACACGGTGGCTGCCCTTGTCCATCAGCCGGGTCAGTTGAGACAGGTCGAGCGAGAGCGTCTCGCGGGTCTTCTCGTAGCCACTGAGAAAGCGTGTGGGCGACATGCGCGAGCTGGAACGGTAGTGCAGCACCACCTCCTCGCGCTGTGCCACGTTGCGCTTGCGCACGCGCTTGATCTGCTCGTCGAGCTTGCCGAAGCGCTTGTAGTCGAACCACTCGAGCTGGCGTCCCACCGGATTGTTGCTGGTGGCATCGAAATATTGGCGCCGCCACTTGGGCCGGCCCTTGCGCAGCCAGCGCCACAGGGTGTTGCGCAAGTCGTCCTTGAACACCTCGCGCATGGCATACAGCACCGCCATGGCCAGCACGAACAGCGCGGTGATGTTGCCCACGGTATCGCGAGCCTGGAGCAGCCCCAGCGAGACGAAGACCATCACCACGCCGGTGGCCAGTCCCTTGACGGCCTTCTGTTCGGCGCCTCCCAGCTCCTGGGTCTGCTGCTTGAGGGTGACGGGATACTCGATGAGGCGTCGCAGCAGACGCATCTTGTTGGACATGCGTGTGGGGTCGCGAACCACCCGGCTGGCGTTGTACTCCGCCTGCTCGCGATGCTCGCTCTCGGCCAGGCAAATCTCCAGCAAGCGCTCACGGATGGTGCGGTAGTCGCGCCCTCGCGGCAGATGGGCCACCAGCGCCAGCAGGCGCTGCTCGGTGAACCACGACAGGTAGTTGTCGATATGGGCGTAATACTTGAGCAGTCCGTCGTCGCTCGGCTGGTTGCGACGCAAGCGGCGCAGAATGCCCTGAGCCAGCTCGCACAGCTCCTCGAGGCGTTCCTGCAAACCGGCCGCCACGATGCGCTCCTGTGCCTGGCCCCCGGCGCCTGTCTCGTTCGGCTCGCCGCCTGGCGCCTCGGCTCGTTCGGCGGTCTCGGCGTGGCGCTCGGCCTGTTGCACGCGTCTAGCGGTATCCAGCAGCGATTGGGTCGCCCGCTCCAGCGCCACCACGTACTGGTAGGCGTAGAGGCTCAAGCTCAGGCGGTACTGCTCGGTGCTGAGTCGGCCACGGCTGGCCAGCCGGCTGAGCACCAACGGCAAGTGGTGCTTGTCGCTGTAGTAGGTCCGCTTGACGTGGATCGAGCTGTAGTAAAAGGCATCCTCGGATATGACATGCTCGTTGAGGCCAAGCTCCCCCGGCACGAACAAGAAGACATCCAACCGATGCGACGTTTCCTCCTGCAGCACGCGGGAAATCTTGAGATGGAAGCTATCCTTGCGTTCGACGGTAATCACGTCGGCGCAGCTCCTTGTACCAGAGGCCATTGACAGGCCGAATGTTTTTCATAGTACGAAGAATGTCGGCCCACTTGCCATCAAGAAGAGTCCGGCGAGGCGCGCTGCGGGTTGGTCGACCCTTCGGGGTCGGCCATACCGGCCTCCCCGGGGGCTCGCCCCTTGGCATCGCGTGGGAGTGCCGTATCGCCGCCGCCTTTCGGCTCCTCGCTTGCGATGGTATCGCCCGGCTGGCCCTCCATGCTCACGCTCAGACGCGGCATGCCGAGGTCGAGGCCCTGGGCCTCCATGCGCTGCTTGAGCAGCAAATTGAAGGCACGCGCCACGTCCCATTGCATGACCGGCGCGGTGCGAAAGCGCATGCGCAGCACGGCGGCACCTTCGTCGAAGCGATCGACGCCTTGCATCTCCAGCGGCGACCAGATGTGATGGCGCATCATCGGATCCTGGCGCAACTCCTGCGCGGTCTCCTGCATCAGGGAGATGGCAGCGTCGATCTTCATGGTATGCGGTATGCGAATACGCATCAGCGCGATCCCGAAGTGCCGCGACATGTTGTGGATCGACTGGATGGCGCTGAAGGTGATGATGTGCAGGATGCCATCGAGGTCGCGCAAGCGCACGGTGCGCAGGGTCAACCCCTCGACGGTGCCCATGTGGCCGTTGATCTGGACGAAGTCGTCCACGGCCAGCGAATCCTCGACGATGATGAAGATGCCGGTGATCAGGTCCTGCACCAGGGTCTGGGCACCGAAGCCCACGGCCAGCCCGATGACACCGGCGCCAGCCAGCAGCGGCGTGACGTTGACCCCCAGGTTGGCCAGGCCAACGATGGCGGCGATGATCACGATGGTGGCAAACATGACGTTGCGAATCATCGGCGTGATGGTCTGGGCACGGGCCTGATTGACGCGCCGCCCCCGGGAACGAGCGGAAGAGACCAGAGCGCGTTGAATGGCGGTATCGGCGAAGATCCACGCCAGCCAGGCCAGCAGCACCGTGAACCCCAGTGCCAACAGCGCCTGGCCGATACGTACCCCGGCGACGCCTTCGCGCCCAAGGCCGAACAGCGAGCCGCCCCACACCTGCAGCGACAGCTCGGCAAAGACGATCCACGCCACCATATGCGAGAGCGCATAGCCGAAGCGCTCGAGGCGGCGGCGATACTCGCTGATTCGGCGGCGCTTGCTGTGTCGCTCGTTGTGGCGCTGGATCAGGCCGGTGATCACCAGCGTCAGTACCAGCAGAGCCGCCGAAATGATCGAGCGTGCCAGCGCGGCTCCCACATCCCCTACGGTAACGAAGATCGCCAGCAGCGAGACCACGACGATGAGCAGCGCCGGTACGTGCCAGAGCCCACCGACGATGCGCGCCAGCTCGATGCCGGTACCGCCTTCTCGGCGTACACGCCAGGAACGGTTGCGGATCAGATGCTTGATCGGACGCTTGAACTTGAAGATAAAGCGAATGCTGAGCAGGGCCGCCAGCACGTTGGCCAGCACCGAGGCCAGCGCCGCAGGCTCTTCCCCCACGATCAAGGAGAGCCGCGCGGCATTGAGCGCATCGCCGAGTGCAATCAGTGCTCCGATCGCAAACAGCAGGCGCAGCCCCCGCTGCTGCAGTATCAATACGGCGGGGAAGCGATGCCCACGAGTGAACACCGACACCACACACTCCACGACCACCGACAGGGTGCGGCCGCACAGCGCCAGGTAGGCCACGATCAGTGCCAGCGTGCGCCCGGGACTCGGCGGTAGCACCTGGACCAACCCCATGATCAGCACGAAAGCGAGCGCCCAGGGCAGCATGCGCCGCAGAAAGTGCAGCGCCAGCAACCAGCCTCGCGGTTCCCGCGGCAGGTCGAGAGGCAGTTCTTGGCGCACGAACAGCACCCTGCCGAGGGCAATCAGGATGATCAGCGCACCGGCCCAGACGCCCAGCAGTACGGCACTCTGAATGGAGAAGCGCAGGATCTCGCTGGTACCGGTTTCCACCACCAAGTCGCTGAGCCCCGCCCAGCCCTGCTCCAACTGGCGCTGCCAGTCGTCGATCGGCGACTCACCGGCCTCGGCCTGGTCGCCCAACTCGCTGAACGTCTCGGCCAGGGCGCCGAGCAATCCCTGGCGCTGAATGGAATCATCGGCGGCCACGCTCTGCGCCTGATGAATCTCACGCAGTTCATCGAGCAGGGCACCACGGCGTTCATCGTCCTCCAGGGTGGTGATCACTTCGTCGAGGGATTGCTGGAACGTCTCGGCGTCATGAGCATTCTCCTGGGCCTGTTCACCCTGTCCCAGCCCCCCGAACGAGAGCTGGGCGTGTCCAGGGCCAGCCCACATCAGCGGCATCAGCATGAGTAGCATCAACCCGATGCGAATCGCCACTCGCCAGCACCCGATGTCACCGCGTTGGGAAAAAGCTCCTGGCATCGATCGACACTCCCTCGTTTCGTTTGCCATGTGGCTGGGACAGCAGTTGGTCAGGAGCGCTCCCTGCCGACTTGTCGCCGCACTGTGCTAGGCTGGCGTCAGACTCTCGAGTCGCACAGGATGCCTTCATGCTGCCGCAATCACCACCCGAGCCTCTGAATGTCCAGGGTAGGACCCGACGGGTTGGCGTCGAGATCGAGTTCGCCGGTCTCCCTCCCCAACAGACTGGCGAGCTGGTACGCAACCTGTTCGGTGGCGAACTGAAGCTGGTCAGCCCCCATCGACTGCGAGTCGAAGCCACGCGCTGGGGCGATTTCGTCATCGAACTCGATACCCAATATGCCCATCCCGATGCCAGGTTGTTGCAGGCATTGCCGCGGCACGATACGGAATGGGAACGTCAGCGCCACCAGATGCGCCTGGATTTCCACAACAAGACCCGCGAGCTGATCGGCGATGTCGTCACGGGCCTGGTACCGACCGAGATCGTCTGCCCGCCGGTGCCGTGGAACGAGCTGAACGAGCTCGACGCCCTGTTCGCTGCCCTTCATGCTCACGGTGCCAAGGGCACCGATGCCAGCCTGTTGTATGGCTTCGGCCTGCACCTCAATCCCGAGGTGGCCGACCTGGCCCCCGAGTCCATCCTGCGCCACTTCCGCGCCTTCCTGCTCCTGGCAGCCTGGCTACGCAAGGAGATCGATATCGACATCACGCGTGAGGTACTGCCCCACGCCAACCCTTTTCCCAAGCACTATGCACTCAAGGTGCTCGATCCGAACTACGCCCCGGACCTGAATACACTGATCGCCGACTACATCAACTTCAACCCCACGCGCAACCGCGAGCTGGACCTCTACCCGCTGTTTGCTCACCTCTGCCCGGACTACCCGGACGAGTTGTTCCGCAACAACTTGGTCAAGCCCCGGCCGACGTTCCACTATCGCTTGCCCAACGCCCAGCTATCTCAGCGCGGCTGGGGCGCCGTGGTGGAGTGGAACCGCTGGGTGGCGGTGGAGCGCCTCGCAGCCGACCGCAAGGAGCTCAACGGACGTGCCGGCCGTTACGTCAACCTGCACACGCAGCCGCTCGTGACACGCATGGTCGGCAGGTTGCGGAACTGGATCAAGGAGGTCCGCTCTACCTCATGACGCGCCCGCTCATCGGCATCACCACGTCGGATTACAAGAGCCGTATCGCCTGGTGGTTCGATTGGTTCGCCGTGTGGCGACACGGCGGCCGGCCGCTTCGCCTTTCCCCTTCCCGTCCGCTACCCGAGGCGCTCGACGGCTTGATCATCGGCGGCGGCGACGACATCCAGGCCCACCTCTATGGCGGCGAGGTGCAGCTCGACGTGCGCCTCGACCCCCAGCGCGACGAGCTCGAACTCGAACTGATGGAGCGCTTCATTCCCCAAGGCAAGCCCGTACTGGGGATCTGCCGCGGCGCCCAGATGCTCAACGTTCACCTGGGCGGCACGCTCGACCCCGACATCTATACCACCCATGAAGGGCTCAAGCGTCGGCGTACCGTACTACCGCGCAAGACGGTCGACATCATGGACGGCACCCAACTACGCCGTATCCTCAAGGTGAGCTGGTGCCGCATCAACAGCCTGCATCACCAGGCCGTGCAGGAGGCGGGGCATGGTATCGAGATCGTCGCCCGCGATCGCGACGGCCTGGTTCAGGGCATCGAATCGCGCGACCACGAGTTCCTGATCGGCGTGCAGTGGCACCCGGAGTGGCTGATCTTCAATCTTCCCCAGCAGCGCCTGATACGTGCCCTGGTCGAAGCCGCGCGGCACGGCACCGCAGCCTAGGCTTGCTGGAAGACTGCTGCACTGCCCCGTCTTTCTCAGACAGAACGAAGCGCGGCCACCCGAAGGTGGCCGCCAGGCAAGTCGAACGGTCGCTCAGTTTTCCAGCGCGGCATCCAGCGTGATCTCGGCCTTGAACAGCTTGGAGACCGGACACCCCTCCTTGGCCTTGTCGGCGGCGCCCTGGAAGGCCGTGGCATCGGTGCCGGGGCTGCGCACACGGGTGGTGAGATGGATCCTGGTGATGCTGAAGCCACCGGCATCCTGTTCGAGGGTTACGGCGGCCTCGGTGGCGATACGCTCGGGCGTCATCCCCGCCTCGCCCATGATCATCGACAGCGCCATGGAGTAGCAGCTGGCGTGCGCCGCACCGATCAGCTCTTCCGGGTTGGAGCCAGGCTCGCCCTCGAAGCGCTTGCCGAAGCTGTAGGGCAGATCCTTCAGGGCGCCACTCTCGGTCGAAACCTGACCCTTGCCCTCTTTCAGGCTACCCTCCCAGACAGCGCTACCGGTTTTCTTGATGCTCATGTGGGTCGACTCCTTGCGATAAGAGAACTGGCCAAAGATTGGAAGGCAACGTGGACAAACGCTGCCACCCCTCACCATAGCGCATGGACTTGTCTTCGCCATCCCTTTGTCGAATAATTTTGAAAACATTTTCCATAAAAGGCACCCCCATGGTCGACTCATCGACTCCCCAAGTCCGACTACCCGCTACCGCTCATGAACCCACACAAGGACTGCCGGCCATCGGCCAGGGCACCTGGTACATGGGCGAAGGGCTAGCGCCCCGCCGCGACGAGGTACGTGCCCTGCAGCACGGCCTGGAGCTGGGCCTGACCCTGATCGATACCGCCGAAATGTATGCCGATGGCGGCGCCGAGGAAGTGGTCGGCGAAGCGTTGGCCGACCGCCGCGACCAGGCCTTCCTCGTTTCCAAGGTCTATCCATGGAATGCCGGCCGCGACAGCGCCATTGCCGCCTGCGAGCGCAGCCTGGAACGGCTCGGCACCGACCATCTCGACCTCTACCTGCTCCATTGGCCGGGCAGCGTTCCGCTCGAGGAGACCCTGGAGGCCTTCGAACGATTAAGGGAACAGGGCAAGATCCGCCGCTTCGGGGTATCCAACTTCGACGTTGACGAACTCGAGACACTGGCGGCACTGCCCGGTGGCGACGCCTGCGCCGTGAACCAGGTGCTCTACCACCTTGGCTCACGCGGCATCGAGCACTCCCTGCGCCCCCTGATGCAGCGCCTCGGCATGCCGCTGATGGCCTATTGCCCACTGGCCCAGGCCGGCAAGCTGCGCCAGGACCTGTTCGGCCATCCAGTGGTGCGAGAGGTAGCCGATGGGCTCGGCATCACCCCCGCCCAGTTGCTGCTGGCCTGGGCGATTCGCCCCGTCAATGGCCGTCGCGATACCATCGCGATTCCCAAGGCGGTGCGACTACAGCACGTCGAACAGAATGCCGCTGCGCTGGGGGTCGAGCTCGGCGACGACGCCTTGGCTCGGCTCGACGAGGCGTTTCCTGCACCGAACATGAAAGTACCGCTCGACATCGTCTAACGCTTGTCGAGGGAAGCGCGCAGGCTCGCCAGTTCATCGACCAACTGCTCGGTACCGAGCCGGCGCATCGCCTCGACGTTACGCTCAGGGATCGCCTCGGGATTGGAATAGTGCGCCAAGGCCCGTTCCAGCCCCGCCTCGCGCAACAGGTGCAGCATCGGCCAGGGCGAGCGGTTGGTGAAGTTGGCGGGGTCATCCGTCGCGGCGCCTTCAAAGCCGTAGTCGGGATGAAAGCTGGCCAGCTGATAGATCCCCTCGTAGCCCTGCTCGACCAGCAGCGCCTCGGCCACGTCGAGAAAATCGAGATAATCGTCGAAATCCTCCAGGCCCGGACGCAGCACCATCAGGGTCGTCTCGATCCCGGGCGTGGCGTCGAGTCGCCGGCACTCCTCGATCAGCGCCTCGAGGGCAAACTCCCAGGCAACTGCCTCGACTTCCACGAAACGGATGGTGTCATTCACCAGCTCGCGACGGGCGAAGGGGCAGACGTTATGCGCGACGACGAAGCGCTCGACCCAGGCACGGGTGGCAACGCAGGCGGGCGTCAGGGATTCAGGCATCGTGAGGCTCGGTAGATAGTGAACAGCCAGTATAACCGAGCCATGTCGGGGCTGGGGCTCAATCCGCCGGACGCGGCATCGGGCCGCGACGCGAAGCCAGCCGATCCGCCAGCCGGGTCGGTTCCGGTAGCTTGGTGCGACCCAGGCACTTCACCACCCAGTCGAGCGATGTGCCCAGCGAAATGCGATGACCCAGCGAGACGAATACCGGCTTGACGCCGACCCGCGTGCGCAGCACCGCACCGATCGTCTCGCCGCGATGGCGTAGCGGTGTCCACTCGCCGCGCCCCTCGGGCACCTCGTCGTGGGCGCCGCACAGTCGCGACTTGGCCACGCCGATGGTCGGCAGGTCGAGCCACAGCCCCAGATGCGAGGCCACACCCAGCCGGCGCGGATGGGCGATGCCCTGGCCGTCGACCATTACCAGATCGGGCCGCACCGTGAGCTTGCCGAAAGCCGCCAACGCCGCGGGGATCTCACGAAAGGAGAGCAACCCGGGAATGTAGGGCATGCGGGTCGGCTCGCGGTGCACGACATGCTCCACGATCTCCAGCCCGACAAGTGGATCGCCGGGCCAGGCCAGCACCACCGCTGCAGCCCTGGTGATGGTCCCTTCCTCTTCGAAGCCGATATCGACGCCTGCGATATGACGTACCGGCGCCAGCCGGTCTTCGCGCTCGATTCGTGGCGCCAGCTCGCGCTGCAGCGCGATAGCCTTCTCGGGAGTGGGGGTCCATTCATGCAGTGGCATCATTCTGGCTTCCTTGCACAACGTTGACTGTTCGGCAGTGTAGGCGGTCGCGGTTCACTTCCCAAGGCCAGCCGGTAACGACGGAGCCGGGGTGTGTTCGTGTATCATCGGCGCAGAACCGACGACGAGGGATACCGTGCTCAAGCTGATCCACACCGCCGACTGGCACCTGGGCCAGACCTTCCACGGTCAGGAGCGCCATGCCGAGCATCGCGCCTTCCTCGACTGGCTGCTCGACACGCTTGTTACCCGGGAGGCCGACGCGTTGCTTGTCGCCGGCGATGTCTTCGACGTGGTCAACCCCTCGCTGCGCGCGCAGGAATTGCTCTACGATTTCATCGTCGCCGCCCACGAGCGCCTGCCGATGCTGGACATCGTGCTGATCGCCGGCAATCACGACAGCGGCAACCGCATCGAGCTACCGGCCCCGCTGATGCGCCGCCTGCGCACCCATGCCCTGGGCCGGGTGAGTTGGCTCGACGATGGCACGCTCGATGCCGAGCACCTGCTGGTACCGCTCACCGATGCCGCCGGCGAAACCTGCGCCTGGTGCCTGGCGCTGCCCTTTCTGCGGCCTGCCGAGGTCACCGGTCACAGCCTGGCCGTCGACGGCAACGAAGGCGAGCCACGCAACGACTATGTCGCCGGTATCTCCCGCGTTCACGAACAGCTGATCGAGGCCGCACGCAAGCGACGCAGCCCAGGCCAGGCGCTGGTGGCCATGAGCCACGCCCACCTGCACGGCGCCGCCGTTTCCGAGGCCAGCGAACGCCCCATCGTGATCGGCGGCGAGGAGTCGATCTCCGCTGGCCTCTTTCCCTCCGATATCGCCTATGTAGCGCTGGGCCACCTGCACCGCGCCCAGCAGGTCGGCGAGGCGCGCATTCGCTACAGCGGCAGCCCGCTGCCGCTGGATTTCAGCGAAGTGGCCTACCCCCATCAGGTCGTGGAAGCGGTGCTGGAAGGCGAAACCCTCGCCGCCACGGAAGCGATTCCCGTGCCGCGCCCGGTGGCCATGCATCGCATCGGCCCCGCCCCGCTGGATCAGGTACTCGCCGAGCTCGAAACGCTTACTGACGACCCGACTCGGCCACGCGAGCGCTGGCCCTGGCTCGAGGTCCGCGTCTCGCTCACCGCCCCGGTACCCGACCTGCGCGCTCAGGTGGAAGCCGCGCTAGAGGGAAAGGCACTGCGCCTGCTGCGCCTGGAGCGCCGCCTGCCCCAGTTCGAAGGAGAAGAAGCACCGGAGCGAGTCGATCTGGAACAGCTGGGCCCGAGAAAGCTCTTCGAACGCACCTGGGAAACCCGCTGGGGCGAAGCCCCCGCCGCCGAGGTGATGGCCGATTTCGGCCGGCTGCTGCAGGACGTGCTCGACGCCGATGGCGAGGAAGCCATCGGGGAGAATCGCTCATGAAGATCCTTGCCTTGCGCCTGGCCAACCTCGCCTCCCTGCCCGGCCCGCTGGAGCTCGACTTCACGGTACCGCCGCTCAGCGATGCCGGCCTGTTCGCCATCACCGGCCCCACCGGGGCCGGCAAGAGCACACTGCTCGATGCCCTGTGCCTGGCGCTCTACGGCAATACGCCACGACTGCGCCAGGCCCCCGGCCGCGACGCCCCGCTGCCCGACGTGGAGGGCGAAACGGTGAGCACCGCCGACCCGCGTACCCTGCTGCGACGGGGCACCGCCAGCGGCTATGCCGAGGTCGACTTCCTCGGCCGCGACGGGCGCCGCTACCGTTCCCGTTGGGCCGTGCGCCGCGCTCGCGAGAAGGCTGGCGGTCGCCTGCAAGCCGTGGAGCAGTCGCTCACCGACCTGGACGACGAGCGCCTGCTCACTGCCCAGAAGCGCGAATTCGACCGCCTGCTGCCGGAGCGCCTGGGGCTCACCTTCGACCAGTTCACCCGCGCCGTGCTGCTGGCCCAGAGCGAGTTCGCCGCCTTCCTCAAGGCCGACGACAACGAACGCAGCGACCTGCTCGAGCGCCTGACCGGAACCGCCGAATACTCGCTGATCTCCATGGCCGCCTACCGCCGCGCCAGCGAGGCGAAAAAGCGCACCGATGCGCTTCAGGCCCGGCTCGCCGACGACCTACCCGCCGAGCCCGAAGCCCGCGCCGAGCTGGAGCGCGATGCCAAAGCCGCTGAGAGCGAACTGGCCGCCCTGCAACAGCAGAATCAAAGCCTGATGGCTCGCCAGCAGTGGCACGCCACCGACCACCGGCTGCGCCAGGCCTATGCCGAGGGGCTTCGGCAGCAGCGTGACGCCGAAGCGCAGTGGCACTCGCTTGCTGGCGCAAGAGTCGATCGCGAATGCCGACGCCTGTTGGCCCCTCAGCGCCACCGCCTGCTGCGCCAGGCCGCATTGCCCGGTGAAATCGCCGCGCTGGAGGACGCCCACCGGCAAACGCTCAAAGCCCTCGAGCAGGCCAAAGCCGCCCAACAGGTCGCCGAGCAGGCGCGGGACCGGGCCGCACAGCAGTTGGACGCAGCCACCCAGGCCCGCCAGCAGGCCGAACCCGCCCTACGCCAGGCCCGCGAACAGACCCAGTCACTCGTCACCCTGGGCCAGCAGTTGGCCGAGCTCGAGACGCAGCATCGCGACTGCCGACAACAGACCGAGCGATTGGCTGAGCAGCGCCGGCAAGCCGAAGCCAGGCAGCTCGAGTACAAACGACAGCGCGACGAATGGCAGGCTACGCTGCGTAGGTTGATGGGAGGCCACGAGCAGCTCGACGCCGCACGTCAGACGGCCCAACAGGCCCACGACCGGGCCGCCCGCCGCAGCCTCGCCCTGGGAGAGCTGGAAAACCGATGGCAGGAGGCCTGGCGCGCCGAGCAGGCCCAGCGTCAGCTTGGCGAACGCCTGGCCCTGGATGAAAAGCGTCGGGCCGAGTTGGCCGCCCAAGGCAAGGCCGCGCGGGAGCGGCTCGACGAGCGGGAACGTCACTACGCCACATTGCGCGACTTCATCGAACGCAGCCGCGCCGCCCGCAGCGAAAGCGTGGCGCAGTTGCGCGAGGCGCTGCAGGAAGGTAATCCTTGCCCGGTGTGCGGGGGTATCGACCATCCCTACCGCCACCAGCCGCCCGCCACCCCCGAGGCTGCACAGTTGGCCGCCCAGCAGGCAGAGGAGCAACAACAGCTAGCCGAGGCCCGGCAGGCGTGGGAACAGGCCCAACGGGAGCGTGACGAGCTCGAAGGCGAGTACCGCGCCGTCACCGCAGCGATGGCCCGCTGCCGCCAGGAGCTGCAGCAGGCCGACAGTCGCCAGGCCCTGGCGCAGCAGGGCCTGGCCGAGCATCCATTGCACGCCGAACTCAGCGCCATCGATACCGCCGAGCGCGACGCCTGGCTGGCGTACCAGCGCCGCGAGAGCGACGGCGAACGCGAGCGGAGTGAACGCACGCTCCAGGCACTGGCCCACGCCGAGGCCGAGCTGGCCCCGCTCGAGGAAGCCTTGCGCCAGGGCGAGCTCGGGCTCGCCCAGCTCGAGGTCAGACGGACCGCGCTCGAAGAGGAATTGAGCAAACAGAGCGAACGTCTACCTCCCATGCGCCAGCAGCACAGCGAACTGGCCGCTACTCTCCAGGCACTGCTCGGCGAACATGCCTCCGCTGAGGCCTGGCAGCAGGCGTTGGAGGGGCGTCAGGAGTCGGCACGTCAGCAGCGCGACCAGGCCATCGAGCGCTGCCACGGTGCCGAGGGCGAACAGGCGCGGCTTACCCAGCAGACGAATCACGAAGCCGAGCGCATCGAGCAGCTCATTCAGGAAGGCGCCTCGCTGGAGCGGGAACTGGCCGACTGGCGCCAGGCCCACCCGCAGCTGGACGACGCCACGCTGGCCCGGCTGTTGGCGCAGCCCGAGGCGGAAGCCGAACGTGAGGAACGCGAACTGACCAATGCCGACGAGGCCCGCCAGCGCACCGAGGCGAGCCTCGCCGAGCGGCGCCACGCCCTGCTCGAGCACCGCCGCGGGCAGGCGCTGGCCAATGACGACAGCGACGAGGCGTTACTGGGCGAAGCCGTCGAAGCGGAAATCGCCAATCGTCGAGAGGCGCTCGTCGCCGAACGGCAGGCCCTTGAGCCGAAGCTGGAGCAAGCCCAGCAGACACGCGACGAGGCCGTTCACGCCCTGCGCGACGACGATCGCAGGCGCACGCGCCAGCAGGAAGGCCAGGCCGAACTGGAAGCGGCACGCACCGAGCATGTGCGCTGGGGGCGCATCAGCGAGCTGATCGGCTCCGCCGACGGCAAGGTCTTTCGCCGCATCGCCCAGGCCTACAATCTCGACCAGCTACTGGAGCACGCCAACGCCCACCTCACCGGCCTCAGCCGGCGCTACCGGCTGATACGCGGCGGCAGCGAACTCGGCCTGCTGGTGGTGGACCACGACATGGGCGACGAGCGCCGCTCGGTGCACTCGCTCTCTGGCGGCGAAACCTTCCTCGTCTCGCTGGCGCTGGCCTTGGGGCTCGCCTCCATGGCCTCGGGCGAACTCACCATCGAGTCGCTGTTCATCGATGAAGGCTTCGGCAGCCTCGACCCGCAGTCGCTGGCACTCGCCATGGAAGCGCTCGACGGCCTGCAGGCACTCGGCCGCCGCGTCGGCGTGATCTCTCACGTGCAGGAGATGCACGAGCGTATTCCGGTGCAGATCCAGGTGGAGCCGTTGGGCAATGGCACGAGTCGGGCGAGGTTGGTCAGCCTTTGACGTCTCGTCGCCCTTCACGGCCCATTGCGCCGGCCCATTCCGTGCGTCATCTTCTACAGGGCAGCATTCCCAACGTGAGGGTCTCCCATGAAGTACCTCTGTCTCGCCTATGAGGAAGAGCGAATATTCAGCGAAATGACGGAAGCCCAGTGGCATGAGCTACTACAGGAAACCCTGGATTATGTGGCGGACCTGCAGAGACGAGGCAAGCTGGTCCTGACCAACGCCCTGCAGAGCGCCACCAAGGCTCACACCCTGAGAATTCGTGATGACGAACTCACCATGACCGATGGGCCCTTTGCCGAGACCAAGGAACAGCTAGGCGGCTTCTTCCTGATCGAGGTCACATCAGAAGAGGAAGCCCTGGAGATTGCTGCCGGCTGGCCGTCAGCGCGACTTGGCACCATCGAGGTGAGGCCCGTCGAGGAGGAATTGAGACCTGAAAGCCGCTACTGAGCGGGTTATCTCCCTCCCCTATCTCGACGGCCACCAGCATCGGCTCCACGCTTCCCGCCGTTCAGCCAGCATGGCGGTCAGAGGACTTTGTTACGGTGAATGCCTAACGGATCGCAAGCTCGCCGAGGCGTAGCCGCCGGCTCGGCTATGCTGCATGATTCAAGGAGTCTTTGAAGGGAGGCATCATGCAGGCTTTTGCGTTGCACGGCATGCGTTACCTGGGCCTGACACTGCTGTTGGGGCTGGCGGGTCAGGCATTCGCAGCCGAAGTGAACTGGCCGCGCATGACCGAGTCGGCAGACGGAGTTCCGATTGCCTATGAGGTGCAGGGTAGCGGCGAACCCACGCTCGTCTTCATCCACGGCTGGAGCTGCGACGGGCGCTACTGGCGCGGACAGGTACCGCACTTCTCTCAGCAGCATCGAGTGGTGACGATCGATCTCGCCGGTCACGGACATTCCGGCCTGGGGCGTGACGCCTACACCATGCCGGCCTTCGGTGAGGACATAAAAGCGGTGCTGGAGGACCTGAGCGTGGAACAGGCCATTCTCATCGGGCACTCCATGGGCGGACCGGTCGCCGTTGAAGCAGCACGTCTCATGCCGGAACGCGTCATCGGGATCGTGGGCGTCGATACCTTCCACCATGTCGCACCGCAAATGACCCAGTCCGATCTCGAGCAAATGCTGGCCCCAATGCAGGAAAACTTTACCGACGCCGCGCGCCATTTCACGGCTACGATGTTCGTCGAAGAGACCGATGCCACGCTACGCGATTGGGTCATACGGGACATGGCAGCCGCTGTGCCAGACGTCGCCCTCAGTGCATTCGAGGATATGGGAACACGCCACATAGATGGGGAAGCGGCGCAGCACTTCCAAGAACTGACCGTGCCGGTAATCGCCATCAATGCCGACCTGTGGCCGACCGACATCGAAGCCAACCGGCAGTTGCTGTCCGAATTCGACGCCGTGATCATGGAAGGCACCGACCACTTCCTGCATATGGCCAAGCCGAATGCCTTCAATCGCGAACTGGAACGGATGATCGGCACGGCGCCCTGACAGCTGGAGCGCCAGGTAACGCCTGGCGCCACTTTTCCCTTTAGGAAAAGTAAAATGGAAGCCCACCGCTCACACCCACCTGGCCAAGACCATGCAGCAGGTCTGCGATGATCGCTTGCGTTTAACCTCCCGCTGCCCTTCATGCTGAACTTGTAAGAAATCCTTACAAGTTGCTTCCTCTACCAGCTCGCCATCTTCGTAGACGTTCTTCAAGTGCATGGTGATGTTCTGGGGCTTGACGTCGAATAGCTCAGCCATTTGTGCCTGCGTCAGCCAAACCGTCTCATGCTCGGCATCCAACCGTACCTCAACCTCCTGGCCGGCTTCCTCATAGATGATGATGGGCGTCTGGATATCGGTGTGGTGTCGTCCCTATCGTTCTTGCCGAGCAGCCCTTGATTTTCCGGCCCCTGGCCATGCAGGCGCCCTCATTGCGTTGCTGGCCGCTGAGAAAACGTGCGCCAATGCTACGCTTCGGCCCCATCTGACGCTATGCGCCTCTCGTTGCAGGGGGCACTAAGCCTCGCAAAACAGCGCCTTATTTTAAATTACGGGCGAAATTAAAATAAGCTGGAGTCATATTTTAACTTTCGAATATCCCGCGAAGCACCTGCTCGACGAAAAAAAGCGCCCCGTTGCCGGGGCGCCACTGTCACTCCTCGCTTCTCGACTGGATTACACCAGGTCGAAGCGATCCGCGTTCATTACCTTGTTCCAGGCAGCAACGAAGTCCTTGACGAACTTCTCCTTGGCGTCGTCCTGGGCGTAGATCTCGGCGATGGCGCGCAGCTGGGAGTTGGAGCCGAACACCAGGTCGACCCGGGTGCCGGTCCACTTCAGCTCGCCGCTCTTGCGGTCGCGGCCTTCAAACACGTCGGCTTCCGCCGAGGCCGGCTGCCACCGGGTGCCCATGTCGACCAGGTTGACGAAGAAGTCGTTGGTCAGCTTGCCGGGGCGATCGGTGAACACGCCGTGGCGTGAGTTGGCGTAGTTGGCTTCGAGCACACGCATGCCGCCGACCAACACGGTCATCTCCGGTGCGGAGAGCCCCAGCAGTTGGGCCTTGTCCACCAGCATCTCCTCGTCGGAGACGGTGAAGCGAGTCCGGCGGTAGTTGCGGAAGCCGTCGGCCTCCGGGCGCAGCCACTCGAAGGATTCGGCGTCGGTCTGAGCTTCACTGGCATCGGTGCGCCCCGGGATGAACGGCACCTCGATGGCATGGCCGGCATCCCTGGCCGCCTTCTCGATGGCGGCGGCACCGCCCAGCACGATCAGGTCGGCAAGCGAAACCCGCTTGCCGGACTGCAGCGCGTTGAAGTCGCCTTGGATGCTTTCCAGCGTCTTGAGTACCTTGGCCAGTTGCTCGGGCTGGTTGGCTTCCCAGCCCTTCTGCGGCGCCAGGCGAATGCGCGCGCCGTTGGCCCCGCCGCGCATGTCGGAACCGCGGAAAGTGGAGGCCGACGACCAGGCAGTGTAGACCAGCTCGGCCACCCTCAGGCCGGAACCGAGGATCTTGCTCTTGAGATTGACGACATCCTGCGCATCGATCAGTTCATGGTCCACTGTCGGCACCGGGTCCTGCCAGATCAGCTCTTCCGCCGGGACTTCCGGGCCGAGGTACCGCGCCTTCGGGCCCATGTCGCGGTGGGTCAGCTTGAACCAGGCACGGGCGAAGGCGTCGGCGAACTCTTCCGGGTTGTTGTGAAAGTGCTCGGAGATCCGGCGGTACTCGGGATCCTCGCGCATGGCCATATCGGCGGTGGACATCATGATGCCAACCCGCCTGCTCGGATCTTCGGCATCCGGCGCCATGTCCTTCTCGGCCAGGTTCTTGGGCACCCACTGCTTGGCGCCGGCCGGGCTCGTGGTCAGTTCCCACTCGTTGCCGAACAGCACGTCGAAGTAGCTCATGTCCCACTGGGTCGGCGTCGGCGTCCACGCCCCCTCGAGGCCGCTGGTGATGGTGTCGCGGCCCTTGCCGCTCTTGTAGCGACTCTTCCAGCCGAAGCCCATCTCCTCCATGGGGGCGGCTTCCGGCTCGGGCCCCACATTGACCGGGTCGCCGGCGCCGTGGGTCTTGCCGAAGGTGTGGCCGCCGGCGGTCAGCGCCACCGTCTCGTAGTCGTTCATGGCCATGCGGGCGAAGGTGTCACGGATGTCCCGGGCCGAAGCGAGGGGATCGGGATTGCCGTCGGGGCCTTCCGGATTGACGTAGATGAGGCCCATCTGCACCGCGGCCAGCGGGTTCTCCAGCTCGCGTTCGCCGGAATAGCGGCTCTTGGCGTGGCCGCTGTCGGCCAGCCACTCGTCCTCGGCGCCCCAGTAGATGTCCTCTTCCGGCTGGTAGACGTCCTCGCGGCCGCCGGCGAAACCGAAGGTCTTGAAACCCATGGACTCCAGCGCGACGTTGCCCGCAAGGATGTACAAGTCGGCCCAGGAGAGCTTGTTGCCGTACTTCTGCTTGATCGGCCAAAGCAGGCGGCGCGCCTTGTCCAGGTTGCCGTTGTCGGGCCAGCTGTTGAGCGGCGCGAAGCGCTGGGTGCCGGTGCCCGCCCCGCCGCGGCCGTCGCCTACGCGGTAGCTGCCGGCGCTGTGCCACGCCATGCGAATGAACAGCGGGCCGTAGTGGCCGTAGTCGGCCGGCCACCACTCCTGGGAGTCTGTCATCAGCGCTTCGAGGTCTCGCTTGACGGCAGCAAGGTCGAGCGACTTGAACGCCTCGGCGTAGTTGAACTCCGACCCCAACGGGTTGGACTTGGGAGAGTGCTGGTGGAGTATGCTCAGGTTCAACTGGTTGGGCCACCAGTCATGATTGGAGTTGCCGGTATCGCCCTGCTTGGTGCGAGACCCGTGCATGACGGGACATTTACCTGCGCTGCTATCGACTTTCTGATCCATGACGCTCTTCCTCTGGTGACGCGTTGTGGTGCAAAAAAAGTGGTGCCGATGACATCTCCCCGCTCGTCAAGGCCAGGTAGCCAGGCAACGAAGTGTTTCCTGCTCGCCATCAGCGTGACGTCAGGTATATCAGTTGGATCTATTAGGAGAGACTTGTTTTTCCGCACCGCCTCAATAGTCAGTCGCTATTGACCTCGCCAAATGCCATTGAAAATAGCTTAAGACCAGCTATCCGAGGCCACCCGGAATAGCCTTCGGCCAATCCAGTCGTGATAGGCTTTCGGCATTGTGATGAAAGGAGTGCGTCATGACCGCCGCCGAAATGCTTGAGCGCCTGGTGGGCTTTGCCACCGTTTCGCGTGATTCCAACCTCGACCTGATCGCCTTTGTCGAAGGCTACCTCGACGAGCATGGAGTGGATCATTGGCGGGTGGAGAGCGACGACAGCAGCAAGGCCAACCTGCTGGCGCGCATCGGGCCGGATGTGGCAGGCGGCGTGGTGCTTTCGGGCCACACCGATGTGGTGCCAGTCGATGGCCAGCCGTGGTCCACCGACCCGTTCACCCTGAACGACAAGGGCGACGGCAAGCTTTACGGGCGCGGCACCTGCGACATGAAGGGCTTCATCGCCTGCGCCCTGGCTGAGTTGCCGAAATGGGTGAACCTGGAACTCAGTGCACCGCTCTACCTGGCCCTCTCCTACGACGAGGAGGTGGGCTGCATCGGCGCACCGCGCATGATCGAAATATTGATGGCCGACCACCCGCGCCCCGCGGCGGTGATCGTCGGCGAGCCCACAATGATGCAGCCGGTGGTGGCCCACAAGGGCGCCACCAACCTGCGCACCACGGTGACCGGCCGCGCCTCACACTCCAGCCAGGTCGACCAGGGCGTCTCGGCTATCCATGTGGCCGCGCGGTTAGTGACGAAGATCGAGGACGTGATGGCCGAGCTGCGTGCCGAGGGTCGCATCGATGAGGCTTTCAACGTTGCTCACTCGAGCCTGCACGTGGGCAAAATCGCCGGCGGTACCGCAATCAACATCATGGCCCGCGAGTGCACCTTCGAGTGGGAGATTCGCCACCTGCCCAAGGATCGCTTCGAGGATCTGATCGCCCGGGTGAACGATTACGCCGCTGAGCTCGAGATCGAGATGCAGCGCCGCGCACCCGAGGCCGGCATTGTCACCGAAGCGCTCAACGTTACCGTGCCAGCGCTGGCCGACGACAACAATGCCGAGGTGCTCGGCCTGTGCCGCGAGCTGCTCGGTGAGCAGCCCAGCGGCGCGGTGGCCTACGCCACCGAGGCCGGTCAGTTCCAGCGCGTGGGTCTGCCCACCGTGATCTGCGGCCCCGGCAGCATCCGTCAGGCACATCAACCGGACGAGTACATCGAGATCGAGCAGCTCGCGGCCGGCACCCGCTTCATGCAGGCCTTGGGGCGCCGGCTGGCCAGCCGTTAGCCTGTAAAGTCAGGCTCGGCGAGTCCCGCAACGCCAGTCTGCATCTGCAGCAGGCTGCCGGCCAGCGGCCAGCGCGCCTTGCCCTCGGCATCCAGGTGCTGGGTCGCGGTGGTGATGTAGAGAGTGCGCAGGTCGGCCCCACCGAAGGCCACCATGGTCGGATGCGGACACGGCACCTCGTGCTCCGCCACCAGCTCGCCCTCGGGCGAGAAGCGCACCACGCGGCCGCCGTCATAGAGCGCGCTCCAGTAGCACCCTTCGCTGTCCACTGCCGCGCCGTCGGGTACGCCGGGCAACCCCAGCGCCTCCAGGTCGACCCAGGTTTCGCCTTCCCCCAGTGCGCCGCTGTCGACATCGAAGGGGTAGCGCAGGATACGCCGGGTCGGCGAATCGGTGTGGTAGAGCCAGCGCCGGTCGGGGCTGAAGGCGAGCCCGTTGGAGATACCGATGCCGGGCACACGCTGCGTCAGTTCCCCCTTGTCGAGGCAGTAGAGCGCCGCCGTGGGGCTCGACTCGTCGGCGGCAATAGTGCCCACCCACAGCCGCCCGGCAGCGTCGCAGCGTCCGTCGTTGAAACGGTTTCCCTGCCCCGCCTGCCATTCGGCGTTGGTCGCCAGCCGTTCGGGCTCGCCGTTCTCGGGCAGACGCACGATGCCCGACGCCGCGGCCGCCACCAAGCCCATATCTGTGAGCGCCACGCAGCCCACCTTCTCGCCCAGTTCGATACGCGTCGGCACACCGCCGTCCCGAGGGCGCCAGGAGTAGACATGGCCGTTGTTGATATCGGCCCAATAGAGCGTCTGACGCTCCACCGACCACACCGGGCTCTCGCCCAGGCTCATGTCGAGCTCGACCGCGACTTCAATGTTGCCCTCTGGCATGACTCCTCCCTCGTATTTCACGGCTTCCATGACCTCAGTGATTGTCGCGCGGCGGGCTCTGGCGCGCCACGTCGCGGTATTTGGGCGCCAGCTTGAGCACCATGCCCTGGTCGTGCTGGTCGACCAAGGTGCGCTGGATCTCCTGCCACGGCGTCTGGTGATCGGGATAGCGATAGCCGCCCTGCTTCTCCAGGCGCTCGCGTCGCGCCTGTATTTCGGCATCGTCGATCAGCAGGCGCACCTCGCCACTATTGAGGTCGACACGCAGGCGGTCGCCATCCTCGAGCAGCGCCAGGCCGCCGCCCGTGGCCGCCTCGGGCGCGGCGTTGAGGATCGAGGGCGAACCGGAGGTGCCCGACTGGCGCCCGTCGCCCAGGCACGGCAGCGACTCGATGCCGCGTTTGATCAACGCCTCGGGCGGCTGCATGTTGACCACTTCGGCGCCACCCGGATGCCCCACCGGGCCGGCACCGCGCATCACCAGTATCGTATCCTCGTCGATGTCGAGCGTCGGATCGTCGATACGCGCGTGGTAATCCTCCGAGCCGTCGAACACCACCACCTTGCCTTCGAAGGCGTCGGGGTCGTCCGGATTGGAAAGGAAACGCGCGCGGAAGTCGGCGGAGATCACGCTGGTCTTCATCAGCGCCGAGTCGAACAGGTTGCCCTTGAGGTTGAGGAAGCCGGCCTGCTGCACCAAGGGATTATCGTAGCGGCGGATGACCTCGGGATCCTGGGTCTCGCGCCCGGCGCAGTTGTCGGCCAGCGTTCTTCCGTTGACGGTCAACGCCTCGCCGTGGAGCTTGCCGGCGCCAAGCAGCTCATGAACCACTGCCGGCACGCCGCCGGCGCGGTAGAACTCCTCGGAGAGATAGGCCCCGGCGGGCATCACGTTGGCCAGCAGCGGAATGGCATGGCCCAGCGCCTGCCAGTCGTCGTTGGTGATCTCGACCCCGGCGTGACGGGCGATGGCATTGATATGGATCGGCGCGTTGGAGGAGCCGCCCAGCGCCGAGCACACCACGATGGCGTTCTCGAACGCCTCGCGGACCAAGATGTCGCTGGGCCGCAAGTCCTGCCACACCATGTCGACGATGCGTGCGCCGGTGTCGTAGGCCACCATCGAGCGCTCCTTGTAGGGCGCCGGGATCATCGCCGAGCCAGGCAGGCTCATGCCCAATGCCTCGGCCATGGAGTTCATGGTCGAGGCGGTGCCCATGGTGTTGCAATGGCCCACCGAGGGGGCCGAGTCGCTGGCCCGGGCGAGGAACTCGACGTAGTCGATGTCGCCCGCCGCCAGGCGCTTGCGCAGCTCCCAGACGATGGTGCCGGAGCCAACCCGGTCCGGCCCGCGCCAACCGTTGAGCATCGGCCCGCCCGAGAGCACGATGGCGGGAATGTTGACCGTGGCGGCGGCCATCAGGCTCGCCGGTGTGGTCTTGTCGCAGCCGGTGGTGAGCACCACGCCGTCGAGCGGATAACCGTGCAACACCTCGACCAAGCCCAGGTAGGCCAGGTTGCGATCCAACGCGGCGGTGGGCCGCCGCGCGTTCTCGTGAATGGGGTGCAGCGGGAACTCGAACGGCACGCCGCCGGCGGCGCGGATGCCGTCCTTGACCCGCTTGACCAGCTCGATATGGTGGCGGTTGCACGGCGTCAGGTCGGAGCCCGACTGGCAGATACCGATGATCGGCTTGCCGCTGGCGAGCTCCTCCAAGGTGATGCCGTAGTTCATGTAGCGCTCGATGCACAGCGCCGTGGTGCCCGGGTGGTCGGGGTTGTCGAACCACCAGCGCGAACGCAACTGGTCGGGCGTGATCTTGCGGTCGGTCATGTCGCGATCCTCATGCGAGTCGGCGGTCTTGTCCTGGCCGGATTGTCCTTTGTCGTGGGCATAGTGATACACGACATGGGCCGGTGGCGTCATTCATAGGCCATCTCCTCGAGTTCCTTGCCACGCGTCTCCTTGACCAGGCGCAGCACGAAGAAGACCGACACCACCGCGCACAGGGCGTAGAAGCCGTAGGCGCCGGCGAGGCCGATCGAAGCCAGCATGATGGGGAAGGTCATGGTGATGCCGAAATTGGCCAGCCACTGGAACAGCCCCGCGATGGCCAGGCCCGAACCGCGCATCTGGTTGGGGAACATCTCGCCGAGCATGACCCACATCACCGGCCCCCAGGAGACGTTGAAGAAGAACACATAGGCATTGGCCGACAGTAGCGCAAACACGCCCATGTCGTCGCCGAGGTGCAGGCTGCCATCGACCAGACTCGCCGTGGAGAAGGCGTAGGCCATGCTGGCCAGGGTCAGCGCCATGCCCACCGAGCCCGCCCACAGCAGAGGCTTGCGCCCGACCTTGTCGATCAGAGCGATGGCGAGCAGGCAGGCGCCGATGCTCACCGCCCCCGAGATGACGTTAATCAGCAGCGCATCGCCCTCGGAGAAACCCACCGACTGCCACAGCACCGCACCGTAATAGAACACCACGTTGATGCCCACCAACTGCTGGAACACCGCCAGCCCGATGCCTACCCAGACGATGCCGTGCACCTTGCCGGTGGCGCGATCGATCACGTCGCGCAGGCGCGGCTTGTGGTCTCGGGCCAGCGTCGCGTCGATCTCCGCCAGCTTGGCGCTCACTTCGCCTTCCGGCATGACCAGGCCCAGCACGCGTCGCGCCTCGCCCTGCTTGCCGCTGCTGATCAAATAGCGCGGGCTCTCGGGAATGAACAGCAGCGCCATCAGGAATATCGCCGCCGGCAGCAGCTCGATCCAGAACATCCAGCGCCAGGTGGCAAATCCCAGCCACAGCTCGACCATTGCCGAGCCGGACAGATACGCCAGCACATAGTTGCTGAGAAAGGCCACGAACAGCCCCGAGATGATGGCCACCTGCTGGATGGTGGCGAGCCGTCCCCGATAGGCGGCAGGAGCCACTTCACTGATATAAGCCGGCGTCATTACGCTGGCGGCGCCCACCGCCATGCCGCCCAGTACACGATAGATGACGAACTCCAGGGAGCCTCCGGCGATGCCCGAGCCCCAGGCGCTGACGAGAAAGAAGACCGCGGCCACGATCAGCAGCGTGCGGCGTCCGAAACGATCCGCCAGGCGGCCGGCGAAGAAAGCCCCCACGGCACAGCCCAGCAGCATCGAGGCAACATTGAAACCGGTGCCCACGCTGTCGGAGCCGAATGCGGCCTGCAGGCCGTCGACGGTGCCGTTGATCACGCCGCTGTCGAAGCCGAACAGGAAGCCGCCGATGGCGGCAATGCAACAGATCATGAAGATATAGGCCGAACGACTCATTACCTTACGTTCCTGCATGACGAGTACTCCGGAAAAAGGGCGCCCCTGCGGGCGCCAAGGCGAGGAAGCCCCGCGATGAAGCATGTCGGGATTCGGCTTACCACCACACGTCCATCTGCACGCCGAAGGTGAGGCCGTTGTTGTCGTCGATGTCGATCGCGTCACCTGCCGCCCCCGCATCGATTGCGCGGCTGGTGCGGTCCGCCTGGAAGGCGTTCCCGTTCCAGTCCGCATAGGTGGCGAAGAGGCGGATGACCGGGCGAGCGAAGCCGCCCACCCCCGCGGACCATTGCTGAGCCAGGGTCAGTTTGGTCAGGCGGCGGCTGTCGTCGCCGTTCTCGGGATCGATGTAGTCGTGGCCGAGCTCGAGCGCCGTGCTCAGGTTGTTCGTCCAGTAATAGGTCGGACGTACGCCTGCTGAGACCCAGGTGGCTCCGGAGTCGTCGTCGAAGCGCTTCTCCTCAACGATGGCCGCATACAGCAGATCGAACCTGTCGGGCGAGAGCCACACATTGCCGTGGTTGATGACGCGCCACATCTCACCGCCGGGCACATCCGCAGAGACCCCGGCATTCATGCGTCCCTGACCGGTACCGGCATTGATGATGCCGTCGGTGGCGTACTGCAGCGCCAACTTGTTGGTGCCGCCGAACCAGTTGTTCTGCTCGTGCTGGATGGTGAACATGTGGCCCCTATCGGCCTCGCTGTCACCGTAGTAGGCCTCCTGGGCATCGCTCAGCTGAGCGCGGCCGTAGTTGTAGCCCAGCACCAGCGTGCCGTCGGGATTGACGGGGATATCGGACCAGCGGATATCCAGGGTGTCGTTGGAGATGCGATTGTCGGCATCGGGATATTCGGTATCGTCGGTACCCGTCGCGCGCATCCACGCCAGGTGCAGCTTGCCGGTACCCACGTCGATGTTCTCGATGCCGCCGCCGGGGCCGGTAGAGTCCCAGTAGAAGAAGTCGTTGATGTGCACGTCGTGGCGGCGGTAGAAGCGCTTGCCCGCCCATAGGCTGGCGCCGGGCAGGGCATCGACCACATTGTGGCCCTGCACGTACAACTGTCGAAGGGATACGTCGGTATCCTCGGAATCGTTCACCTGATTCGAGAAATAGCCCACCATGCTGTTGAAATAGAACGACTTTTTGCCCTGTTCATAGAGCGTGGCACCGAGGCCAAGCTCGGCATAGGTTTCGCATTCGTTGCCCAGGCGGTACTTGGCCCCGGCGCCATTGGCCCGAAAGCAGGCCTGGTCGCCCCCGCCTGCGGTGTTGCCTATGCCGGACCGCGCATAGCCGGTGAAATCGATGCCGGATACAAAGTCTTCCTGTGCCTGAGCGGTGCCGAAGGCGAGGCAACCGAGCCCGATCAATCCCAGGCGAGGCAGGGACAGCGTAGCGTGACGTGGCGTTTTCATTGTTGTGCTCCTGTGAATGATGCATCGATGCTGCTTATTGTTGGTAATAACTCTGAACTAAGTGACTGAAGTGTGATGAGTGGACAGCTCCTTGGTGTCAACGGGGTGGGTTTAGCTGAGAAGACAGCGGAAACGGCAGCGCATCGAGTGACACTCCCCGGTGCCCAGCTCGAGCAGACCTTGGCGCTGCGGGTCGACACCGTGATGGGCGTCGACCTCGTGGGAGACCGGCTCGAAGCAGAAGAAGTCGGCGTGCAGGCCCGGCGAGAACACCAGGTAGCGCGAGGTATCGGCGCTCACCCCGAGCGTCACGCCGCGCTCGGGCCAGCGCAGCACGGCCTGCCCGCTCCAGCCGGTAAAAAGGTTGTCAATCTTGCGTTCGGGTAGTGCCGCACCGCGGGAGAAGTCCCAGGCCTCACCGGCCGAGAGCCGGCGCCACTCGGTCGGCAGTTGATCGGCATCGACCTCCCATACACCCTCGGCGGCAGCGTCGACTCTTACCTCGGCGCTGCGCGGGAACCAGGGGTGAAGGCCCAAGCCGTAGGGAGCCGGCGCCTCCCCCAGGTGGGTCACGGCAAGGGTCACCTCGAGCGTGTCGCCCGCCAGGCGATAGGTCAGCACCGCCCGGTAGTCGAACGGTGGCTGCTCGCGTGAGCGAAGCGCGAGCAGCAGCCGTGTGTCGTCGCACTCTTCCACCTGCCAGGCCCGCTGCCAGCCATCGCCGTGGATCGGCAGAGGCTCGCCAGGCAGGTTGGTCGCAAGCGAGTAATGCTGCCCGCGCCAGCTGAAACCGCCCCCACCGATTCGGTTGGACCATGGCACCAGCGGGTACATGGCCAGCCGATTCGGATCATGTTCGCCAGCGCTGCCGGGGCGCATCAGCGGCTCGGGGCCGCGTTCGGTCAGCCTGTCGAAGCGCACCACGGCACCGCCGACATCGGGGTTCACCGTGAGTCGCAGGGTTCCGTTGTCGAGAGTAATCGTCATGATGTCTCGCTCGCTTACGGCTCAGGCGACACTGGCCTTGGATCGGGCCAGGGCCTCGTCCGGCAGGCGCTGGCCATCGGCGTCGAAGCCATGCAATAGATCGTGACGCGGCGTCAGGTAAAGGACGTCGCCGCTGCGCACCGCCGCATCGCCGGGCAAGCGGACCGTCAGCGGGCCAGTGGCGTCGCAGTCGACATAAGCGAAGGCGTCGGCGCCGAGCATCTCGACCACTCGCACCCGAGCCTGCCACTCCCCCGCTTCGCGGCTGACCTCGAGGTGCTCGGGGCGAATGCCGAGCGTCGCGGCACCGTAGGCCTCCGCGACCTGCCCTTCGATCAGGTTCATCTTCGGCGAGCCGATGAAGCCGGCGACGAATAGCGTCTCGGGGCGCTGGTAGAGCGCCATGGGCGTGCCTACCTGCTCGATGCGACCAGCGTTCATCACCACGATGCAGTCGGCCAGGGTCATCGCCTCGACCTGGTCGTGAGTGACGTAGACCATGGTAGCGTCGAGGCGCTGGTGCAGCTCGGCCAGCTCCACGCGCATGCGGTTGCGCAACGCCGCGTCGAGGTTGGAGAGCGGCTCGTCGAACAGGAACACCCCGGGGTTGCGCACGATGGCGCGACCGATGGCCACGCGCTGGCGCTGGCCGCCGGAGAGCTCGGCCGGCTTGCGCTCGAGCAGCTCCTCGAGGTTGAGCAGGCGCGCCGCCTCGGCCACCTTGGCCTTGCGCTCCTCGGCGGGCACCTTGGCCAGGCGCATGCCGAAGTCGATGTTGTGCGCCACCGTCATGTGCGGGTAGAGCGCGTAGGACTGGAACACCATGGCGATGTTGCGATCGCTGGGCTCGGCGGTGGTGACGTCGCGCCCGCCGATGGAGATGGCGCCGCGGGTCACCGTCTCGAGCCCGGCGATCATGCGCAGCAGGGTCGACTTACCACAGCCGGAGGGTCCTACCAGCACGGTGAAGGAGCCGTCCTCGATGTGCAGGTTGAGATTGGGGATCACCGTGGTCCTGCCACGGAAGGTCTTTTCGATATCGACCAGGGTCACTTCAGCCATAGCGTGCTCTCGTCTTGGCGCCGTTGTCGGTCTTGTGCGCGGGAATTGAATTCAGCGGTGGCGGCGGCGATAGCGGAATCCCGCGAAGTCGGCCGGCGTGGCGCGCCCGCTGATGTCGTGGGCCGCCATACCCAGGAAGTTGCCGGTGAAGTAGCCGTGGGCACGACCGCTGCCCTCGTCCGACAGCAGCCCGGCGTCCAGCACCGGGCCGATCGGCTGCCACTCGTCGTTGCCCTGGGCGAAGCGGAACTGCAGCTCGCGCTCGCGGATATCGAGGCCGAGTCGCACCGGCAGGCCGGGCGCAAGGGTCACGCCCGGCTCGGCGATGTCGAGCCGCCCGCTGGGCCACTCGTCGTGACAGCTCATCACGCCGAGCACCTTGTCGCCCTCGTCGTTCAGGCTCACCGCCAGGTAGTGGAACTTGAAGCGGTTGTAGTAGGCGATCAGCCCGGCGAACTGCTGGATGTCGTCAGGTTCGAACTCGAGTTCGGTCTCGGCGCTGCAGTGCCAGCTGTCCTGGCGCCGCGCCACCAGCGCCTGCTCGAACCAGGAGCCCACCGACTCGCGACCGAACAGGCGCAGGAAGCCGGGCCGTGCATCGAGCGAGAACAGCCGCCCGGGTTCGGGCGTGCGCAGCCACTGGAAGTCCACCGGAAGAGCGCCGGGCTGGAACGCATAGTTTTGTTCGGCGGCCGGGGGTCGCTGTTCCGCACTGGGCATGACAGCAGGCATTGGCACTTCCAGCGCCGGGGCACTGCCGCCGTGAGCCAGGCGCAGCCAGCCGTCCTCGCCCCATTGGACCTTCTGGATGGCCGTTTCACGGCCCAGCGGCGAGCGGCGCGTGCCGGGTAGCGGCCGGCTGCACAGATGCACCATCCAGGTCTCGCCCTCGGGCGTTTCCACCAGGTCGGCATGGCCGGCGCGCTGCAGCGGGTTGTCCGGGTCCTGGCGCGTGGTCAGCACCGGGTTGTCCGGGTGCACCTCATAGGGGCCTGTGATCTCGCGCGAGCGCGCCATGGTCACGGCGTGGTCGTAGCCGGTGCCGCCCTCGGCCACCAGCAGGTGGTACCAGCCGTCGCGGCGATACAGGTGCGGCCCCTCGGTGAGCTTCATCTCGGTGCCGGCGAAGATGTTGCGGATCGGGCCGATCAGACACCTGCGTTCGACGTCGTACTCCTGCAGCAGGATGCCGCCGAAGCGGTCGCCGCCCTCGCGCTGGCGATAGTCCCACTGGAGATTGACCAGCCATTTGCGGCCGTCCTCGTCGTGGAACAGCGAGGGGTCGAAGCCGCTGGAGTTGAGGTACACCGGGGCACTCCAGGGTCCTTCGACGGAGGGCGCGGTGACCAGGTAGTTGTGACCGTCCTTGAAGTTGCCCTCGTAGCGCTTCATGTCGGTGTAGATCAGCCAGAACAGGCCGTCGGCGTAGGACAGGCACGGCGCCCAGATGCCGCAGGAGTCCGGGTTGCCGCGCATGTCGAGCTGGGCGGCGCGGACCAGCGGCCGGCTCGCCAGCTGCCAGTTGGCCAGGTCCCGCGAATGGTGGATCTGCACGCCCGGGTACCACTCGAAGGTGGAGGTGGCGATGTAGTAGTCCTCGCCGACCCGGCAGATCGAGGGGTCGGGGTTGAAACCTGTGAGTATCGGGTTGCGAAGGGTATCGGTCATCGGTGTCATCCCTTGACGGAGCCGCCGGTCAGCCCGGCCACGATGTATTTCTGCGCGGCGAGGAAGAAGATCACCGCCGGCGTGATGGTCAGCGTCACGAACGCCAGGATCATGTTCCACTGGGTCAGGTATTCGCCCTGGAACTGCATCATGCCGAGCGGCCAGGTGTAGATGGAGCGGTCGTTGAGCACCACCAGCGGCAGCAGGAAGTTGTTCCAGCTCTGTACGAAGACGAACACTCCCACCGTGGCCAGGATCGGCGTCGACAGCGGCAGGGTGAACGACCAGAAAAAGCGCAGGTAGCTGCAGCCGTCGACGTAGGCGGCCTCGAACAGCTCGCGGGGCAACTGATCGAAGAATGCCTTGAACAGCAGGATCGCCAGCGACAGGCCGAAGGCGGTCTGCGGCAGGATCACGGCCCAGTAGGTATCCAGCAGTCCCAGATCGCGCACCTTGATGAACAGCGGCAGGATCGCCGCGGCGAAGGGGAACATCAGCCCCAGCAGCAGGTAGGAGAGGATCATCTTCGAGCCGAAGAAGCGGATCTGCGAGAACACGTAGGCCGCCGCTGCACCCACCACCAGGGTGAGCAGTACCGTCATCGAAGAGATGAGAAACGAGTTGCCCAGATAGCGCCAGAAGGTGCTGTCGAGAAAGATCGCGACGTAGTTCTCGGCGTTCCAGGTGTCCGGCAAGCCCAGCGGATTGGTGCGCAGCTCGGCGTTGCTCTTGAAACCGCCGAAGAAGGAGGCCAGCAGCGGGCCGATGACCAGGCTGGCCACCAGGATCAGCACGATCACGCGCAGCGTGTTGCGGGTCGTGGCGCTCGTCATACCCGCCCCTCCTTCGTCGTGGCGCGCTGGTAGAACAGCGCGATGCCGATGGCGAGCACGAACAGCACCACGGCGGCGGCGCTACCGAAGCCGATGTTCAACCGCGACAGGCCGAAGGTGTAGAGATAGGTGACGATGGTGTGGGTCGAGTTCGAGGGCCCGCCGTTGGTCATCGGGATGATGATGTCGAAGATCTGCAGCGAGCCGATGATGGCGAAGAAGCCGCTCACCACGATGGCGTGCTTGATCAGCGGGATCTGCACGAACAGCGCCACCTGACGCGGCTTGGCCCCTTCGAGCTTGGCCGCCTCGATCAGGTCCTTGGGCACGCTCTGCAGCGCGGCGATGTAAATCATCATATGAAAACCGAAGTACTTCCAAACGATCACCGTCATGATCGCCGGGAAGGCCCACTGTCGATCGGCCAACAAGTAGACCGACTCCTGCCCCAGGGCCTGGAACATGAAGGCGGTGATGCCGTAGTCGCCGTCGAAGACAAAGCTCCAGATCAGCCCGGCGGCCACTTCGGCGAGGATATAGGGCAGGAAGAACACCAGACGGAACAGCGTGTTGGTCGGCGTCTTGCGATACACCAGCAGCGCCAGGCCCAGGGCCAGCGGCATCTGGATGATCAGCGAGACGAGAATCAGCTTGGCGGTGTTCCACAGCGCGGTATGGAACACCGAATGGTCGAGCAGGCGGGCGTAGTTCTGGCTGCCGACGAAATCGCTCGGCGAGCCGTAGCCGTTCCACGAGAAGGCGCTGTAGTAGGCCGCATCGGCCAGCGGCAGGATCACGAACAGCGAGAACAGGATCAGCGCCGGCGGCAGCAGAATCAGCACGGCAGTGAACTTGCCGCTGGCCAGCCCTTGGCGCAAGCGATCGGCGTTGCTTCTCCTGTGCACGGCGGGTCGGGTCATGGTAGTCATGGCAGATACCGTCAAGAGGATATGGCCCGGCGCGGCGAGAGTGCAGCGCCGGGCGTCGCATGTTTCAGCGAATCGGTTCAGCGGAACTGCCAGGCCTCTTCGACCTGGGCAGCCGCCTCCTCGGGCGTGATCGCGCCCTGGGCCAGGTCGCCGCTGATGTCGTTGACCGTGGCGCCGACCGAGGTGCCCAGCGCCTGGTCGAGGAAGACCTGGTGGAAGTTGGACTCGCTGAGGATTTGCGCCACCTTGCGTGCGTAGGGCGTGTCGAGTTCCTCCTCGGAACCGTGGGCCACCGGCACAAAGATGCCAAGCCGGGCAGCCTCGCGCTGGTTCTCCTCGTTGAGCAGGAAGCGCAGGAAGTCGACCGCCTCGTCGGACGCATCGCGAGTCACGGCGAAGCCGTTCATGCCACCGAAGCTGTCGTCGTTGCCCTCGCCACCTTCCACTCGGGGGAAGCGGATGAACTCGAGGTCCTCGTCGGGCACGCCCTCGCCCGTCGCGGAGCGCTCCTTGGAAGGAATGTAGTCCCAGTCGCCCATCAGGTGCAGGGCCGCCTCGCCGTCGCCGAACATGGCGCTGGCACGCTCGTAGGAGGTCGACATGAAGCCAGACTGGAAAGGGTCGAGCTCAACGAACGCCTGGAGCAGCTCGCCGGCCTGCACGAAGGGCTCGCCCTCGAAGCCGCCGTTGTCGCCCTGCTTGGCTGCCTCGATGCCCTCGCCGCCGGCCAGCCGCGTGGCCAGGTACCCCCAGTAGAAGTGCATCGGCCAGCCATCCTTGCCGCCCACCACGGCGGGCGTGACACCACTCTCGCGCAGCGCGACCACCGCCTGCTCCAGGTCCTCCCATGTCTCGATGGCCTCGATGTCGACCCCGGCCTGCTCGGTCAATGCGGTATTGGCCCAGAAGCCCACTACGGTGGCGTAGAGCGGCGCACCGTAGACACGCTCGTCTAGCGTGAAGGCGCGCACGGCCGACTCGGGGTAGCGTTCCTGCCAACCACCCTGCATCTCTTCGGTGAGGTCGCGCACGAAGCCGGCCTCGACCTGGTCACGCAGCCCTTCCCCGCCCCAGCTGTAGAAGATGTCGGGGCGCTGGTCGGACTGCAGCAGCGTCGGCAAGCGCGTCTTGTAGGCCTCGTTGGCGATGTACTCGAAGATCACCTCGACGTTCGGATTCTGCGCTTCGTATTCGGCGACCACATCGTCGTAGTACTGCTTCTCGACGTCGCTGATCTCGACCCGCAGTACGCGCACGGTGGTATCTGCCGCTGCGGCGAACGTTGCCAGGCCGGAGGCAAGGGCAAGCGTTGCCGCCAACCAGCGCTTGGCGCGCAGCGGCCTGGGCAGTTGGTGTTGGTAAGTGTGCATGGCGAGCTCCTTGTTGTGTTGTAAGCGCATGAATGCACCTCAGTTAAGTGAATGTTCGCGGCTCAACCCCAGCCGCCGTCGACGACAATCTCCTGGCCCGTGATCGCCGCGCTCTCGGCGCTGGCCAGGAACAGCACGGCGGGGGCGATATGCTGTGGCTCCAGGCGCAGCTTGAGGCACTGGTGCGCCTGGATCGACGCCTCCTCCTCGGGACCGATCCACTTCTCCAATTGGCGCTCGGTCAGCACCGAGCCGGGCACCAGGGTATTGACGCGAATGTTGTGGCCTCCCAGGTCGCGAGCCAGGCTGCGTGTCAATCCGTGCACCGCCGCCTTGGCCGTGACGTAGGTCGACAGTTCGGGGATGGCCATCTGCACGCTGATCGAACCGAAGTTGACGATGCTGCCGCCGCCAGCCTCGATCATCTGGTGCGCCGCCGCCTGGGCGGCAAAGAACATCGGCCGCAGGTTGAGCGACATGCGCTCGTCCCAGTAGGCGACGTCGACCTCCTGCCAGGTGTGGCGATCGTCGTTGGCGGCGTTGTTGACCAGGGTATAGATGGGCCCCAGCTCGCGGCCCACCTCGGCGATTGCCGCCTGCAGGGCCTCGACGTCACGAACGTCGCAGCGGCGATAGCGTGGCGCCCGCCCCGTCTCCGCCTGCAGCACCTCTACCAGCGCATGGCTGGCGGTATCGTCTATGTCGACGAAAGCGACTCGGGCCCCCTGCAGGTGAAAAACCCGGGTCAGCGCGGCCCCGATGCCGCTGCCGCCACCGGTAATGAAAACCACTCGCTCGTCGAGGCTGGGGTAACGCGCTGCGTCGTTGTTCATGCCTTCTCCACTTAGTTTTTTCTATTTACTAACTAGAGAGTGAGCAACTCCACACAGAGCGACAATGCGACGTTAGTCGATGGTGACGATTTGTCCTTTTAAATCATTCTGATCCGCCTTTCTCACCAAGGGTTAAGAACGCACTTCCGGCGTGGCCGAAGCAAAGCAATTCGTTTAGGCTTGGAACCAACTCACGACACGTACCAGGAATGCCGGGCCGAAGCCCTCGCGCGCCCCCATCGCCGAATGGCATCATCGGGACGCGATACCAAAGTGTCCGGTTTCATCCGTTTTCCTCCGCTGCGCCCCGGGTGTGCGGACTGCAAGGCCACGTTCCATGTCAACCAGCTACCAGCAGCAGCACAAGGCGGGCGACCTCCACTTTCTCAAGCGGCTCAATCGTAGTGCCATCCTCGAACTGGTGCGCCGCACCCCGGGGCTGACCCGCGCCGACATCGCCAGCCAGGCCCAATTGACCAAGGCCACCGTCGGCGCCGGCGTGCAGTCGCTGCTGCACCAGGGCTGGCTGCGAGAGGGTGAGCTGCTGAAGAGCAGTGGCGGCCGCCCGGGGCGCGCCCTGCATCTCAACGACGAGCGCCACGTGCTGTTCGGTGCCGAGGTGGGCGTGCACGGCCTGCGCTTGGTCGCTTGCACCCTCTCGGGCCAGGTGCTCGAATCGCACCATGAACACCTCGTGCCGACCACTCCCGAAGTCACCGCCGAATTGCTCGCTGAACTGCTGCATGGCTTGATGCGCGCCCACCTGGACGGCAACCGGCGTTGTCTAGGGCTGGGGGTCGCACTTCCCGGCCCCATCGCGCCCGGCAAGCCCGTGCTGCGCCTGGCGCCCAACCTGGGCTGGCGCGACATCCGCTTTCTCGACCTGCTGCGCCCCCACCTCTCGCGGTTGGAGGGCACTTGGCTGATGGACAACGAGGCCAAGTCGGCCGCCTTCGGCGAGCTCTACTTCCGCACCGGCAACATTCCCGAGTCGTTGATGTACGTCAGCGCCGGCACCGGGATAGGCAGCGGCATGGTCGAGGGCAGCCACCTACCGCTGGTTGCCAGGGGTATCCAGGGGCTTGCCGGCGAGATCGGCCATACCGTGCTGCAGCCTGGCGGACTCTATTGCCACTGCGGCAACCGTGGCTGTGCCGAGACCCTGGTCAGCGGCTGGTCGATTCGCGCCGCGCTGGGCATCGCCGAAGAAGAGGACCTCATCGAGGCCCTGCTGCCGCGCCTGAACGAGCCCGACGTACAGACCACGCTGCGCCGCGCCGGCGAGGCGCTGGGCATTCTGCTGCTCAACCTGCACCATACCCAGAACCCCTCCGAGATCGTGCTGGGCGGTTCGCTGACCCAGCTCGGCGCCCCGCTGCTGTCTCCCGCCCTCGACTACTTCAAGGCCAACCAGAGCCGCCTGCTCGGCACGACCCAGCAGGTACCGCTGCGGGTGATCGAGGACTCCACCTTCGTTGCCGCCCGCGGCGCCGCGGCTCAGGTATTGGCCAGCATCATCCACGGGCCTAGCGACCTGATCTGACCGGTGCAACCGCGCACAGTCGACCAAAGTCGGACCCGACAAGTAAGTTAAGAGATTGAACTTAGTCGGCGCCTCACGCAGGATGCTAACGGGCGTCCTGGAAGTGCGCCCGTCGGTCCGAGTCCATCATCGACAACAACCGCAGGAGCCCCATATGACACTCGAAGGCAAAATGCTGATCGGCCAGGAGGCCGTCAGCGGCAACTCCAAGCCCATCAACGCCGTCAATCCCGCCACCGGCGAGACCCTCGAGCCCACCTACGTGGGCGGTGGCAAGGCCGAGGTCGAGCGCGCCTGCGAGCTCGCCGAGGCGGCGTTCGTCACCTACCGTGAGACCACTCTCGAGCAGCGCGCGACGTTTCTCGAGACGATCGCCAGCGAGATCGAGGCGATCGGCGACGCGCTGATCGAGCGCGCCATCGCCGAGACCGGCCTGCCCCGGGCGCGCCTGGAGGGCGAGCGCGGCCGCACCTGCGGCCAGCTGCGCCTGTTCGCTGCCGTGGTACGCGCCGGCGAGTGGCTCGACCTGCGCATCGACCCGGCCCTGCCGGAGCGTCAGCCGATGCCCCGCGCCGACCTGCGCCAGCGTCACATCGGCCTGGGCCCGGTGGCGGTGTTCGGCGCCAGCAACTTCCCGCTGGCGTTTTCCGTGGCCGGCGGCGATACCGCCTCGGCGCTGGCCGCCGGCTGCCCGGTGATCGTCAAGGGCCACTCCGCCCACCCCGGCACCTCCGAGCTGGTGGGCCATGCGGTGCAGCGTGCGGTCGAGAAGCGCGGCCTGCCGGAAGGCACCTTCTCGCTGCTGTTCGGTTCGGGCAGCGAGATCGGCCAGGCCTTGGTCAGTGACCCGCGCATTCAAGCCGTCGGCTT
>NZ_JAAQTO010000052.1 GCF_011742165.1 Billgrantia bachuensis | reverse complement strand
TTGAACTCGGCCGAATACTTGGCCATGCAAAACCCCCTACGGTTGGATCAGTGTCCAACTTTCGGGGGTCAGTTCAATCGAGCGGGGCGCAGTCATTCATGCCTTCCCTGGGCTGGTCTCCTGTCGCAAGATGGGCTAGGCTGACTCATTCAAACAACTGTTCTAAACATGAACCAAGGGAGCGCTGAAGAAATGCTCACCCTCATACTCCTCATTCTCACCATTGCCGGCCTGCTGGCGATAATGCGGCGCGAAGCTGGCGCCGTGCCGACCCTGGTCATGTTCGGCGGCCTTGGTCTGGTGGGGGTGCTGCTGGGTACCCCCGTGCTTGGCGTACTATTGCTGCTCGGCGCAGCAGTGGTCGCCGTGGCTGGCCTCCCGGCACTGCGCATCCAGTGGCTCACGCCGCGCCTGTTCGTCATGTTCAAGCGCGTCTCGCCCAAGGTCTCGGATACCGAGCGCACCGCACTGGAAGCCGGCACCGTGGCCTGGGACGGCGAGCTGTTCTCGGGCCGCCCGCAGTGGGACAGGCTGATGAGCTATCACGATGACGGCCTGAGCGAGGAGGAACGCGCCTTCATCGATCATCAGTGCTCGGTAGCCGCCGGCATGTGCAACGCCTGGGAGATCGCCAAGGAGCGCGCCGACCTGCCCGAGGAGCTGTGGCAGTACCTGAAGAAGGAAGGCTTCTTCGGCATGATCATCCCCAAGGAGTTCGGTGGTCTGGGCTTCTCGGCCAAGGCCCAGTCGCTGGTGCTGCAGAAGCTCTCGATCAGCGAAACGCTGATGGTCACGGTGGGCGTGCCCAACTCCCTGGGCCCGGGCGAGCTGCTGCTCAAGTACGGCACCCAGGCGCAAAAGGATCACTACCTGCCGCGCCTGGCCGATGGCCGTGACATCCCCTGCTTCGGTCTCACCGGACCGCGTGCCGGCAGTGACGCCACTTCGCTGCCCGATACCGGTATCGTGTGCAAGCAGGTTATCGACGGGGAAGAGGTGCTGGGCCTGCGCCTCAACTTCGAGAAGCGCTGGATCACCCTGGCGCCCATCGCCACCGTGGTGGGCCTGGCCTTTCGCCTGTTCGATCCCGACCACCTGCTGGGCGAGGAAGAGGACCGCGGCATCACTCTGGCACTGGTGCCGCGCAATACCCAGGGCATGGAGATCGGCCGCCGCCACCACCCCATCGGCAGCCCGTTTCTCAACGGCCCGATCAAGGGCAAGGACGTCTTCGTGCCGCTCGACACCATTATCGGCGGCACCGAGATGATCGGCCAGGGCTGGCGCATGCTGGTGGAGTGTCTTTCCATCGGCCGCTGCATCACCCTGCCCTCCGGCGCCAGCGGCACCTCGCGCTATGCGCTGGGCTGGACCGGCGGCTTCGCCCGTATCCGCCGCCAGTTCAACGTGCCGGTAGTGGAGATGGAGGGCGTGCAGGAGCCTCTGGCACGCATGGCCGCGCTGGGCTATATCGCCCAGGCCGCGGTCTACCAGACTGCCAACACCATTGATCGCGGCGAGAAGCCGGCGGTACCCTCGGCGATCCTCAAGAGCCAGCTCACCGAGTTCCAGCGCATCGTGCTCTCCGACGCCATGGACATCCACGGCGGCAAGGCGGTGACCCTGGGGCCGCGCAACTACCTGGGCATCGGCTACAGCGCCAATCCGGTGGCGATCACGGTCGAGGGTGCCAACATCATGACCCGCAACCTGATGATTTTCGGTCAGGGCGCCATCCGCTGCCACCCGTTCGTATTGAAGGAGCTGGCCGCCTCCGACAGCAACGACCTCCCCGCCTTCGATCGCGCCTTCTTCGGCCACGCCGCACTAGTCTTCGGCAACGCCGCCCGCGCCTTCACCATGGGGCTCGGCATTGGCAAACCGAGCGTACCCTTCGACGCGGTCGCCGCGCCTTACGCCCGCGACATGGCGCGCCTGTCGGCCGGTTTCAGCCTGTGCGCCGATGCCGCCATGGCCAGTCTCGGCGCCGCCCTCAAGCAGCGCGAGATGATCTCGGCGCGCCTGGGCGACGTGCTCTCCAACCTCTACCTAGCTTCAATGGTCCTCAAGCACTGGCAGGAGGGCGACAAGGTCGAAGGCGAGGCCGCCCTGCTCCACTACAGCTGCACTCACCTGCTGCAGCGCGCCGAGCAGGCCTTCGACGAGCTGTTCGACAACCTGCCCAACCGGGCCTTGGCCGGCGTACTGCGCGCGGTGGTGATGCCACTGGGCCGTCGCTGGAAGCGTCCTGCCGATAAGCTGACCCGGGAGATCGCCCAGGCGGTATCGCGCGATACGGCGCTGCGCGCCAAGCTGATCGAGGCGACGTGGCAGAACGACGACGGCGTGAAGGACAACCCGCTGGCCCGCTACAACGCCCTGCTGGCCGACTACGACCGCGCCGAGGCGCTCTATCGCACGGTCAGCAAGGCCTACGCCAAGGGCGAGCTGCCGCGCCAGGCACTACACCCCGAGGTCCGTCTGGAAGCCGCCCGGGAAAAGGGGCTGGTCAGTGAGGAGGATGCCGAGTTCATGCGCCGCTTCGAGGCCGAGGTGCTGGAACTGCTCAGCGTCGACGACTTCGAGTACGACGAATTCGCCACCGACAAGGCCAATATCCTGCGCCACAACGCCGCCTGACGCTTGTCTCGACCATTGTCACCTACCGCCCCGGCCCAGCGCCGGGGCTTTTGCTTACAGAGGCCAGACGAACAGGATCATCGGCATCGCCACCGCCAGCACCAATAGCGAGAGCGGCAGGCCCATCTTCCAGTAGTCACCGAAGCGATAGCCGCCGGGCCCCATCACCAGGGTGTTTGACTGGTGCCCAATCGGCGTGAGGAAAGCGCAGGAGGCGCTGACGGCAACCACCATCAAGAAGGGATCGACCGAAGTGCCGAAGCCTTCGGCCAGGCTGGCGGCAATCGGTGCCATCAGCAGCGCCGCCGCCGCATTGTTGATCACATTGGAGAGCAGCATCGAGACCAGGAACAGGCCGATCAGCAATACGAGCACTGGCCACTGCTCACCGGCCAGCACCAGGCTTTCGGCCACCAGCGCCGCTCCACCGCTGGTTTCCAGCGCCTGTCCTACCGGAATCATCGCCGCCAGCAGTACGATGATCGGCCCATCGACGGCCTGGTAGGCCTCGCGCAGCGGCAGGACACCCACCAGCAGCGAGACCAGCGCCGCCGCCGACAAGGCAACAGCCGCCGGCAGCAGGTCCATCAGCATGGCCAGAATTGCCACAGCAAAAACGCCTATCGATACCAACAGCATACGCGGCTGCCCCAGCGGCAGGTTGCGCCGAGCCAGTGGCAGGCAGCCCAACGTCGCCAGGCTTTCGCTCAGGTTGCTCTCCCCCCCCTGCAGCAGCAGCACGTCGCCGGCGCGAAAACGGATGTCGCGCAGGCGCTGCTTGAGCCGCCCGCCATCACGGGCTACGGCGATCAGGTGCAGGCCATACTGGTTTTGCAGGCGCAGCTGGGTGACGGTGCGGTTGATCATCATGGAGTCGTTGCGTACTACCGCCTCGACCAGCTCGAGCCCTTCGGTGTCTGCCGACTTCTTCTCGGATCTGCTCTTTCCGTTCTCCTTGCTCGTCCTGCCCTCGGCGCCGCTTCCTTGCCGAGTCGGTTCGGCGTTTGTCCCGCAGGTTTCAGCGTTGTTCTCCTCCGGTTGCGCTTCGTTCTCCTGCGCCTCCTGCTCCTCGGGACCCAATCCCACACGCAGCCCGGCCTTGTCCTCGAGCAGCTTCATCTCCTCGGGCCCGGCCTCGACCAGCAGGATATCTCCGGCCTTCAGCGTGCCAAGGAAGGCATGCCCGGCCCAGCGCCGCTCATCGCGCACCACGGCCAGCACCGGTACGGCTTCCTCCAGTTCCCGCTGCAACTCGCGCAGCGTCCAGCCCACCGCCTTGGCGTCCTCGTCGACCTTCAGTTCCACGAGGTAATTGGCAGTGTCGAACATCTCCTCGGTGGAAGCCTTGCCCGCCCGCTTGGGTACCAGGCGCCAACCCAGTAGTACGATAAAGGCAAGCCCCACCAACACCACGACGGCCCCGACGGGAAAGAACGAGAACATGCCGAAGGGCTCGTCGGTCACCGAGCCACGGTAGCTGGCGATGATGATATTGGGAGGGGTACCGATCAGCGTCATCAGGCCGCCAAGCAGCGAGCCGAAGGCCAGCGGCATCAACAGCAGTGATGGCGAGGTATCGTGCTCGCGTGCGAGTCGCATGGCCACCGGCAGCAGCAGCGCCAGGGCGCCGACATTGTTCATGAAACCGGACAGCACCACCACTGTGCCCGTCAGCGCCACGAGCTGCAGCAATAGCCGGTCGCCGACCTTGAGCACCTGCTCGGCGATCATGTCGACCACCCCGGAACGCTCGAACCCCCGGCTGAGCACGAGCACCGCAGCCACAGTGATTACCGCTGGATGGCCGAAACCGAGAAAAGCCTCCTCGCCAGGAACCAGTCCCAGCATGACCGTGGCCAGCAGTGCCGAGAACGCCACCAGGTCGAAGCGAAAACGACCCCAGACGAAGGCGGCCAGCGTCAGGCCCAGCACGATGAATACCAGCGTATGGTCGGCCATATCCACTCCCTGTCGTGGCTCAGACACAAGCACAACAGCCAGGAGCGAAAAAATCCAGCGTTTTCTGAGACTTCCTGATCCGTAATGTATGAACCCGGCCAGGGGCCGGGTTCATATCGCTAGGACAGATTCACTTCGCCATCTTCTCGAGCATGGCGCTGACCGCCTCGAGATGCTCCGGCTCGTTGTGGCACATGCCCTGGAATACCGCGCAGACATCGAGGAAATCCTTGAGTTCGGTGCGCTGGGCCATCTTCATCAGTCGCTTGGTCAGGCGCGTGGCCTTGGACGGCTGGGCCGCGATGCGTGCCGTCAGTTCGCCCACCCGCTCCATCAGCGATTCCGGCTCGGCCACCTCGAGCACGATGCCGTACTCCCGGGCCTCCTCGGCGTCGATCACCCGCCCCGAGAGCGTCAGCTCGAAGGCGCGCTGGTAGCCGATCAGCCGCTGCATGAACCAGGCACCACCATCGCCGGGGATGATGCCGAGGTTGAGGAAGGTCTCGCCGAACTTGGCCTTGCGCGAGGCAATGCGGATATCGGCCATGTTGGCGAGGTCGAAGCCGGCGCCGATGGCCGGCCCGTTGACTGCGGCGATCACCGGTACCTCCACTGCCTGCAGCGCTAGCGGGATGCGCTGGATGCCGCGCCGGTAGCGCGCCGCCACCTCGGCCACGTCGCCGGCGAAGTCGCCGCCGCGATTGGCCATGTCCTTGACGTTGCCGCCGGCGGAGAACGCCGAACCCGCGCCGGTAATGACCAGCACCGAGACTTCGTCGCAGCGGTTGACCCACTCGGCCGTAGCGACGATATCATCGGCCAGCGCGGTGCCGGTCAGTGCGTTGCGCACGTCGTGTCGGTCCAGGGTAAGGGTTGCCACACCTCCTTCCAGGGTGAGAAGGGCATCCTGCAGTACGGGCTGTGGAGGACAAATCGGGCTCTCGCTCATGCGGCGGACTCCTTGGCATCGGTGGCGAATTCACGCTCCACGATAACGCGTGCGTCCACCACGGCATATCCATCCGCATTGACGATTACCGGGTTGAGATCGAGTTCGGCAAGCTGCGGGTAGGCATCGGCGATACGCGCTACCGTGAGCAGCAGCTCAACCAGCGCTTCCTTGTCGACCGGAGGCTCGCCGCGGGCACCTTCTAGGACCTTGCGCGCCTTGATCTGCTCCACCATGCTGCGTGCGTCGTGGCGCGACAGCGGGATCGAACGGAAGGCGACGTCTTCGAGAATTTCGACGAAGATACCACCCAGGCCGAACATCAGCACCGGGCCGAAGATCGGGTCGCGGATCACGCCGACGATCACCTCGACGCCCTTCTTCGCCATCGGTGCGACCAGCACGCCCTCGATCTCGGCCTGGGCATCGTAGGCGCGGCAGGAAGCGAGGATATCCTCCCGCGCGCGACGCAGCGCCGACTCACCGATCAGGTTCAGCTTGACCCCGCCGGCATCCGACTTGTGCAGGATATCCTTCGACACCACTTTCATTGCCAGCGGCGTGTCGCCGAAGCTGGTCGCCGCCTCGACCAGCTCCGTTTCACTGCGTGCCACGATCTCCTGCGGCACCTCGATGCCGTGCTCGCGCAGCAGCTGCTTGGCCTCGTACTCGAACAGGTCGCGCCCCTCGGCGCGGGCGCGGGCGAACATCTCGCCAAGCGCTGGCTTGGGCGAGAGCGCCGGCTCGCGAGGGTACGTCTCGGCGAGCGCCAGGTAATCGCCGCGCTCGCCCAGCGCGGTGAGCACTCTTACCGCATGCTCGATGGATGCGTAGATCGGCAGACCCGCCTCGTGCAGCCGGCGCAGGGCCGGCGGCTTGATCGGCGCGTAGAGGCTGTAGATCACCAGCGGCTTGTCGGTGGCCTTCGACAGGTCGACCATCGCCTCGGCACCGCGCATCTCGTCGCCCAGCAGCGATTCGGCGAAGCGCATGCTGTAGCCGCCGAACATGCCCACCAGGAAGACGCTGTCGACGTTGTCGTCAGCGGCGACGATCTCCATGCACGTCGCCAGCAGAGACGGATTGGCATCGGTGGAGCCGGCCACGTCCACCGGGTTGACTGTCGAAGCCTGGGGAAAGAGCACGTCGCGCAGCTTCTGGCGGGTCTCTTCGGAAAGCTCGGCCAGTTCCAGCCCCGCCTCGGCCAGGCGGTCGGAGGCGATGGTGGCCTGACCGCCACCATCGGAGACCACCGCCACGCGCTTGCCGCGGGCCTTCTGCAGCAGGCCGAGGCCCTCGGCCACCGGCAGGATCTCGTCGGAGTGCTGCACCACGCTGACCCCGGCCTGGCGCAGCAGGTCCACGGTCATGGCGTAACTGCCGGCCAGCGCCCCGGTGTGGGAGCTGGCCGCCCTCTGGCCGGCCTCGGTGGAGCCGGACTTGTAGACCACCACCGGCTTCATGGCGGTGACGTCGCGCGCCACCTCGAGGAAGCGACGCCCGTCGCGGAAGCCCTCCACGTAGAGAGTGGCCACCCGCGTGTGCTCGTCCTCGCCGAGGTAGCGCAGGTAGTCGTTGAAGCCGATGTCGCTCTGGTTGCCCGGCCCTACGTAGGTGGAGAAACCGACCTGGCCGTTGTGCTGCGCCTCCAGCGCCAGGGACAGCAGCATGTTGCCCGACTGCGAGATAATGCCCACGTCGCCGGGCTTGACGTTGTCCAGCGCCAGCAGGTTGAGCCGATGATGCAGGTTGAAGACACCGGAGGTGTTGGGGCCGATGACGCGCACCCCGTGCGCCTCGGCCTTGGCCATCATCTCGCGCTCGAGGTCGGCGCCCTCTTCGCTCATCTCGGCGAAGCCGCTGGCGAGTATCACCGCCCCCCTGATACCGCGACGGCCGCACTCGGCGATCAGCCCCGGCACGCTGGCAGCCGGCGTACAGATCAGCGCCAGCTCCGGGTTGCCGGGAATCCCGGCGATCGAGGGCCAGGCCTTGATGCCGAGGATCATGTCGGCCTTGGGATTGACCGGGTAGATGTCGCCACGGAAGCCATCCTTGATCAGCCCGACCATGGCCTTGTAGCCGCGCTTGGTGGGGTCGCTGGAGGCACCCACCACGGCGATGCCGGTGGGTGCCAGGATGTCGTGCAGCGGGCTGCGCATGGGGAGGTGTCCTTCGATCGGGTTCATGTCTCGCATCCTTGGCTCTGTCATTTGCCCTTGAACTCGGGGGCGCGCTTCTCGGCAAAGGCGTCGACCCCCTCCTGCCAGTCATCCGTGGTCGAGCAGGTGAAGACGGCGTCCAGCTCCTGCTGCAATTGGCTTTCGAGGCCGGTATCGCTGCCCTGGTTGACCAGGCGCTTGAGCATGGCGATCGACACCGGAGCCTGTCTGGCCAGGGTCTCGGCAAGGCGCCGGGCCTCCGCGAGCAGCGTCTCCCCGGTATGGCTGGAAGTGGCCAGGCCGATACGCGCCGCCTCGCGGCCGTCGATGCGCCGTCCCGTATAGAGCAGCTGACGTCCCATATTCAGCCCCACCAGCTGCGGCAGCAGCTTCGATACGCCGCCACCGACGCAGGTCCCGATGCTGGTTTCGGGAAAGCCGATCTGAGCCTCTTCGGCCATGACGATGAAGTCGCAGCTCACCGCCATCTCGGCGCCGGCCCCCAAGGCGTAGCCGTTGACGGCGGCGATGACTGGCTTGGGGTGGCGCAGGATCGCCTCGCACACATCGTTGCCGAGTTGCAGGTACTGGCGACGCTGGAACAGCGTACGCCTGGCCCCGCCGTGCTCCTTCATGTCGGCACCGACGCAGAAGGCGCGCCCTTCCCCCGTCAGGATCACGCAGCGCACGCCGGGGTCGGCCTCGGCATCGGCCAGGGCCGAAAGCAGCTCGGCGTAGAGGGTCTCAATCACCGCATTGAGGCGGTGCGGCCGGTTGAAGCGGATCTCCAAGACCGCGCCCTGGCGGTCAATGATGAGGGTTTCAGGGGTGGCTGAGTTCATGGCGGGTTCGGTCACTCTCGACGCATCGTTGACTGGGATTCCATAACATTCGGCACGGTTGATACCGAACAGAAACAAACGTGCCGTTATAAAAACACAAACGGCACACTTGTTTTGTCCGGCATCCTAGTCAAGGCGCGGCACGCCGTCAATACGCACGTGCCATCTGGAAAATAAAATAGAAACATTCGTTTCGTTCATTCACCATTGTCATGCGTTACAATGCGCCTCGCCCCGGCCGATCTGACCTGCTGCGGGGCCATGATCCAACGAGGAGATCCGCCGTGCTGGAACATGATCCGCAGACTGCCGATGGGGAAAACGGCCAGGATGCCCCGGCGACGGGGCTGGATGCCGTGAATCAGCAACTGGCCGCCGCCTACCCCGAGCTCAGTCCGCAATTGAAACTCGCCGCCGGCTACGTTCTGGAGCACCCGGTCGAAATCGCCTTCCAGTCGATCCGCAAGTCGGCCGGCGCAGCGCGGGTGACCGCCTCGACCCTGGTACGCCTGGCCAAGCGCCTGGGCTTCGACAGCTACGAGCAGTTCCGTGAGGTGTTCCAGTCGGCCGTCCAGGCCGGCCCGGTGGAGCTCTCGGGCCGCGCCAGCGACCTGCGCACCCTGGCCAGCCAGACCGATGACCAGGTCTTCCTCGACGTGGGCGATGCCGCCTTCGACAATATCGGCCGCCTGTTCACCGCCGACAACCAGGCCCGGGTGCGCGACGCCGCCCGGTTGCTGCTAGAAGCCGAGAAGATTGCCGTGGTGGGTTTTCGCGATACCTTCGCCTGCGCCTACCACTTCGCCTATGTGGGTCGCATCGCCATGCCCAACGTCCAGTTGATCCGCGGCCAGGAAGGCGGCCTGCTGACCGAACTGGCGCCCTTTGGCGAGAACGATGTGGTGGTCGCCTTCGGCTTCGAGCCCTACTGTGCCGAGACCGTACGAGCCCTGGACATCGCCCGCGCGGGCGAAACCAAGGCCATCGTCATCACCGATACCCTACGCTCGCCGCTGGTCCCCGGCGCCACCATGACCTTCACCGTGGCCAATGCCACGCCGCACTTTTTCCCCTCGATCCTCTCCGCCATCACCCTGATCGAAGTCCTGCTGGCCGAGTGCGTGGCCTTCGGTCCCGATGGCCTGGTCGACAACGTGGCGCGCTTCGAGTCACGTATGCGTGCCATGGGTGCCTACGTCAGCAACGAGTGACGAGACGGATGCCACAAAAGATTCAATAAAACTTCAGACAATCGGCCCTCGCTCCTCCCTATGGTTAAGCCTTCACGGAGGGAGGAGCGGAGCATGTCATACCGGATCGATATCGAGTCGCTGCGCCGTTATCAGGCCGACGGCGTGACGTCCAAGTCCATGACCGAAGCGGAGCGTCGACGCTTCGAGCAAGCCGTCGAGGATGCCCTCAGCGCCCGTGCATCAGCAGATGGCCCAGGCGAACTCGACGATACGACGGAACGTGTCTTCGTCGTCGAGGAGGGCGACAGCCTGTGGGAGATCGCCGAAGAACTACATCTCGACTTCGACGAGTTCCTCGTCCTGAACGAACGCGACGATATCTCCCATCCGGGCGAGATCGACCCCGGGGACGTCGTGTTCGTTCCGCATACCTCCCCCGAGGAGGCGGCCCAGTCGCCGCGCAACGCCGAAGGCGTTCCCACAGGGGAAGACGATTTTATCGGCGGCCTGCGCGAGCGTGGCAACGATCTGGAATATACCGACGACCCGGCAGCGGTCGATTTCGATACCGAGATCGACGCCCTCTCCCTGGACATCGAACGCTACCTGGCGGCACTGCCCGCCGATGAGCGACAGGCCGCCCTGCAGCGCATCTACGATCACGACTGGGTGGATGCCGGCCCCACCCAGATGGCAATAGAGCAGGCCGCACAGAATAGCGGGCTGGCGCTTCAGCCGAGTAGCCATACCGGGCCGGAAGCAGAAGCAGCGGCACGCGAAATCATTGCCGAAGCCCGCGAACACAGCGATCCGCAGGAAGCGCTCGACGTACTCGAAGAGGGGTATGAGGAAGCTTCGTCGTCGGTACGAGCCGCCCTGGACCGCTCCAGCGACACCCGGGAGATCGCCGCCGAAGCAGGGGCCGAGATCATCGCCGATGCCCGCGCCGAGGACGATCCGGCCAGTGCGCTACGCACCTATGAAGCGGGGCGGGACGATGCCCCCGAACGGGTGCAGGACGCTCTCGACCGCTCCAGCGACGCCCAGGCGATCATCGATGACGCCGCCGCCTGGGCAGCCGAGCCGCTCAATGGTGAGCGGGAAGGCACGGACACTCCTCAACAGCGCACGCTAGAATCGATCGAACGCCTCGACGCCCTGACCGAGGGGCTGGGAACCGAGCTTGCCAGCGAGGTGGTGGAAGCCCTGGTCGACGAGATCGAAGCGGCCAACCAGGGCGACCTGCAGGCATACGGCGGGGCGATGGCCGGGCCGAACGGCACCATGATACTGATGGAAATCCTCGACCGCATCGCCGGGACGGAAGCGGGCGACCGCACGGCCAACCGGCTCGCCGAGCAGCTCCCGGTCGACATGAACACGGTGCGCAACGAGATGCACGAGGCGGTCTCCTCCGGCGAGGCCATTCCCAGCCTGGCCTTGGCGATCGCATCGCTGGAAGGCGTGGAGGGCTTTCGTGACGAGGTCTTCAGCGCGGTGGAGCAGTTCCGCGACCACACCATCGCCGGGCAGGCCGAAGACTATCACGAGCATCTCGACGAATTGAGCTTCCTCATCCTCAACGGTGGCGCGGCGATGACGCAGGAGCAGCTCGAAGCGGCGATCGACGATTACATCGCCTCGAATCCCGACTGGGAGGCGGAGTTCGAAGCACTCCAGGAACAACTGGCCGACAGCGGTGCCGGGCTGCTGGAACAGATCGAGCAGCTGCAGGCGCTGCCCGACGAGGTGCGAGCGGATCAACAGGCACGCATCGACGCCCTGCTCGACGATCCCAACGCCCAGTTGGCCGTCTCGACGGCCCTGCAGGAGAGATCCGAGCTGGTGACGGGAGAGTCGGGCGACGCCCTGATCGAGACCTTCAACGAACTCGGCATCACCGAAGACCACCCCCTGGCGGTGAGCCTGGCTGGGGCCTATCTGCGCGAGAACGTGATCCTGCCGTCCGGCGACATCGACCCCAGCGACGCTCAGTCGCTGGAGGAGGCCCGGACCCGGCTTGACGAGACACTGCGCGACAACCCAGGGCTCGCCGAACTGCTCGGCACCACGGCCGGCGAACTCGACGAGCTCGCCGATGCCTTCGAAACCCTGATACCTGAGTTCACCGAGGACTTCGATCCACAGCGGTACGAAATCGACGTGGCGCGCAACCTCAACAACACCCTGGACAAGACCAACGAGATCTTCCGCGATTCGCCCTACAACCGCGCCTTCCGCGCCTCGGCGCTCGCCATCGTCGGCTCGGGGCTGGCCAATGCCATCGAGGCCTACGGCGACGATCCCTCGCTGCGCAGCGCCCTGCAGGTTTCCATCGAGACGGCGCGGGTCGGTGTCGACGGCGCTCAGCTGGTCGATGCCTTGCTTACCGGCGGCGAAGGCTCCCGGTCCACCCCCGGCCTCAAGCTGGGCGGCAAGTTCGTGCACCTGTTCGGTGCCGGGCTAGCCGGTGTCGATGCGCTGGTTCGCCTGAACGAGGGTGATGTCGTCGGTGCCGGTCTCAACGCGGCCGTGGCGGGCGGGGTCGGCTATGCGGTATTCGGTAGCTCGTCGCTGGCAGGCCCGGTCGGCTTCGGTATCGCCACCCTGGCGACCCTGGTCCAATTCGGCCGTGACGCCTACCTGACGGCGCAGCACAACAGCCGCTTCGAGACCCAGGCCACGGCGGATTTTCTCGCCCATGCCGGCTTCAGCGAGGAGGCCGCCCAGGTATTGATCGACCAGAGCGGCGAGGGGCACAGCGCAGTGCCCCTGCTGATCCGCTACGGTGAGCTCCACGGGCTCTCGCCCGAGCAGACGGTGGAGTGGATCAATGCGATTGCCGAGGGCGAGAATGGCACGACGATGCTCGCCGCGCTGCGCGACAACCTGCACAATACGCTCGACGAGTTCGATGGCGACATCCTGCAGTTCGATGATCACGCCGACGGTTTCGAACTCGCTTCACCCTCGCTTGGGGAGTCCCGCAACGGCTCCCTGACGCCCAGTTCGCAGTTCGAGCTCGATGCCATCCTGCCGCAGCTCGATATCGAATCGCCCCAGGAGTACGCCTAGCCTTGCCACAGCGGGCGGCAACGACGACGCCCGCCTCGCGGAGGCGGGCGTCGCATCGTAGCGGAGGTCCGTTGGCTTATGGCAGCAGAATGGTCGAGCCAGTGGTCTTGCGCCCGGCCAGGGCATCCTGCGCCTTGCCGGCGTCGGCCAGGGCGAAGCGCTGGCCGATGTCGACCGTGACCTTGCCGCTGCCCAGCATGTCGAACAGGTCGCGGCACATCATCTCCAGCCGTTCGCGGCTGTCGGCGTAGCCGTTGAGGCTGGGGCGGGTCACGAACAGCGAGCCCTTCTGGTTGAGAATGCCGAGATTGACGCCCTCGACCGGCCCCGAGGCATTGCCGAAGCTGACCATCAGCGAGCGCGACTTGAGGCAATCCAGCGAGGTGACCCAAGTATCCTTGCCCACCGAGTCGTAGACGACGTCGCACATCTCGCCGTTGGTCAGCTCACGAACCCGCTCCACTACGTCCTCGCGGGTGTAGTCGATGGTCGCCCAGGCACCGTTGGCCTTGGCCAGCTCTGCCTTCTCGGGGGAGCTGACGGTACCGATCAGCTTCACGCCCAGCGCCCTTGCCCACTGGCAGGCGATGGAGCCCACGCCGCCGGCAGCAGCGTGCCACAGGATCGTCTCGCCGCCCTCGAGCGGACAGGCCTGGCGCAGCAGGTACTGCACGGTGAGCCCCTTGAGCATGCTGGCCGCCGCAGTTTCCGAGGTTATCGCATTGGGCAGCACCACCACCTTGTCCGCCGGCAACACATGAAACTCGCCATAGGCGCCGAGCGGCCCCTGAGCATAGGCGACCCGGTCGCCCTCCTTCAGGTGGCTCACACCCTCGCCCACGGCATCGACCACGCCGGCACCCTCAGTGCCGAGCCCCGATGGTAGTCCCGGAACGGGATAGAGACCGGTGCGAAAATAGATGTCGATGAAGTTGAGCCCGACGGCCTCGTTCCTGACCCTAACCTCGCCGGAAGCAGGATCGGCCGGTGTCACGTCGACGAACTCGAGTACCTCGGAGCCGCCGGTACGGGCAAACTGGATGCGCTTGGCCATGACATTTCCCTTTGTTCGCTAACGATAGATTTGCATCATCCAACCGCTGTTCACGTACGGGGTCAAGTGCTCTGCTACCTCCAACGGCGCTCAGCCGGGGAACGCCGCCAGCCGTTCGACGAAGAGCGCCTTCTCCTGTTCGAAGAAGCGCGGATCGTGCTTGAAACGCCTCAAGACCGCTTCGTCGTCGAAACCCAGCGCCGGCTCCAGCTCGTTCACGCCACGTGCCGGATGATGGGGTGAGAGGCCAACGCGCTGACCGCCCGGCGCCGCGAACCAGCGCTCGATCCCACAACGGCGAAAGAACGCTTCTTCATCCTGATCCAGTGCATCAACTCTCAGCGGTGCTTTCTGAGCCAGCTCGCGGATCAATCGACGCAGGCTCTCCCGGTCACCGCCAGGCGAGGCATGCAGCCGCAGCGCCATGCCCGAGCCCGATGAGTCGAGCGCCAGCAGGGCCAGCGCACCGGGCCTGCCCTGATCGTCCACCAGCGCCCAGAGCCGCGCAGCTTCCTGGGCGAACAGAACCTGTCGCGTACCGGTGAACGTGACCAACGGCGATAGCCCCGCTTCCCTTCCATAGATATCGGCGCACAGGCGGGCGAGCCAGGCATCGCGCTGCTCGTCCCGCTCGGGGGTCATCACCTTCATGCCTTGCCTCATTGCATCGTCAAAGGCTGCAAGCCTAGCATAGTCGCGGTCGATTCCACGCGTGCCGCTCGTGGGTGATCGCCACCCTGTCATTACTATCGGTTAGCCTGACCAGATCCCCCACCGGAGCCCAGACATGCCTTCATCGCACCCCGCTATCGCGCTGCCCAGACTGATCGCACACCGCGGCCTCTCCGCCCACGCCCCGGAGAATACCCTGGCGGCCGTAAGGGCCGCGCACGACGCAGGCTATCCATGGGTGGAGCTCGACGTCCAGCTGCTCGGCGACGGCACACCGGTGATCTGGCACGACGCCACGCTCAAGCGCTGCTCCGATGGGCACGGCAGGCTCGCCACGCTGGATCTGGCCGCGGTGCGCAAGCTCGATGTTGGCGCCTGGTTCAGCGACGACTTCCGCGGCGAACGCATGGCCACCCTGAGCGACATGCTGGAACTGCTGGTGGAGCTGGACATGGGCGTCAACATGGAGCTCAAGGTCACCAGCCGGCGCAGCGGTACCGAGCTGGCCGAGGTGGTGGTTCCTCGTTTGCTCAAGGCCCTCCCCCCCGAGCGATTGATCCTCTCCTCCTTTGACCAGCCTGCCCTGCATCATGCCCGCTCCCTGGCCGATGCCTCGCTGCTGCCCATCGGCGTGCTGACCGAGAGCGTGTCCGAAAAATGGCAGTCGCGCTGCGAGGCGCTCGATGCCTATAGCATTCATACCGACTGGACACGACTCACCGCCCGCCGCGCCCGGGAGATCAAGGCCGCCGGCTATCGCCTGCTGTGCTATACGCCCAACGATCCCGCTGCCTTCGCCCAGCGTTGGGAATGGGGTGTAGACAGCGCGATCAGCGACGATCCGGCACTGTTCGCCGGGATTGCCCCACCGCCTGCCTGACTGGGACATGCCAGCGGAACATGCTATCCGGGTGGTCTAGCCTAAGAAGACGCATTGACAGGAGAAATGGCAATGGAACTGCTGGATCGCATTACGGACTACCTGATCGACAACGAACTCAAGCTCGCCACCGCCGAGTCCTGCACCGCTGGCCTGATCATATCGGAGCTGGCAAGGGTACCCGGCAGCGGCCAGAGTATCGACTGCGGGCTCGGGGTCTATTCGCCTCAGTCGAAGAACCGCTACCTCGGCGTCAGCTTCGATACCATCGACGAATACGGCTTGACCAGCGAAGCCGTGGCCAGCGAGATGGCCGCTGGTGCATTGAACAACAATGACGCCGATGTGGCCCTGGCCAACACCGGCATTGCCGGCCCCAACCCCGGCGACGACGATACACCCATCGGCACCGTCTGCTTCGCCTGGGCCTTCCGTCAAGACGGCCAGTATTACCATTTCTGCGAGACCCGCCGCTTCGACGGCGAGCGCAACGAAGTGCGCCTGGCCGCGGCCCACTACGCACTGGAGCGCCTACCCCATTACCATCGACTGTGTCTCGAGAGCACACCGGAGGCGACGGAAGAAAAACGCTCACGCCAGGCCGTGCAGCGCGCCATCGGCGTGCAGCTGCAGGCCAGGGCCGATATCGACGCCCAGCATGAGATCGAGCGCCGTCGCGATTTCCTCTGCGACATCATGCAGGAAAGCGGCCAGACGACGCTGGTGCTGGGCATCAGCGGCGGTGTCGATTCCACGGTCGCCGGCCGCCTGGCCCAACTGGCCGTGGAGCAGCGCCGCGAGCAGGGTGAGCAAGCCAGGTTCGTTGCCATGCGCCTGCCCTACGGTGTGCAGCAGGACGCAGACGATGCCGACAAGGCGCTGGCATTCATTCAGCCCGATGAAGTGCTCGACGTGAACATTCAGGGAGCCAGCGATGCGCTGCTGGAATCGCTGGAGAGCGGTGGCCTGACGTTCGATGACGCCGGCCAACGCGATTTCGTGCTGGGCAACATCAAGGCGCGCCAGCGCATGGTCGCTCAGTACGCCGTAGCCGGTACTCGCGGCGGGCTGGTCATCGGCACCGATCAGGCCGCCGAAGCGCTCATGGGCTTCTTCACCAAGTATGGCGATGGGGCCTGCGACGTCGCACCCCTGACTGGCCTGACCAAGCGCCAGGTGCGCCTGCTCGGCCAGCACCTCGGTGCCCCGGCAGAGCTGGTCAACAAGGCACCCACCGCCGATCTCGAATCGCTCGCGCCACAGAAGCTCGACGAGGTGGCCCTGGGCGTCAGCTACGAGGAGATCGACGACTTCCTGGAAAACCGTGACGTGTCCGAGCGTGCTTTCGATACCATCCTCACCACCTATCGTCGCACCGAGCACAAGCGCCAGCTGCCCATCGCCCCGGGCTGAAACCCTTCACGTATCACGCAAGCGGGCCGACACCAGGGTGTCGGCCCACACGGTAGTCACCCTCCCGGACGATACCGTCAGAGCCCCACCAGACGCTCGATGGCCTCCATGTCCAGGTGCGCTTCCAGGCAGTCGGCCAGCCGGTCGAGTTCCTGCTGACGATGGGCCTGGTAGTCCACTGCGCCATCCTGTACGTCGAGCCCGCAACGGCCCAACAACGCCGCGCAGGCCTCGGGGCGATCGAACAGGCCGTGCAGGTAGGTGCCCATGATCTGGCCATCGCTGCTGACGGTGCCATCGGGTCTCCCCTCCAACTCGCAGAGAGACCGCTCCAGGGCGGGCCCTGTGCTGACGCCGTTGTGGATCTCGTAGCCCTCGATCGGCACGCTCTCGGCTAGCAAGCGACCACTCACGTTGCGCAGCTGCTTTCCGGCCACCATGTGCGTCTCGAGGTCGAGCAGCCCCAGTCCGGGGGTCGAACCCGCCGGGCCCTCCAGCCCTTCGGGGTCGTGCACCGCGCGGCCCAGCATCTGGAAGCCACCGCAGATACCGAGGATATGGCCGCCATAGCGCAGGTGGCGCTGGATGGCAGCTTCCCAGCCTTGGGCACGCAGCCAGGCGAGATCGCTGCGGGTGCTCTTGCTGCCGGGAAGGATGATCAAGTCTGCAGGGGGAAGGGAGCGACCCGGCCCGACCTGATTCGGCCCGATAAAGCTGAGTTCGACCTGTGGATGCAGCCGCAGCGGATCAAAGTCGTTATGGTTGCTGATGCGCGGCAACGCCGGAACGATCACCTTGAGCGTGGCCCCCGGCCCCACCCGGCTGCTGCGGCCGATGCTGTCCTCGGCATCGAGCAGCAATCCCTGCAGGTAGGGCAGCGTGCCATATACCGGCTTGCCGGTACGCTCGGCCAGCCAGTCGAGGCCCGGCTCGAGCAGGGCGATATCACCGCGGAAGCGGTTGACGATGAAGCCATGGGTACGTGAGCGCTCGCTCTCGCTGAGCAGTTCCAGGGTGCCCACCAGCTGCGCGAAGACGCCACCGCGGTCGATATCGCCGACCAGGATGACCGAGCAGTCGACCATCTCGGCGAAGCCCATGTTGGCGATGTCGTTTGCGCGCAGATTGATTTCCGCCGGGCTGCCCGCCCCTTCGGCGATGATGACATCGAAGCGTGCCGACAGCGCTTGCCACGCCGCCAACACACTCTCGCGAGCCGTGCGCTTGTAGGCGTGGTAATCCAGCGCATCCATGTGACCATGGACCCGGCCGCGCAGGATCACCTGAGCACCGCGATCGCTCTCGGGCTTGAGCAATACCGGGTTCATGTCGCTATGCGGCTCGACCCCGGCCGCCAGCGCCTGCAGCGCCGTGGAACGGCCGATCTCGCCGCCGTCCACCGTCACCGCGCTGTTCAGCGCCATGTTCTGCGGCTTGAACGGCGCCACCGATACCCCGCGCCGCGCCAATACCCGGCACAGCCCCGCCACCACCGTGCTCTTGCCCGCGTCCGAGGTAGTACCCTGGATCATCAAGGTGGTCATGGCCGAGCCACCTCGCCCAGTGCCTGCTGTAGCGCTTCATCCTCCAGCGCGTGTCCCCAGCCATTGCCATGCACCAAGTCGGTCAAGGGTAGACGCTGTCGCCATCCGGAGCGGGCCAACTCCGGCTGGTCGAGAAATTCACTGACATAGCCCAGGCACAGGTACGCCAGGGGATAGACTCGTTCCGGCAGGCCCAGCACTTCCGCCAGTTCATCCTGATCGAGGATGCTGACCCAGCCCACGCCGATACCCTCGGCGCGGGCCGCCAGCCACAGGTTCTGCACCGCCAGGCAGGTGCTGAACAGATCCGTCTCGACGATACTGGTGCGACCCAGCACGGGACCCTCGCCACGGGTCCGGTCGCAGGTGATGCACAGGTTGAGCGGACTCTCCACAATCCCCTCCAGCTTGAGACGGCGATAAACCTGCTGCCGTTCTCCGGAGAAGCGCTGCGCTCCTTTCTCGTTCTCACGTGCGAAGATACCATGCACCCGGCGCCTCACCTCGAGGCTGTCGATGACCAGGAAGTCCCAAGGCTGCATGAAGCCCACCGAAGGAGCGTGATGTGCGGCGTTCAGCAGGCGTGCCAGCACCTCGGCGGGAATCGGGTCCGGCAAGAACTGGGCGCGCACGTCCCGGCGCTCGCGGATGGCGCGATAGACAGCGTCCCGCTGCGCCACCGGAAAGGCGTGATCTGGGGTCACAGCTCGATGCCTTTCTGCGCCTTGATGCCCTGCTCCTTGAAGGCGTGCTTGACCACTGTCATCTCCGTGACTGTGTCGGCCAGCTCGAGCAACGGCTGGGGTGCATGACGACCGGTGACCACCACGTGTTGCATCACGGGCCGGGCCTGCAAGTCATCGAGTATACGGTCGAGATCAAGATATTCGTAGCGCAGGGCGATGTTGAGTTCATCGAGCAGTACCAGATCGAAGCTGGGGTCTTGAAGCATGCCATGCACCACCTCCCAGGCGGCTTCGGCGGCCTGGATGTCGCGCTCGCGGTCCTGAGTATCCCAAGTGAAGCCCTCGCCCATCACGTGGTACTCCACGCCCGGCTGACGGCGAAAGAAGGCCTCTTCGCCGGTCTCCCGCCGTCCCTTGATGAACTGCACCACGCCTACCTTCATGCCGTGGCCCAGTGCGCGGGCCAGCATGCCGAAGCCGGAGCTGCTCTTCCCCTTGCCCGGGCCGGTGAGCACGAGCAGCAACCCCTGCTCGTTCTGGGCGCTGGCAATGCGCTCGCGCATGATGCGCTGCTTGCGCGCCATGCGCTCGGCGTGGCGCTGGGGATCCTTGGCGTTGTCTCGCATCGGCATGCTCTCCTCGGTATTGGTTCAGTCCCCCGATTCGGGGTCGTTGTCGACGCTATGACCATAGGCCGGGCGCGCCACGTTATCGAAGTCATCGGCCAGAGCGTTCAGATCGCGCCGCATCGCTTCCCCTTTCATGGGAATGCCGTGGCCGGTCATGGCCGCCTCGGGCGCCAGTTCGGCCAGGCGCCTCACGGAGTCGCGCGCTGCGTTCCAGTCGGGCGTGAAATAGCGCGGCGGGCCGCTGAGCTCCTGGCGCTGGGTCAGGACCTGGTACAGCTCGTCCTGGCGCACGGTGACGAAGGCGTCGCCGACGATCAGGGCCCTATCCTCGTCGCGGAAAAAGGAGACGTGACCGGGGCTATGCCCGGGTGTCGGCACCCAGCGCCAGCCCGGCATGGCGGGCACGCTGCGATCCTCGGGCAGCATCTCGATGCGCGAGCTCAAGTCGATCGGCTGGGTTGGAAAGAAACGCGACATACTCGCCACCATGCCGCCTTCCACCTGGCTGTCGGGGTCGGGATAGCGCGCCTCGCCGGTGAGGTAGGGGATCTCGAGAGGATGGGCATAGACCGGCACGTCCCAGTGCTCCGCCAGCTCCACTACACAGCCTACGTGGTCGAAGTGGCCATGGGTGAGCAGAATCGCCCTGGGGCGGGCGCCCTCGCCGAAGCGGCGTACGGCCGCCTCGAGGATGGTGTTAGTCTCGTGCGGCACACCGGCATCAACGAGAACCCAGCCCTCGTTGCTCTCGGGGTCGCCAATGAAATAGACGTTGACGATCTTGACGGTCAGGCCCATCACGTCCGGCAGAATGTCGTAGAGCGTGCCGCTCTTGGTGGACGTCATCGGCACGTGTACGTGGCGCAATGTATTGCGAGTCATAGCGAACCTCCCTGGCGTTGGCTTCCATGGGGCAGGACGGCGCACGGCACGATGTACCGTGCATACGGCCTGCCTGTCTGGGAGTCTAGACCTCTCGGCGGCAGGCTTTGGTATCCGCATGTCAAAGCGGCTCGCCCCGGAAGAGCCTCGCCACCAGTCGCGGCGCCGAGGGGAAGTAGCCATGGAAATAGCTGGCCGTCAGCGCGCCCAGGCGATAGACCGGCTCGGCCGGGCTGCCGGCCAGACGCCGGGCATGCGCGAATGGCTCGAGTGGCGTTTCCAGCAGCGAATGGTGATAGGTGTGGCCGCGCAGCTCGCCGGCCTCGGTCGCCAGGCTCTGCAACCCCAGCGCGCTGAGCTTGCCGGCCATGCACGCCCGCCCGGGCAGCAGCCCCAGCATGGCGTGTTCGCTCCCCTGCCCATCCACCAGGCGCTCCATGCATGCCATGAGCCCGCCGCACTCGGCGAGAATCGGCCTGTCGGCGTCGTGATGAGCACGTATCGCGGCCAGCATCGGTGCATTGGCGGCGAGCCTCGCCGCATGCAGCTCCGGGTAACCGCCAGGCAACCACAGGGCATCGCATTC
>NZ_JAAQTO010000051.1 GCF_011742165.1 Billgrantia bachuensis | reverse complement strand
CAGGGTCGGCCAATGGCGAAAAAAACCTCAGTTCGGCACCCATGGTATCGAGCAGGTCGAGATTGGCCCGGTAGAGAAAGGCGAAGGCGTCGTCCCGGGCCACGGCGATACGCATGCCATCGAGCAGGCGGGGCGGCGACTCGGGGGCCTCGGCTTCGAGAGCCACTCGAGCCGGCAGGCGGTCGAGGCCGGCTTCTTTCAGTACTTCGGCGGCGGCATCGAGCTGTGCATCCAGGCCGGCCAGCTCGCCGGCCTGGACGAGACCCAGGTGGCGATCGGGGATCTTCATCGCCTCGCTGCGCGGAATGGCACCGAGCAGCGAGAGTCCTGCCGGCATGCTCCCAGCCAACAGCCTGCCGTGGCCGGGGCTGCCGACGCGATTGGCGATCACCTCATGTATGGCGAGATCGGGATGAAAGTTGGCCAGCCCCTGAGCCACGGCGCCGAAGGTTTGGGCCATGCCCCAGGCATCGATCACCGGCAGCGCCGGCAGGCCGGCGAGAATCGCCAGGTCGGCGCTGGAGGGGCCGCCGTCGAACAGTCCCATGGAACCCTCGACCAGGATCAGGTCGGACTCACGGGCGGCCTCGGCCAGGCGCCAGCGACACTCGTCTTCGCCGGTCATCCAGGGATGCAGCTGGTAGACCGGCTGGCCCGAGGCCACCTCCTGCAGCATAGGGTCGAGATAGTCGGGGCCGTGCTTGAACACCCGCACGCGGAGCCCCGCGTTGCGGTGCAGCCGCGCCAACGCCGCGGTGACCATGGACTTGCCCTGGCCGGAGCCGGGAGCGGTGATCAGGGCGGCATGGGCCTCGCCGCGAATCGTCGAAGTCGTCATATCACCTCACGGGTACGAAAACGGGGGCGCCGTCGATCTTGGCGGTGGCCAGGCGTTGACCATAGAGCCGCTCCAGGGCGGCGGGCACCAGCATGCGCTCGGCCGGCCCCCAGCATGCCTCGCCGCCGGGGTAGAGCAGCAGCAGATGGTCGCACCAGCGTGCCGCCAGGTTGAGGTCGTGCAGGCACATCATGACGGCCTTGCCCTGGGCGGCCTGCTCGGAGAGTAATGCCATCACCGCGGTCTGGTGATGCAGGTCGAGGTGGTTGCTGGGTTCATCGGCAAGCCAGATATTCGGCGCCTGGGTCAGCACCGTGGCAATGGCCAGGCGCTGCCGCTCACCGCCCGAGAGCGTGCTCACCAGCCGCTCGGCCAAGTGGTCGACGTCGAGACGTTCGAGCGCTGCCTCGGCCAGACGCAGGTCCTCGGCCCCCTCCATCTGCCAGGGGGAAAGCCAGGGGTGGCGGCCGATCAGCGCGGTCTCACGCACCGTGGCGGGAAAACCATCGTGGCGCTCCTGGAACACCAGCCCCAAGGTACGCGCCACCTGCCTCCGGCTCAGCGCGGCCAGCGGGCGACCATCGACGAGCACCCGGCCGGCCCGCGGTGCGCGCAAGCCGGCCAGGGTATGCAGCAAGGTAGTCTTGCCGGCGCCATTGGGGCCGAGCACGCCCCATACCTGCCCCGGTTCGACGCTGAGCGACAGCGGGCGACCGTCGCGGCGCCCCGGCACGTTGACCACCAGCTCGCTGATCTCGAGGCGATTCATCAGCGGCTCCGGTACAGCAGGAAAAGGAAGGTGGGCACGCCGAGCAGCGCCGTGATCACCCCCACCGGCAGCTGTTCCGGCGCGATCAGGGTACGCGCCAAGGTATCGGCCAGCACCAGCAGGATGCCGCCGGCCAGCGCACAGGCCGGCAAGATCAGGCGCTGGTCGTTGCCCAGTACCAGGCGCAGCATGTGCGGCACCACCAGACCGACGAAACCGATGCTGCCGGCGGTAGTCACCGCCATCGCGGTGAGCACGCTGGCGGCAAGATAGATCATCCACTCCAGCGGCCGGACGTTGACGCCCAGCGCTGCGGCTTGCAACGGCCCGCGGGCCATCACGTTGAGGCTACGCCCGAGCGGGGCCAGCAGCAGACAGATGAGCAGCAGCAGCGCCAGCGGCGGCCAGGGGGAGCGCGCATAGGAGAGATCCCCCATCAGCCAGTAGAGCATGCCAGGCAGGCGTTCGGCGGGGCTTATTGCCAGCATCAGCGTGATCACCGCGCCCCAGCCGGCTGCCACCACCACGCCGGTGAGCAGCAGGCGGGATGGCGTCCAGCTGCCGGTGCCGTGGGCCAGGCCAAAAACCAGCAGCGTCGAGAGGAAAGCCCCGGCGAAAGCCGAGCCGCTGATCACCGCCCCGCCCAACCCGGCAAGCATCGCCGCCAGTGCCCCCACCGAGGCGCCACCGGATAATCCCAGCACGTAGGGATCGGCCAGCGGATTGCGCAGCAGTACCTGCATCAGGCCGCCAGCTACGGCAAGCAGGCCACCCACGGCGAAGGCCGAGAGCGAGCGGGGTATGCGCAGTTCGAGAATCAGCGTGCGCGCCAGCGGGCTGCCCTCTCCGCCTACCACTGCCCAGACATCGCCCAACGACAGCGCGGCGCTGCCCAGCGTGACCGACAGCAGCAGCGCCACCAATCCCAGCAGTGCCAGCACGCCCAGCGGCAGGCACAGTGAGCGGCGGCGGGGAATCGTCATCGCTTCAGCGCTTGCCGCGGACATCGTCGAGTTTCTCGCAGAACAGGCGGCTGCCCTCCAGTAGCCGCGGCGTGGGCCGCTGTATCAGCGACGGCGGCACGAAGTAGAGGTTGTCGCGCTCGACCGCGGTCAGGTTCGGGTACTGTTCCCAGTGGGTCAGCCACTCGCGGTTCTCCTCGCCCATGCCGCCGGCCAGAATCGCCCTGGGATTTGCGGCGAGCACCGATTCGTCGTCGATGCGCGGCACCAGCCTCGAGAGCTCGCCGAAGACGTTGACGCCGCCGCACAGGGTCAGCACCTTGCCGATCAGGTGCTCGTCGTTGATGGTCATCAGCGGCTCGTCCCACACCTGATAGAACACCGAGACCGGCTCGGCGTCGGCGTAGCGCTCGGCGAGCGCTGCCATGCCCTGGCGAAATTCGGCGGCGACGCGGTCCCCCTCCTCCCTGGTACCGGCAAGCAGCGCCAGCCGCTCGATGGCGCTGGAGACGTCTTCGAATTCACGCGGTTCGATATAGAACACCGGCACGCCAAGGGATTCGATGGTCTCGAGCTGCTCCGGAGGGTTGCCGGTGGTCCAGCCGATCACCAGGTCCGGGTGCAGCGAGACCAGCGCTTCGAGATCCATGCGGGTATGGCTGCCCACCGATGCCACCTCCCTGGCCTCGGGCGGATAGTCGCTATAGGCCACCACCGCCACCACCTTCTCACCCGCCCCGGCCGCATAGGCCAGCTCCGTCGCGCCCGGCGAGAGCGCGGCAATGCGGCTGGCCGGCGCACCGAGGCACACCTTGCGATTGCGGTCGTCGGTGGCACAGACTTCGGCCCGTGCCGCCTGGGACAGCAGCAGCGCGAGCATGCCCAGCACGCCGAACAGGACGCTCACGGTCGAATGGCGCGGGTTCGTCACCTGCGGCTCCTCATTGATTCAGTTGTCATCGATCAGTATCAGGCGTCCGCTCTCGGGGTCGCGATAGACCCGGCCGACGCTCTCGAAGCCGCTGCCCGCCTGGCCCATGCCGGCGGGCAGTTCCGGCATCTCGCGCCCGGTCTCGACGTCCATGCCGCCGCTCGTGTCGGCGCCTTCCGCCTTCCCTTCATGAGCGGCGGCCAGCGCCACCATCAGGCCAACGGCAAACACCAGCATGATATCCGCCAGGTTGGCCAGCGGCCCCATCGGCTCCTCGTCGGCCGTGTCGAAACGGCTGCGACGATACTCCGGCACGCTCATTGAGCCCTCCTCTCCAGCTGCGCCATGGCGGCGTCGTACCAGCGGCGGCGCAGGCGACCGAGCAGGTAACCGAGGATACCGATGGACAGACCCAGCACGGTGGTATTGAAGGCGACGGTGACGGCCTGGGCCAGCACGTCGAGATGGCCGCTGGCCAGCGCGGCCAGTCCCGGTCCGAGCGGAATCAGCGTCCCCATCAGCCCGAGCATTGGGCCGATGCGCGCCAGCAGGTCGGCGCGATCGATGGCGCGGCGCGCCCGGCTCGCCAGCCTGTCGCGCCTGTCCGCCTCGACCAGCCCGCGAATCCCCCCGCTGCGCTCTCCGATGGCGAGCCCCAGCTCCCACAGCGACAGCGCCACCAAGGCCAGCAGAGCCAGCATCACCGGTGCCAGCAACCAGCCGACGACGGCGTCCATGACGTCCAGCGTGGCAGCTGTCAGGAAATGATTCATCGTATTCGTCTCCCGTAGCCAAACCCGCCCAACAGCAACAGCAGCGCCAGCACGGCCAGCGCCCAAGGTAACAGATTCACCCCACCCTCGGCGGAGGCATCGGCGTCACCATTCGCAGCATTCTCAGCGCTGTCTGGCGCCGTTTCGCCGCTTTGGCCCGTCGCTGGATCGGGTTCGGCGGTCGCATCGGCCCGAGCATTGGCTTCCTGGGCTTGGGTTTCCTGTGCCTGGGCTTCGAGCGGCTGGACCTCGCGAATGCTTGCGGGCACCGCCGGGTCTACGCTGCGCTCCATGCGTGCGGCCTCGATTACCGCCTCGAAGGCTTCGCGCAGTTCCTCGTCGAGGCGCTCGGCGACCCAGGGCAGCAATGGATGGTCCGGGTGGGCGTGGCCGCTGCCGGGCAGCCCGTTGGCCACCACCAGCTCGGCAAACTCACCGGCTAGGCGATTCACGGTCGCCGTCTCGGCATCCCAGTAGCCGCGCTGGGCGGCGAGCAGGGCAATCGCCTGCATATGCGCCTTGACGTGAGCGTTATGCGACTCGGCCAGAAAATCGTCCAGCCCCAGATCGTGGCGATCCTGAAAATAGACGGCATCGACCTCGTCCCACACCCACGAGCGGACCACCTCGGGGCTGGTTACCTGCCAGCCCCACAGGTTGTCGAGGAAATCGCTGGCCATGGTTCGCGCCCCGGCATAGCCGTGATCCATCAGGGGGCGCAGCCACTGGGGGTTAAGGTTGCGTGCGCGCAGCTCACCGAGCAGCGCCCGCTCCAGGCTCTCGACCCGCGGATTGTCGATATCGGCATGCTGCAGCACGCGATTATCAGGCGCCCGGCCGCGCAGTTGCTCCACCGCGTTGGAGAGCCCACCCTGAAAATCGAAGCCGTCGTCATTGTCGAGCAGGCCGTAGAGATGGCTGGCCCGGCCCAGGTAGGTGCGCCCCACCCGCGCCAGGTTGGCATCGAAGGCGGTATGGGCCGGTTCACCGCTGTGCCGCCTGCCGTAGGCGTGACCCATGCGTCGGCGGTAGGCACTGCCCAGCTCGTCACGGCTCTCCCAGGCACTCGAGCGCGTGGCCAGGCGGTTGACGCCGGCCCCGTAGGCGCCCGGCGCGGTACCGAACACCCGCAATGCAGCCTGCTCCCCGGCGCTCTGCGCCGAGGCGCCACTCTGCAGCAGCGTTCGGCTATCCGCTACCCAGCGCGCGGCGATGCGGTTCTCGGCCAGGCCTTCGGCGCCCGGGTCGCGCATGTCGTGAGGCAGCGGCGCGAGCGCGGCCTCAAGTGCATCGACGAGCTGAGGATGCTCGGCACGAATCGTCTCACTGGCTCCGTCGAGGGCCAGGCGCACGGCCAGATCGAGCCATGCGAGCTGATCCTCGTAGAGATCACGGAACAGCCCCGAAGTGGTGAAGAGCACGTCGCGGCGATGGGGATACGCCTCGCCCAGCGGCAACCGCTCGAGCCCCTGAACGATGCCGCGCGAGTTCCACCGCGGGCGCACACCCAGCATGTCGAGGCCGAAGGCGATCATGACGCCCTCGTCGCGCACGGTATCGGAGGCCCACAGCACCACCGCCTCGCTCTCTTCGCTATCGGCTTGCTGTTCATCCGAGTTGCGCGCACGTGCGCTGGCGGCCAGTTCGCGGCCCAACGACCAAGCCACCCGAGTGGGGATCTGGTCGCTGGAGAGCGCGTGAAAGTTGCGTCCGGTGGGCAGCACTTCGGGAGTGCGTAGCGGATCGTTACCTGGGCCGGGGGCCACGAAGCGACCCTCCAGGGCTGCCAGCAAGGCGTCGCGCTCGTGGCCCGGCGAGGCGGCAAGCAGGTCGCGCCGCTCGCTCTTGAGTTCGGTCTCGAATTCGGTGTCGCCGCTCATCGAGGCGAGCATGGTATCGATGGCTTCGGCAGACCAATCGCGGCCGAACACGTGCAGACCGAGCGGCATGAAACGCTCCTGCATATCGGTCACGTAGTGGCCCGCCTCATGCACTAGCAGTTCCTCGGAAACCTCATCGAGCGTCACCTCGTCGGCATTGAGCCCCAGGTCGCCGGCAATCTCGCGTTCGAACTCTTCGACCAGCTCGAGGCTCTCGATACGTTCGCGCAGCATCTCCACCGCCCGCCGACGGGTGGGACTGTCTGGCGAGACCGCCGACTCGAAGGTCTCGACCAACTGGCGCAGTTCGAGCAGCTCATCATAGAGTTCGGTGGCAGCGAGCGGCGGCGTCAGATGGCTGATCATCACGCCCAGCGCTCGGCGCTTGGCCTGAATGCCCTCGCCCACGCCATCGACGATGTAGGGGTAGATCAGCGGCAGGTCGCCACCCAGCAGGTCGGGGTAGTCGTCCTCGGTCAAGCCGGCACGGCGGCGAGGCAGAAACTCCCGCGTCGAATGACGACCGAGGTAGACCAGTGCGTCGGCCTCGAAGCGGTCGCGCAGCCAGTGATAAAACCCGACGTACTGATGGGTTGGCGGAAAGGTGGTGTTGGCGTGCAGCAGTTCTTCGTCGAGCTCCCAGCCGCGCGGTGGCTGCGGGCCGATGAAGACGTTACCGAAGCGCAGCCCGGGGAACAGCATGTGTCCCTCGTGCACCATCGAGCGCCCCGGCGCCTCGCCCCAGCCGGAAAGGCCGGGAATGCCGGTAGCGATCAGCGCATCACGCAGCGCTTCCAGCTCGCCTGGCTCGCCTTGGTGGTCGAGCTGACGGCGCCAACCCTCGACGTACTGATCGAGCAGGTCCAGTGCCCGTTCCCGGGCGAGATGTTCGTGCTGCTCGAGCAGGTGCCGCAGGTCTTCGGCACTACGCTTGAGCAGTTCGCGTACGAGCTCCGGCTCACCCATGTCGTCGGCTTCGCCCAGGCGGGCATGCATGTAGCCCAGCGGACCGTGTTCGAGTTCGGCGCGCACGGTCGCCGGTAGCGTCTCGAAGTAGGCGCGATACTCGTCATCGCTCAGCGAGGCAACTTGATCGGCCATTTCGGCAAGCGCACCACGATCCTCCGGCAGATTGACGCCGTGCTGCTGGATCAGCTCGTGCAGCGCCTCGGGGCTCTCGGGCAGCTCGCCGGTATCGTAACCGGCTTCCTGCAGGCGGGTGAGCATCTCGAACAGCGAGGCGGGCACGTCGAGGTTGTCGGCGCCGACGTTCTGCCGCCCCGGCGGGTGGTTGTAGTAGATCAACGCGACCTTCTTATCGGCGTTATCCGCCTCGCGCAGGTGTTGCCAGCGCGCCAGGCGCGACGCCGCCGCCTCGACGCGTTCGGGCAACGGCTCGCTCAGGGTGAGCGCCACGCCGGTCGCCTCGTCGATACGCAGCGGCGTCGCCACGGCCATGATCAGCGGCTGGCTGATTCCCTGCAATTCCGGCATGGCCAGTTGGTAGTGCACCGCGTCGCGCGGCAGGCCGTCGCTGGAGAGTCGCCACTGCGCCTCGCTGCGATCGGCCAGACGAATGCCCTTGAGCACCGGCACGTCGAGCGCCGCGGTCACGCCGCGCCTCCCCTCGCCGCCGCCCAAGGTGAAATCCTGCAGGGAAAGCACTGCCGTGAGATGCGCCTCGCCCAGTGTGTCGGGCAACGCCTCCACCGCTTCAAGCGTCGCCCCGCCCCAGCGCGACAGTACCGCCACGCACTGGATACCCTTGCGTTCCAGCGCCTCGCAGGTCGCTTCCAGCAGTGCCCGGTCGCCCGGGCGATCGCCGCTGTCGAGATCCAGCAGCACCACAGCCGGCCCGCTTTCCAGCTCTAGATCCGCTGGCTCGGTGCCGGCCTCGTCCATATGCGCAGGGCGCAGGTAGCGAATCGCCTCGCGTGGGGATGGCTCGGGCACGTCGAGGTCGTGCCCGGTCTGGGCCAGCAACCAGCGCAGCAGGCCGTCGAGGTGCGCCGGGCTGCGCCCCTGGTAGTAGGCACGCCCGGTCAGCCACTTACGCTGCCCGGCGAAACGTTCACCCTGGGCGGTGTAGTGCTCGAGCGCCGTCTCACCGGGCTCGGGACCGGCTGCCAGTTCGCCCAGCACCTCCTCGCTCAGCCCGGCCAGCAAGCGCTCGCCATCGAGCCGGGAAAGCCGCGTCAGGCGCCGGTCGCCGTTGATCGCCAGCAGCGGTACGTCGGACGCCACTGACCTCTCGATGAGTTGGGCAATACGCCCCACCTGGTCGCCGAAGACTGCGGCGACCAGCACGGCATCGGCCCCTGAGAACAGCGTGGCAAGCTCTCCGTCGCTTGCGCTCGCCAGCTGCTCCGGCGTGCGTAGCACAACGTCATGCTCGGGATGCGCATCGAGAAAGCGATGCGCCCCGGCCGCGAGCTCGGCCGCCGAGCGCTCGGAGACGATGCCCACCACGGTGGCTGCCGACGCAAGCGTCGGCAGCAGGATAAGCAGGAGCAGGGCAACCAGACGACCCATGACATGAGGCTGCGTCACTGGGCACCATAGCTGACGCTGAGGAAGGCTGCGCGACCGGCGTTAAGGTAGTCATCGCCATTGGAGAACCTGGCGGTCGCGTACTCCTTGTCCAGCACGTTCTCCAGCGTCAGGCGGGCCGACCACAGTGGGGCAAACTGCCAGCCGGCACGCAGATTGACCAGACCAAAGCCGCTCAACCGCTCCTGGTTGGCCACATCGTCGTAGCGGTGTCCTTGCAGGATCCAAGAGCCGCCCAGGGACCATTCGCCCAGCTCACGATCCACGTCGAGGCGCGCACTCTTGGCTGCACGACGGCGCAGTCGATTGCCGCTCTCACGATCCTCCGGATCGATCCAGGTCAAGGCCGCGGCCAACGTCCAGTCGCCGAGCTCGGCACCACCCGAAAGCTCGATGCCGCGTATACGCGCCTCGGCCACGTTCTGCGGCGCCCACATGCCGCCCTCGGTCGGCGCCCAGTCGATCATGTCCTCGAGCTCGGTCCGGTAGGCCGCGAGATCCCAGTACCAGCGCCGGTACTGGCCGCGCATACCCATCTCAACGGTGCCGGAGGTTTCAGGGTCGAGCTCGGGATTCCCCGAATTCGGCCAGTAGAGATCATTGAACGTCGGCGCGCGGAATGCAGTACCGTAGCTTGCTCGCAGCGTATGAGAACCATCCAGATCATAGCCCAGCGCCAAGCTGCCGGTGACTTCGTCACCGTAGGCCTCGTTGTCGTCGTAGCGCAGGCCGGCCTGTAGCGCAACGGGGGAGAAATCGAGCAGCCCCTGGGCGAACACGGCGGCATTGTCGCGGCTGGAGATATCGTAATCAGTAGTACCGGAAGCCCTGTCCTCGCTGTATTCGGCACCCGCTATCAGCTCGTGCTGGCCGAAGCTCAGTGTGTTCTGCCAACGAGCGGTCTGGGTGCGAGTTTCGATGATCGAGGGAAAATCAGTGTTGTAGGTGTCGAGCCCATCACGCGCTTCACTCAAGGTCAGGCGACTGGTCCACTGCTCGGCCAAAGGCAGCTCGCCAAATATGCCAGCCACCTGCTGGACGAAGTCGCTCTCGCCACTGTCGAACTCGTTATAGCCGCGGGCACGCATGGCCAGCAGCCCCACCTCGGCACCACTATCGAAGGTATGGGCCAGGCGGGCCAGGGCCGAGGTATTGTCGTAGCCTCTGTCCTCGCCATCGCGCCGCACCGGTGTGCCGTCGGTGGTGAAGCGGCTGCCGGCGAAGCTGTAGCGGGTGCCACCACTGCTACCGGAAAGTCCCGCACTGTAGCGCTGGGTGTCGAAGGAACCACCGCCTGCGGAAAGGTATGGATACGGGCCGCCCTCCTGCGCCTCGTGAGTGAAGAGTTGCACCACACCGCCCACGGCATCGGCGCCATACAGGCTGCCGCGGGGCCCGCGCACGATCTCGGCGCGCTGGAACATGCGCGGGTCGAGATAGTGCCACGCAGCACCGCCCGCAGTGGCGGAGCGCAGTCGAATACCGTCAATCATCAACACTGCCGATTCGGTACCGGTTCCGCGCAGATAGACGCTGCTGTTCTTGCCGAAGCTGCCGTTGGTGGTGACGTCCACGCCCGGCTGGCCACGCAGCAGATCGGTGACACTGGTCGGATCCTGCCGGCGCAGGGTGGCCTCATCGATCACGGTGACCGAGGAGAGCGTCTCGTCGGCGGTGCGCGGCGCCAGCGTGGCGGTGACCACCAGCGGGTTGAGCGCGACGGTATCGACATTCTCGCTTGTGGTGGCCTGGGCCTGAACGGCCAGCGGGAGGGCTGCCAGGCCGAAGGCGGCCAGGCCCTGCGCGGCCAAGTGATGCTTGGTTTTCATTCTGATTCCCTTGCTCGCCGTGCCTACCCGCACGGTCTTCTATGCGAAACCGGGGCGGCTTGGGAATCGAGAAAGGGAGAGGAGTAAGGCGTCTGCCCTGCCTCGAGGTTACCCACCGCAACCCGGCATGAGGGGAGCGCCGAACATATTCGTCCGGTGCTTCCTGGGCTCTCGGCCGGTCTCCGGGCTGACGAGCGAAGCAACGTCGCCATGACGCGCTTCGGGACCATCGCCTTCCCATGCCGGAGCACAGTGGCGTGATGATGGACCCACACTCGATCACCGTTGCGGGGGCAGCGTCGGATTCTTCCACAGGGGAGACACCGACTTCCCGTTTAACCTCGAGAATTGAATGAGGCACCTGAGAGTGGGCGTAAACTAGCAATAGCGAGGCTGGGCGTCAACGCATCGTTGCGCCCAGAATGAGATAGATCAATAACTTAGCTGTTTGAGCAAGCCGTGCCAGACGTACCAGGCCCGCTCGCAGCGCGCCGCGGCATCCTGGGCCAGCCAGCCGTTGAGGTCACGTAGGCGTCGCTTTTCGGCTGAGAGCGGTACGATGCCACGGCCCATCTCGAGCATGACCAGCACTACCTCGCCGCCGCTCCGGGCTTCCCATTCACGCAGTGCATCGAGCTCAGTGGACATCACCTGGCGCAGCCTGTCGTCGCTGGGCTCGTCGGCCAGTCGTGCGGCCAGCCAGCGCTCCCAGCCTTCCAGCACCAGGCAGCGAGCCGACTCCACCGCAGAAGGCCATGCCTTCAGCGCGCAACCCGCATGGGCCGAGTGCCAGACGGCAGCGTCGAAGCGCTGCCTTACGATGCCGCGCTTGCCGGCACGGGTACCGCCGATGAAGAGCTGCATTGCCAGTGCTCTCGCTCGTGAATGAAGGTGAATTTGCGCCCTTCGGCCTGACTGACCCCGCCTTCCCAGAAGCCGATGCCTTCGAAGCGGCGTCGCAGTTCGCGAATCACGCCACCATGGGTGACGACCAGGGCGCAGTGCTGGCCATGTGGCGTGCAGCCTGCCAACAGTTCGGCAAACCAGGCCTCGAGCCGCTTGCGCAGCTCGGCGGTGGACTCCCCTCCTGGCGGGGCCTGCTCGCCCGCGCTGTCGATCCAGGCGCGGTAGGCGGGTAGTGGCTCGAGTTCGTCGTAGGTACACCCTTCGTAGTCGCCGAAATCGAGTTCGCGCAGGCGCGCATCGAAGCGTGTCGGCGAGGCGGCCTCTCGCCCCTCCATGACATGCGCCAGGGTCTGACGGCAGCGAGTCAGGTCGCTGCAGTGAGCGGTATCGAACTCGAATGCCTCCAGCGTCTCGCGCAGCCGAGAAAGCCCCGCCACGGCATCGGGCAGCAGCAGCGGTATGTCACGCTGCCCCTGGTAGCGACGCTCGCGATTCCACTGCGTCAGGCCGTGACGAACGACCACCAGCTCCAGGCGACCAGCAGCAGCCATAGCTCTCCTCCTTCGATGACGGTTCCGACGATATCGCCGTTGATCCCTTTGAATGCATGCACCATGCCCCAGGCGTAGAGCGCCAGAAACGGTACAAGAGCCAGGCACAGCCACCATCCGCCGGATACCAGCACGGCCAGCGGCAGCAGAGGCAGTGCCGCCAGGGCAAGATCGAGCGGGACGAGATCGCGCTTCCAGCTGGCCGCCATCCCCTCCGAGTGAGCTGCCGGTGACAGCACCAGCAACGCGACCGCGGCGAGGCGCCCCAGCGACGGAATCACTACCAGCAGGGCCAGGCTCGCCCCGGCTTCCAGCAGCGCGAATAGCAGCGCCGCCTTCCACAGCAGCAGGAACGCCAGCGCCAGGATGCCGAAGCTGCCTACGTGCGGGTCCTTCATGATCGCCCAGCGCTTCTCCAGCGGCGCATTGCTGCCCAGGGCATCGGCGACGTCCATCAGGCCATCCAGGTGCAGCCCGCCGCTCAGCGCCACCCACAGCGTGAGCAGCGTAAGCGCCAGCAGCGGCGCGGGCAGGATACCGTCGAGCAGCGCACCGGCAATGGCCAGCAAACCGCCGAGGAGCATACCCACCAGGGGATAGCTGCGCACCGCCCAGCGCCGTGTGGTCGCATTCCAGGGGCAGGCGAGCGGCAGCGGCAGGCGGGTCAGGAACTGCAGGGCCAATGCCAAGCCGTAGGCGGCTTCTCTCATGGCTGGCGGCTCCCCTGGCTTTTCCATGACTGGGGCAGGCCGGCGACGACCTGCACCACCTCGTCCGCTTGGCGAGCGACCAGGCAGTGGACCTGTTGCAGGAAAGCTAGATAGCGCCAGGTCTCGTCGTCATCGGGCGGCATGCCCTCGTTGACGTCGTTGGAGACGATCACCAACCCAACATTTCGCCGCCTGGCTTCGGCCAGTGTCCGCTCGACAATAGCGATGCCTTGCGCCTCGTCGAGTGGACTGGCGTAGAGCAGTTGGCTGGCCCACAGCGTCAGGCAATCGAGCAGCAGCGTGCTGCCAGGCGCTACACGGTCGAGGGCGGCCAGCAAATCGAACGGCTCCTCGAGCGTAATCCAACCCTCACCGCGAGAGCGTCGGTGCCGCTCGATGCGAGCCTGCATTTCCGCGTCATCGCCGCCCCTTGCTGTTGCCAAGTAATAGCGTGCCCCACCCCGCTCGGTCTGCCAGCGCCGCGCCAAGGCCTCGGCATGGGTACTCTTGCCGGAGCGCGCCCCGCCGCTGACGAAGGCGATCATGACGTTCTCCAGTGGGTAATGGCTTCGAGCAGCTGCGTATTCTCCTGCCGCGTACGCACCGCCACCCGCAGCCAGGCTCCCTCCAGGCCCGTGAAATTATAGGTATGGCGTGCCAGAACGCCGCAGCGTGCCAAATGCTCCAGCAGTGCCGACATGGGCCGCGCCCCGTCATCCTGCAACAGCAGAAAGTTGGTGCGGGAGGGCACCACCCGCAGCCCCAGCGTTTCCAGCTCACCCTGCAACCAGGGTCGCTCGCCGTCGAGCCAGGACTGGGCCCGCTGCAGATAGCCCTGGTCTTCCAGCAATGGCTCAACCAGCCCTGCCGCCACCGAATTGACGCTCCACGGCAGCTGAAGCCTGGCGATTTGCTCGACCGCAGAGCCATCACCCATCACGTAGCCGAGCCGCAGGCCGGGTATGGCGTAGAGCTTGGTCATCGAGCGCAGTAGCAGCAGGTTGGCGTAGCGGGCCAACAGCGGCGTCAGCCGCTCGTCGGGGGTGACGAAATCGATGAAGGCCTCGTCCACCACCAAGGTAGTGCCGTGCCGCTGCCCCACCGCCAGCATGCGCTCGATCAGATCGAACGCGATGAGCGTACCCGTCGGGTTGTTGGGTCGGCACAGGAACACCGCATCGGCCTCACGCATGGCATCGAGGGCACGCGACCCGTCCAACTCGAAGCTCTCCCCCTCCAGCCCAAGATGCTGTACGGCGATGCCATAGTGGCGGCAGGCTCGCTCGTATTCGCAGAAGGTGGGCTGAACGACGACGGCCCTGCATGCGCCGCGCTTTGCCAGCAGCGCAGCCGCCAGGAAGATCGCCTCGGCCCCGCCGTTGGTCAGGCGTATCTGCCCGGGAGCGAGCCCTTCGGTTCGGGCAATGGCCTCCCTGGCAGCCGTGTAGTCCGGGTCGGGATAGACGGAGAGCTCGGACAGGCAGGCCATGAGCCGTTCTGCCAGCCAGGGGGGCGGCCCCAAGGGGTTGAGATTGGCGCTGAAGTCGAGCACCTCACTGCCGGCGGTAAGGCCGAAGCGATGTAGAACCTGTTCCGGACGCCCGCCGTGGCTCGGCCAGTCGCACATGTCCTCTGCTCGCTCGCTCATGCCCAGGCCCTCCACACGCCGATCAACCCCGCCATCAGCAGGAAGCAGACTATCCAGGCGCCGTGCATATGGCGTACGGCACGTCCTATATGCGCTACCCGCAGCGGCTCGCACGGCTCGCCCAGTAGCGCGCGCTCGGAAATTCTTCCGCCGTAGTGGTTGGTGCCGCCCAGCTGCACGCCGAGCAGGCTTGCCATCATCGCCTCGGGCCAGCCAGCGTTGGGGCTCGGATGAGCCGGCGCATCGCGCCAGGTAGCGGCCAGGGCGTCGTGCCTGCGCGCGCCGGGAACCGTCAGCGCGGCCAACCACATGGCAAGTGCAGTGAGCCTTGCCGGCACCCAGTTGGCCAGGTCGTCGAGCCTGGCCGAGGCGTAGCCGAACTCGGCGTAGCGCTCACTACGGTAACCGACCATGGAGTCAAGCGTGTTCACCGCCTTGTAGGCCAGCGCCAGTGGCGCCCCGCCGAGCAGCGCCCAGAACAGCGGCGCGGTGATGCCATCGACGCTGTTCTCGGCCACGGTTTCGACGGTAGCCCGGGTAATGCCGGCCTCGTCGAGGCTTTCTGTGTCACGTCCCACTATCATCGCCACGGCCCGACGCGCCTCGACGAGATCGCCCCGAGCCAGGGGCGTCGCCACGGCCATGGCGGCGTCACGCAGCCCCTTGATGGCAAGCGCACTTGCCAGCAGCAGCAACTCGCCGGCAAGTCCCAACCACGGGTGCAGCCAGGCGAGCACGGCCAGCGTGGCCCATGTCGACGCGAAGACGATCGCGACGACGCTGCCGGTCAGCATGAAACCCTTGAGGCGGCGCGCGCGCGACGAGCCAAGGTTCCAGCGGCACTCCAGGGTGTCGATCAGCCGCCCCATGGCGACCACCGGATGCGGCAGCCAGCGCGGGTCGCCGAACGCGAGGTCGAGCAGGATGGCGCCGACAAGCAGCGCAACCAGTGACAGACTCAGCGGCTCGGCGCTCATGTCTCCGTGCCACCCCCCGCGACGCCAGCCGAATCGAAGGTGGCCATATCGGCCAGCATGCGACAGGCGGCCTCTAGCAGTGGGAAGGCCAGGGCGGCCCCTGTGCCTTCGCCCAGGCGCAGCTCGAGGTCGAGCAGCGGCCTGGCCTCGAGCAGTTCGAGAGCGACATCATGGCCCGGCTCGCGGGAGCGATGAGCGAAAACCAGGTAGCCGCGCAGCGCAGGCGCGAGCCGGCAGGCCAGCAGTGCCGCCACGGTAGCGATGAAACCGTCGACCAGGATCGGCATACGCCGCGCCGCCGCCCCCAGGTAGGCACCCGCCATGGCGGCGATCTCGAGCCCGCCCAGCTTGGCCAGCAGCTCGAGCGGCTGAGATGGGTTTGCGCAACGAGCGGCCAGTGCTCCTACGATCACCTCGGTCTTGTGCGCCAGTCGCACGGGGGCAATCCCGGTCCCCTGGCCGACCAGGCGGCTCACCGGCCGGCCGCTCAGGGCAGCCAGCAGAGTGCTGCTCGCGGTGGTGTTGGCGATGCCCATCTCGCCCACGATCAGGCAACGGCAGCCGGCGGCGTGGCTGCGCTCGGCAGCGCGGATGCCCACCTCGAGGGCGCGCTCGGCCTCGACCAGGCTCATGGCATCCTCACGGGCAAAGTTGGCCGTGCCGCGACGCACCTTGTCGTGCACGACGCCAGCGCCTTCGACATCGCCCTTGACGCCGACGTCGACAACCTCGAGCCGCGCGCCGATCTGGCGGGCAAAGACGTTGATGGCGGCGCCACCGGCAACGAAATTGGCCACCATCTGGGCGGTGACCTCCTGAGGAAAGGCCGAGACGCCCTCCTCGGCCACGCCATGATCGGCGGCGAACACGATCACGCCGGGCGGCGTGACCGTCGGCAAGGCCTCGCCACTCATGCCGGCCAGCTCCAGGACCAGCGACTCGAGACGCCCCAGGCTGCCGGGGGGCTTGGTGAGGCTGTCCAGGCGAGCCTGCACGACGATAGCCAAGTTAGCGTCGACTGGCGTGAGCGAGGCCAGAGTATCGGCAAGCATGAGGGAGTCCTGATATCACGAAGGCAGCCGCCATCTTAACAGGCTGATCCGCGCTGTCACGGTGCCGTGCCGAGCGCTTCCGCCGGCGCGGCATCGGGCCGGCGCTCCTGGGCTGGTTCATCGCTCCAGGCCAGCCGCGCCGAGTTCGCCACCACGCTCAGCGAGCTGGCCAGCATGGCCAGCACCGCTACCAATGGCGGTATCGGCATGGCCACCGCCAGGCCCAGCGCCAGCAGGTTATAAATTCCCGAGAGCAGCAGGTTCTGACGCATTACGCGACGGGTACGCCTTGCCAGGTCCAGAGCGTTCTCGACACCCGACACACCCGGCCTCATCAGCGCCACACTGGCTCCCTCCTGTACCGTCGAACTGGCACCCAGGGGTGCCACGCCCACGCTGGCGGTCGCCAGCCCCAGCATGTCGTTGAGCCCATCGCCGACGTAGAGCGAGGGCTGCGGCATGGCCGCGAGCAGCTGTGCCTTGGCCTCGGGGCTGCGTCCGGCGTAGCACTCTGCGGGGCGTAGCCCGACCTCCTCACCCAGCCGACGCACCGCCCGGGCCCTGTCGCCACTGATCAGGGCCAGCACGAGCCCCTGCCGGCGCAGCCTGGCCAGGATCGTGGCGGTGCCGGGCAGTGCCGCCTCGCCCAGGTGGAATTGCCCGATCCAGCTCCCGTCGCAGGCCAGCAGTACTTCACTTTCGGCCGAATCTTCCTGGCCATCGACGTCGATGCCCTGCTCACCCAGCCAGGCGCGGCTACCCAGCAGCAGCCGGCGGCCGTCGGCCAGGCGCACACGCCGTCCACGCCCGCCGAACTCTTCGACCTCGGCCACCTCTACGCTGCCGTCCAGGCCGGCGTCCCGGGCATGCCTGCGCATCGCACGCGCCAGCGGGTGATCACTGCCCTGCGCCGCGCTCGCCGCCGACGCCAGGATGTCGACCTCGCGATAACCGGATGCCGGCTGCACGGCCAGCACTTCGGGCTCCCCCGGCGTCAGCGTCCCTGTCTTGTCGAAGGCCGCACTGCGGACCGTTGCCAGCACCTCGAAGACATTCGGATCACGGACGATCACGCCGCGTTCCAGCGCCTGCCCGCTGCCCGCCAGGCCGGCCAGGGGTATCGCCAGGCCCACGGCACAGGGGCATGCCACCACCAGCACCGACAGCGCCCTCACCCACGCTTCTTCAGCCGGTATTCCAGCCAGCCAGGTCGCGGCAAGAGTCAACAGTGCCAGCATCACGGCCACGGGGCTGAGCCAGCCGGCGAAGCGGTCGGCCAGGCGCTGCAATTCGCCCTTGCGGGCCTGCTGCCACCACATCTGCTCGCGCAGGCGGTCCAGGCGGCATTCGCCAGTAGCCGCAGTGACCTCGAGGATCAGCGCCGCACCGCGGTTGCGGCACCCCGCCGCTACGGGGTCGCCCGGCAGGCAGCGACGCGGCGCGCTCTCTCCGGTCAGCGGCGAAAGGTCGAGCAGGGCTTCGCCGTCACACAGGGTACCATCCAGCGGCAACGCTTCACCGCCCTCGACGCGCACCCGGTCACCCACCGCCACCGCCTCCAGGGGGCGCGTGCGCCCCCCCCCCTGTTCCCAGCGCTGAACTTCGGCGGGAGGCTCGTGCAGCGCCTTCAGCGCGCGCAGCCCCCGATGTCGACACAAGGTCTCCACAAGGCGGCCGACCAGCAGCAGCGAGACCAGCATGACCGCTGTATCGAAATAGACCTCCGGCGAACCCAGCGCGAGCAGCCACAGCGACACGCCTACGGCCGTCAGGGCGCCCAGCGACACCAGGGCGTCCATACCCGGCCGCCATGCCCGCAGCGTACGCCAGCCCGCACGGTAGAACGGAAACGCCACATAGGTGACCACAGGCAGGGCAAAGGCCCCCGACACCCAGGCCATGACCAGATCGAGGCGGGGGCTGGGCATGGCGCCCGCGTAGATCAGCAGCGAGGCGATCATGGTCCACATGCCGAAGGCGACGGCCGTCAGCAGGCGCAGGGTGAGGTAGCGGCTCTCGGCCTCCAACCTCGCCTGCGCATCACCCACCGCCTCGGGCGGCCCGAGGCGGTAGCCGAGCCGGCGCACGGCGGCGGCCAGTCGGGGCTCCTCCAGGGCGTCCGGCCGGCCCTGCACCAGCAGGGTGGCGCTGGGGTAGTGCACGCTGGCAGCTACCACACCGGATAGCCGCATCAATTGGGCCTCGACGGCCAGCGCGCAGCTGGTGCACCACAGTCCCTGGACTGAGTAGAGAGCCTCGCCGGTGCGCGAAGCGTCGCGATGGGAAGTTGACGTCATGCCTGAAGCGTAATCGTCATTGAGGAATCAATCAGCATTGGCGATACGCAGATGAAGCCATATACTGTATAAAAACACAGCAAACGGACTCGCCCCATGCCTGGATTCGATCAGAAGCAGCTACGCAAGGGCCGTGGCGCCACCTACAACCCCGACAACCGCTTCGCCCCTACCCACAGCCAAACGGAGGACGACGGCTGGTGGCAGGAGGAGATGCCAACGCGGCTGGCCACGATCGTCAGCGACGAGCAGGCGCGCAGCGCACTCTCCTGGAACGATTCGCCCGACCTCGCTTTCGACCGCTCGCTCAACCCTTACCGCGGCTGTGAGCATGGCTGCATCTACTGTTATGCACGGCCCAGCCACGCTTACTGGGACCTGTCGCCGGGTATCGACTTCGAGACCCGTCTGATCGCCCGTAGCGGCCTGGTCGATCGGCTACGAGACGAGTTTTGCAAGCGCAGCTACGTGTGCCGGCCCATCGCGCTTTCCGGCAACACCGACTGCTACCAGCCACTGGAAGCGGAGCGCGGCAGCACCCGAGAGATACTCGCCTTCCTGCTCGAGTGCCGCCACCCGGTTTCCCTCATTACCAAGAGCGCCCTGATTCTGCGCGACCTGGACCTGCTCACCGAGCTGGCCCGACAACGCCTGGCCAGGGTATCGATCAGCCTCACCAGCCTGGACACCGAGCTCAAGCGTAGCCTGGAGCCGCGCACCGCCTCGCCTGCCGCGCGCCTGCGTACCATCGAGCGGTTGAAAAATGCCGGTATACCGGTGGGTGTCATGGTCGCGCCGATCATCCCGGGCTTGACCGACCACGAGCTGGAGCGCCTGCTCGAGGCGGCCCGCGACGCGGGGGCGGAATCAGCCGGATGGACGCTGCTGCGCCTGCCGCGCGAGGTGGCACCGCTGTTCGAGGATTGGCTGCAGGCACACTACCCGGAGCGGGCCGGCAAGGTAATGAGCCTGGTGCGCCAGTGTCGCAGCGGCGCCGATTACGACAGCCGCTTCGGCAAGCGCATGCGCGGCGAGGGAATATTTGCCGAACTCATCGCCCAGCGCTTCGACAAGGCCTGCCGGCGCCTGGGCCTCAACGACCCGGGAAAGCGGGAAGCGCGACAGCTCGACACCACGGCGTTCCGGCCGCCCCGGGCTCAGGGCGACCTGTTCGCCTGAACCGGGGGCGGCCCCTGCGGAAGGGAAGCAGCCCGAGGGCGTGTCAGGAAAGGCGCCGCAGGTCCTCGATGACGGTGCCGCTCTCCTGCACCTCGGCCTCGTGTCCCGCCTCGCGCCACGGTTCGTCCAGCGCCGCCTGGTACCACTGCTGCATGGCGGGTAGCGCCAGTAGCCGTTCGACGTATGCCATCGAGGGTGCACCGAGTTCGAGCCCGAAGCTCTGCACGCGGAACGCCACCGGGGCGAAGAAGGCATCCACCGCAGTGAACGTCTCCCCCGCCAGGAAAGGACCGCCGAAGCGTTCAAGGCCCTGCTGCCAGAGCTCGTCGAGGCGGGCCAGGTTGTGCGCCAGGGCGTCCGGTATCGCGTGCAACCGCACCCTGACCCCACAGTTCATCGGACACAGGCTGCGCAGCGGGGAAAAGCCGGCATGCATCTCGCTGCCGGCGCAGCGCGCCCAGGCTCGCGCCTCGTCATCGGTGGGCCAAATGCCGGCGTGACGCTCGGCCAGGTATTCGACGATCGCCAGTGACTCCCATACGACGCGCTCGCCGTCCTCCAGACAGGGCACCAACCCGGAAGGCGAGAATGCGCGAAACGCGGTCCAGTTCGATCCCGGCTCGAAGGGGGTCAGCTGCTCCTCGAACGGGATGTCCAACTGCCGCATCAGCAGCCAGGGGCGTAGCTACCAGGAAGAGTAGTTCTTGTTGGCAATATGAAGGCGATACATGTCGGAATCCGCCGCATGGAAAGGGAAATGCCAGCATAGCCTGCCAATACCCCTCACTGCCACACGCACTGAAGCCTCAGGATACGGCGATCTCGTAGCCTGTGAACTTGCGCAGGTTGATCACCCCCGTATCGAGGATCAGGTATTGCCCCTTGAGGCCCAGCAACATGCCGGCCACTTCGGGCTGCTTGTCGAAGTTGTGCGAAACGATCTTGCGGGGGAACTCCAGCACCGGGTAATCGAAGCTGACCGGGGCCTCGTTCAGCACGCGAATGGTATCGGCACCGAAACGCTCACGCAGTTGGGCGAGCCCACCCTCGAGCCGGGTCAGCAACCTGTTGCGCTCCGCTGCCAGGTCGAGCGGCTCGACCTCACCCTTGAGCATGGCGCGCCAGTTGGTGCGGTCGGCCACTTCTTCCTTGAACAACACCTCGACCAGGCCGGACTGCAGGCGGGTCTCCACCACCAGGATCGGTAGCGCCTGAATCGCACCCTGATCGAGCCAGCGCGTGGGCACCTGGGTCCCCCGCGTGATGCCGACCTTGAGGCCTGAGGAGTTGGCCAGATAGATCACGTGGGGCTGGAAGCAGTGGCGCTCGGCCCACTCTGGCTCACGGCAGGTGCCGGCGTCGAAGTGGCAGGTCTCGGGCTTGACGATGCAGGTATCGCACTGGGCCAGCTTCTTGAAACAGGGATAGCAGTAGCCTTGGGCGAAGCTCTTCTTCGTCGCCCGGCCGCAATGGGTGCAAGCGATCGCCCCGGTCCAGGTCAGCCGCAGGGATCGGCCGAGGCGCGCATTGAGATCGAGACGGTGCTCGCCGGCACGCAGCGTGTATTTTACCGGCCCACCCTGCTCGCCCGGCACGATGGCCATCTTGCTCAGGCAGCCCTGCACGGTGGACGCAACCTCGATCCGGTCGAATTCAGTTACGGCATACTCAGTCACGGGAGGCATCCCGGGCCAGGCCTGCCAGTTCGGGCGGCACGTCGCTACCACTGCTGGCGCTGCCGCAGGTACGCTGCTGCAAGTAGCCGACCCGTTGTTCCTCGGGCACCTGGTTCTCGTGCTCGTAGCGGATCACCGCCTCGAGGCACAGCTCGGTCTGCTCCGCGGTCAGCATGCGGCCATCGGGCCACTTGCGCAGCGCCACCGCCTGCTTGAGGCTGTCGTAGATGGCCGGCGTCATCTGCCGGATCATGCGCTCGAAGGTCATATCGCTCATTGGGATTTCTCTCAATAACAGCTCAGGGAAGGCGGCGGGCACGGCTGGAATAATACCACCCCATCACCAGCCCCACGACCAACCCACCCAGGTGCGCCTCGTTGGCCACATTGCCGAAACCGACCGCAGCGGCCATGTCAGTCATGGTGAAGACCATCCAGCCGAGCATGAACACCACCAGCATCTGCGGCACGAAGAAACCGCTACCCGGCACCCGGCGCGACATCAGCCAGACGTAGCCGAGCAGGGCGAAGTCAACGCCCGACATGCCGCCGAACAGCGCGGTACCGGTAGCGTACTGGGCCAAGTTGGCTCCGACACCCGCCACCAGCAGAATCACCAGCATGCGCCCGCTGCCCTGCAACGTCTCGACCTGGCGTCCGAAATACCACAGCCACATCATGTTGAAGATCAGGTGCATCCAGCCGAAATGCAGAAAGGCCGGCGACAAGAGTCGCCACACCTGTCCCGAGGTCAGCACATCGGTCAGGCTACCGAAGGCCAACCCGCCGCCGACAATGGCGACCGGCACGACGGTCAACATGGCCACCACGATGTCGCCGAACACGTACATCAGCGCAAACACCAGCAGCGAGATACCCAGCGCCGCGGCCGTGACCGGTGCCTGGCGCAGGGGAACGGCCAGGGAAGCACCGCTCGCCGAGCGCTGGCGGCGCTCTGGCATGATTCGCTCGCCGCGCTGCCAGCGTGTCAGCAGCCGTATCAGCGCATCATGCTGAGCCGGGTCGGCGAGCCACAGCACCTGACCCTCCGTCTCGTCGGTGAAGCGGTGCCCGATCCGGTGAGCCCACAAGGCACGACGAAGCTCGCTGGTATCCGTGTCGTGGGGAAACAGCATGATCCGGTACATGAAATCTTCCTGAATCAATCTTTTGAGAGCATCTTGCGCTGCAGCGGCGCTTTTCTCAAATCCAGCTCACGGCGCACATAAAAAATCCGGCGGAAGGGGGGCCGCCGGATAAGAGCAAGGGATCATTCAAGGGAACACCTATTCAGATGGGCGCAGCGAAAGGAAGTTCAGGGCCGCAGCAAAAAAATGTTGTAAAACTTTGTATCAACACTCTCAATCAAAATCGATTTCCCAGGGCCGCGGCCTCGCCGCCTCCTCCTGCGGTACCCGCACCCAGACGAAATGATTGGCGTCGAGCCGTTCTTCCCCACTCCAGCGATAGGCCACCAGACGTCCAAATTTCACCGCGCTGTAGTCCAGGCAAGCGATATTGGCGGTCGGCAAGGCCGGAATGCCCTCGCACCAGTAGTGGCCGATGAACAGCGGTGGCTGATCGAGACCGTAATGGGGCAACCGTGCATGCTCGTCCGCTTTCAGCTCGCGTTCCTCCAGGTCATCGGGCAGGTTGTCGGGCTGGAAGATCACGTCGCCCCAGGTGCGTGGCTCACGCGCCCAGAAATGCGCCCTGAAACTGCGCCGGGTGAAACCATCGCCAGAGTGGATCTCCACGCCTGGTGGCAGCGGCAGATGCACGCCGCGGGTCAGGCGATCGAAGATCCGATAGGCCAGCGTATCCGGCGCCACGGACTGCTGCAGGAAGGGTTCGTCTATGACGCCCCCTGGACACTCGCGATTCAGCGCGTCGACAAGCGTCTGGTCCCAACAGGCGTGGACCACCCGAAGCTCACCGAAGTCCAGGTACAGCGGCATTTCCATGAACCAGGACAGGGTCTCGTCCCACTCCGCCGGATGATCGCGATACTGGTCGAGGGTCTCCTTGATGACGCGATTGTGGCGCGGCGAGTGCTCACGCAGCCATTCGCGGCCATGCTGGCGAGGCGCGCGGTGACAATAGGCCAAGGCATTGTACTCATGGTTGCCCATGACAATATGCGCCTCGCCCTCCTCCACCATGCGCCGGGCGATATTGACCGCCAGGCGAATCCGCGGGCCGCGATCGATCAGATCACCCAGAAAGACGACCCGCCGCCGCGGATGTCGGTAGACGCCGCCACGCTGATGGTAGCCGAGCCGCTCCAGCAGAGCCGCCAGGGTCGCCCCGCAGCCATGCACGTCACCGATCAGATCGTAGCCCTCTATCGCCGCCTGCCTCACGTCAATCCCCCAGCCGGTTGCTCCAGCCCAGCTTGCTGCGCAGGACCTCGTAAAAGTTATGACCGAGGGGATGAGCCAATTGCACTCGCTGAGGCTTGCGCTTCACCACCAGCACATCGTCGGGCTTGGCCACGGCACGCGTCTGGCCGTCACAGCTGATATGGGGATAGGTCTGGTTGGTCTCGCCGATATGAACGTGGATCTCGCTGGCGGCATCGATGACGATGGGCCGGCTCGACAAGGTATGGGGAAACATCGGTACCAGCTCGATCACGTCCAGCTTGGGGTGCATGATCGAGCCGCCCCCGGACAGCGCATAGGCGGTGGAACCGGTGGGCGTGGCCATGATCAGGCCATCGCTGCGCTGGCTGCAGACGAACTGCTTGTCGATGAACAGTTCGAACTCGATCATGCGCACTGCCTTGCCCGGATGCAGCACTACCTCGTTCAGGGCATCGCCGCTGCCCACCAAGGTACCGTCGCGGTACAGTTCGGCATCGAGCAGGAAGCGTTCCTCGACTTCGTACTGGCCGGCGAGCACCTGACCGACGCGCTCCTCGATCTCGTCGGGCGAGATGTCGGTGAGAAAACCCAGCCGCCCACGGTTGACGCCCAGCACCAGGGTTCCGCTGTGGCATAGCGTGCGAGCGGCACCGAGCAGGCTGCCATCGCCTCCCACCACGATGACGAGATCGCAGAGCTCGCCCAGGGTGCGCCGGCTGGCTTCAGGATGGCCATGGTCGAGTAGCACAGTGGCGGTGCGGTCCTCGACGATGACATGCAAGCCACGCTCGTCGAGAAAGCGCAGCAGGCGCTTGAGGGTCTCGACCACCTTGGTACTGCCCAGGCGGCCAATCAGACCGATATTCTTGAACCCGCCGTGCTTTTTTTGCATGCCCTGGCCTCTCGGATCATCGGCGCTCATTATGGAGGCTGGGTCCAGGGCGGGCAAACGCGACTCAGGCAGCGGCAGCCACCCGGCGACGCAGCCACCACTCGTTGAGTATCAGCGAGCCGAGGATGATCGCCCCACCCAGTGCCAGCCGCATCAGATCGGCATCGCGGTTCCAGATCACCAGGTTGACCGCGAGTCCAGCGGGGATCAGAGCGTTATTCATGATCGCCAGCGCCCCGGCGTCGACCCGCGTGGCGCCCAGGTTCCAGAGGAAATAGCCAAGGCCAGATGCCACCAGGCCCAGCCAGGCCAGCACGCCCCACTGCACACCGGTACTCGGCAGCGAGGCGGCATTGCCTAGCAGGCCGAAGGCCGGCAACACCACGATCAAGGCACCAAGATAGAACCAGGCAAAGACGCTGTGGCGCGGCAGTTCGGCCGGCAGCGCCACGGAGAGACGCCGATAGCCCACTTGCCCCAGCGCAAAACAGAAGTTCGCCCCCTGTACCACCAGGAAGCCGAGCCAGAAGCCGCTGTCGAGCCCGTCGTAGCGAATCACCGCCGCGCCCAGCACCGCCAGGGCGGCGGTGAGCAGGTAAAACGGCGTGAAGCGACCGAACAGCGCGTCGTCGAGCAGCGTCACGTAGAGCGGCGTGAAGATGGTGAACAGCAGCACTTCCGGTACCGTCAGTAGCAGGAAGGACTGATAGAAAAAGATGTACATGATGCCCAGCTGCACGGCCCCCAGCCCCATCAGGACAAGCCGCTGGCGTCCGACCAGCAGCGAGGGTCGCAGGAACGGCAAGAACACCAGCGCGGCCAGCGAAACGCGCATCAGGACCGCAAAGTAGCTGTCTACCTGGCCGGCCAGGTAGACGCCGATCAGCGAGAACGAGAAGGCCCAAAGCGCAGTGACGCCGATGAGATAGCCCACGGTTAACCTCTTTGATCATGAAAGTTGACGGAGCATTATACCGGCATGCCGCACTGCTTCAACGCGTCGATGCGGTGCGGCTCACCTAGGCCCGTGGCGCTGTGGAGCCTAGCGCTTCGCCGGGCGCATCGACGGTATTCTCGCCGCGCTCGCGGCGCGTGGTGGCGAAGTACTCTGCGAGCCGCACATCGGCCTGGTCGCCGAACAGGATCGAGCAGGCCTCGCGCAGGCCCGGGGACTGGCGCATCGCCTCCTCGTGCACCACCAAGGCAATCTTCGAGCGTCGGCGCAGGAAATCCTCCAGCCGCGTAACCATCTCGCGCCGCTTGGCGTAGCGCAGCTCGCAGCGCAGGTACTCGGTGCCCTCGATCAGCACCTCGGCCTGTCGCGGGTCCTCGCGAATCTCCTCGAGCATCTCCAGCGCGTGGGTACCATAGCGCCGCCATAATCGGCTCGAAAGCGGCTCGGAGGCATCGGCGGCGGTCATGTCATCGAGATGCATCAGCTTCGCCTGATGAAGGAATTCCCGGCGCACCTGATCGGGCGGTTCACCGTACCAGCGATGCTGCGGGTACGGTATCTCGATCCCCATGCCCTCAACCGCTGCGACGATCTCCTCGCCCACGTTGAGGCAGTCGGTGAGCTTGCCACCGAAGATGCTCAGATGGGCATCGCGCTGGTTGAGATCAATGGCATGCTTGCGCGATAGCTGCAGGAAGTCGCGCTCACCGCCGCCACCGGCCTTGACCGCCAGGGGGCGCACACCGCAGCGAATGGAGATGATGTCCTTCTTGCCCAGCGGCCTGTCGAGTTCGAGACGCTTGTTGATATTGTCGAGCACGAAGCGAATATCGGCCTCGGTAGCCGTCACCTCGGGCTGTTCGACGCGCGTGTCGGTGGTACCGATACATGTCCTCGGCCCCATGGGAATGACGAAGAACAGCCGGCCGTCGTCGGCGAAGAACGCCAGCACCCGCTGGCTGTCGGTCAGCCGCGGCACGATCAGGTGAATGCCCTTGGAATAGACATGGCGATGCTCGGTGGCTTGTCCGGTCAAGCCGTTGTGCTCGTCGACCCAGGGGCCGGCGGCATTGATCAGCACTTTCGAACGAATTGCGATATCGCTGCTGCCGATTACGTCGCGTGCCCGAGTGGTCCAAAGACCGCCCTGGCGCTCGGCTCCCAGCGACTCGACGTAGTTCACTGCCACGCCGCCGTAGTTGAGTGCGCCGCGGACGAAGTTGAAGACGAAGCGTGCATCGTTGTCGTGAAGGTAGGCATCGGAATACTCGAAGCCTCCGACGGCGTCGCGGACATCGACGATCGCTTCGCTGTCACGGATCGCTCGGGGCGAGAGGAAGCGCGGTATGCGGGTAAAGCCATTGCCTATCAGCCAATAGAGCCAGGCACCGGCCCACAGGTAGCGCGGATGATAGCGAAAACCCCGGGTAATGGTGGTAAGGAAACGGATCTCCTGTACCGTGGCGGGATAACTCCTGATCAAGTGGTTGCGGCTCATGCATAGCTTGCGCACCAGCGCGAAGTCGCGGCTCTCCATGTATTTGATACCGCCCCACACCAGGTTGGAAGAGTGCATGCTGGTGCTGCCGGCGAAGTCACCGCGTTCAATCAGGGCGACCCGCACTCCCTTGCCGGCGAGTGCCGCCGCTGCTGAGGCGCCGTTGATACCGCCGCCAACGATCAGAACGTCGAAGACCTCACCGTCCAGCTTGTCAATATTGCTGCTGCGCAGTTCCATGTGCGGACCTTTTGCAAACAATAGCCCCGCTCGGCGAGCGCCGAACGGGGCCTGGAATGACCCGGACGGGCTACCGGAAACACGTGATTCGCTGCAGGCCCGGCATACGTGCGCCGGGCCAGGGCCGAGTCGGGCGCCTTGCCCGACGTCGGCTTTTTACTGACGTGTACCGGCGGCCATCCACTCCTCCATCATCTCGTCGTAGGGTACGGTGGTTCCCTGCGGCATTTCGTCGTCCAGCTTGGCTTTGGGCGAACCCTCCTGCGACAGCCACTCCTCGGGGTCACGCTCCTCGTTCAGCATCGGTGGGTAGGACTCGAATACGTTGGCCCGCGCCAGGCGTGACATGATGTTGTCGAGTTCACCGGCCAGGTTGTCGAGCGCCTCCTGGGGCGTGATCTCGCCACTGACCGCGGGCGCCAGATTCTGCCACCAAAGCGGTGCCATCCGCGGATAGTCGGGGACGTTGGTGGAGGATGGCGTCCAGTTGGATTCGTTGGGGCTACGGTAGAACTCGACCAGCCCGCCCAGCTTCGGCGCCAGCTCGGTCATCTGGTCGGAGAAGATGTCGGACTCGCGAATCGGCGTGAGGCCGGCCATCAGCTTCTCGAGCGATACGCTCTTGGAGACGGCGAACTGGGCGAACAGCCAGGCCGCGGTGCGCCGGTCCTCCGGGGTGGAGTCGAAGAAGGTCCAGGATCCCACGTCCTGGTAGCCCACCTTCATGCCCTCCTCCCAGTACGGCCCGGTGGGTGACGGCGCCATGCGCCACTTGGGATTGCCCTCGTCGTCGGTGACCGGCAGGCCGGGGTCGGTCATGTCGGCGGTGAACGCGGTATACCAGAAGATCTGCTGGGCGATGTTGCCCTGGGCCGGCACCGGGCCCGCCTCGCCGAAGGTCATGCCCTGCGCTTCAGGTGGCGCGTACTTGTCCAGCCACTCGACCATCTTGGTCACGGCGAATACCGAAGCCGGCGAGTTGGTCGCCCCGCCGCGGCTGACGCTGGCGCCCACCGGACGGCTCTCTTCGTCGACGCGAATGCCCCAGTCGTCCACCGGGTTGCCGAACGGCACGCCGGGGCTTCCCATGCCGGCCATCGAAAGCCAGGAGTCGTGGAAGCGCCAGCCCAGGGAGGGATCGCGGCGTCCGTAATCCATGTGTCCATAGACCTGCTCGCCGTCGATCTCGCCCACGTGTTCGGTGAAGAACTCGGCGATGTCCTCATAGGCTGTCCAGTTGGTGGGGACGCCGAGGTCGTAGCCATAGATCTCGCGAAACTGCTCCTGCAGGTCCTCGCGCTGGAACCAGTCGTAGCGGAACCAGTACAGGTTGGCAAATTGCTGGTCGGGCAGCTGGTAGATATTGCCATCGGGGCCGGTGCCGTACTGCAGGCCGATGAAGTCATCGAGATCGAGCGTGGGAAGGGTGTAGTCGGCCCATTCGTTCTCCATTGCCTCGGACAGGTTGATGGTGGTGCCGTAGCGGATATGCGTGCCGATGGCGTCCGAGTCATTGACGTAGGCGTCGTAGATGTTGCGCCCGGTCTGCATCTGGGTCTGCATGTTGTCCACCACATCACCCTCGCCGATGATGTTGTGGGTGACCTGGATGCCGGTGAGTTCCTCGAAAGCCGGTGCCAGCACGTCGCGCTCCCAGACGTGGGTCGTGAGACCCTCGGCGACGGTATTGATCTCCATGTCGCGGAATGGCTCGGCGACTTTGGCGAACCACAGCAGCTCCTCGATCTGCTCCTCGCGCGACAGCGTGGAGTTCTGGAAATGCTCGTCGACCAGCCGTTCGGCGATCGCGCGGGCTTCGTCCGATTGGGCGTGCAGGGCACCTGAGGCAAGCAGAAGACTGCCCGCCAGTGCCGTCAGTTTGAACCTGTTGTTCTTCATGTTGACCTCGTTCTGCGTGTGGTCGTCATCCTTGACATGGTTATCGTCCGTACTGCCTTGGTTCAGCCCCAGCGCATCAGCACCAGCAACCAGAGGACGGAAATCCCCAGGGCAAACCAAATCGAGAGCTCGGTGAAGCCGACCGCCAACAGGTGGATGTAGGCGGCCGAAAGCAGTCCGATGAAGAGCCGATCTCCGCGGGTCGTGGCGATCGGCAGAAAGCCGCGCCGCTCCACGGTCGGGGAAACCAGTTCCCAGGCCGTCATGCCGAGCAGAATGGCGGCGATGACGGAGAAGAAGATTGCCGTGGGCAGGGTCCAGACCATCCATTCCATCGTGGTTTCCTCCTGTTCAGGTCCGGCCCAGGGCGAAGCCCTTGGCGATGTGATTGCGCACGAAATAGACCACCACGATGCCCGGAATGATGGTCAGCACGCCGGCGGCGGCCAGAGTGCCCCAGTCGATACCCGACGCCGTCGAGGTGCGTGTCATGATCGAGGCGATGGGCTGGGCATTGGTGGCGGTCAGGGTGCGGGAGAGCAGCAGCTCGACCCAGGAGAACATGAACAGGAAGAACAGCGTCACCCCGATCCCCGAGCGGATCATCGGCAGGAAGATCTTCACGAAGAATGCCGGGAAGCTGTAGCCGTCGATATAGGCGGTCTCGTCGACCTCCTTGGGCACGCTGCTCATGAACCCCTCGAGAATCCACACCGCCAAGGGAATGTTGAACAGGCAGTGGGCCAGCGCCACGGCGATGTGGGTATCGAACAACCCCACCGAGTAATAGAGCTGAAAATAGGGCAGCAGGAACACCGCCGGCGGTGCCATCAGGTTGGTCAGCAACCAGAAGAACAGATGCTTGTCGCCAATGAACTTGAAGCGGCTGAAGGCATAGGCAGCCGGCAACGCCACCGAGATGCTGATCAGCATGTTAATCAGTACATAGGCCAGCGAATTGACGTACCCCATGTACCAGTTGGCGTCGGTGAAGATGCCCACGTAGTTGCCTAGGGTGAAACTCTGCGGCCAGAACGAGAAGGTACCGAGGATCTCGCTGTTGCTCTGGAACGACAGGTTGAGTAGCCAGTAGATCGGCAATATCACGAAGACAAGGTAGAGCCCCAGCAGTGCACGGCGACGCCAGCGGACGGTGGCGGAGCGAGTGCGCTTGCGGCGCTTGGCAGCCGCCTCGGCAGCCTGGCGACGTACGCTATCGGGCGTGGTCGGTACGGAGCTGGTCATGTCAGGCTCCTCCCTGAGTCGTGTTGTCCTTCTGGCTGTTCATGATCGCGGTGTAGAACACCCAGCAGACCAGCAGGATGATGAGGAAGTAGATCAGCGAGAAGGCCGCCGAGGGTCCCAGGTCACGCTGTCCAATGGCCATGGTGGTCAGCGTTTGGCTCAGAAAGGTGGTGGAACTGCCCGGCCCGCCGCCGGTGAGCACGAACGGCTCGGCATAGATCATGAATGAGTGCATGAAACGCAGCAGCACGCCGATGACCAGCACGTTGGTCAGCTTGGGCAACTGGATGTAGCGGAACACCGCCCACTTGGAGGCGCGGTCGATGCGCGCCGCCTGGTAATAGGCATCCGGAATCGCTCGCAGGCCGCTATAGCACAGCAGGGCGATCAGCGGCGTCCAGTGCCACACATCCATGAGGATGATCGTGGCCCAGGCATCGGTGGGGTTGCGGGTAATGTTGTAGGCGTAGCCCAGTTCACGGATGCCCACCCCCATCAGGCCGATGTCCCCACGTGTGAACAGCTGCCAGATACTGCCCACCACGTTCCAAGGAATCAGCAGTGGCAGCGTGATCAGGATCAATACCGCAGAGGCCTGCCAGCCGCGCTTGGGCATCAACAGGGCAATACCGATGCCCAGCGGCACCTCGATCGCCAGAACGGTGAAGGAGAAGGCGAACTGGCGCAGCAATGCGGCCTGTAGCGCTCGATCGTTGAGCATTACCTCGAACCACTCGGTACCGGTGAAGAAGCGCGTGTTGGCATCGAACACGTCCTGCACCGAGTAGTTGACCACCGTCATCAGCGGCACGATGGCGGAGAAAGCCACCAGCAGCAGCATGGGCAGGATCAGAAACCATGCCCGATTGTTCTGGACCTTGTTCATTGCCCTACCTCCACGCGGAACTCATCGATGTACAGGTGCAGCCACGCCTCGGGAAAGCGGACGTAGGCTTGGCGCTCCGGCAAGGGCTGGTCCTCCCCCAGCCGCGCGCGGAACGTCACCCCGGCAAAACCGAACGACACGATGCGGTAGGTACCGAGATCCTGGACGTTGTCGATTTCGATGGGATAGGCCGCCTCGGCCGGCTCTGTCAATACCTCGACGAACTCGGGCCGGATGCCCAGCTTGAGATTGCGTGAGCGGGACTGGCGAATGGCGGCCACGAACGCTGGCGGCAAGGTCAGGTCGATGGTGCCGGCGCGCACTCCCCCAGCGTCGGTGCGTGCCACCTCGACGAAATTCATGCCCGGGCTGCCGATGAAATAGCCGACGAAAGTGTGGGCCGGTGCCTCGAACAGTTCGCGCGGGGTGCCGAACTGAACCACCTGCCCCTCATACATCACCGCGATCTTGTCAGCGAACGTCGAGGCCTCGAGCTGGTCGTGAGTCACGTAGATCATGGTGATGTTGAAGCGCTCGTGGATCTCCTTGAGCTTGCGCCGGAGCTTCCACTTGAGCTGGGGATCGATCACCGTGAGTGGCTCGTCGAAGAGGATCGCCGAAACGTCGTCGCGCACCAGCCCGCGCCCCATGGAGACCTTCTGCTTCTCGTCAGCGGTGAGATTGCGCGCCTTGCGGCGGAGCAGCGAGGTGAGATCGAGGATGTCGGCCACTTCGGCTACGCGCTCGTGCACCTTGGCTTCGGCAGTGCCCACGTTGCGCAGTGGAAAGGCCAGGTTGTCGTACACCGTCATGGTGTCGTAGACCACCGGGAACTGGAACACCTGGGCGATGTTCCGCTCCTCGGGCGGCAACTCGTTCATTACTTGGTCGTCGAACAGGACCTGTCCGTCCGAGGGCGTGAGCAGGCCGGAAATGATATTGAGCAATGTCGACTTGCCGCAGCCCGACGGTCCGAGCAAGGCATAAGCCCCCCCCTGCTTCCATACGTGTTCCATTTCACGGATGGCGTAGTCCGCGGGGCCGGCGGGGCTGGCCGAATAGCTGTGTGCCAGCGACTTGAGAGTAATCTGGGCCATCAGTGCGCTCCTGGCCGTGACGGAATGTGCACGACGTCGCCATGCCGGTCGAAGGCATAGATCTTGTGGGTCGGCAGGTAGACCTTGAGCGGCTGGTCAACGGCGAACTCGTGGATACCGCTCAGGTGCAGTACCAGTTGGAAGAGATCGTTGCGCACGTGCAGGAAGGTCTCCGCCCCGCTGATCTCGGCAATATCGACCGTTACATCCAACTCCAGGTCATCTTCCGCCTGAGGCTCGAGCCCGATGTGCGAAGCACGCACGCCGAACTGGTACTGCCCCGGAGACAGGCCAGCCAGATCGCTGTTGAGCGGGAAATGCACGTTTCGATCGAAAGTCACTTCCGAACCCGACACTGTCGCCGGCATCACGTTGATCGGCGGTTCCGAGAACATCTCGGCGGTGAGCACATCACTCGGGCGATGGTAGACATCCTCGGTAGGACCGTATTGCAGCAGGCGCCCCTCATGCAGCACGGCAGCGTGCCCCCCCAGCGCCAGCGCCTCGTTGGGCTCAGTGGTGGCGTACACGGCGATGCAGTTGCGCGTCTTGAATAGCTCGCGCAGCTCCTCACGAAACTCTTCGCGCAGCTTGTAGTCGAGGTTGACCAGCGGCTCGTCGAACAGGATCAGATCGGCATCCTTGACCAGTACCCGGCCCATGGCGGTACGCTGCTGCTGGCCGCCCGAAAGCTCTGCCGGATAGCGGTCGAGCAGTTGTTCGATGTGCAGCATCGCGGCCGTGTCGTGGACCCGCTGACGGATTTCCTCACGCGGCACCCGGGCCAGCTTGAGCGGAGAGGCTATATTGTCGTAGACGGTGAGGCCCGGGTAATTGATGAACTGCTGATAGACCATCGAGACGTTGCGCTTGCGGACCGATTTGCGCGTCACATCCTCGCCATGCATCAGCACACGGCCCCGGGTAGGTATCTCGAGACCGGCCATTATCCGCATCAGTGTCGTCTTGCCGGCCAGGGTTCGGCCCAGCAGAACGTTGAAGGAGCCGGGTGCCAACTCGAGGTTGACCCCCTCGATATGAGTTGCTCCGTTGACCACATGGTCGATGTTTTCAAGTATCAAGGACATGCTGAACTCTTTGTCATCGTTGTCGAGTCTTTGCGCGAGGCGGCGCATGGGCATTACGACTTGACCGCCCGGCGCGCAACCCAGAAGAATCGCGCGTACCGGTCGTGTCCTGGTCGCTGGGGAGTGGGTAAGGCATGGGTCTCGCCCTGTTATTCTTGTGGGTCGCCGACATTGAGGCGGCGAAGAGAAACGAACAACGCATCGGCGTCATACGTTCGATCCTGATCGAAAACGAACCTCAAATGTTCGATTTACGATAGCGAGACTAGCTCAGAGGTCGATGAGCGGCAACGCTCATGTTCGATAAAACGCTTATACCATAGTCTAGTTTCGGCAAGCTCATCCGGAACTCTCGCTTTCGTTTCCAACAAGGCTGTTCGGTTCCGAAGGTGCTTACGATGCGCGCCGAGGCGCCTCACCTCTCTTCGATGACCGCTGGGCAGCAGCCAAGCAGGCGTCTCGGCTCAACCCAGCCTGCGCCTCAACCATGACCAGGCGTAGAGACAGCCCGGCACCCAGCCCAGCAGTGTGAGGAGCAGGCTAACGAGCACGCGTTTGCTTCCCCCCTGGGCCAAGCCAACGGCGAGGGGAGGCAATAGCACGGCAAGCGCCTTGTAGGAGAAGCGCAACGTTGCAGACTCCTGCCATGGCGGGGATGCCGTTGCCTCTCGAGCGCCGCCAGGGGCCGGACCTTGTTCAGCCGGCGGCACGTATTCCTGCACCGCCGCATTCGCCTCACGCTCCGTGCGCTCGAACTCCTGCGCCTGACGATGTGCCTCATGATCGACCTTCTGGTCGATGGCTTCGGCACCTTCGGCCAGTTCCTCGTGATAACGCTCCCAGTCCTCCCAGTCATAGGGAGTACCGGCACGAGGCTGGTGCCCACCTGCCTGACGGGCGCGCTCCCACGCTTTCTCCTCCAGCGTGTTGGGGCGCTCCTCGTCCCGGCGGCCATCGAGCCCCTTTTTTGCCAGGTATTCACGCGCATCCATAAACCACCTCCTGCTCTATCGTGGCGCCAGGTTCGCCGGGACTGCTGTCAGACTAGACCAGGTCTCGTTGCCTTGGAGCCAATCTCTCCCGGCCATGTTCCGCTGCCACCCCTGTCCCTCGGCCGAGAGGGAATCGAGCGTTGGCCAGGTGTTGAAGGGATTCCTTATATCCGAGTCGACTCGGCTATGCTGAAAGTGTCCCGCCGAGAGCGTTCGGAACAAGGAGATGCGCCATGCCCAACAGGGCCCCTACCATCGTTCGCGAGATCATGTCCCGGGATTGCTACCGGGTCACAGGCAACATGTCGATCATCACCCTGGCCGAAGGCCTGGCCTTGCATCGTCTGCCCGGCGTACCGGTCGTCGATCACCACGACCAGCTGATCGGCTTCATTTCCGAGCAGGACGTGCTCGGCAAGCTGCTCCAGAGCGCTTACCTCAACGACGAGGCACCGCTGGTGAAGGAACTGATGCGCAACGAGGTTCTCTCCGTTTCGCCTACCAAGAGCATCACCGATCTGGCACAGGAGATGCTTGGCCAGAAACCCAAGGTCTTCCCGGTGACAGAACAGGGCCGCCTGTGCGGCATCGTGACCCGTCGCGATGTGCTGACCGCCATTCTGCGCATGCGGTACAGTTGAGACCTTCCGCCTTGCTGCCGGCCTGCTAGCAGGCCTCCCCCTCGAGAAACCGAACGAGCCCTGCCGGCCAGGCTCGTTCCTCGCCGTGGGCGCTGACGGCATGTGGCACAAAAAAAACCGCCCATGAGGGATGTCATGGGCGGCAAGATCGAAACTGCGAGCCAGAGCAACAGTGTTAGCGACTGCCATCGCGCTGTTGCCTGTATCAGATATGACAGCAGCAAGCAAAAAAGTTCGCCACTGTTCGATAATTTTTTTCTCTCCCCCTTCCAGACCTCGCTTTGAGACGTCCCGCCAAGGATGCATGGCGCATCGCCCTGAACCGTCAAAACAAGCACTTATCTGACAGGAAAAGGGAAATTCGAAAGACGGCTTGCAAAGCCCAAGCCCTTGGTTTTACTATCGAAACGCCCCGCGGGTGTAGCTCAATGGTAGAGCAGAAGCTTCCCAAGCTTAAGACGAGGGTTCGATTCCCTTCACCCGCTCCAGTTCCCGCAGCAGGCCGCTACGCCAGTGGCTATCGGTTGTCGGCCAGCTCGTCCTTCCCAGCGTGGCTTTCCATGGCTCTCTTCCTGCTCATCTTTGCCGTCTGCCTGTTCGTCATCGGTGGCGTGGTGCTGATCCTGCTGTTCTCGCGCACGCCGCGCTACCGCACCGAACCGAAACAGTTGCTGGAGCTGTTCGACAAGGCCCTGGCCAACCAGGTCGGAGAGAATGAGTGGAACGTCGTGATCAACTATCCCATTCGTCATGACGATTACCTCGAAGGCGTGAGGCGTCGCGCCCAGCATCTGATGCAGGAACATGGACGTCCCTGGCAGTTGGCCCAGGGCAAACCGCTGCTCGACAAGACCGGCCGGGAGGAGCTGTCCGCTCTGCGTAGTCACTTGGCTTCCCATCAGCGCCTGCGGGAGCGACAACGCAGCCAGCCGTAGCGTTGACAGGGCGTCGATGGGCAGTCCGTGCTGCTCCACCAGGGCGTCGAGTGTGATATGCTCGGCTGCGATAGCCAGCACGCGGGAGTTCTACATGTCCAGTGTCATCCGCCAGACTCCGCTCGATACCGCCACCCAGCACCATGCTCATGACTTTCACCAGATCGTCATCGGTCTTCAGGGCCAGGCGGAATTCGAGATCGAGGGCCTGGGCGGTGCAATCTCGGCATTTTCCGGCTGCATCGTGCCCGCCAACCACGTGCACTACTACATGGGCCAGGGCGTCAACCGCCAGCTGATCCTCGACCTGCCCGCCAATGCCCCCTCGCTCACCGGTTATCACCACGAGTTGTCGCGGCTTTTCGATGCCCCTCGCTTCTTCGCCCTGGACAAGCCGCTCAAGCATTACCTGGATTTTTTATTGCTCGAGCAGGCCGACAGCCCACAGAGCTTGAGCACCACCCAGAGCGATCGGCTGGCGGCGACTTTTCTCGGCTGCCTGCACGCCAGACTCGGCGGGGCAACTTCGCAGCCGGCAACGCGCCAGTTCGACTTGGCCAAGCTCGACCAGTTCATCGACCGGCACTTGTCTTCGCCCATCTCGGTCGCCGACCTTGCCGCACAGGCGTGTCTCAGCGAAGCGCATTTCCGTAGCCGCTTTCGCGAGCAGACCGGCCTCTCCCCCTGGCAGTACGTTCGGCGGCGTCGCCTGGAAGCAGCGCGGCGGCTCCTCGAGGATAGCCACATGCCGCTTTCGCAGATCGCCCTGAATACCGGCTTCGCTCACCAGAGCGCCCTCTCTCATGCGTTCCGCGGCGCCTACGGCTGCCCTCCCAGCCAGCTTCGACGTACCAATCAGCTGGACAGCTCCACCGCCTTTCCCGTAAACCGCCTACGACATACGACTTAAGTCGCAAATACAATTCCCTCACGTCCAAAACCCGCGGATTGTGTAAATCCTTCCGGGGTTTTGACAAGCAGCCCCGCCGTTCGCCCCCTACAGTCAAGGATGACACACCCATGTTCGGGCGGAACGCCTGGCGCATGGCTCTTGCCGTTTCAGGACGGGCGACATTCGGGGAAATCAAATGCTCAACGCCAAAACAATGCTGGAGGCTGCCTCCTGGCAGCAGGATCTCGATACCCTGTTCTCGCGTATCAGCGATCATTACATTGTCGATGAAGAGGCCTTCGTCCGGGAATTGGTCGACGTCCTCAGTGCCGATCCTGAGGACTTCCGGCGCATCGCGGGCAAGACCGCCGAACTCGTCCGCGAAGTTCGTGAGATGGATACCGCCGTGGACACCATCGACGAACTGCTCCAGCAATACAGCCTCGATACCCACGAGGGGCTGATGTTGATGTGCCTGGCCGAAGCCATGCTGCGCATTCCCGACACGGCTACGGCCGATGCACTGATTGAAGACAAGCTGGGCCCTGCCGACTGGAAGGCACACATGGGCCAAAGCGACTCCTGGCTGGTCAATGCCTCGACCTGGGGGCTGCTGATGACCGGCCGCGTGGTCACGCTCGACAAGCCTCGCGACGGCAAGCCCTCGAGCTTCATCAACCGCATGGTCAACCGCATGGGCGAGCCGGTGATCCGCCGCGCCATGTACGAGGCGATGAAGGTCATGGGCAAGCAGTTCGTGCTCGGGCGCGACATCGACGAGGCCCTGAAGCGCTCCCGGCCGCTATTCGACAAGGGCTATACCTACTCCTACGACATGCTGGGCGAAGCGGCGCGCACCCGTGCCGACGCCAAGCGCTACTTCGACGACTACGCCCGAGCCATCGAGCGGGTCGGCCTGACCAGCACCAAGCTCCCCGACCGGACCCCGGCCCCCTCCGTATCGATCAAGCTGTCGGCGCTGCATCCCCGTTACGAATTCGGCCGCCGCGATCAGGTCCTGCGAGAATTGGTCGCCAGCGTGCGCGAACTGGCCACCATGGCGCGCCAGCGCAACGTGGCGCTGACCATCGACGCTGAGGAAGTCGATCGCCTGGAGCTGTCGCTGGAAGTGTTCCGCGCCGTTTACGAGAGCAGCACCTGCAAGGGCTGGGGTCACTTCGGGCTGGTGGTGCAAGCCTACTCCAAGCGTGCGCTGCCGGTACTGCACTATCTCAACCGCCTGGCCGAACGCCAGGGCGACGAGATCCCCGTACGCCTGGTCAAGGGCGCCTACTGGGACAGCGAGATCAAGGAGTCGCAGCAGCTCGGCGTGGAGGGCTACCCGGTCTACACGCGCAAGGCCTGCACCGACGTCGCTTACCTGGTCTGTGCACGTTTCCTGCTCTCCGATCAGACCCGCGGTCGCATCTTCCCGCAATTCGCCACGCATAACGCCCATACCATCAGCACCATATTGGAGATGGGCAACGAGGCTACCCGCCCCTTCGAATTCCAGCGCCTGCACGGCATGGGCGAGGCGCTCTACGATGCGGCACTCAAGCGCGCGCCCCAGGGCACTTATTGCCGCATCTATGCCCCAGTGGGCGCGCACAAGGATTTGCTGCCCTACTTGGTGCGTCGCCTACTGGAAAACGGCGCCAATTCCTCGTTCGTGCATCAGTTGGTCGACCCCAAGGTACCGGTAGAAACGCTCTGTGTGCATCCAGTGGAAACCCTGGCTCAGTACCGCACCTTCGCCAACCCGAGAATTCCCATGCCCACTGACATCTACGGCGAGAAGCGCCGCAACTCGAAGGGCGTCAACCTCAACGTACGCAGCCAGTACGAGCCGTTGATGGAGGCCATGTCGGGTTTCATGGAACGCAGCTACGAGGTCGGCCCGCTACTCGCCTTCGAGGTGGGCCGCGACCCGGCCAATGTGCACGAGGTGTTCAGCCCCTACGATCGCCGCCAGCGGGTCGGTAGCGTACAGTGGACCAACCGCGACCAGGCAGCGCGGGCGGTGGATGCCGCCTGGGCCGCCTACCCACGCTGGGAGGCCACGCCAGTAGCCGAGCGAGCCGCCATCATCCGCCGCCTGGGCGACCTGATGGAAGCGAACATGGCCGAGCTGATGACGCTGTGCTCCCGCGAGGGCGGCAAGCTGCTCACCGATGGCGTCGACGAGATCCGCGAGGCGGTGGATTTCTGCCGCTACTACGCCATGCGCGCCGAAGAGCAGTTCGGCGAGCCGATCGAGCTGCCCGGTCCCACCGGCGAGTCGAACCGCTTGATGCTGAACGGCAAGGGTGTGTTCGCCGCGATCAGTCCATGGAACTTCCCGGTGGCGATCTTCTGCGGCCAGATGGTGGCCGCCGCCGTGGCCGGCAACAGCGTGCTGGCCAAACCCGCCGAGCAGACCTCCATCGTCGCGCATCGCGTGGTCGAGCTGCTTCATGAAGCCGGCATGCCGCGCGACGTGGTGCAGCTATTGCCTGGCGACGGCCCTACCGTCGGCAGCGTGCTCACTTCCGACCCCCGCATCACCGGTGTCGTCTTCACCGGCGGCACCGATACCGCCCAGATCATCAACCGCGCCCTGGCCGCGCGCGAGAATGCGCCGCTACCGGCACTGATCGCCGAAACCGGCGGCATGAACGCACTGATCGTCGACTCCACCGCGCTGCCGGAACAGGTCGTAGCGGACGTGGTCCAGTCCGCCTACCAGAGCGCCGGCCAGCGCTGCAGCGCGCTGCGCGTGCTCTATCTGCAGGACGACGTGGCCGACCGGATCATCGAGATCCTGCGCGGTGCCATGGACGAGCTGCACGTCGGCGACCCCCGCGACCTGGGCACCGATGTCGGGCCGGTGATCGACGAGGATGCCCGCAGGAACCTGCTGGCGCATATCGAGATCCTCAAGGGCGAAGGCCGCCTGTTGGCCGAGACCCGCCTGGATCCGGCCCACACCGCTGAAGGCACCTTCGTGCCGCCGATGGCCTTCAGCATCGATGCCATCGATGCTCTGGAGCGCGAGCAGTTCGGTCCGATCCTGCACGTGGTGCGTTACAAGGCCAGCGAGATCGAGAAGGTGCTCGAATCGATCAATGCCAAGGGCTACGGGCTGACGTTCGGCGTACATAGCCGCAACGAATCCTTTGCTCAGCTCGTCGCACAGAGGATTCGCGTTGGCAATGTGTACATAAACCGGAATATCATCGGCGCCGTCGTGGGCGTTCAGCCGTTCGGAGGCCAGGGCCTTTCCGGTACCGGACCCAAGGCTGGCGGACCGCACTACCTGCTGCGCTTCGCCACGGAAAAAACGGTGACCGTCAATACCGCCGCGCTGGGCGGTAATGCGTCACTGCTTGCGCTGGGAGACGAGTGACGAGGCTCGTCTGTTACCACAAGAACATTGAAGGAACCCCCAATGATCGAGAACAACATGGCAATCGGCTTCACCTTCGCGGTGTACCTCATCGTGATGCTAGGCATCGGTATCATTGCCTACATGCGCACCACCAATCTCTCTGACTATATCCTCGGCGGTCGCTCGCTAGGCCCCTGGACCTCGGCGATTTCCGCCGGGGCGTCGGACATGTCGGGCTGGCTGCTGCTCGGCCTGCCCGGCGCCGCCTACGTCAGCGGTATCTCGGCGAGCTGGATCGCCATTGGCCTGCTGATCGGCACCTGGCTCAACTGGTTGATCGTGGCACGCCGCCTGCGCCTCTACAGCTTCAAGGTCAGCGATGCCTTGACCCTGCCCGAGTACTTCGCCAACCGCTTCGGTGACAAGTCGCAGCTGCTGCGAGTGATCTCGGCGGTCTTCATCCTGCTGTTCTTCCTCTTCTACACCAGCTCCGGCCTGGTCGCCGGTGGCCGGCTGTTCGAGACGGTATTCGCGTTCGATTACACCCTCGCCGTGACCATTGGCACACTGACGATCATCTCCTATACCTTCATCGGCGGCTTCCTGGCGGTCTCCTGGACCGACCTTATCCAGGGTCTGATGATGGCCGCAGCACTGGCCATCGTGCCGGTCATCGCCTTCAGCGACCTGGGGGGTACCACCGGTGCCGGAGCCGCTCTCGCCGCCGAAAGCGAGTACATGCTCGCCTGGTTCCGCGATGCCTCCACCGGTGAGGCGCTGTCCTTCATCGGTATCGTCAGCTCGCTGGCCTGGGGCCTGGGCTACTTCGGTCAGCCGCACATCCTGGCGCGCTTTGCCGCCATCCGCAGCGACCGCGACATACCCGCCGCCCGTCGTATCGCGGTGATCTGGACTGCGATCGCCCTGGTCAGCTCCATCGCCGTCGGCCTGCTCGGCGTGGGCTTCGTCCAACGCGACCTGGCCGACGGTGAAACCGTATTCATGATCATGGTCAACTTGATCTTCCATCCGGTAATCGCCGGCATCCTGCTTGCCGCCATCCTCGCCGCGATCATGTCCACTGCCGATTCACAGCTGCTGGTCTCCTCTTCGGCACTGACCGATGATTTCTACAAGGCGATCTTTCGCAAGGATGCCACCCAGACCGAGCTGGTATGGGTGGGTCGTTTCGCCGTCATTGCGATTGCCGTGCTGGCCTACCTGCTGGCGCTCAACCCAGACGCCACCGTGCTCGACCTGGTCGCCTACGCCTGGGCCGGCTTCGGTGCTGCCTTCGGCCCGGCGCTGATCATGTCGCTCTACTGGCGACGCATGAACAAATGGGGGGCACTGGCCGGTATCGTGGTAGGCGGTGTGACCGTGGTGGTCTGGGCCGAGCTGTCCGGCGGAATCTTCGACCTCTACGAGATCGTCCCGGGCGTGATCCTGGCTTATATCGCCATCGTGGTGGCGAGCCTGGCCACCGAAGAGCCGGACCTGCGTGTGACCGCGGACTTCGATACCTTCGAGGAAACATAAACGCCAGGCATCAGGCGCCGCGTCAATCGGCACCGCCAGGTGAAGAGAAAGCCGCCCTCGTGGCGGCTTTTTCGCGGGCTCAGCCCAGCCAGACGGCGCGAGCGATCACTATCAGCGCAAAGGCGCCGAGCGCTGCCAGACTGACCGGCGGGACGGTGGCGCAACGCAGCCAGTGCCGCCGAAATTCCAGCCCCATCGGCTGCATGAAAGCCGCTCCCAGGGCCCATACGCCCAGGCCGATGACCGGCATACGCAGGACCATTGGCATTCCGCTGATCAATTCGGGGCGAATCAACAACCACAGCGACAGTGCCGCTGCCACCAGCATGGCTGACAGCGCCAGCCACATCGAGCGATCCTGAACCTCTGTCCGCATCGTGCCCTCTCCTGTGTGCCCCTACACAAGGCTTAGCCCTTCGATCTTCCTTACGCCATGCTGCAAGACAATAATTATTGTACAACGCACTGCACATTGCTTGTCATATTCGCGGCTTTGAAATTAGGCAATCGTGCAGTTATGCCAATCAAACATGACGATGAAGGCGATAACAAAATTAAACAGGACTTTTAGAAACAGTGTTCGTATAGTAGACATCGTCCAATGCTGCCGGGAACCTCCGGCGTTAAAAACCAGGAGGACGCTGTAATGAAACCGATCCGTCTTATTCCCGTGGTTGCCCTTGCAGCCAGCGCGCTCTTCGCCAGCCAGGCGGTCCTGGCCTATGGCGCCGGCGATGTCTTCGTGCGTGGCGGCTTCGCCAAGTCCGAGCCGAGTTCCGATAACGGAGAGCTAGCCGGCCAGGATCTTTCCATCAATGATTCCAACGGCTTCACTTTCGGTGCCGGTTACCTGTTCCACGACAAGGTCGGCATAGAGCTGAACAGCTCCGAAAAGATCGAACACGATCTCGCGCTCGATGGGGTCGGCGCCGGCTCCATCGACCGCATGCCGGTCAACCTGCTGGTGAACTACTACCCGCTGGGTGGGCTGGATTCCAAAGTGCAGCCATACGTGGGTGCCGGGGTGAACTACACCCGCTTCTCAGGCGAGCCGGATGGCATCAACGCTGATAATAGCTATGGTGCTGCCGGCCAGGTCGGGATCGATCTCGCCATCACGGATAACCTGATGCTGAATGGCTTCGCCAATTATGCCGAAGTGCACTCTGACGTTTCTGCAGGTGGCGGCGAGACTGAAATCAAGGTAGACCCCGTGACCGTCGGCGGCGGCGTGACCTTCCGCTTCTGAGTCGAGCAAGGCTGACAGCGCGTCAGTACGCAAACGCCGGGCACATGGCCCGGCGTTCTTCGTTCATGGCATGTCCGCGCAAAAAAACATTCAAAATACCTGTTTATTTGTCGAAAGTAATTATTGTCGTGAGTCAATAACCTGCCGCCAGGCACTGAGTAGACTGGCTTCGTTTCGTAAGCAGCTCAGGCTGCCCCTTTGCAAACGACAGGAGTCGACTCATGCGCAAACCTTCACCTGCCATTCTCTTCGGCGCTGGCCTGGCAGCCACTGCACTTCTCGCCAGCAGCCAGGCGCTCGCCTACCATCAGGGCGACTTCATTACCCGCGTGGGCGTCGTTCAAGTCGACCCCAAGAGCGACAACGGTAGTATCGATGCACTCGGCCTGACAGGGCTGAAGGTCGACGTCGACAACGATACCAACCTGGGCTTCACCCTGACCTACCTCTTCCACGACAAGCTGGGCGTCGAGCTGCTGGCCGCACTGCCGTTCAAGCACGACATCTCGATTGCCGATGGCGCTGTGACAGGTTCCACCAAGCACCTGCCACCCACGCTGAGCCTGCAGTACTACCCGCTGGGCGGCACCGGCGCACAGGTCCAACCCTATGCCGGCGCTGGCCTCAACTACACCCACTTCTTCAGTGAAGAGGTTAATGTTCCCGGCGCCGACCTGGACCTCGACAGCTCCTGGGGCCTGGCCGGCCAGCTCGGCGTCGACGTCCGCATGAACGAGAACTGGGGCGTCAACGCCGCAGCCTGGTATGTCGACATCGATACCGATGCCAGCCTGAACGGCGAAGTAATTGGCACAGTCAACATCGATCCGTGGGTGTTCATGGCCGGCATCAGCTATCGCTTCTGATCTGCCTTGAACGCCGCGAGGCCCACCAACTGGCGGGCCTCGCGCGCTCCAGATCCGCTCCCAAGCTCAGCGCGGGGAGTGGCGCGACAGGCCGAGCAGCGAGAGGATGCGATCCTCCAGACCATTCACCGCTTCGACCCGAGCCAGCCGACGATGGTAGTCGGCACTGAGAAAGGGCTCCCCTGCCAACAGGTGGTCCAGGTATTCTCTGGCCGGCTTGAGCGCCTGGGCGGTAGTGCCGGGCGCAGCGATGTAGACCCAGGCTTCGATCGGACCTTCCTGCGTCACGATAGGCAAGCGATGCCGCTCATACTCCGACGGGTAGCCTTCGAAGGGATCCATTCGTTCGATCTGGGCAGGCTCGAGCAGCTCGAACAACGCACCTTCGACCCTTTCTCCCGCTACCGGAATCACATTGGCATGGGCAATGCCTGCAACCCGCGACGCCTTGTCGAAGCGCAGCGCATGGTCGTACAGGGCCCCCGCCAGGCAGCGCCGTGTAGCACCGATACGAGCCTCGACCCGGGCCACGTTCATGTTGCTGCCATAGGCAAAATAGTACGGCATAACGGTCTCACTGCATGCGCGGTCGTGCCGCTTCAGTTATCGCTCACCAGCCGATCTATCTCCTCGACGGCCTTGCACAGCAACAGGCGATCGTTGGCTCGGGTACCCTGCTGAGCCAGATAGGTCTCGACCACGGGCGCCACGTCGCACTTTGCCGGCATCGGGGCTTCAGCCTCGATCAGGGCATCCAAGCGAGCGATGAAGACGAAGCGTAGCCACTGGGGCAATACCATGGTATCGATGCAGAAAGGCTGCTGGCTTTCGTATGCCTCGGGCGTCGGTGCACTCATGCGCCACATGTTGGTGGCCTTCATGGTGGCCTCGAGACGGCGCAGCGCTACGTCGAGCTCATCGTGAACGGTCATGAAGTCTCCTGTTGGGCTATGCCTTCATTATCGCATAACTCATCCGGCCGCCAACCCCGCCCCAGGCCGCAGGGCACGCTTATCAGGCGGGCTGACCGGCCAGGATCTTGCGCAGGAAATCGCGCGTACGTGGATCCTGGGGAGCATTGAAGAGTTGCGAGGGGGGACCTTGCTCGACGATTCGCCCGCCCTCCATGAACACCACGCGGTCCGCCACGTCCCTGGCGAAGCCCATCTCGTGCGTTACCACCAGCATGGTCTGTCGTTCACGGGCCAACTGCTTCATCAACCCGAGCACTTCCTCGACCCACTCGGGATCCAGTGAGGAGGTCGGCTCGTCGAACAGGATCACTTCGGCCTGGGCGGCCATGGCCCGGCCGATGCCGACCCGCTGCTGCTGGCCGCCTGAAAGTGAAGCCGGATAAGCATCCGCCTTGTCAGCCAGGCCAATGCGCTGAAGAATCTCCCGGGCTCGGGCATGCGCCTTGGCCTTGGGCCAACGGTTGACCACGATCAGTCCCTCAGCGATGTTCTCGAGTGCCGTCTTGTTGGCGAATAGCGCATAGTTCTGGAACACGAATGCCGTGCGGCGCCGCGCTGCCAGGATCTCGGTCCGGCTTGCCCGGGTGACGTCGACATCCAGGTCGCCGATGACCAAGCGCCCGGCGTCCGGGCGCTCGAGGAAATTCAGGCACCGCAGCAGTGTCGACTTGCCGGTTCCCGACGGGCCGATCACGACAATGATCTCCCCCTGCTCGATTTCTAGATCGATACCATCGAGCACGGTTGCGTTGCCGAAGCGTTTGACGAGATTGGCGATCTTGATCATCTGCGGTAGGCCCTGTTGAGTCGCATCTCAAGCCACTTCTGGAACCAGGCCAGCAGCTCGACGATGATCCAGTACATGATCGCCACAGTGATGAAGGCTTCGAAATAGAGAAAACTGCCGGCCGCTTCCTTCTGTGTCGCGCCCATCAGTTCCGTGACGCCCAGGGTGAAGGCCAGCGAGGTAGCCTTGATCATGTCGATGAAATAGTTCATCAGCGTGGGCACGGCCACACGGGTAGCCTGAGGCAGCACGATGCGGCGCATCAGCTGGCCACTGGTCATGCCGATCGACAATGCCGCCTCGGTCTGGCTACGGTCGACCCCGACGATGGCGGCACGTATCGACTCCGCCATGTAGGCCGAAAAGTGCAGCGTCAATCCCATGATGGTGGCGGTGATGCCGTTGATCTGGGTCAGGAAGGCCAGCAGTTGTGGCAAGCCATAGTAGAACAGGAACAGTTGCACCAGCAGCGGCGTGCCGCGAAAGAAGGAGATGAACAGCATCGTCGCTGCGTTCAGCCCCGGGATCTTCAGCACCCGGATCACCGCCAGGCCGCAGGAGAGGACCAGGGCAAGGGCCATGCCTGCCGCGGCCATCTGCAGCGTCAGCGGCAGATAGCGCAGCAGGATGGGTACCAGCCCCAGCATGTAGTCGAAATCGAGGACACGCATGGCAAGCGCTCAGCCGATCACGGACGCGTGATGTCGGTGCCAAACCAGCGCTCCGAGATGGATGCCAGGGTGCCGTTTTCACGCAAGGTGGCAAGCGCCTCGTCGACCCGATCCCGTAGCGCGCGATCGGCTTCGGTATCGCGGAAAGGCAAGGCATTGCGAATGCTCGAGAAAGGTTCGCCGGCCAGCTGCAGCGGCAGCGGTTTCTCCTGGATCACCTGGCTGGCGCTCACACGGTCCATGACGAAGGCGTCGACTCGGCCCAGTGCGGTATCTTGCTCGATATTGCTGTCGTAGGTACGGATATCGATCTCGTCGGCATAGGGCAGCTCGCGCAGCAGCTGTTCGTAGTTCGAGCCGAGGTTGACGGCGACACGCTTGCCCTTCAGGTCTTCGACGCCTTCGATCTCCTCGTTGCCTTCCCTGACGACCACTTGAGCGCCGTCATAGACGTACGGCTCGGTGAAGAGGTACTTCGCCTCGCGCTCTTCGGTAATGGTGATCTGATTGGCGATGGTATCGATACGGCCGGACTCGAGCATGCCGAACAGACCGGAGAAGTTGGCAGTCTCGAACTGTATCTCCACGCCCAACTCTTCGCCTACGGCGCGCATGACATCCACTTCGAAACCTTTGAGCGTGTCCTGCTCGACGAAGGTGAAGGGGAAGTAACTCCCCGACATGCCGACCTTGAGCACATCGTCCTGTGCCTGAGCGCTGCCGATGAGGGAGAGAGCACCGGATAGAACCGCTGCGACAAGAATGCGCGATGACATGATCGACCTCCATTAATATCTATTTGGAATAAACTTTACTGCTGTTATTCGACTTTATCAGATGGGCTTCAAATAGCCCACTTTTAGCCCCATGGCTATTTTCTATGCCAGCCATAGCGTAGACGCGCCCAGGAAGGTCATGCACAGATTCACTGAAAGAGGCTGTGGATAAGCTCTGGAAACTCGCCGAGGTAGCAGACAAACCGGGGCTTTGCCAGGCATGGTCATTTCTTGACCAGCCTTGAGCATTTCCACGCCGGAGGGTGGCTGACAACGCCCCAGCCGTCACGGTAGAGTGCACGCTCAAAAGGGAGCCCCTATGCAGCCGATCCACACGCTTCATGACTTCTTCGCCCGCACCGGTGCCGAGGTCCGCCTCTACCATATGGGCCGCCGAGTCGAACCCTGCCCCCTGGATGCCCTTTCCCGCTTCGAGGAGGGCGCCATTGCCTGGCCGTTCCCCTGGCAAGGGCAGGCTCGCCTGGGCATCGTCTTTCGCATCGGGGATCTCGACGATCCGCTGATCTGGTTCCTAGCCCTGCCGCTTGACGAACAGGGACAGTTGGTGCCGCCTATGCGCGACGCCTTTCTCCAGCGCCTGCTGGTCACCCTGGGGCGAAATGTGGATCGCGTAGGCCGCGAGGCTCGGAATGGCGACGAGATCGAGAACTTGATGCACGACAACCCACTCGCCTTTACCCCTTCGCTATCCTTCCAGGCGATGCTGCATGCCTATGCCACACGCGACATTGGCAAACCGGCAAGCCCGCACCTGGAGCCGGTGGAAGCTTACCTGAGTGGACAAGAGATGGATTGGCAGTTCCTCGGGCTCCAGGGCCTGGCCGACTTCACCGTGCGCCTGGACGAAGAGGCCGCCCGCCGACTGGCCGCAAGGCTCCCCAGCCTGCCGGACGAAGTGTTGAATTCGCTGTGTTACTGTCTAGAGCATCTCGCCGTATCCGATACCCTCGGCATGGCGCTGCGCGAGCGGGGCGAGCAGGCTGCCGTCATGGGCCGCCTGGAAACGCTGTGCGCCTGCGTGCGTGCAGTGAGCGGTGCCGACGAGGCGATCGCCGGTGCCTGGTTTGATGACCTGCTGACCGACCCGGCGGCCTGTGGCCCCGACCTGCTGGCGGCGATAGCCGGGCGCGGCTGGATGCACCTGGAAGATGGTCAACGTCTGCCATGCTTCCTGACTCGCTTGGCACAGCAGCCCAACACCGACTTTGCCGCTGTCGCACGCGACCTGGCGCTGATCCCCCGCCTGCGCCTGCCGGTGCTGATGGCATTGCGCGAAGCCGGGCCAGACACTCCCATCGGCCAACGCCTGGCCGGTCTGGGCCAATGAGTATGGATAGCGGGAAATAACGCAATGAAGGAACTGCCCTATACTCCCAAAGCCGTCATCGGACGCCTCGAGATGGTCACCCTGCCGACCATCGGCATGACCGTCTGTGCCAAGATCGACACCGGGGCCTATACCTCGTCGCTGCATGCCGAGGACATCGAGATCTTCGAAGAGGAAGGCCACCTCTGGGTCAGTTTTACGACCCGCAGCGGAGGACTCGAATCGCCGCCCCACGTCTACCGTACCCACCTGCACGATCGCCGCCGTGTGACGAGTTCCAACGGACAGAAGGAGTGGCGCTACGTGATTCGCACTCCGATGCAGATGGGCGAGCTGGAGGTCATGGTGGAACTGACCCTGGCCGACCGCAGCGACATGCGCCACCCCATGCTGCTCGGCCGCCGCGCGCTGCGTCGTTTACTGGTCGCGCCCGGTGTCACCTTCTTGCACGGCGAACCCTGACCTACCCGGCCCTACCGCCTCGGAGCCTACGATGCATATCGCGCTGCTGTCCCGCAATCGCAATCTCTACTCCACGCGACGCCTGGTGGAGGCCGCCGAACAACGCGGCCACAAGGCCCGGGTGATCGACACCCTGCGCTGCTACATGAGCATCGCCGCGCACCATCCCTCGATCCACTACAAGGGGGAAGAGATAGAACGCTTCGATGCGGTGATCCCCCGTATCGGGGCGTCGGTGACCTTCTACGGCTGCGCCGTGCTGCGCCAGTTCGAGATGATGGGGACCTACGTGCTCAACGACTCGGTCGCCATCACCCGCTCGCGGGACAAGCTGCGCTCGCTGCAACTGCTGTCACGCAAGGGGCTGGGCCTGCCGATCACCGGCTTCGCCCATTCGCCGGATGACATTCCCGATTTGATTACCATGGTCAAGGGAGCGCCGTTGGTGATCAAGCTGCTGGAAGGCACCCAAGGCATCGGCGTGGTATTGGCCGAAACCAACCAGGCCGCAGAATCGGTCATTCAGGCTTTCATGGGTATGAAGGCCAACATCATGGTGCAGGAGTACATCAAGGAGGCCCGTGGGGCCGACATCCGCTGCTTCGTGATCGGCGACAAGGTGGTCGCCTCGATGAAACGACAGGCGGCCGAAGGCGAGTTCCGCTCCAACCTGCATCGCGGCGGCACGGCCAGCCTGATTCGCATTACCCCGGAGGAGCGCTCCACGGCGATTCGGGCCGCCAAGGCCATGGGACTCCGGGTCGCCGGCGTCGACCTGCTGCGTGCCAACCACGGCCCCGTGATCATGGAGGTCAACTCCTCACCGGGGCTACAGGGAATCGAGACGGCAACCGGCAAGGACATTGCCGGCTTGATCATCGAACACATCGAGAAGAATGCCTCCTCGACGCGTAAGGTAAAGGCACCGCCTAAACCCAAGGGGTAATTGCGAGAAAAGCGCCAGAATTTGTAGAAAGACTACATATTTCTCCGCGGGGGCTAGCAAAACAGTGTTTCCCCCGCCACAATCTGCGTCACCGGAGGAGGTGACCGCTCATGTTTCTCGATAATCGCCAAGTGGCGATGGACAGCGTACTGGAAGCGCTGGCTGACAGCATCGACTATTTTCAGGACAACCTAGAGCGCCTGCGCCCTTCGCTGCGCGAGACGCTCAAGCCTCATTATGAAGCCCGCGCCAAGACGATGCAGAAGCTGCAGGAACTGGCCAAGCGGCACCTCAAGCTGCTTCCGCGGGATGCCGACGTCGAGCGCGACGATTACATGTGGCTTTGGAGCCGCCTGAAGAGTTTCGTCGGTAACGAAAGCCAGGTCGTCATCGGTGAACTGCTTGAACAGGAGCGCGTGCTGATGCAGGCCCTGGCCACGCTCTACACCCACCCGCTGCCCAATCCACTCGAACCGATCGTCGAACAGTGCTGGAAGGATTGTCGGGCCCTGATTCGCGAACTCTACCAGCAGCAGAAACCACGTCGGCGCTGACGATAACGCCGGCTAGCGATATTCCGGTTTCGGCTCTATATCGAGCAGTTGTCGCCACGCCGGCGGCACGATCTGCAAGGGCTCCAGCGGTCCCAGGAAATAGGGTTCGCGCCCCCAGAGATAGAGATCCCCTACGGTTGCCGCCCGCGCCGCCCACTCCCGCGCCTGCAGCCGCCACAGCCCCGCCACCGGACGCGATGGCGCACTGCAGCCGCGCGCCTCGAGACCCAGTGCATCGGCAATGAACAGCGCGCGCGGCAAGTGCCAGGATTGCGTAACCAGCAACACCTGTTCGACACCGAACACTTCCCGCGCCCGCACCAGGGTATCGAAGGTACTGAAACCGGCGTAGTCGAGGGTCATGTCCTCATCGCGCACGTATTGGCCGCGCAGATCGCGCCACATGGTGATGGGCTCGTTGTACTGGCGGGTGCGGTTGTCACCGGAAAGCAACAGGTGCTCGACTCGGCCCAGCCGGATCAAGCGAGAAGCGGCGTTGATACGCGCGTCGAAGTGCGGGTTGCGTACGCCGCTGCGCGTCCAGTGCGAGGTGCCGAACACGATACCGACACGCTCCGGGCCACACAGCGGTAGCTCGTGTTCGATACGCGAATGCGTCTGTCCCAGCACCCAGAGGTTGGCACCGACGAATAGCAGCAGCGCCAGCAACAACAGGGTGCCAAGCATCATCAGCAACAACTTGAAGGTTTTCCACAGCAGCGCCTGCATTCACCGTCACCGGGCAAGGGATCACGAAGCCTCGCACACGCCACCGATAGCGAGAAGCTTGGGCTTGCGGCTAGAACATGCCGAGTTCCAGTTTCGCCTCATCACTCATCATCTCACGGCTCCAGGGCGGATCGAAGACGATCTCGGTGTGCACGCGGCTGATCTGCGGCGCGCCGAGGATCTTGTTGCGCGCATCGGCGGCAATCACGTCACCCATGCCGCAACCCGGCGCAGTGAGCGTCATGCGGATGGTGACGATACGCTCCCCGCTGATCAGCCGCTCGATGCGACAACCGTAAACCAGCCCAAGATCGACGATATTGACCGGGATTTCGGGATCGAAGCAGGTACGCAACTGGTCCCAGACAAACTCTTCGATCTCGTCATCGCCGGCATCCTCGGGCAATGTCGGGCGTGGCAGCGGCTCCAGCCCCAGGGCATCGAGGTTGCTTCCCTCGACCAGGTAGAGCCGCCCTTCGAAGCCAACGCTGACCGAACTGCCCTTGGCCTGCATCACGCTGACCACGCTGTCCTCGGGCAGGGTCACCGTTTTGCCGAAAGGGATCGAAATGACCTCGACGTCACGCTGCAGCGGCAGCGTTTGTCCCTTCTGCAGGCTGGCGATCTGTTCGATGCTCGACATCTCAGCGCACCATTCCGATGACGCGTTCCAGGGCTGCCGCGAAGGCCTCGACCTCCTCCAGCGTGTTGTAGACGGCGAACGAGGCGCGACAGGTAGCCGTCACGCCGAAGTGCGCCAGCAGCGGCTGGGCGCAGTGGTTGCCGGTACGAATCGCCACGCCGAGCTGGTCGATCAGAAGCGCAATGTCCTGGGAGTGCGCGCCGTCGACGACGAAGGAGAGCACACCGGCCTTGTTCGGCGCCGTGCCCAGGATACGTAGCCCGTCGATTCGAGATACGACGTCCGTGGCCCGCTGGAGCAGTGTCGCCTCCCAGGCGCCGATGCGCTCGATTCCTACGTCGGCGACCCAATCGAGCGCCACACCCAGCGCGATTACCTCGGCGACGGCCGGCGTGCCCGCCTCGAACTTGTGTGGAACGTCGGCGAAGGTCGTCGGCACGTCGAACGAGACGCTCTTGATCATCTCGCCACCGCCCTGCCATGGCGGCATTGCCTCGAGCAGCTCGGCCCTGCCGTAGAGCACGCCGGCGCCGGTGGGCCCATAGACCTTGTGCCCCGAAAAGGCATAGAAATCGGCATCTATCTCACGCACGTCGATCTTCTGGTGCGGAGCCGCCTGGGCACCGTCTATCAGGATCAGAGCGCCCCGCTCGTGGGCGACGGTCGCCATCTCGCGCACGGGGTTGACGGTACCGAAGGCGTTGGAAACGTGATTCACGGCCACCAGCTTCGTGCGCTCGGTGAAGAGCGCACGATAGGCGTCGAGATCGAGCACGCCGCGTTCGTCCACCGGAATCACCTTGACCACGATACCGAGCTGGCTGGCCAGCAGCTGCCAAGGCACGATGTTCGAGTGGTGCTCCAGCAGCGAAACCAGCACTTCGTCGCCCGCCTTCAGATTGGCGCGTCCCCAGCTATTGGCCACCAGGTTGATCGCCTCGGTGGTGCCGCGGGTAAAGACGATCTCGCGCCGGTCGGCCGCCCCCAGAAAGGCGCGTACCGTCTCGCGCGTCGCTTCATAGGCCGCCGTTGCCTCGTCGGCCAGGGTATGCAGGCCGCGATGGATGTTGGCGTTGTAACGGCTGTAGTAATCGCGAAAGGTATCGATTACCGCCAGCGGCGTCTGGCTGGTTGCCGCATTGTCCAGGTAGATCAGCGGGCGCCCATGCACCTGCCGTTCGAGGATCGGAAACTGGGCGCGAATCCCGGCCACGTCGAGGGCCGGGATGTCGAGCGCGCGCTCGATGGCCAGGTGGTTCATCGCTCTCTCCTCGCTCACTCGTCGTGCAGGGCCATGGCGGCTTCCACCAGCCCGGCCAGGTTGAAGCGCTCCGGCAGCTTGCCGGCCACGGCCAGCTCCACGCGTTCGGCGATGGCATCCAGGCCCACCTGCTCCATCACCTCGCCGGCGAAAGCCAGGGTCAGCAGGCCGCGAGCGGTCTGCTCATCGATACCTCGGGTGCGCAGGGCGAACACGGCTTCTTCGTCGAGCTGCCCCGTGGTGGTGCCGTGGGAGCACTTGACGTCATCGGCGTAGATCTCGAGTTCCGGCTTGGCGTCGATCTCGGCACGGTCGGAGAGCAGCAGGTTGGCGTTGCTCTGGAAACCTTCGATCTTCTGGCTGTCGCGCTTGACCACCACCTTGCCGTTGAACACTCCACGGGCGCGGTCGTCGAGAATGCCCTTGTAGTTCTCATTGGAGAAGGTGCGCGGGGCATTGTGATTGGCCAGGGTATGGTTGTCGATATGCTGACGACCCTGACCGTAGAACAGCCCGTAGAAGTTGGCCTCGGCACCCTCGCCGTTGAGTTCACTGATCAAGTCGTTGCGCACCAGGCCGCCGCCCAGGTTCAGGTTGAACGAGGTGTAGCGGCTGTCGCGGCCCTGCTCGACGTGGATGCTGGCCACGTGCAAGTCGCCGAGCGGTGCCTCCTGCAGCTTGTAATGGGTCAGGATGGCACCCCGGTCGAGCAGCAGCTCGGCCACCAGATTGGTGAAGTTGGCCGCCTCGCTCTCACCAACGTGGTGTTCGATCAGCGTTGCCTGACTGCGTGCGCCGGCCTCGACCAGGATGCGCGGATGGCTCATCACCGGCTTGGCGTTGGCCCGCGACAGGAACTGCAGCACGATGGGCTTCTCCACCACGCTACCCGGCGCCAGGCGCACCACGGCGCCCTCTTCCATGAAGGCGGTGTTGAGCGCCGAGAAGGGCGAGAACTCGACCCCGGTCAGGCGTCCCAGCGGGCCGCCGACGGCCTCGTGGTTCTCGGCCAGCGCCTGGGACAGCGGCAGTACCGCCACCCCACTCGGCAGATCGCTCAGATCGGAGAGCGCCGCCGAGTACACGCCGTCGACGAAAGTCAGACGATAGGCCTCGATGGGCAGCGTGAGCGCTGCCGCCGACGCGGGCGAGAAGTCGGCGCTATCGGTCAGCGCGAAGTCGCCGCGCGCGATGGCTCGCACGTCGGTATACTTCCACGCCTCGTGGCGACGGGTGGGGAAACCGAGCGCCTCGAAGCGGGCAGCTCCCGCCTGGCGCCGCGCGGCGATCCAGGTCGGCTCAGGCCCTTGCGATTCGGCACGGCTTGCGTTGCGCTCGACGAGACGGTCGAGAAAGGTCTTCACCTCGCTTGACTGCTGTTCGACATCGCTCATGCGGCAGTTTCCTCCACTACCCAGTCGTAACCGCGGGCTTCGAGTTCGCGCGCCAGTTCGGCGCCACCGCTCTTGACGATACGGCCGTCGACCAGCACATGGACCCGGTCGGGTACGATGTAATCGAGCAGGCGCTGGTAATGGGTCACCAACAGGATGCCGCGATCCTCGGCACGCAGACTGTTGACCCCATCGGCCACCACGCGCATGGCGTCGATATCCAGTCCGGAGTCGATTTCATCGAGCATGGCGAGCTTGGGCTGCAATACCAGCATCTGCAGGATCTCGTTGCGCTTCTTCTCGCCGCCGGAGAAACCCTCGTTGACGGCACGTTGCAGAAAGCTGGCGTCCATCTTCATCTGTGCCAGCTTCTCCTTGACCAGTTTCAAGAACTCCGGGGCGGGGATCTCGCCCTCGCCGCGCGCTTCGCGCTGGGCATTGAGCGCCGCCTTGAGCAGGTAGATGTTCTTGACCCCCGGGATCTCCACGGGATACTGGAAGCCCAGCAGCAGCCCGGCCTGGGCACGCTCCTCGATTTCCATTTCCAGCACGTCCTGACCCTCGAAGGTGATCGTGCCACCGGTGACCTCGTAGCCCTCCTTGCCCGCGATCACCGCCGACAGGGTCGACTTGCCGGCCCCGTTGGGGCCCATGATGGCGTGCACTTCCCCGGCGTTGATGGTCAGATTGAGACCCTTGAGGATTTCCTTGCCTTCGACCGTGACGTACAGATCCTTGACTTCGAGCATCTTGAGTACCTTTTCGATTCTGGCGAGCCGTCATTGCGACCCGTAAAAATTGATTCAACCGCTCAGCGAAACGAGCGAGCGGCGTCTGGACAAGGCGAGCGCGGAAGAGAGAAGCGGAGTTTACGTCTGTAAATAAGCATTCTCGAATCCGCGCTCAACGCCGTACAGGCGTCGCGCAACCGTTTCCTCAACCAACAGCGCCTTCGAGGGTCACGTTCAGCAATGCTTCCGCCTCCACCGCGAACTCCATCGGCAACTCCTGGAACACGTCCTTGCAGAAGCCGTTGACGATCATGCTCACCGCATCCTCCTCCGAAATACCGCGGCTCTGGCAGTAGAACAGCTGGTCCTCACCGATCTTGGAGGTGGTCGCCTCGTGCTCGATGGTCGCGGTGCTGTTGCCGATCTCCTGGTACGGGAAGGTGTGCGCGCCGCACTGGTCGCCGATCAGCAGCGAGTCGCACTGGGTGAAGTTGCGCGCGCCCTTGGCCCGTGGGCCGATCTTGACCAGCCCCCGGTAGGACTGGTTGCTGCGGCCGGCGGAGATGCCCTTGGAAACGATATAGGAGCGTGTGCCTTCGCCGATGTGAATCATCTTGGTACCGGTATCGGCCTGCTGGCGTCCGTTGGTCACTGCCACCGAATAGAACTCGCCGATGCTGTCCTTCCCGCGCAGCACGCAGGAGGGGTACTTCCAGGTGATGGCGGAGCCGGTCTCGACCTGGGTCCAACTGATACGCGAACGGTCGCCACGGCAGTCGCCACGCTTGGTGACGAAGTTGTAGATGCCACCTTTGCCGTCTTCGTCGCCGGGATACCAGTTCTGCACCGTGGAGTACTTGATGTAGGCATCATCCAGCGCCACCAGCTCGACCACTGCGGCGTGAAGCTGGTTCTCGTCGCGCATCGGCGCGGTGCAGCCCTCCAGGTACGAAACCTGGGCGCCCTCCTCGCAAATGATCAGGGTGCGCTCGAACTGGCCGGTGTTGGCGGCGTTGATGCGGAAGTAGGTGGAGAGCTCCATCGGGCAGGTCACGCCCTTGGGCACGAACACGAACGAGCCGTCGGTGAAGACCGCTGAGTTGAGCGCGGCGAAGTAGTTGTCTGCCACCGGCACCACCGTACCCAAGTATTGCTTGATCAGCTCCGGGTAGTCGCGAATCGCCTCGGAGATCGAGCAGAAGATTACGCCGGCCTCGTGCAGCTTCTCCTTGAAGGTGGTAGCCACCGACACGGAGTCGAACACTGCATCCACTGCTACGCCGGCCAGGGCGGCCCGTTCATGCAGCGGTATGCCCAGCTTCTCGTAGGTCTCGAGCAGCTTGGGGTCGACCTCGTCGAGGCTCTGCGGACGGTCCTCGGGGCGCTTGGGTGCACTGTAGTAGGAGATCGCCTGGTAGTCGATCGGCGGATAGTCCAGATGCGCCCATGAGGGCGACGTCATCTTGAGCCACTGATGGTAGGCCTTGAGACGCCACTCGAGCATCCATTCGGGCTCGCCCTTCTTATTGGAAATGAAGGCGATGACGCTCTCATCGAGCCCCGGCGGTACCGTCTCGCTCTCGATATCCGTCACGAACCCTTCTTTGTACTCGCGGCGGACAAGCTGTTCCATTTCCTCACTTGCCATGGTCTTTCCCCTCCCGGGCGGTTGGCCGGCGAGCCTAGCTCGCCTCGGGTAATGAATCCGGTTAGGTGGCTCAAGCCGTATCGACAGCCAGGCTCACGCTCTGTATGGGTAGCTGCACCGGCAGCTTGATCGGTGCGGTGTCGGCCAGGTGGGCCAAGGTCACGCTGTCGAGCAGGGTGCGGACTGCCAACGACACGCGCTGCCAGTTATCGGAGACACCACAGGTCGCCAGCAGGTCACAGTCGCCCTCGGCATGACTGCATTCGGTCATCGCCACCGGCCCTTCGATCGCGGTGATGATATCGATGGCCGTGATTCGCGATGCCGACCGCGCCAGAGAGTAGCCACCCTGGGCGCCACGACGCGACTCCAGCAGCCCCGCCTTGACCAGCATCTTCAAGGTCTTGCTGACCGTGGGATGCGGCAATTGCACAGTCTCGGCCAGCTCCGCCGCCGCATGGGGCTGCTCGGGATGCCGAGCGATCTGCGCCAGGATCACGGCGGCGTAGTCTGTCAGCCGGGAAAGCTTCAGCATGCCTGACTCCTGAATGTCACGGACACTTGGCGGAGGCCTGCGCTCCATTGGGGACCATTTTAGTCCTGTATGGATTCGATGTGAAGTCCTCACCATGGATAGTGGCGCCGAAGCACCAAGATGACGGCACATTCGGTGCCGTTCACAGCAATAACTTCAATCATTCTCATTCGCTTTGCTATCGAGACGCATCCCGGGAAGCGCCTCTTCAGCGCAGCTGCGATAAGAAGAAGGAAAGAAGAAAGGAAAAGAAGAAGTCCGCGTCAGCAGGGTGGTACGTTTCGGTACAGCTGCCGAGTGGCAAGAGAGTCGTCCTGCCGCAGGAGCTGCTCACGCTCGTGGTGCCAGGCCAGCAGTTCATCGACAGGCAGGGCCTTGGAATAGAGGAAACCTTGGGCCTGGTCACAGCCCAACTCCTGAAGGATGAGATGTTGCCCCTGCGTCTCGACGCCTTCGGCTGTCACCTCTAGGTCGAACGCATGCCCCACCTCGATCAGGCAGGCCATCAGCTTGCGTGCACGCTCGTCCTTCTCCAGCCCCTCGACGAAGGCTCGATCGATCTTGAGGCCAGTGATAGGCAGGTGGCGAAGATACTCGAAGGAGGAAAAACCGGTGCCGAAGTCATCGATGCTGACCTGGATGCCATAGCTGCGGATACGCTCCAGAGCCTGCTTGGCCGCAAACAGGTCATGCACCAGAGCGCTCTCGGTCACCTCCACCTCAAGCTGCGATGGGTGTATTCCCGCCTCTTCCACGAGCCGGTTGAGCTCCTCCAGCAGCTCATCGTCCATCAGATTGCGCACCGAGAAATTGATGCTGACCCTGCCACCGTGCCGACGCGCGAAGTCGCAGGCCTCGCCCATGACGAAGCGGGTTACCGGTTCGATCAGAGTCGTGTTCTCGACCTTGGGCATGAACATGCCGGGAGCTATCAACGTACCTCTCTCGTCACGCCAGCGAATGAGTCCCTCGAAGCCACTGACCCGACCGCTTGCCAAAAGCAGCTTGGGCTGGTAGTGAAGTTCGAATTCTCCCTGCGCCAGGCCCCGTCGCACGCGAGCGATGAGCCTGATGTTCTGCAAGCTGCGGCGCGCAAACGAGGGTTGGAAATGACAATGGGCACGGTGCTTCTCGGAAGCGGCCAGCATCGCGATTCTGGCTTCGCGAATCAGGCTGCCGGGGGTTGCGTCCCCCGTCTCCTGCAGCGAACTGCCCAGCACCAGTTGCACACGCAGCGGCACTCCCAGCGCAACCAGATTGTCCTCTCCCAGTTCCACCATGCGATGCGCCAGGTGCTCCAGCTCCTTGAACTCTACCGGCCAGAACAGCAAGACCAGCTCGGCGCCGCTGACACGATAACTGCCCTGGAGATTGGGCCCCAGCCGGGTCAGGCGCTGGCTGATCGCCACCATCAGCTCATCCGAAGCATCCGCTCCCAAGGCCTCCATGATTTCGCCGATGTCTTCGATGCGCACCAGCACCACTCCGATGCCACGCTTATCCTGGCGTTGCGGACGCTTCAGCCAGCGTGCCAGGTCCGCTTCCAGTGCGATGTCGTTGGGAAGGCCGGCACGCGGATCGGTGCGCGATGCCAGTTCGACACTGAGGTAGCTCTGCCTCAGGCGCTCGAACAACCCCCCGGCAAAACCACCGATGATCAGGTACAGCCCGAGGCGAATCACCCAGTTCAGGGTTGCCTGGGGTTCGCCGGTAGCCACGGAGAGCGGTATCGCCGCCATCAGCAGGCCAGCCGCAAGCGCAACGAGCAAAGCCCCGTACCAGGTGTACCAGGCACCCGCCAGCAATACGGGGATCAGCATCAGATAGGGATAGGCGTACTGGGTACCGCCGGTGACATGCACGAGGGCAGTACCCAGCGCCAATAACATCACCAGCACCAGGCCCTGGCTGGCATGGCGCAGTACGAGTGGACAAGACTGCCATCGATGTTCCGCGTCACGCCAAGCGCGCAGGAAACTGCTCATGCCTGTCATGTCGTTCCCCCGTCCCTGGTCAAAGATGCCAACCAAGCAAGCAGCTTATGTTTTTTTGCAGTGTATACATGATCGCTCAAGGTAACCCTTGTCGCTCTCAACGCTTCGCAGCGCACGGCTGTCGGCGCCTCACGCTGCAACTAGCGACTCGACGCAAGCTCGCATTGGCTTGAAAACTGGCGAGTACGGGCCGGATTCGCCAGACTTGCAGTAATGGTTAGCGGCATCGGCCAAGGAACCACTGAACGCCACATTGACGAGGCACCCCATGCGCAATCTCAAACTCGACCGCATCGACCGCATGCTGCTCGAAGCCCTTCAGCAGGACGCCCGTCTGACCACTGCCGAACTGGCAGAACTCGTGAGTCTCTCCCCCTCCCCTTGCGCTCGTCGTATTCGCCGGCTCGAGCAGGCCGGGCTGATCACTCGCTACCGTGCCGAACTGGACAAGGTCCGGCTCGGCCTGACGATCACGATCTTCGTACAGGTACGTCTCGACCAGCACCAGCAGGAGCGGGTGGACGAATTCGAGGAGAGCGTCCGAGAGATGCCGGAAGTGGTTCAATGTCATAGCGTTTCCGGTCACTTCGACTATCTGCTTCAAGTGATCATTGCCGATATGGGCGCCTTCGAGCAGTGGCTGCGACAATTCCGCCAGTTGAAGATGGTCAGTACCGTGGACAGCAGCTTTGCGATACGCGCGATCAAGGAAAACGGCCCACTTCCCCTGCCGATCCAGTAATCCCGGCTATCGTCGGATACCTCAGCACCAGCGAGCCCCCAGGGAGTCAACATGGCGAAGGGCCCCATTACCGTCTTCGGCGGAACTGGCTTTCTCGGTCGTCACGTGGTGCAGGAACTGTTCGACGCCGGCCATGCGGTTCGCATCGCGGCGCGCCGGCCCGCACTACCCGAATGGGCCGAGCCCGGCGACCCCCTGGAGCCGATGAGCATCGACATCCGCAGCGAGAGCGACGTGAGCCGGGCCCTCGAAGGAGCTTGCGGAGCGGTCAACGCCGTGAGCCTCTACGTCGAGCATCGCCGGTTGAGCTTCGATCAGGTGCATGTAGAAGGGGCCGGACGCCTGGCCCGCCTGGCCCGGACACAAGGCGTCACATCTTTTGTCCAGCTCTCCGGCATCGGCGCCGACACCTCGTCGCGCTCACGCTACGTGAAGGCGCGAGGGCGCGGCGAGTCGGCCGTCATCGATGCCTTTCCTAAGGCGGTCATCCTGCGGCCGAGCGTCATGTTCGGTCCCGATGACGCGTTCCTCAGCCGCTTGGCGGACTTGACCCGGCTCCCCGTCATCCCGCTCTTCGGCCAAGGCGAGACGAAGCTGCAGCCGGTGCATGTGGTGGATGTGGCGAGGGCAATCGTGTGCCTGATGGGAGCCACTCCACCCGAGCGACGGCTGTTCGAGCTGGGCGGCCTGGAAATCTTGAGCTACCGGGAGATACTCGAGCTGATCATGGCCCATCTGGAGCGCGAGCGCAGGCTGCTGCCTGTACCGTTCCCGCTGTGGCAACTTGCCGCCCTGCTGGTTTCGCCGTTACCCGGACCACCGCTGACTCGGGACCAGGTCATCATGATGACCGAGGACAATACGGTCGGCGAAGGCGTGGGCACGTTCGCCGACCTCGGTATCCTGCCGCGTTCGCTGCATGATGCCCTGCCCGCCTGTCTACCGGCACAGGGCTCCGATCGGCCCGGTTCGCGCCACTGACGAGGCTGGAAAAGTCGTACTGCAGAATGTTTTCTCTGTCATGCTGGCCGTGCCTTACTGCCAACGCCACCCATGCCGTTCCCACCATTCCAGTGCAATGGTCCGGTTCTCCGCGTTGGCGCCCTTATCGAGCGTCGTAGCAAGGCGAACATAATCGCCACCGGTCTGGGCCATCAACCGCGGGTCCTGAGTGGCCAGCTGAAGCGCATACAGCGCCAGCATCAGCTCGTATTCGTCATGAGTATCGAGCAGCGCAAACAGCATCGGGACCGCAGGCTCGCCGAGCTGCCCCAGACGCTCCGCCGCGATGTACCAGACCCTGGGATGTTCCTCACCGCCATAGACATCGATGAAGCGCCTGTCGGCCAGGCGACTGATGTAATAGTGGACCTCGTCCTCCTCCGAGGCGAAGAGCGGGGGTACCCAGAAGCGATCGTGACGCGTGGTGGCCACTAGGGGGGGCGAAGGCTCGGTCGACAAGACCTGCTCGGGCTCGTTGCGAGCTGTCTCGGAAGCGGCCCGCTCGGTTACCTGCGCCGACCGGCCGGCACAGCCGACCGCCAGCATCATGATAAACAAGACCGGGATGGATTTCGGGACTCTCGACATCACCTGGGCACCACTCCTCTCGCTCGTGCACTGCTTGGCGCCATGGATGGTCGCCACGGGGCTCTCATGGTATGAACAAATATCGATCCGGGCGAGAGATAAAATGCCACGACGACTGCCCCCATTGAATACGCTGCGCCTTTTCGAAGCCGCAGCACGACTCGGTCAGCTCAAGGCGGCCGCCGAAGAGCTGGCGTTGACCCCAAGCGCGGTGAGCCACGGCATCCGTGCGCTCGAGCACTGGCTCGGTATCGCGCTGTTCCAGCGCACCCCGCAGGGCCTGCGGCTGACTGCCGAGGGCGAACGCTATGCAGCGACTGTGCGCGAGTCGCTGTCGCTGCTTGCCGAGGGCACCGAAACTTTGTTGGGCGTCAATGAGCCGCGGCATTTGGCCATCAGCGCCCCCCCTTTCTTCGCCGTCCGCTGGCTGCTGCCACGGCTCGGCGATTTTCGTACCCTTCACCCCGACGTCACCGTCTTGCTCGATACCTCGCAGCAGCAGGTGTCGCTGGAAGCGGGCGAGATGGACATGGCGATCCGCATGGGGCGTGGCGATTGGTCCGCGCTTGCCTGCGACCTGCTGTTCCACGAGCGCCTGGTACCGGTATGCGCGCCCTCGCTGGTGGATCGGGTACGGGCCGATCCCTCCAGCGTCTGCCACATTCACATGCGCACGGTGCACGAGGAGTGGCAGCGCTGGTGGGATGCCACCGGCCGTCCCCTTCCTGTTTCCAACAAGGCGTTCTTCGTCGATACGTTGCAACTGGCCTATGAAGCAGCCGCCAACGGCTTCGGCATCGCCATGGGACGGCGGCCACTGGTTGATACCGAACTCGAGCATGGCCTTCTCGTCCAGCCATGGCGGGACACCGTGGAAATCGAGACCGGCTATTGGCTGGCGATACCGCCGAGACGTCGAAGCGAGCCCATGATCGAGCTGTTTCGCGACTGGTTGCTGCAGCAGATTCCTACTGCGTAGCGTCGTCGAGGTCAGGCGCATCCAGGGCGACGAATATCCTTCAACCGGTAGCGAAAAGGTTTCGTTTGAGCCGTACGCTGCACTCGGTTGCAATGCGGTCATGTGTTCTCGCGCATATTGGAGAGACCGCCATGAACCCTTCCCCTGCTGCGCCTCCCTCGGGATTCTCGGCACCGCCGCTACTGGTGCTGGTCGGCTGCGCCTGTGCCATTTCCCTCATCACTTTCGGCGTACGCTCTATCTTCGGCCTGTTTACCGACCCCGTGACCGAGACCTTTGGCTGGACGCGGGAAACCTTTGCCTTTGCCATTGCTCTGCAAAATCTCATGTGGGGTCTGACTCAACCCTTCGCCGGCGCCCTGGTCGACCGCTACGGCCCCGTGCGGGTGCTGGTTACGGGAGCGGCGTGCTACGCTGCCGGGTTGGCATTGATGGCGGTAAGCGCCTCGCCACTGACATTGACGCTAAGTGCCGGTGTCCTGGTCGGGATCGGCATGGGTGGTGCCTCCTTCGTCACCGTGCTGGGGGCATTGGGCAAGCTGATGCCTGCCTCGCATCGCGGCTGGGCACTGGGGATGGGCACGGCGGCCGGATCGCTCGGCCAGTTCCTGTTTGCCCCGCTGGGGCAGGCCTTCATTGCCGGCTACGGCTGGCAGACCGCCGCGCTGCTCCTGGCTGGCGGCGTCGCGATGGTCCTGGGCCTGGCATTTGGCGTTCGAGGCACACCGCAAACGGCCACTGTCGAGCAGGGCACGGAGCTGACGTTGCGGCAAACGCTGTGCCTGGCAATGCGTCACCCCAGCTATGTCTACCTGCTGCTGGGCTTCTCGGTGTGCGGTTTTCAGCTCGCCTTCATCACCGTCCACCTGCCTCCCTATCTCAACGACCAGGGCGTGGACGCAGCGATTGCGGGCTGGGCCATCGGCGCCATCGGCCTGGCCAACGTGCTGGGCGCCTATGCCGCGGGCATGCTCAGCACCCGCCTCAGCCAGCGCGGGCTACTCTCCTTCATCTATTTCGCCCGCGCCGTGGCCATCATGCTCTTCATGAGCTTTCCCATCACCGACGCCAGCGTGCTGCTGTTCGCAACCGCGATGGGTCTGCTGTGGCTCTCCACCGTGCCGCTGACCTCCGGGCTGGTTGCCTTGATGTTCGGCACGCGCTTCATGGCCACGCTGTTCGGTTTGATCTTCCTGAGTCACCAGGTCGGGTCGTTCTTTGGCGTCTGGCTGGGCGGTCGGCTGTTCGAACTGACCGCTAGCTACCAACTGGTGTGGTGGCTCACCGCCGCGCTTGGAGCCGCTGCAGGCCTAATCCACCTGCCGATCCGCGAGCGACCTGCCCCCAGGCCTGCCGCCATGTTGGGAGCGGGAGGCTAAGGCATGCCCGCTTCAGCCCTGGATCGTCACACCTTTGCCATTGGCTTTATTGCCCTGGCAGTGGCCGTGAGCCTGCTCATAGGCCTGCTTCCTGCTCGTCAGGCTACCGACGACTTCGAGACTCCTCAGCTCCTGGTCGCTCTTTTTGCTCCAGGGGAGCCCGCCCATGCCAGCCGCGACGCCATTCGCGAGGCCGGCGCGCTTCCCCGCCGGGCACTTCTGGACGGTATGCTGGTCAGCTTCGTGGCCTGGAATCCGCAGCAGGTCCAACGGCTTGAGCGAGGCGGTGCCTTCGTCCTGGCCCTGCCCTCCCGCCTCGACTTCGCGCTGGGTTGTACCGTCATCGCCCCACGATGACGCCACCCGCTGACCGCATGGCTCTCTTCCGAGAGAAGTGACGGCATCCACGGTAAGGCCGAGCTGGTTGAGGCCGACGATGGCGGCATCGTCTACCACGTTCAGGGTCGCCAGGATGCGCCGGCCATTAGCCTGAAACCCTACTTTGGACAGCGCCTGGAAGCCCTAGGCACGATTCAGATCGCAGGTAGGCAACGTTCTCCCGGTACGTATCGATGGCCACGCGACACGGGGCGAGAGGTATCCCCACCTCGTCGCCATGCCGTCCACCCTCGGTACATCGCAACCCAGACAGGGTATAAGAGGCATACACGAATACTATCTTGCCGCTATGCTCCGAGAAACGAGAGTGAAGCGAGAGGAGGAACCATGAAGTTCGCCATCATGGGTAGCGGTGGTGTAGGCGGCTACTTCGGTGCGCGCCTGGCCGAGGCCGGTGAAGATGTCACTTTCATTGCCCGCGGCGAGCACCTGGCCGCCATGCAGCGTCAGGGGCTATGCGTTAGCAGCATCAAGGGGGATGTCACGTTGACCCAGGTCAAGGCCACGGACGATCCCGCCAGCATCGGGGAAGTGGATTGTGTGATCGTGGCCGTCAAAGCATGGCAAGTGCGCGAGGCGGCCGAATCGATCCGCCCCATAGTTGGACCCGATACACTGGTGCTGCCCCTGGAGAACGGCGTCGAGGCCGCTGATATCCTGGCCGAAGTGCTGGGTGCCGCTCCGGTACTCGATGGCCTTTGCGGCATCCTGGCTTGGCGGGAAGCGCCAGGGCGGATACGCCATGCCGGCGTGGATCCGTTCATTCGCTTCGGCGAGTGTGACAACCACAGCAGCACACGTACGGCACGGCTCAAGGTCATTTTCGACAAAGCGCATGGAATCAGCGCCGAGATTCCCGACGACATTCGCGTCGCTCAGTGGAGCAAGTTCCTCTTCATTTGCGCCATGAGCGGCATCGGCAGCATCAGTCGGGCCCCCATCGGAGTCACTCGCCAGCTACCCGAGACGCGAGCCCTGATCCAGGCCATGCTCGAGGAAATCGACCAGGTTGCCCGCGGACATGGCGTCGCCTTTCCCCTCGACGCCGTCACTCGCGCCATGCAATTCATCGATGCCATGCCGGCCGAGAGCACCTCCTCCATGCAGCGCAACATCATGGCCGGCGAGCCTTCCGAGCTGGAGTCGCAGAACGGCGCCGTGGTGCGCCTGGGCCAAGCGATTGGCGTAGCAACACCGGTTCACTCCTTGATCTATGCCGCCCTGCTACCGCAGGAATTGGCAGCCCGCGGAGAAGTGCCGGCAGACGAATGAGCCGCCGTCTCTTGCGGAAACTCCAACAAAGGGTGGCAAAGCCCGGATTGGAGTATTCTGATATTGACGAGACGTGGAATGTCACCCTCCTCCTGCTGGAGCACCGATATGACCGACGCCCCACATAATGCCCCGGGCCAGCATTGGGATGCCGCCGCCTATGCCCACAATGCCGATTTCGTTGCCGAGCTGGGTAATACGGTGGCCAGGCTGCTCGACCCTCGCCCCGGCGAGCGCATTCTCGACCTGGGTTGCGGCGATGGCACTCTGACCGAGGTGCTGGCGAAGTCCGGCGCCACCGTCGTCGGTGTGGATGCCGCCATCGACATGGTCGAGGCCGCCCGAGCGCGGGGACTGGACGCTCGTGTTCAGGACGCTCATAACCTGCCCTTCGAGCATGAATTCGATGCCGTATTCAGCAATGCCGCTCTGCACTGGATGCTCAACCATGAAGCCGTAGTGGCCAGCATTCATCGCTCGCTGAAGCCGGGTGGCCGGTTCGTCGCCGAATTCGGCGGCCACGGCAACGTTGCGGCAATCTGCACCGCCATGCTGGCAGCCCTTCAGGCGCGGGGCATCAGCGGCAAGGCCCGCTTCCCGTGGTTCTTTCCCACTTCCGAAGAGTATCGGGATTGCCTGGAAACGGCCGGGTTCACGATCGAGACCATCGAATTGATTCCGCGTCCGACCCGCTTGCCTACGGGAATGACCGGCTGGCTCGCCACCTTTGCCAACCCCTTCCTGCATGGACTGGACGAAGAAGTTCGCGAGGCGGTGCTGAATGACGCCTTGGCGCTGCTGGCACCCAGCCTGTGCGACAGCCATGGCAACTGGACGGCCGATTACGTCCGTTTGCGTCTAAAGGCGCATCGCTGAGACGCCAGACCCCGTTTCTCGGGGGCCTGACGCCTATGATGCATGACATGGCGATACGGAAGGGCATCCGCGACACATCGCCGTTTAGCGCTTAACCTACCGGTTCGAGCGGGTTCCAGTTCGTGCGATTGGCCAGGAACTCAGGACGCGGGCGGTTGCCGCAGAAGGGATTCATCAAGCCATTATCGACACTGTTGTAGACGAAAAAGAGGTTGCTGCGTGGCCAGCAGGACATGTTGGTATTGGAACCATGCATGGTGTTGCATTCAAACATGACCAGGGTGCCTGCAGGCCCCTTCGGCGCCTCGATATCCCCCTTGAGCATCAATTCGCGCAGGCTGGCATTGTCGGGCACGCCCACATACTGGCTCTTGAGGGACTCCTTGTAGTTATCGGTCGGCGTGCGTCCCACACAAGGAACGAAATATTTGTGCGAGCCGGGAATCAGCATCAACGGTCCGTTGAACTCGCCATTGTCGGTCAGCACGATGGAACAGCTCAGCGAGCGCATGCGCGGCATCCCATCCTCGCTGTGCCAGGTCTCGAAGTCGGAGTGCCAGTCGAAGCCCTTGCCCTTGAAGCCGGGCTTGTAATTGATGCGCGACTGATGGATGTACACACCTTTGCCTAGCAGCTGCTCGACCATGGCCAGAAGCCGCGGATCGCGGGTCAAGCGGCTGAAGCGTTCGGAAATCTCGTGGATACCGAAAATGGAACGAATCTCCTCTCGTCCCGGCTCGAGTATGGTGCCTTCCGAAAGCTTGAGGTCTTCATCCTCTTCGTAGTCGCGTAACTCCTCAATGAAGGCTTGCATCTCTTCGCGGTCGAAAAAGCCTTCGAACGAGAGAAAACCCTTCTCTTCGTATTCACGTACCTGCTCCTCGCTCAACGGCCCCTCATGTCCTCCCGTTCCTTCGGGGTAGACCACGGGGTCGATACGCTCGAACATGCCAAGCTTGCGTTCCAATCGCGTAGGGAACAGATCCTGCACATCATGTTTCATCGCATGCTCCTCCTTGAATCCAAGCGAAACGCCAATCATCCGACTGGTGATTTTTCACCCTAGACGTGGAAAGGTTTGCATGCAAAACGACTTTGTATCGGCCTATTGCGCCAAGCAAAGTGATCGTAATCGCCGCAGGAAAAGCAAAGCTGACCCGTTGGCATGCTCACGCCTCAGGTGGCAACGACGACAGCTCATCCTTGTCATTCAACTGCCTAATTTCCCGGCACAATCGACGCCGCTGCCAGGGCGAGGAGAGTCTCTTGGTATCCCAGGTCACCGGTACCAGGCCACACTCTGGCTGTTGCTCGATGAATTCGAAACGCCGCTCGGCGCCGATCGGTAGATCCTCCGAGCCGTAGATACAGATGATGCGAATGGTCAGTGAGCGAAATACCACACCATTCCGCGGATGGATCCCCTCCATTTCGAATCCGCCGTCATACGCCAAGCGCTTGGTCAATGCCCCGAAGCTGTCGATATGCACGAAATTGCCCGGCCCCAGCGGCCCTTGATGTGAGCCATCGCGCACGATGGGAGACGAATCCGCCGTCAAGCTCGAACCGCATTCCCGACGGCTCTCATCGTCACCGCTGTAACTCTCGGTACGATCGGTCACATCAACACACACGATGCCACGCGAAGTCTCCAGTTCAGCGATGACGTGCTGAATGAATACCGGCTCGGCACTCATGTTGCTGATGATGCACAGGGCGTCGATATCCTTCTTCCTGCCCCGGTTGATCAGCAGGCGTGGCCGACGCTGACGACGAAAGCTGAAGTAGAGCAGCTGGGCATAGACCACCCATACGAGCAAAGTGCCGATATCGGTGAGCACGGAGATGTTGTCCCCGTGCTGGGAGAGCCAATCGAACATCGCAATCCTCCCTGACTGCCATGAACGTTACGTCGCTCCATCAACCGCGACGATAGGTGCCGATCAGGCGGTTCATGCCCAGCAGGTGCGGTTCGAGCTGTTTGAGCAACTCCTCGAGCCCCAACCCCTCCGGAAGGTCGGTCGGCTTGTCGAGCGCCAGCACCCAGAAGTAATAATGGTGTACACCGTGGCCCTCGGGAGGCATCGGCCCCCCGTAGCCGATCTTGCCGAAATCGTTCTTGCCGCTCGTACCGTCGCTGGTGCCTTCGGCCAGGGAGGTCGTTGAGCCGGGCAGGTTGTAGAGCAGCCAGTGTACGAAGCCATAGCTGCCGTGCTGAACGAGGGGCGCATCGGGGTCATGGCAAATGACGGCATAACCCTTGGTACCCTCGGGAGCATCGCGCCAACTCAGCGCCGGGGATACGTCATCGCCCTCTCCCGTATATCGGCTGGGAATGGCGTCATGCGCCTCGAAAGCAGAACTCTCCAAGTGCATGTCCGAAAGTGCGAAGGCCATGGGATAACTCCTCCTGTGTGCAGGAAACGCGAAGGTGCCGAAACAGCGTCGGAAAAAGCCGTTAGACTGTCAAACATGAAACGACTGCTGATCGTGGCGCATGCCCCGTCACCCAATACTCGACGCCTGCGCGACGCCGCCGAATGCGGCGCACGCCACCCCGATATCGATGCTGTCGAGGTAGTGGTAAAACCACCGCTCGACGCCGGCCCCAGGGATATTCGCCGTTGCGACGCCATCCTGCTGGGCACCACCGAAAACCTGGGCTACATGAGCGGGGCCCTGAAGGATTTCTTCGACCGCAGCTACTACGCCGTTCTGGAAGAGAAACAGGGCCTTCCCTGCGCGCTCTACATACGAGCGGGGCACGATGGCACCGGAACGCGCCGGGCGGTGGAAAGCATCGTCTCGGGGCTGTGCTGGCGCTGGGCACAGGAGCCGCTAGTGCTGCGCGGGGAGTGGCAGGATAGTTTCGTAGATCATGTGGAGGAGCTAGGCCTCTACCTGGCAGCAGGGCTCGAAGCGGGTGTGCTGTAAGAATAAAAAGCGGCACCCCGTAAGGTGCCGCTGGTATCGCTACCGAAGGCGCTTAGTTGAGCCGCTCGAAGACAGTAGCCACCCCCTGCCCCATGCCGATACACATGGTGGCGAGCCCCAAGGTAGTATCCTGCTGACGCATCACGTTGAGCAGCGTGGTGCAGATACGTGCGCCGGAGCAGCCCAGCGGATGGCCCAGAGCGATGGCGCCACCATTGAGGTTGACCTTCTCGTCCATGGCGTCGAGGAAACCGAGGTCCTTGAGTACCGGGATCGCCTGGGCGGCAAAGGCCTCGTTGAGCTCGACGGTCTGGATGTCCTCGGACGACAGACCGGCAGCCTTGAGCGCCTTCTTGGAGGCTGGCACCGGGCCGTAGCCCATGATCGAGGCATCGCAGCCCGCCACGCCGGTAGAGAGCACCCTGGCGATGGGTTCGAGACCCAGCGCCTGGGCACGTTCGTAGCTCATCACGGCCATCGCCGAGGCACCCACGGAAAGCGCCGAAGAAGTACCCGCTGATACCGTGCCGCTGCGTGGATCGAAGACCGGCTTGAGCTTGGCCATCTCCTCGAGACTGGCATCGATGCGCACTACCTCGTCGTGCTTGAACAGTGTGCGGAATCCGCGTTCGTCATGCCCTTCGACGCCTACGATCTCGTTGTCGAAGTAACCCTGCTGGTTGGCCGCGTAGGCACGCTGGTGCGAACGTACGCCGAACTTGTCCTGCTCCTCGCGGGTCACGCCGTGCATCTTGCCCAGCAGCTCCGCAGTCAGCCCCATCATCATGGCCGCTTTGGCGGCATACTTGCTCGCCGCCGGATTGACGTCGACGCCATGGGCCATGGGCACGTGCTCCATGTGTTCCACACCGCCGATGACGTAGAAGTCGCCCATGCCGGCCTTGATGTTGGCCGCGGCAATATGCAGCGCAGTCATGGAAGAGCCGCACAGGCGATTGACCGTCTGTGCCGGCACCGTGCGTGGAATGCCGGTCATGATGGCCGCGTTGCGGGCGATATTCATCGCTTGCTCGAGGGTCTGGTTGACGCAGCCCCAGATAACGTCGTCGACTTCCGCCGGGTCGAGGCCCGCGTTGCGATCGAACAGCGCCTGCATCACCGCGGCTGAGAGGTTCTCTGCGCGCACGTTGCGGAAGGCACCGTTCTTGGCCTTGGCCATGGCGGTACGAACGCCATCGACCACCACGATGTCTCTCGGATTCAAACTCATATCAACTCACCTCCTGCTCGTGGTGGATTCAGCCCTGGGCCTGGGTGGAATAGAAACGCTCGCCGGAATCGGCCATCTGACGCAGCTTGGCGGTCGGGGCGTAAAGCGGCCCCAACTCCTCGGCCAAGCCCTCGGCCAGCTTGACGAACTCGGCCACGCCCATGGCATCGATGTAGCGCAGCGCACCACCGCGGAACGGCGGGAAACCGATACCGTAGATCAGCGCCATGTCGGCTTCGGCCGGGGTCTCGACGATGCCGTCTTCCAGGCAGCGCACGGTCTCCAGGCACAGCGGTACCATCATGCGGGCGACGATATCCTCATCGGAGAACTCCTTCTCCTCCTTGGCGACTTGCTTGACCAGTGCATAAGCCTGCTCGTCGCTGACCTTCTTCGGTTTGCCCTTCTTGTCTTCTTCGTAGGCATAGAAGCCCTTGTCGTTCTTCTGCCCCAAGCGCTCGTTCTCGTACATGACCTGGATGGCGGTCTTGTCATCTCGGGCCATGCGATCGGGAAAGCCTTCCGCCATCACTTCGTTGGCGTGCACCGCGGTGTCCATGCCTACCACGTCGAGCAGATAGGCCGGCCCCATGGGCCAACCGAACTTCTCCATTACCTTGTCGATGCGCTGGAAGTCCGCGCCCTGCTCGACCAGCAGGCTGAAACCGCCGAAATAGGGAAACAGCACACGGTTGACCAGGAACCCGGGGCAGTCGTTGACCACGATGGGCGTCTTGCCCATGGCGCGGGCGTAGGCCACGGTGGCCGCCACGGCAGCGTCGCCGGTCTTCTCGCCGCGGATGACCTCCACCAGCGGCATGCGATGCACCGGATTGAAGAAGTGCATGCCGCAGAAATTCTCGGGGCGCTTGAGGTTCTGTGCCAGGCGGGTAATCGAAATGGTCGAGGTGTTGGAGGTGAGGATGGTGTCCTCTGCCACCTGTCCTTCCACTTCGCTGAGTACCGCGTCCTTGACCTTGGGATTCTCGACCACCGCCTCGACGACGAGGTCGACGTGACCGAAGTCGCCGTAGGAGAGCGTCGGGCGGATATGGGTCAGCTTCTCAGCCATCTGCTCGGTGGTGAGCTTGCCGCGCTCCACCTGCTTGGAAAACAGCTTGCGCGACTCCTTCAGGCCCAGTTCGATGGCCTCCTCGTTGATGTCCTTCATCAGGATAGGGGTGCCCTTGGAGGCGCTCTGGTAGGCGATGCCGCCTCCCATGATACCGGCCCCCAGCACGGCCGTCTGCTTGACCGCCTTGGCCTGCTTCTCGTACTTGCCGGCTTTCTTCTTGACCACCTGGTCGTTGAGGAACAGCCCGACAAGGTTGTAGCAGACATCGGTCAACGCCAGCTTGGCGAAGGCCTTGGCCTCAATGGACTGGGCGCGGGCTCGCTCCTCGCCGGCGCCCTTCTGTATCACCTTGATCGCCTCGATCGGTGCCGGGTAGTGCGGCCCCGCCTTGCCCGCCACGTAGCCCTTGGCGGTCTCGAAGGCCATCATCTGCTCGATGGCATTGAGCTTGAGCGGCCCGCTCTTCTCGGCGCGGCGCGCCTGGTAATCAAGCTCGCCGGCATTGGCCCGCGCCAGGATGTCCAGTGCCGCCGCCTCGAGTTGCTCATTCGGCACCACGGCGTCCACGGCGCCCACCTTGAGGGCCGCATCGGCGCGGTTCTCGGTACCGCCGGCAATCCACTCCACGGCATTGTCGGCGCCGATCAGGCGCGGCAGACGCACGCAGCCGCCCCAGCCGGGCAGTATGCCGAGTTTGGTCTCGGGCAGGCCGATCTTGGCCTGCTCACCCATCACTCGAAAATCGGTGGTCAGCGTGACCTCGCAGCCCCCCCCCAGCGCAAGGCCGTTGATCGCAGCTACCGTTGGGAACGGCAGATCCTCGATGGCATTGAAGATGTCATGCACCTTCAGGTTCATCTCTACCAGGTACTCTTCGCCCTTCTCGAACAGACCGTGAAACTCGGTGATGTCGGCACCGACGATGAAGACATCCTTGGCGCTACCGATCACCAACCCCTGGAGGCCACTCTCTTCACGAATGGCCCGCACGGCCTCGTCCAGTTCGGCGACCACGGCACTGGACAGCTTGTTGATGGACTCGCCCTTCAAATCGAAGGTGAGCATGGCGATGTCGTCGCCCCCGTTCTTGGTACCGCGTGCCACCGTGATGGCATTGCCTTGATAGATCATCCACGTATCTCCACACAGAGGGTTGGCGTTGGAGAAGTGCCAGATTTCATACGGCCGTTTGATTCAGGCAAGCTTGGTGCACACAGGCCGGCTCGTCAAGCCCCCGATGAGCTTAGTAGCCCCTGAGCTTCGAGCGCGGGACCGCAGCGTGCAGAAATATCGAACTCGCTGACAGCATAGCCACACGCCAGTGGCACGCGAAAACTTGCCGCCCCTGGCTGACAGTTGCCATGCGAATTGGCGGAACCTTTTCATTAGCCGGATAATCGAAACCTCAAGACGCTTCACGCACCAGACAAGTTGCATTACACGCAAGGGGTCCGGACAATTCAGTTAATTCAACGATAAAGCGGAGTCCCATGCACCAGAACATCGGCTTCCGACTGTCCCGCCTGCCCCGCCTATGGCGTGCCATCATCGATCGACGCCTTGCCCCGCTGGGCTTGACGCAGACGCGCTGGATCACGCTTTACCATCTCTGGCGGCTCGGCGACGGACAGCCACAGTGCGACCTGGCACGAGCGATTGGCGTAGAGGCGCCCTCTCTGGTTCGCACCCTCGACCAACTCTCCGACCAAGGACTCATCGAACGCTGCCCCTGCGACCAGGATCGACGCACCAAGCGCGTTTTCCTGACGACGGCGGCAACCCCACTGCTCGAGCAGATCGATGAGGTGGTCACCCAGGCCAGGCGTGAAATGCTGGCCGGCTTGAGCGAAGAGGAAATACAGCATCTCGACGCCCTGCTGGAGCACATCGAGAACAATGGCCTGACGATCCAGGCCAGGGAGAGCGAGGGCTGAGCGAATCAACTGCGTGATGCTCCTTCACCGAAGTCCGACTTGACCCTGCGCTGATCGGTACGCCCGGCCAGGGCATCGCGCAGCTGGTGGAAGTCCTCGAGGTAGGTGAGAAAGCGCTCCGCCGTCTGCGACTCCCACCACCATAGAGTGACGGCGAATTCGTTGGACTCGACGACCAGCGCATCCTGGGGCAGACGTGTCAACAGTGCCTCGAGCGGCTCGCGTGCCGCTTGTGGCAGGGGCCGGAGCGGTTCGATACGCCAGCGCCAGTCGGCAATGCAAGGCTTGAGTACGTCGCTGGCCTCACTGGCACGCACCAGCAGGAAGCGTGGCCCAGGGGCAGCGGCCGGGTAGCTCCACCGATAGCCCGGCATGGCGGTCTCGATACCGTGCAGCGGCGGCTTTTCCAGTACGACCTTGACCCCCGCCTTGGCCGCCGCATTGCGCAGAGGGATGATGCGGCGCTGTCGGGGGCTGGGCCTGAGCCACATTACCGGTGAAATGACCAACAGCAGTGCCGCAAGAATGACTAGCCAGACCATCCGGATTCTCCTGATTCTTGATGCAAGTCGTTGTCTTGATTCATGAGCCGTCCTAGAGTGAAGGCATACCGAACACATGCCGTTACGCAGGAGCCCTGCCATGAGCAATGAATACCGCCATATCCTGGTTGCCGTCGATTTGACCAAGGATTCCCACAAGGTGCTCGAGCGCGCCCTGCAGATCGCCGAGCGCAACCACGCCAAGCTGTCGATCATGCATACGCTCGAACCGCTAGGCTTCGCCTATGGTGGTGATATCCCCATGGACCTCACCAGCATTCAGGATCAGTTGGACGAGCATGCCAAGCAGCGCCTGTCCGAGATCGCCGACCCTCACGTGACCAAGGAGAACCAGCACGTATTGGTGGGTATGCCCGATACCGAGATCCATCGTTTCGCCGCAGAGAACGGCGTCGACCTGATCGTGGTTGGCTCCCATGGCCGGCACGGCTTTGCCCTGCTGCTCGGCTCCACCTCCACCGGCGTCCTGCATGGTGCCCAGTGCGACGTGCTCGCGGTGCGTGTGGGCAAGAAGGGCGAAACGGCCGAGTAGAATCCTCGCTTACTCCCCCGCCGCCATGGCTTCCAACTCCATCCACCGTTCCATGGCGGCGTCGAGTTCGGCCTGCTTGTCGCCCATGGCCTGTAGCGTTTCGGCTACGGTATCCGCTTCCTGCTGGTAGAACGCGGGATCGCTGACCCGAGACTCGAATTCGGCCACCTCGGCCTCGAGCCTTTCGATCTGAGCCGGTAGCGCGTCGAGCTCGCGCTGCAGTTTGTAGGAAAGCTTGACGGGCTTTTTCGACGCCGACGCTGACGTCGGCGCCGGCTTGGCTGATGCTTCAGGTCTGGCAGTCGGCTCCACCTGCTGGCGGGCCGCCCCTTCCCATGGCGCCGGCGGCAAGGTGCCGCCCTGCCGTACCCAGTCGCTGTAGCCGCCCACGTACTCGCGCACCACGCCATCGCCCTCGAAAGCCAGCACGCCGGTCACCACGTTGTCCATGAAGGCGCGGTCGTGGGAAACCAGCAGCAGGGTGCCGTCGAAGTCGAGCAGCAGCTCCTCGAGCAACTCCAGAGTTTCGACGTCGAGATCGTTGGTCGGCTCGTCGAGCACCAGCACGTTGGCCGGCTGGGTGAACAGACGCGCCAAAAGCAGACGGTTGGACTCACCCCCGGAAAGCGCCTTTACCGGTTGGCGCGCCCGCTCGGGCGTGAACAGGAAGTCCTGCAGATAGCTGATGACGTGCTTGTCCTTGCCGCCCACGGTGACCCTGTCGCTGCCCTGGGCGACGTTGTCGTAGACGCTCTTCTCCGTTTCCAGCCCAGCCCGCAGCTGGTCGAAATAGGCCACCTTGATGTTGGTACCCAGGCGCACCGTGCCTTCACTTGGCTCGAGCTCGCCAAGCAGGATCTTGAGCAGAGTGGTCTTGCCGGCGCCGTTGCGCCCGATCAGGCCGATACGGTCGCCGCGCTGAATCTCGAGGTCGAGATCCCGAATGATGGTCTCATCGCCAAAGCAATGGGTCACGCCGACGAGCTCGACCACGCGCTTGCCGCTGCGCTCTCCCCTGTCGACACCGAAACTCGCCCGCCCCTGCACCTCGCGCCGCTGACTGCGTTCGCGTCGCAACTGCTCCAGTGCACGAACGCGGCCTTCGTTGCGGGTTCGCCGGGCCTTGATGCCTTGGCGTATCCACGCCTCTTCCTGGGCGAGCTTCTTGTCGAATTCCGCGTTTTCACGCGCTTCGATTTCCAATTCGTGGGTTTTCTGCCGCTGGTACGCCGTATAGTCGCCGGGGTAACGTCCCAGCCGACCGCGGTCGAGCTCGAGGATCGTCGTCGCCAGCTTCGACAGGAAGGCACGGTCATGGGTGATGAACAGCACCGCCCCGTTGAAGTCGAGCAGCTGCTCCTCCAGCCAGGCAATGGTATCCAGATCCAGATGGTTGGTGGGCTCGTCGAGTAGCAGCAGGTCGGGCTCGGCCACCAGCGCCCGAGCCAGCGCCACTCGCCGCCGCCAACCGCCGGACAGCGAACTCATCAGATCGTCGGCCGGCAGTCCCAAGCGGGTCAGCACGACGTCGATGCGCTGTTCGAACGACCAGCCGTCGATGGCCTCGAGGCGGCTCTGCAGGGACGCCATGCGCTTCATGTCGGGCTCGTCGGCCTGCACCAGATGGTGATACTCGGCCAGCAGCTCACCCGCTTGCGGCAGGCCTTGGGCAACCACGTCGAAGATGGTTTCGCCCGTGGCGGAAGGCAGGTCCTGCTCCAACACGCCGATCTTCAGTCCCGGGGCGCGCCAGATGCTACCGTCATCGGGCAGAATTTCACCCGATACCAGCTTGAGCAGTGTCGATTTGCCGGTACCGTTGCGCCCGACCAGCGCCAGGCGCTCCCCCTTTTCCAGTACCAGGTCGGCACCGTCGAGCAGCACATGGTTGCCATAGGCCAGTTGCAAGCTTTCCAGACGTAGCAGGGTCACGCGTTCACCTCATCAGTCGTTCAGGCGGCTAGTGTAACGCATGGCTGACCCGGCGTGGCTTTGGTTACAATGCCCCTTATATCTGCAAAGGAGCGCACTCTTGGCCGACCCCGACGCCACTTTCGATGATTTCCTGCCCGAGGCACTGCGCTTTCGCGCACCCGCTCCGCTGGTGGACATCGGCGCCAACCTGACCCACGACAGCTTCGCACGCGATCTCGAGGCGGTGCTGCGACGGGCGCAGGCGGCCAACGTCACGGCCCTGATCGTGACCGGCACCGACCGCGCCCATGCCGAGCAGGCCGTGGCACTCGCCCAGCGTTTCCCGGGGCTGCATGCCACCGCCGGCGTGCATCCCCACGATGCCAGCCTATGGAATGGCGCCTTGGCGGCCGCCATGGGTGAGCTGCATCAACGTCCCGAAGTAGTGGCCGTGGGCGAGTGCGGCCTCGATTTCAACCGCAACTTCTCCACTCCAAGCGAGCAGGAGCGGGCCTTCGAAGCCCAGTTGGGGCTAGCAGTGGAGAACGGCAAGCCTTTGTTCATCCATGAGCGTGACGCCGGCCAGCGCATGCGCGAAATGCTGCATACCTGGCGCGACGACATCAGCGATGCGGTGATCCACTGCTTTACGGCCGACCGTGATACTCTCCACGGCTATCTCGACCTCGACCTGCACATCGGCTTGACGGGCTGGATCTGCGACGAGCGCCGCGGCCATCATCTGCGCGAGCTGGTCAGGAATATCCCGCTCGATCGCCTGATGGTGGAAACCGATTGCCCCTACCTGCTGCCGCGCGATTTACCTGCCAAACTCAAGGGCAGGCGCAACGAGCCGTCGCTGCTACCATGGATCGTGCGCGAGATCGCCGTCTGGCGAGGCAACGACGAGGCTGAGCTGGCACACGCCACCACACAAACCGCTCGACGCTTCTTCCGCCTGGATACCGCAAGCGAAGCCCAGGAGACAGGCCGTGCCCAACAGGAGTCGTGATATGGCCGAAATACCCGGTTTCATCGCCGTGGAAACAGGCGATGACAGCGATCTACCCCTGGCCATTGCCTGGGTGCTGCCCGATGGGCGCATCAAGCATACGTTGATACAACCCGACGATGACTGGTTCGACGACGAATTCAACATGCTCAACGGCTATAGCCTGGAGGAGCTGCACAGCTTCGGCGCGACGCCCCTGGATGTGATCCGGGAGCTAGAGAACGACCACTTCAGCGCCACACTGTTCACTGCTGGCATCAGCAGCGACGAAGCTGCGCTGGCACGAATATTCGATACCTACGGCATCGATCCCTTCGTCGAACTGGCGCCGGCTGACAGCCTCTACCCCGGCCTTTCGGCCGGTGAATGGAGCCGCGCCCGCAATGAACTGTTCAGCGAAATGGGGCTCGAGCCGCTGCGGCCCGAGCATGAGGTCGAGGTAATGCTGCGTCTGCACGAGCGCCTAGGCGCCGAGTGACGGCACCGGCGCCCTTGCCAGCAACCACTCCCGCTGCTCGGGTATGCCCATGCAGATCAAGCGTGGCTCCTCGGCCTGAAGTTTTTGGAATTCCGCCTTGTCGTCCAGCCCTTTCCAGCCGAGTTGAATCAACGCCTGCGCCGTGGCGCCACCCAGCGTGGCCCCCGGGCCGGGGATGACGATACGGTCCGGTGCAAACTCGCGTACACCGACCTTCACCGCCGCAGTGAAGTCGTAAGGCGCCACCAACTGCTCGCCCAGGGTATAGTCCCAGAGCCGTTCGGGATCGGTGCTCCAGGGCGTCCAGACATGACCGCGACCGTCGATCATCGGCACCTCGGGTGCACGCAGCGGCAGGCTCGCCAGCTCATGGCGCGCTTCCCGCTTTACCGCCTCCTGCAGGGGCGTATGGAAGGCGGCGTGCTGATGCAACCGCAGTGGAAACCGCTCGCGCGGCGGCAGCGCCTCGCTCAGGCGCGCCAGCCCCGCCTCGTTGCCGCCGAACACCAGCATTCCGCCCAGGTCGATCGAGAGGTACAGCTCGGCGCCCTTCCGGCCGTGAATGCCCTCGATCAGCGACAGCAGCTCCCGGCGCAGCGCCCAATCCGGACGCCAGGTCTCGTCGACCCAGGGATAGATGACCTGCCCGCCGGCCAGGGTTTCCTGCATCATCAGCCCCATGGTGCCGATCAGGTGTAGTGCATCCTCGGGGCTCAGTGCACCGGCCGCCGCCAGGGCGATGTACCACCCCATGGAGTTGCCGGTTACCGCTACGACTTCGTAGCGCTCGCGGTCGATTGCCAGCAGGTCGGCCCAGGCACAGGCATAGATCAGCGGCGCGGCGTGCTCGCCGCGGCCATGCAGGCTCTGGCGAAAGGCGGTCTCGCCATCCAGCTCGGAGAGCGTGGGCATGCCGGCCTCGTGACGCATGGCGTCGAAGCGTTTCAGCCAGTCGCTATCGCCCGCCAGGCGGTTCAGCGTACCCCACTCGGCGGCGTTGTAGGTGCCGCGTCCGGGGCAGACGACCAGAAGCCTCTCGCGTGCTGGAGAAACGGGAGAAGAATTACGAGTTGTGCTCATGCCTCGCTGCTCCTTGCCGATGTCGCGCCAGCCATCCGTGTAGCGATCTCATTGGTCTGCTCTCGTTTTACCGCCAGGCAACGGCCCTGCTCGACGATGGACTCGACCGAAGGCAACGTCACGGTCGCCGCCCGGCCCAGCGGGATGAAGCTGTCCTCGGCGGTCAATCGGTGCAGCCTGTCGCTTGCTATGTCGCGCTCCACCAGTTCGGCAATCAACTCCTCACTCGGCGAGCCGCTGCGACGGCACTCGTCTACCACCAGAATCTGGTCGCAGTCGACAACCTTTCGATAGACCGCATCGTGATCGATCCCAGTCAGCCAGCGCAGGTCGACGATGCGCAGCGCCACGCCCTCCGCCTCCAGCCGCACCGCTGCCTGGCGCGACAGATAGACGCCGTTGCCATAGGTGATGATGGCGAGTTCGCGCCCTTCTCCCCATTGGCCAGGTTCTCCCGGCGCCAGTCGATGCTCGGGCCCCGGGTCGGCGAAACACCACTGCTGGTCGCCCTCCTCGTGCAGGTCGCGAGTGTGATAGAGGGCAATCGGCTCGATCACCACCACCACGCGCTGCTCCTCGTCGGCCAGGCGCACCGCTTCCTGCAGCAACCCCACGGCATCGGCGGCGTTCGAGGGACAGGCCACCAATAAGCCGGGAATGTCGCGCAGCACGGCGATGGCATTGTCGTTGTGGAAATGCCCGCCGAAACCCTTCTGATAGCCGAGCCCGGCGATGCGCACCACCATGGGGTTGGTGTACTGGCCGTTGGAGAAGAAGCTTAGCGTGGCCGCCTCGCCGCGCAGCTGATCCTCGGCGTTGTGCAGGTAGGCCAGGAACTGGATCTCCAGTATCGGCACCAGGCCGTTCTGCCCCAGGCCGATGCCGAGCCCGAGGATGCTCTGCTCGTCGAGCAGGGTGTCGATCACCCGATGCGGCCCGAACTGCGCCTGCAGGCGCTGGGTAACGCCGTACACACCGCCCTTGCGACCTACGTCTTCACCCGCCATGACCAGGTGCGGATAGCTCGCCATCAGCCGTGTCAGCGCCTGGTTGAGTAGCTTGGCCATGGGTGCCGGGGTCGAGTCGAGGTTGCCCCGCCAAGGGCGCGCACGGCCCGATCGCGTCGGCGGCACGATGCTGGCCATGACCTCGCCGGCCATCTCCAGCTTGGGGCGGCGAATCGCCTCCTCGGCCACGTGCGCCACCTGCTCGGCCACCGAGCGGTAGAGCCGTTCGATTTCCTCGGTACCGAGCACACCGTGGCGCTGCAGTAGACCCGCCGTGACCAGCAGCGGATCGCGCGCTTCGTCGGCCTTGATACGCGCCGGGGCCAGGTAGGCCTGCTGGGCATCGGAGCCAGCATGACCAAACAGCCGCACGCAGCGCATATGCAGGAAGACTGGCTGCTTGCGATACCGAGCGATACGCTGCGCCTCGCAGGCGGCGCGCCAGGTGTCGAGCAGATCGAGGCCATCGCAGCTGAGGTAATGGAAGCCGGGACGCGAGCGCATGCTGGCTTCGATCCAGCCGTCCGGCGTCGGTGTGGAAATACCGATGCCATTGTCTTCGCACACCATTACCAGCGGCATCGGTGAGCCCTGGTAGGCAGCCCAGCCGGCGGCATTGAGCGCCCCCTGGGCGGTGGAGTGGTTGAACGAAGCATCGCCGAAGCTGCAAAGCACCACGCTGTCGGCCGGCCACTCACCCTCACCACCCAGCCGGCGCCACAGGCCCAGACTGTAGCTCGCCCCCACGGCCTTGGGTAGATGCGAAGCAATGGTGCTGGTCTGGGGCGGAATGTGCAGCGCCTTCGACCCCAACACCTTGTGTCGCCCACCTGAGATCGGGTCATCCGCCGAGGCGGCAAAGCTCAACAGCAGGTCCCATAGAGGTGTCTGTCCCGGCACGCTGCGGCTGCGCTGCAGCAGGAAGGCCGCATCGCGGTAGTGCAGGAAGGCGGGATCGGTGGTGCGAAAAGCTCGTGCTATGGCGGCGTTGCCCTCATGGCCGGCGCTGCCGATGGTATAGAAGGCCTCGCCGCGGGCTTGAAGACGTCGTGCGTGCAAGTCCAAATGGCGGCTCATCAACTGGGTTTCGAACAGTTCGGCAAGGCCATATGCGGAGAGCCCGACCTCGTCGAGCTGCCACGCTCGCTCTGGCACGGGCCAGTCACCGCTGCGTAGCGCAGCGAAGAAACGCTGCTCCTGGGGTAATGGTTCGAGCACGATGCAGGCTCCCGACGGCAGGCATGAATGATGACCTACAGCCTAGCGCGCCTGGTTGGCAAAGAGATAATATCGATATCCTGCCCCAGGTATAGGCTAACGTTATGGATGTTCGAAGCCTGCGTTACTTCATCGCCGCCTACGAAGGCGGCTCGATCAGCGCTGCCTCCCGGCGCTGCCATGTGGCGCAACCCTCCATCTCGACTGCGCTGGCACAACTGGAGGAGCGGCTGGGGTCACCACTGTTCGAGCGGCATCGGCGTGGTATTACGCCTACCGAGGAGGGGCACAGGCTCTATCCCCTGGCCCGTCAGGTGAGCGAAGACCTGAATGCAATCAGCAGACTGTTTCGCACCCCGGCGCCAGCCACTCCCGTGCGCCTGGGGCTGATGCGCTCGCTGGGCGCCAACCGCATGACCGCCCTGCTCAAGGAGTACATTGGCCAGGGCGACAACCTGGCCCTGACTCTGGTCAATCCAGAAGAACGCTGCGATGCCCGCATCATTGGCGAGCACGACCTGACCCCGGGCGAAGCTTTCCAGCCAATCTGGCATGACAGCTATCGTCTCGCGCTGCCCAGTGGGCATCCGCTGGGCCTCAAGGGAACGGTGGCATTGGCCGAGCTCGACGGGCTGCCATTCATCTGGCGGCACCCTTGCCCCGCCATGGAACGGCTTGCCTCGGCACTGAGCGATACCGGCGTCCGCTGCCAAGTCCGGGCTCGCCTGCGTACCATCGAATATACCCTGGGGCTGGTTGCAGCCGGGGTTGGCGCTTCACTGGTGCCGGCCTGGCCCGAGATCCTTTCGCACCCGGACGTGCAATGCCGTGCCCTGGTCGGGCTCGACATTCACCAGACCATCGGCGTGGCCTATCCGGCGCGACAGGTGATGCCGGCGCTCGATCCGTTACTTCAGCTCGGCAGGCAAATCTGGGAAGCCGGGGAGCACGGCTGATCGAGGGCACACAGGCCGGCCTCCACCGCCTCATCCAGGGCCAGGTCGCGCTGATAGAAGGCCGCCAAGGCAATATGAAAGGCCTCAGCCCTGGGCGGCCATCCTTCGCTCACATAGCGTGCCGCACGGGCCGCAACGCGACCATGAAACGCCTCTCGGTCGACCTCCGCTGCGCCTCCCAGGTTGTCCACGCTGACATGGAAGCGCAGCCCGCAGGCGTGTGAAAAAAGCATCTCCAAAGCCTGTGGCGCAACTTCTGCCGCCTCGAAGCGCCGTTGCTGCTCTCCATCGCGACCATCGGGTAAATACCAATAGCCGTAATCCTCCAACAGGCGTCGCCGCTCGCCGGCGATGCACCAATGGCTGATCTCGTGCAGCGCGCTGGCATAAAAGCCTCGCGCAAAGATGACGCGATGATAAGGGCAGCCGGCATCGGCAGGGCGATAAAGCGGCTCGTCACCGCCGCGCACCAGCCGGGTATTGAAGCGCTGCTGAAAGAGACCGTCGAACAGGGCGGTCACGTCCTCGAGACGATGGATCACGGACACTCCAGACTACCGAATGGGTCGGCCATTATAGGTGAGGGGAACACGCAGCGAAATTCACCGGAAGTTGCTAACATATCTGGTTTCCTTGGCGTACGGCCAAGGTGATGACATGCATGGAGCACCTCACTTGGCAACGTTCCTCACCGACCTGCTGAGCGTCAGCCGCACGGAGACGCGACCGCTGATCCGCTTGACCCTGCCCATCTGCGGTGCCCAGCTGGCCCAGGCCGGCATGAGCGTCACCGACGTAATGATGACGGGTCGCGTCAGTGCCACCGACCTGGCAGCCGTTTCCGTGGGCTCCAGCCTGTGGCTGCCGTTGATGCTGTTCATGACTGGCACACTGATGGGCCTGACGCCTATCGTCGCCCACCTGCTGGGAGCCGGCTCAACCGAGCGCATTCGCCCCAGCGTACACCAGGCGCTGTGGGTAGCGCTGGCTCTGGGCCTGGTGTCGGCATTACTGCTATGGCTGAGCGTGACCCCGATCTTTCGCTTGATGGACGTCCCGCATGAAGTCGCCCAGCGCTCGGCTGCCTATTTGTCCGCCGTCGCCTTCGGCATGCCGGGGGTAGCACTCTTCCAGGCATTGCGCGCCTTTTCCGACGGCATGAACCATACTCGCCCATCGCTGTGGATCAGCCTGGTGGGCCTCGCCGTGAACGTACCCAGCAACTTCGTCCTGATCTACGGCGGAGAGGGGCTCACTGGGCTCTTCGGAGACTGGCTGCCAGCCTGGATGCAAGGCCTTCCGGCTCTGGGCGCGCTGGGGTGCGGCATCGCCACGGCTCTCTCCATGTGGGTCATGTGCCTGGCCATGGCCGTCTATACCTGCCGCTCGCGGGCCTACGGCAGCGTCAGCCTGTGGCACTCACCCACGCCGCCGCGCGGGCGCCTGATCGGGGAGCTACTCTACGTGGGCGTGCCCATCGGCGTGGCGATCTTCGTCGAGGTTACGCTGTTCACGCTGATTTCGCTGTTCATCGCCAGCCTGGGCGAGGTAACGGTGGCAGCGCATCAGGTCGCCCTCAACTACACCTCGATCCTGTTCATGCTGCCATTAGCACTGAGCATGGCGCTGACCGTCAGGGTCGGCAATACGCTCGGCCAGGGCAAGGTCGAGCGAGCACGCATGGTGGCCTGGAACGGCGTGCTGGTCTCGGTGCTGATCGCGCTGTTCAATAGCGCTCTGCTGTGGTTCACGGCAGAACCGGTCATGGCACTCTACACTCACGATACGGCCGTTCAGCGCCTGGCCCTGTCGCTGATCCTGCTGGCTATGCTCTACCAGATATCCGATTCGCTTCAGGTTAATCTGGCCGGCGCCCTGAGAGGTTACAAGGATACCCGCATCATCATGCTCATCACCCTGTTCGCCTACTGGGCCGTGGGCCTGGCTGGCGGCCACTGGCTGGGCACCCAGGGCCTGCCTGGCTGGACCGAACCGCTGGGCGTGCATGGCTACTGGATCGGCCTGATTGCCGGGCTTACCGTAGCGGCGATGTTGCTCGGCGAGCGCCTGCGCCGCAAGACCAAGGGAGTCGCGAATGGCAGGCTGGATATCGCCCCGGATTGAAACATGGCGCTGTCTCGCTCTGCTCTTGCTCGCACTGCTAGCCGGGTGCGGCGATGGGGGAGAAGGCCAAGCCAAGCTGGTCGAATACCAGCAGGCGCTGGCCGAGGCCTTGGGTCAGCCGAAGCCCGAAAGAGGTGCACCGCCCAATATCGGCACATTTCCCGATCGCAACGAACGCCTCCTCGCAGTCGCCGAAACCCGCGAGAGCATGCTCAATGTCTATGCCCTGCGCGAGTGCCGGATCACACCGCTCATTGCCGCGCGCAACAACCAACTCGGTCGCGTGGCGCCACCCAGCCAGCAGTGGATCTACGAGCTCGAGCTCTGGCGCCGTCTGCATGCCTGCTGGCACAGCGAGGTGCCGGACTCGCTCTCCGAATCCGCTCGCAAGCGGCTCGAGCGACTCACACGGATCAAGACCGAGCAGTTGCCGAAGGTGAGCTGGAACAGCCTGTTCGACTCCGAAGAGTGGGTCGGTAACTTCTCACGCGCGAGCTCACCACTCGCGCCTGGCGACACTCAGGGCATCGAGGCTCAATTCGGAGCTTTGGCGTGGCTGCGCCAAGCCACGATCCACCAGTACAATCCCGAGTGGCGCCATGAATCGGCTACGCTGGAAGGACACCTCAAGTCGCTGCGCAGCCGCCCCTTGACGGCCGAGCTGTTGCGCGCCCTGCTGCTTGCTGAGCGGCGAATGGATGAGGCAACGGCTCTTATCGCTGCCGTTGAGTCAAAAGGATCGTGCCAGGCCCTCACGGCACCGCCTTTGGAATTGCAGCAGCGAATGGCGGGCATGGCGGCATTCGATTGGCTTGACCGGCTCGAGGCACTTGCAACGCGATGGCTGAAAGCGATCGATGACTTGCTCGAGAGCCATCTCCCCCCTCCCGACGCAGTCGCTACCTATCGCGAGCGCTGGCTTTCACTGGAAAATCCGCACGCCCCCTTGCCCGCCTTACGCCAGGCGCGCGCCGAACATAGCCGCCATTGGCAGGCTCTGGTCGAGCGGTGTACGTGAAAAAGCACCCCGGCAGACTTAACTTGAAAGGTGACTCTGTGCTATTGGTGATCCGTGAAGGTAGGAGTCGATCCCGTCAGCCTTGCCGCAGCCGTGACCTTTCCGCTCGGCCCATGCAGAATCTGGAGGGAGAAACATGGGTATGTCACTGTCACCCCGCCCTGCCCGGGTCATCGACCTGGATACGATGCGCCAGAAACTCCAGGCCAAGCGACGCCTGGTCCGCCTCTCCCCCGAGCTTGATGGTCTCGAGATGGTCTACAGCCTGGCCTCGGACCCCGACTCCCTCTATGGCATGCCCATCCTCGCCTGGGGGCTGCGCGAGGATGGCGATGTCGTCGGCCTGGTGCCATGGATGGAGACGTTGACACCCTGTCATCAGCTCGACGACGCCGAGCATGGTTGCTTCGTTGGCTATCGGGACCCCGAGACCGAGGAGCTGCTGGAGTCCGCTCCGCCTCACAAGACCTGCGAGCTGGAGCATGCCGCGGCGTACTTTGACTATGAAGAAACGCGGGACATCACACTTATTCAGCAAATCCCCGACACCCAGGGCACCCACGCGCTGTGCATCGACGATGACAAGCGCCCTTGGCAGCTCAAGCAGGTATTCGGCTGGCGCCTGTACAGCGACGGAAACGTGGAGGCCCTGCTGGCGGACGAGTCTCTCGTCGAGACCACTCCAATCCTGCCCGGCGATGCCTGCCTCTATCCCGGCAAGAGCCGTCACAGGATGGTCTACTTCTTCCAGCGCAGCATCGCCAACCGCATTCGCGAGCAGGACCCCAGCACACTTGAAGCCTTGGCGCTGATGGTCATCCCCAATGCCGCTAAGGAGGCCGACGGCTGATACGCTCTTTCGGGCTAGCCCTACATTAGCCCAAACGTATAAAGTAGAGGTAGTGTCCGTCCGACTCCTGCTGCGATATCAGGTCGTGCCCCAGGAAACTGCAGAATTTGGGCACGTCCCGAGTGGTCGCCGGATCCGTGGCGACTACCTTGAGGATCTCACCGGGACTCATGTCGCGCACCTTGTTGTGCATAAGCATGATGGGCTCCGGGCAGTAGAGACCGGTCGTGTCAAGCTCATCCTGGTAGGTGGGTTGCGAGTCGGCGCTATTCGTCATCGATCGACCTCGGTGTGGGAGCTGCTAGATGATCAAGATCATAATCGAACGTCGTATCATGCCTGGCCTGGAGGAAGAATACGAGGAGGCCGCGCGCGAAGCCATGCGCTACTCTCTCGGCGCCCGGGGGTTCGTAGGGGGCGAGACCCTGGTCGAACGCGATCACAGCGACCGACGCCTGGTGATCGTCAAGTGGCGAAACCTGAACGCCTGGAACGAATGGTACACCAGCGAAGAACGTGCACGCGCCATGCAACGCATCATGCCGCTGCTGACCGAAGATGAGTCCATTCGTATCTACGAACCCGCTTACTGACACGACCAAGTCTCGGTACCGTAGCCGGTCAGTCCAGCAGCCTCACGTGCACCGTGACCTCCTCACGGTCATGATAGAGATGTCGGCAGCGCAGCTCGGCGCGAGCGCCGGCATCGTGCAGCGCCTTCTCCAGCAGAGCCAGACAGCGGTCGACTTCCTCCCAGCGTCGCCTCATCGGTAACTTTAGGTTGAAAACCGCTTCCCGACACCAGCGGCGGATCAGCCAGCGCTGCACCATTGCCGTCACCCGTGCCGGCTTGTCGACGATGTCGCACACCAACCAATCAAGTCGATAAGGTGGCTCCCAGATGAAGCCATCCTCGCGCAAATGCTCCACCATTCCCGTCGCCATCAAGTCGCCGCTCATGGGGCCGTTGTCAATGGCAAAAACATGCATACCCCGCTTGGCCAGTTGCCAGGTCCATCCACCTGGGGCCGCCCCGAGGTCGGCAGCCTGCATGCCTTCTGCCAGCCGTACGCTCCACTCTTCACGCGGCACGAACTCATGCCAAGCCTCCTCAAGCTTCAGCGTCGAACGACTTGGCGCTGCTTGGGGAAAGCGCAACCGCCGAATGCCGCCCTGCAGTTCGCTGCGATTGCCATGAAAGCTCATGCCCAATTGCACGCGATCGCCATCGGTCCAAAATAGATGCAAACGGCGCCCGGCAGCCTTACGGCGTAAGGCGCCACGCTTGCGTAGCCCCGACTCTAGTGGACGCGTCAGTGCCTTGATCAGGCCCGCCAAAGCTTTGCCGTCGTTGGTATCGGGCGTTTCGTGCCAGATCGAATCGAAGCTCCAGCCGCTGGACACTACCTGCTCCACGATGGGAGATAGCCTGTCCTCCCGAGCCAGAGAAAGCGGCGGCAGCGCCACCAAGCTCTGGCGCGCAAAGACGAGCCGCTCGAAGCGCAGCTCCCTATGCAGCTCGTTGGCCGGCCGCACGTCATCCACGACGAAGCGCACGAAACCTTCCTGGGATGAATATTCCGCCCTGCCGTACCAGCCCAGTTGATCGACCCAATGCGTCACCTCGGATGCCATGTCGTGTTCGAAGCCAGGACGGCAGTAGAAGAGCAACTGATCGGGAACCACGTGCTTCGCCAAGCGGGACATCGGATCTCTCTTACGGTGTTTTTGGGCTCGCATGGTACCAGCCTTGGAAGCAGATGTCGGCCGCCCCTGAATCGTTTGAATATCGTTTTTTAACCAAATCTAATGCGCCGATTTGGTGCGCAAGAAATGACGTTTTCAAAGCATTTTCGACTCATATTAATGTCTAATCCTGACATGACCCATGCACTTGCTGCATAATGGTGCACTGAATTATAGTGAGCGCATCGCTATCTGACTGGACGTTCATATGACCTACATACACGGCACCCTCGAAGGGCTAAGAAAGAGCAGCCCGGCCCAATGCGAGTTTTATCAAGCTGCCGAGGAAGTCCTCGAGTGTCTGCGTCCTTTGCTCGAAACGGTGCCGCGCTATCATCAGCACAGCATCATCGAACGCATCGTCGAGCCTGAGCGCCAGATCATGTTCCGCGTCAGTTGGGTCGATGATGCTGGCAAGGTGCAGGTCAATAAGGGCTACCGCATCCAGTTCAATTCGGCCTTGGGGCCTTACAAGGGCGGCCTGCGCTTTCACCCAAGCGTCAACGCCAGCATCATCAAGTTCCTGGGCTTCGAGCAGATCTTCAAGAATGCCCTGACCGGACTACCTATCGGAGGTGGCAAGGGAGGCTCCAACTTCGACCCCAAGGGCAAGTCCGATGGCGAAGTCATGCGGTTCTGCCAATCGTTCATGAACGAGTTGTACCGTCATATCGGCCCGACCGTTGATGTTCCTGCAGGCGACATTGGCGTAGGCTCCAGGGAAATCGGCTACATGTACGGTCAATACAAGCGCCTCACTGGAAGCTACGAAGGCGTATTCACCGGCAAGGGGCTGAACTGGGGAGGCTCGCTCGGCCGCAAGGAGGCCACCGGCTACGGCGCGGTCTACTTCGCCCAGAACATGCTCGAGGCACGTGGCGATAGCATCTCGGGCAAGACCTGCCTGGTGTCAGGAGCCGGCAATGTGGCCATCTACACCATTGAGAAGCTCTATCAACTTGGTGCTCGCCCCGTTACCTGCTCGGACTCACGCGGCGCGATCCACCATCCTGAGGGGATTGACCTCGACACGCTCAAGTTGCTCAAAGAGGTCAAGCGAACTTCCCTGCGTGAATACGTCGAATATCACCCCGAGGCAACGTACATCGATGCCCAGGATTATCCGAGCGACGGTCACGCCGTATGGCGTATCAAGGGCGAGGTCGCCTTCCCCAGCGCCACACAGAACGAAGTGACCGAAGCCGATGCCGTCGCCCTGCTAAGCAATGGCGTGCATTGCATCAGCGAAGGCTCGAACATGTCTTCCACTGCCACCGCCGTCGATCGCTTCCTCGAAGCCAGGATTGCCTACGGCCCCGGCAAGGCGGCCAACGCCGGCGGTGTGGCCACTAGCCAGCTCGAGATGGCGCAGAACAGCAGCATGCAACAGTGGACCATGGAGAAGGTCGATACCAAGCTTCAAGCCATCATGGCGAATATCCACCATCAGTGCGCCAGTACGGCCGCAGAATTCGGCGATCCCTCCAACCTTGTGCTCGGCGCCAATATCGCTGGCTTTCGCAAGGTAGCCGATGCCATGATCGATCAAGGCGTCGTATGAGAGCCAGCCAGGCTACCACGCTCCGGTAGCCACCGATGACAAAGCCCCGACCTCTCGGTCGGGGCTTTGCGTCATACACAACTAAGCAGAACTGAAATTTTAAACTGCCAAAAGCGGCGAAACTCGACCATTGACCGAGATTTCTGAAGAGATGCCTGACGCCCCGGGCGGCGCTCCGCTACGCTACGTGGGAGGCCCCTAAACGACGAAACCCAGCCTCTCTCGAAGCTGGGTTTCTGAAGAAGTGCCTGACGATGACCTACTCTCGCATGGGGAGACCCCACACTACCATCGGCGCTGAGCGGTTTCACTGCTGAGTTCG